>NZ_WBYM01000002.1 GCF_013283365.1 Marinobacterium sp. xm-d-530 | reverse complement strand
CCAAATCCATCGCGGCCTTTGCAAGACCGCTCCAACGGTTTTAAAAAGTCTCTGCCGACGTCAATAGCGGATGACAGGCTGAAGGCCAGTCACCGTAGCTTCGTAGTGAGTTAAGCACACCAGTGACAGGCTGAAGGCCAGTCACCGCAGCTTCGTAGCGAGTTAAGCACACCAGTGACTGGCTTTAGCCTGTCACCTGCTCTCTAATTACGCGCCCAACCTTCACGGCCTTCGCAAGACCGCTCCAACAGCTAACTACTACCCTTCAATCTGCGAACAGTGATCCCTCTGCTCTACTTCCGGTGTGAATATCACATAATCAGCTATCGCTTCATCCTGATAGCTGTCTGGTATGATTTCAAAGGGGTCTCTGCTGTCACCAACGGATAGCATCATGATCGATAAGCTATTCAGCTCATTATGAAAGGGGACGCCGGCATCTTTTCTGACATGCATGTTGCCTGCAATGTATAGATCGACTTTATCGGTGCTGTTCTCTTTAAGTACTCTACCCATCTGTCGATCACGGGCTATTTGAACTCTTAACATATTGCCCAGTTGTGATTTGGGTAGCTTGCCGCAGTGGCTTTCATAGAGTATGTCGAGCATAAAGTTTTTGTAGTGTTCGTTAGGATGATCTATCGACTCATCCATATAGGCTTGCATCTGTTGTTGTCGAGTTAGGTCTGTGCCGAGTACTCTGTTTGCTTTCGTTAAAGCTAAGTTGACGGGTGATTCATACCACTCCCAAGGCCAGCCTTTTTGCCAGTTGAGTTGTTCTGGATTCGACGGCTCCCCTAATGCGCTGTCTAGTGCACTCTGTTGATCTGTATTCGCCATTTCAAAGGCAACATTACCGAGTATCTTCTTTTGGGACAGTAGCTCTAGTATCTCTGTTTGAAGTTCGTGATGAATATCCGTTTCATGATTTTCACCCAACAATATCCAATCTATCTCACTCATTTGATCCAGTAATTGCTGTTGAGTTATGAAACGCTGGTTTGCGTTATCCCATATTTTTCCAACAATGGGTTTATTACTTTTTATATCAGTTTGCCACTCAGCTGCTGATACGGCTGATATGCCAAATAGAATTGAAATAGAAACAGCTTTTAACAGGTTCATCTTGTCCGTGTCTTTTTGTTGATACTCGTTTTCACTCTACGCATTTGATCCTATCTTGGTGCTTTTCAGATGCAAGCGCGTGTCTATGGTGGCATACTCGTAAACAACTGTTTTTGTAAATGCTAACCCGTCTGGGAACACTATTTGTGGAAAATCTGATCGATGAAGGGGTCGAAACCCTTCCTTTAAAGACCTTTACAGAGAAAGCCTACTTAGATTACTCAATGTACGTCATTCTTGACCGTGCATTGCCTCATCTAGGCGATGGTATGAAGCCAGTACAACGCCGTATTGTTTATGCAATGTCTGAGCTTGGACTAAAGGCGAGCGCCAAATTTAAAAAGTCAGCACGTACGGTAGGTGACGTTTTAGGTAAGTTTCATCCGCACGGTGATTCGGCCTGTTATGAGGCTATGGTGCTTATGGCACAGCCTTTCAGTTATCGCTATCCGCTTGTAGATGGTCAAGGCAACTGGGGTTCTGCTGACGACCCTAAATCTTTCGCAGCAATGCGATACACTGAAGCGCGACTCTCTAAATATGCCGAGGTGTTGTTAAAAGAGTTAGGTCAAGGAACGGTTGAATGGGTACCTAACTTTGATGGCACGATGGATGAGCCTGAGGTTCTGCCAGCGCGTCTACCTAACGTACTCTTGAATGGTTCTACGGGTATCGCCGTTGGTATGGCGACTGATATTCTTCCCCATAACCTTCGCGAAGTCGCTCGGGCTTGTACTTATCTGCTCGACAATCCTGATGCCAGTGTTGCGCGTCTTTGTCAGAAAGTAAAAGGCCCTGATTTCCCAACCGCTGCTGAGATCATTACACCGACGGCTGATCTTAAAAAGATCTATGAGACCGGTCGTGGTTCTGTAAAAGCACGTGCTATTTATGAAATTGAGGATGGTGACGTTGTCATTACGGCTCTTCCATATCAGGTATCTGGTGCTAAGGTGCTTGAGCAGATTGCAGCTCAAATGCAGCAGAAAAAATTGCCAATGGTTAGCGATTTGCGTGATGAGTCAGACCATGAGAATCCGACTCGGTTCGTGATTGTGCCACGCTCAAATCGTATCGATATTGAGCAGTTGATGGCTCACCTGTTTGCAACCACCGATCTAGAGCGAAGCTACCGAGTTAACTTCAACATGATCGGCATTGACGGCCGTCCACAGGTTAAAGATCTTCGTCAGATCTTAACGGAGTGGCTTACTTGGCGTACCCAGGTTGTTCGACGCCGTCTCGAATTCCGTTTGCAGAAAGTATTAGATCGACTGCATATCCTCGATGGTTTGATCATTGCTTATCTTAATATCGATGAAGTGATCGCAATCATCCGCAACGAGGATGAGCCTAAAACGGTTATGATGGAACGCTTCGGTCTAACGGATGTCCAAGCTAACGCCATCCTCGATCTCAAACTTCGTCATTTGGCGAAACTTGAAGAGTTTCAGATCCGTGCAGAGCAGTCTGAGTTAGATGAAGAGCGTAAAAAACTTGAATCTATTCTTGGTTCTGATGAGTTGATGCGTAATCTCATTAAAGAGGAGATTGAACAGGCTGCTGAAGAGTTTGGCGATGATCGCCGCTCTCCTCTGGTTGAGCGTGAAGAGTCTCAAGCGTTCAGTGATAAAGATCTGCTTACCTCTGATCCTGTTACCGTCGTCCTCTCTAAACAGGGGTGGATCCGTGCTGCTAAAGGGCATGACATTGATCCGGCTACTCTGAATTACAAAGCGAGTGATGGTTATAAACTCTCGATTGCTGGACGCATGAACCAGCCGACGATCCTGCTAGACAGTATGGGGCGCAGTTATACATTAGAGACTCATAACCTGCCTTCAGCTCGGGGGCAAGGCGAGCCTGTTACCGGTAGCATTAGTCTGCAAAAGGGTGCTTCGATAGAGGCACTAACCGCGGGTAAAGAGAGTGATAAGGTTCTTCTCTCTTCAGATGCTGGTTATGGCTTTGTCACGTCGATAGGTGATATGACCAGTAAGACGAAAAACGGTAAAGCGGTACTGACGCTACCCAAAGGGGCCAATATCGTAGCGCCTGCTTCCATTTCTGATAGCGAAAATGGTTTGATCGCTGCCGTAACTTCTGAAGGGCGTCTACTGGTGTTCCCAGTCTCTGAGCTGCCTGTATTGGGACGAGGTAAAGGTAATAAGATCATTAACATCCCGTCGGCAAGGGCTCAAGCTCGTGAAGAGTTGATGGTTGCTGTGGCTGTTCTTAATGAAGATCAGGAACTTCTGGTTCATGCGGGTAAGCAGTACCTAAAAATGACCAAAGCCGATCTAGAACACTACCGTGGAGAGCGCGGTCGTCGAGGCAATAAACTGCCAAGGGGCTATCAGCGAGTGAGCCATCTATCGGTAGAGTAATGACTACCTAAATATCAAAAGGGAGCCACTGGCTCCCTTTTTTGTTGAATCAATAATGTGCGGTTTATGCAGATTACTGTGCGGCCTGCTGTGCCAGTTTTGCCAGAAGATAACGCCCCTGTTTTTCTAACAGATCTTGATAGCTTTTACTCAACGATAGGATCAGCACCTTGTCCTCATCTTCGCGTTTGATCTCAGCGGTTGATAGAACACCGCTTTTTAGATCGGGTGCCTCTGAGAGTGCTGTATGGCTAATCAATCGATCTGTTTTGGTTGAGCGAGTTAAGAAGCGGGCTTCGTCGGCCATTCTATCCTGACGACCCTGTTGACCTCTTACAATTGCGGTGTGGACGTTCAGTATCGGCTCCTGCTGATCTGAGCGGCTTCTATTGTACGAACGGGCAAGTTGGGCAAATAGCATGGCTGCACACGCCGCATTAACGCCATGCTCGTCATCCTCGCTGGCGTTATCAAACTGTATCAGTATGTCTTCGCCAAGTGCAGAGACCTCGCCTTCGTAAATATTGGCAACCGAGTTAGCCAGTGTTCGGTAAGTGCGTTTGATCTGTAACTGTTCTTCATTGGAGATCAGGGCCGAGTGGGGGCTGGTAAAGTCGATCAGGACAACGTAGGCCGCTTCACTGGCTGGTGTTAATAGATCAAGCTCCTGTTCAATGGTGTATAGATCGAGCTGTTCTTCATTGATGATAGGCAGTTTGCGCGCCAGTTTTTTTGGAGGCTCTTGGCGCTCTGGCGTTGTATCAAACATCAACGTTTCAAAGCTGGGCTCTTCACGCTCTTGTTCGGGCTCTTTTGATAGAGGCTTGAAGGGCGGTACGCTCGGTTCACGTCTCTCTGGTTTTAGAAGTTCGACCAGATCGATCTCATCCTTATCGGTCTCAGCAACCTGCATTTTGACGATTGGCGGTTCAATGTCGGTAGGTTCATTGGCCTCTACCACTGTCTCATATTCGCTAGATTCCCAGGGCGGGAGGTCTGCCTCATCAGTGTCAGGTTCGTGAGCTACTTCAAAGTTAGGTTCGCTAGGCTCATCCGAAGTGCTGTTTTCAACAATCGGGTCATCGTACGCGGATCCGAAATTGCCTATGTCATCGTAATCTACTTCAGTGTCCACTTCAGTCTCAATAGTCGATTCAATCTCTGTCTCCGCCTCGGATCCAAGGTGGTTATCTAGGGAGTTGAACTCAGTGTCCTGTTCTTGATCGTCTAGCTCTGGTTCTTGTTCGATTAGCGCTTCTGCCTCTACATCGTCTTCATAAACTTCTTCATCGCTGTCGTCGATTGTTTCCTGAGCTTCCGTTGAGTCTGTGATTTGATCATCAAAATGTTGCTCAATCTGTTCAATATAAGCCACTTCCTCTTCAAGAAGTTTGCTCTGACGACGATAGATAAACAGTGATAACAGAAATGCGATAATGGCGCCACTGCTGATCAGTCCCGTTTGGTAATTGAGTTGTTGCTGAACGGGAGTCGGGTCAATCCACACCTCTAACTGAGCAATGGTTTCGTTATTTGGGGCGATGGATTTGGCTGTGTGGACACCCTCCTGCTTTCCAGCTGCAGCTAATCGCATAGTCTGGCTATCGGTGATTTGAATGCCTGCTACGAAGGGGTCGTCTGCAATCTGGTTAGTGACAAAGTTAAGGCTGACCAAATCCTTAGAGAGAATCAGAGGGGCAACCAGCATGGAGGCGCTGTTACTCCAAATTTTGGCCTGTTTTAGTGCTTCGTTTTCTGCGGCATTTTTGGCCAACAGATAGGAGCCAACCAAGGTCGAAGAGAAGAGCAAAATCAGAGCGATGGCTGCAGCAAAGGCAGGGCGCTGGTACCAACGTAGGTAACCTTTGTATTGTTCGCCGTCTTGTTCAAGCATGCCTTTGTTTCCAGTACACAAAATAAGAGTTTCATAATACCAGTCTGTCTTCGACCGATCGACCAGTTGGTTCCTAAAATTTGTAACTATTTCATAGGCATTAAAAGCAATTTTTGCTGGCGTAATTTCTTGTTATTGGTGGGTTCTTGATCGCTGTCACGCTATACTAGAATTCTCAATAAATTGATCGGTAAAGACCTGATGAATGTAGCGGATTACATGCAGACGCTTGGTGCGAATGCGCGCGAAGCTTCACGTGTCGTAGCACGTGCTAATACAGAACAGAAAAACAGTGCATTGCTTGCAATGGCTGAACTTATTGATGCCGATCGTGATGCGATCACTCAAGCTAACCAGAAAGACCTTGAGGCTGGAAAGGCTCGTGGGCTTGATGATGCGATGCTGGATCGTCTAGCGCTAACTCCAGAGCGTATCGATGGCATGATCGAGGGTCTTCGTCAGGTTGCCGCTCTACCAGACCCTGTCGGTGATGTATCCGACATGCGTTTTCTGCCATCCGGAATTCAGCTAGGTAAGATGCGTGTTCCTCTAGGCGTAATAGGCATCATCTATGAGTCACGCCCGAATGTCACAATGGAAGCCGCCAGTCTCTG
Source organism: Marinobacterium sp. xm-d-530 (assembly GCF_013283365.1). Lineage (GTDB taxonomy): Bacteria > Pseudomonadota > Gammaproteobacteria > Pseudomonadales > Balneatricaceae > Marinobacterium_E. The sequence continues at coordinate 407,547 of NZ_WBYM01000002.1, read as the reverse complement.
TCTAAAGTCGGGTAACGCTACGATTCTTCGCGGTGGTTCTGAGGCAATTCACTCTAATCAGGCGATTGCTAAATCGATTATGGCGGGCCTAAAACAGGCTGGTTTGCCTGAAACGGCTGTCCAGGTGGTGGAAACCACGGATCGTGAAGCCGTTGGTCAGTTGATTACTATGCCAGAGTTTGTGGATGTTATCGTGCCTCGTGGAGGTAAGGGGTTGATCGAGCGTATCTCGAACGATGCGCGCGTGCCTGTTATTAAACACCTCGACGGTATTTGTCATGTGTATATTGATGCAGAGGCTGACCTAGCTAAGGCTATCAATATTGCCATCAATGCCAAGACTCATCGCTACGGTACCTGTAACACTATGGAGACACTGCTGGTGCATGAATCGGTTGCTGATGAGGTTCTTAAAGAGCTAGCTGAGGCCTACGCTGAGGCGGGTGTAGAACTTCGTGGTTGTGACAAGACATGTGCCATTATTCAAGCCAATGCAGCGACCGAAGAAGATTGGGCGACTGAGTACTTGGCGCCGATACTTTCCATCAAAATTGTTGAGGGTATAGATCGAGCAATTGAGCACATCAATCACTTCGGATCTCACCATACCGACGCGATCATTACTGAAAACTACACACTATCGCGTCAATTTTTGCGTGAGGTCGACTCCAGCTCTGTCATGATCAACGCCTCTACTCGATTTGCCGATGGCTTTGAATACGGCCTAGGTGCTGAAATCGGTATATCTACGGACAAGATTCACGCTCGTGGGCCGGTCGGTCTAGAGGGGCTGACGTCTCAGAAATACATTGTTTACGGAGAAGGGCAGGTTCGTAAGTAATGCAGAAACCTCCTTTGGTTCTTTTTGGTGGTACCTTTGATCCTATTCACTATGGGCATCTCAGAACTGCGCTAGAACTTCAGGAGGTGCTCAACGTGCCTCATATTAATCTGGTCCCCACCGGTGAGCCAGTCCATAAAGCTTCAACCGGCGGCTCTGCCGTACAGCGGTTTGAGATGGTTCGGTTAGCGGTAGAATCCGAGCCTGCACTGGTTGCTGATGATTGTGAATTGATCAGTGATGAGCCTTGCTACACCATCAACACGTTGATGAAAAAACGTGCCGAAGTGGGTGAGGATTTGCCAATAATATTGGTGATGGGGATGGACTCTTTGCTGGGTATTAAGAGTTGGTCCTATTGGCAGCAGCTAACGGATTTTGGTCACTTATTGATCGTAGCTCGACCCGGTTATGAGCCTGAGTTCGATTCAGAGCTTCAGTGCTTTATTGATCAGCATAAGGTTGAGGATCTAGAAACGTTAAGCCTTCGTCCTTCAGGTCATCTGGCGATGCATCAGTTGACTCCGATGAATGTCTCTGCGACCCAGGTAAGAAAGATTATTAAGCGGGGCTCAAACCCTAGATTTTTAATTCCAGACGGCGTTTGGAATTTTATTAAAAATGAGCGTCTCTATGACGCCAATGAAAGGTAATTTAATTTACATGCAAGATGATCAATTGATCGCCCTAGTGCAAGATGCGCTTGAGGGAATGAAAGCAAAAGATATCAACCTAATCGATGTACGTGGCCGCTCAACCGTCACTGACTACATGATGGTTGCGAGTGGTACATCTAAGCGTCAGGTAGCTGCTGCTGCTCAAGAGGTGATCGACAAGGTGAAAGAGCAGGGTCTTTTGCCTATGGGTATTGAAGGTCAAACGGTCGGTGACTGGGTATTGGTCGATCTTGGTAGCATCATTGTGCACGTTATGATGCCAGATGCTCGTGATTTCTATGACATTGAACGCCTCTGGTCAGTAGGCGAAGCCTAAGCCTTATGCGCATTCGGTTGCTTGCAGTCGGCACTAAGATGCCAAAATGGGTCACGGATGGCTACCAAGAGTACTGCAAGCGTCTTCCCTCTGATTTTCAGCTAGAACTGGTTGAATTACAGCCTGGCCATCGTGGTAAAGGGGCTGATATCCAACGGGCTATGCGCTCTGAAGGTGACGCCATGTTGGCAGCCATCCCTAAAGGAGATCGCGTGATTGCTCTCTGTGTTGATGGCAAGAACTGGTCGACCGAGAAGCTTGCTGAACAGGCTGAAAATTGGCGGATGGAAGGAAATAATATAACGCTTTTGGTGGGTGGTCCCGATGGTCTTGATCCTCGATGCATCGCTGCTGCCGATCAGAAGTGGTCGCTATCAGCGCTGACTTTACCGCACCCACTTGTTCGCATTATTCTTGCTGAGCAGATATATCGAGCCTGGACCTTACTTCAAGGTCACCCCTACCATAAGTGAGTTAGATGGATCAGAGACGATTTAACGACTACCAAAAAGAGAATCGGTTCTTTGTTAACCGAGCAGTCGTCGCGTTTCTTTTCGTTTTAGTGCTTATGGCAATTCTGGTCAGTCGCATCTACTTCTTGCAGGTCGTTGAGCACGATCGATTCTCTCTGTTATCAGAAAACAATCGCATTAAACTTCAGCCAGTCGCCCCAAGACGAGGTCTTATTTACGATCGTAATGGCGAACTGTTGGCTGAAAACCGCCCTAGCTTCAGTTTGACGCTCCTTAAAGAGGAGGTTGATGATGTGGATTCGCTGTTGGAGGATGTCGCTTCGCTGGTTGAGCTCTCTGCAGCTGAAGTAGAAGGTTTTAAAAAGCGTCTTAAGCACCGTCGACGTCCACACTCCACCGTCCCTCTAAAGTCTCGTTTGACCGAAGAGGAGATTGCTAAGCTCTCGGTGAACTTCTACCGTCTTCCGGGGTTGCAGATCGAAGCTGATCTTGTTCGTTACTATCCTCATCCAGATTCATTGGTGCATGCCATTGGCTATGTCGGGCGTGTTAATGAGCGCGAACTCAAAACCTTAGACCCTAACAACTATGCTGCAACACACTACATTGGCAAGCTTGGGGTAGAGAAATATTACGAGCCGTTACTGCACGGACAGGTCGGTTTGCAGCGTGTTGAAACCAATGTGCGCGGCCGAGTCATGCGTGTTTTGGAGCAAGAGGACCCAACTCCAGGTTTGGATATCCAGTTAAGTCTTGATCTAAAGCTGCAGCAGTTTACAGCGAAACTGTTGGAGGGTAAGCGAGCCGCTGTTGTAGCGATTGAACCTAAAACCGGTGAAATCTTGTCATTGGTGAGCAACCCCTCTTACGACCCCAATGAGTTTGTAACGGGTATTTCATTCGATGACTACAATACGCTTCGCGATGATAAAGATCAGCCTCTTTACAATCGTGCCATCCGTGGAGCCTACCCACCGGGATCAACGCTGAAGCCCTTTACCGCACTTGCGTCGGTTGATTCTAAATCGGTACCGATTGATCACAAAGTGTGGGATCCCGGTTTCTATCAACTCTCCGAAAACGGCCGTAAATGGCGAGACTGGAAGAAATCTGGTCATGGTCGAGTCGATCTGAATCACGCATTGGCTGAGTCTTGTGATGTCTGGTTTTATGATACCGCATCTAAAACTCCGATTGATGTTTACAGTGACTATTTAGGGCGTTTCGGTTTTGGCCAAGTTACCAGTCTGGATCTGCCTGAGGCGGGCCGAGCACTTCTCCCATCAAATGAGTGGAAGAAGCGTCGCGAAAAACAGCCTTGGTACCCCGGTGATTCACTCAATCTAAGTATTGGGCAGGGTTATATGATAGCTACGCCACTGCAGCTCGCGACAGCTACAGCAGTGTTAGCCAATCGCGGTAAGTGGGTGCGTCCACAGATGATCAAGAGCTTCATCGCTGAAAATGAGCTAACTGCGGAACAGACAGAGATTATCCAACAGCTACAACAGAAGCCGACACTACCCGATGTTGAACTCAATCACCCCGAGTACTTTGAAAAGGTTATTGAAGGCATGGTGAATGTGGTGAATGCTCCCTACGGTACGGCTCGAAAAGCCGGTGCGGGAGCGCCATATACCATGGCAGGCAAAACAGGTACGGCCCAAGTGGTCGGCATTGCTCAAGATGCTGAATATGACTCAGAGGCTCTGCTAGAACGTCAGCGAGACCACGCACTCTTTGTTGCCTTTGCACCGGCTGATGATCCTAAAATTGCAGTGGCGGTAGTCGTCGAGAACGGCGAGGGTGGTTCTAGAGCTGCAGCACCGGTCGCGCGTGAAGTGATTGATGCTTGGTTACTGGGCGATTACACCAGTGAGTTGGGAGATGATTAATGTCTAAAGATTTCCACCGCTCCGTCTCGCCAGATCAGTCAGGACTTCGCAAGCAGCGCTCCTTGTGGAATTACACTCACCTAGATTTACCCTTGCTTTTACTATTGCTAGCGCTCTGTGTAGCAGGGCTGGTCATTCTTTACAGTGCATCAGGGCAAGACTGGGCCTATGTTGAGCGTCAGGCCATCCGCATGGCTGCAGGATTTGCCGCGTTGATTTTTCTCGCGCAAGTCCCCCCTAGGGTGATCATGAGGGTAGGGCCCTGGCTCTACCTGCTTGGTGTGGCCTTGTTGGTTGGCGTTATCTTGTTTGGGGTTGGTGCTAAAGGTGCTCAGCGATGGTTGGCGCTGCCCGGTTTTCGTTTTCAGCCATCAGAGTTAATGAAACTGGTTCTACCTATTGTGGTGGCGGGTTACATCGCTCGATACACACTGCCGCCCAACTTTAAAGCGATCATAGTGAGTTTGATCTTAATTGCGATCCCATTTGCACTGATTATGAAGCAACCAGATCTTGGTACCTCGTTGCTGATTGGCGCCTCAGGTGTATTTATTTTGCTATTTTCGGGAATCTACTGGCGCTGGATCTTTCTGAGTGCTGGGGTTGTAGCGGCTTCACTGCCTGGGCTCTGGATGATCATGAAGGATTATCAGAAACAGAGGGTGCTGACCTTTTTAGATCCAGAGAGCGATCCTCTTGGCTCGGGCTGGAACATCATACAGTCGAAAACGGCGATCGGTTCGGGCGGCCTCTCTGGCAAAGGTTTCTTGAGTGGTACCCAGTCTCAACTGGACTTTCTTCCTGAATCTCATACAGACTTTATTATTGCAGTGATCGGCGAAGAGCTGGGAATGAAAGGGGTGTTAGTGCTACTCGCTCTATACCTTTTAATTGTAGGTCGTGGCTTAATGATCGCTGTTAAGGCACCTGACAGTTTTTCCCGTATGCTAGCAGCTAGTATCACGCTGACCTTCTTTGTCTATGTCTTTGTGAACATCGGCATGGTCAGTGGGATTCTGCCGGTTGTAGGGGTCCCTCTGCCAATGGTGAGCTATGGTGGTACCTCTATCGTGACGTTGATGATAGGTTTCGGAATTCTGATGTCGATTCATACCCATAAATCGATGTTGCGACGCTAGAATAATAAGATGACTGCTTGGAGATAAGCATGCTTAAACATTTTAAAACGATGGTGTTAGCGGGTTGTTTAGCGGTATCAACAGCCTCTTTTGCTGGTTATGAGGCCCATCCACGAGCTCAGATATTGATTGATGACCTGAAGGCTGATGGTTTCGAAGAGAGTTACATTCGTGATGTGTTAGGTCGAGCAAAGTATCAGCAGAGCATTATTGATGCGATCAGCCGTCCAGCAGAGCGTCGCCTAAATTGGGGTGAGTACCGAGCGATTTTTATTGAGCAGCGTCGCATCAAACAAGCCATTCAGTTCTGGAAAGAGCACAAAGAGACGCTGTTGAAAGCTGAAGAAGTTTATGGCGTACCACCTGAAATAGTTTTAGCGATCATGGGTGTGGAGACACGCTTTGGGCGTATCACTGGTAATTATCGAGTTTTGGATGCGCTGTCGACCTTGGGTTTTGACTACCCTAAACGTGCCGACTTCTTCCTAGGGCAGTTAGGTGACTACTTTCGCCTAGCGCGCCAAGAGGGGGTTGAGCCCGGTGTTTTGAAAGGCTCTTACGCTGGCGCCATGGGCTATGGTCAATTTATCCCTTCAAGCTTCTTAGCTTATGCCGTGGATTTTGACGGCGATCAACAGCGCGATATTTGGGGCAACCCCGTTGATGCTATTGGCAGTGTGGCGAACTACTTTGCTCGTCATGGCTGGCGTGCGGGTGAGCCAATTATCAGTGACGTCCTTTTGAACGGCAGTGTTGATTCAGAGTGGTTTAACAAGGGCCTTAAACCAGAGCTTACACTGGGTGAGTGGCGTCAACGTGGAGTGATTGCCAAGGGTGAAGTTGCAGACGATCAACTTGCAACACTGATGCGTATGAGCAGCGATCAAGGTGATCAATACCTTCTCGGACTGCATAACTTCTACGTCATCACTCGCTATAATCACAGTCGTCTCTATGCCAATGCGGTTCGTGAACTGAGCGAAGCCATACGTCTTGAGATCTACAAGGGTTAACTGGTGACAAGGTTCACGCTGAAAGCAATCGTAGCTCTATTCGCCCTGGCTCTGGTCGGTTGTAGTTCCACGCCTACCTACGATCGTGAAACGGCAGGCGGGCGATATAAAGTTCGCAAAGATTTTGCCCCTGATAATCCACCGGATGTATCCAATGTGGCCGATGCTGTTCCTGTCGACATACCCTACAGTCGTGGGGGCAATCGTTCGACCTACGAGGTCTGGGGTAAAAGCTATAATGTGCTCCCTTCGCACATTGGTTACAGAGCTGAGGGTATCGCCTCTTGGTACGGCCTGAAGTTTCATGGTCACAAAACCTCTAACGGTGAGATCTACGACATCTACAAGATGTCTGCAGCACACAAGAGCCTGCCCATTCCCAGCTTCGCAAAAGTTACTAATCTGGATAACGGTAAGTCGGTTGTTGTGCGCGTTAACGATCGCGGTCCCTTTCATGAAAATCGTTTGATCGATCTAAGTTACTCAGCTGCGGCGCGTTTGGAAATTTTGAAACAGGGTACCGGTCGAGTTAGGGTCGAGGCCATTGATGCTCGAAGTCATGCTGATACCACTGAAACAGTAGAGAAAACGCCTCAACCTGTTGCGTCTCTTCAACAGCCAAAACCTGACGATACCGGTGCATTCCTTCAAGTAGGATCCTTTGGTAAAGAGAGCTCGGCTCTATCGGTTCAGCGTCGACTTTCAGCGATGGATGGCGTCCAAGCCGTCATCAAGAGAGTTCGCCAGGGTGATGTCGAGTTTCATAGAGTGCTCGTGGGGCCGCTGACTGACACACTGTCGATTGACTCAATGGTGCAAAGTTTGGAGTCGATGGGCTATTCATCGCCATTGCTGATAAAATCCCCCTAAACTGTTTTAACCTATTTAAAAGTTGTAAAGATGCTCTCAAAGATTCGTTTCCTAGTTCTACTGTTTGTCGCGGTTGCGACGGTTCAAATTCAGGCAGCCGTTCTGCCTCCACCACCCCAATTAGCGGCAACAGCTTATGTCTTAATGGATGCCTCGACGGGTGACATCATTGCTGAGTCAGGTGCAGATGGTCAGTTTGCACCAGCTAGTTTGACTAAAATGATGACCAGCTACATCGTTGAGCACGAAGTGTCTGAGGGTAACATCAGCTTTAACGACCTTGTGCCAATCAGCGTTAAAGCTTGGAAAACGGAAGGGTCACGGATGTTTGTTCGTGAAGGGACTCAAGTTCGTTTGGAGGATCTGCTTCGTGGAGTCATCATCCAGTCAGGGAATGATGCGTCGGTTGCTTTGGCTGAGTATGTAGCTGGGAGTGAAGAGGCCTTTGCTGATTTGATGAACCAGCATGCTGAGCGTTTGGGTCTAACCAATACCCACTTTAAAAATGCGACCGGTTTACCTGCTGAGGGTCACTACTCTTCACCACGAGATCTAGCGTTGATTGGTCGTGCGTTGATTCAGGACTTCCCTGAACAGTACGCCATCTACAAAGAGAAGTACTTTACCTACAACGATATCAAACAGCCTAACCGTAACCGTCTGTTGTGGCGCGATCCAACGGTCGATGGTATCAAGACGGGTCATACGGAAGAGGCGGGATACTGCCTGGTATCGTCAGCCGTGCGTGATGATATGCGTCTGATCTCTGTGGTTCTAGGAACGACGTCTGATCAAGCTCGTGCCCAAGAGAGTCAAAAGCTGTTGGCTTACGGCTTTCGTTTCTTCAGAAATTACCCACTATACAAAGCGGGTCAAGAGCTGAATAAGCCAAAGGTTTGGAAGGGTATGACCGATTCAGTCTCTCTCGGCTTGGGTGGTGATCTGTCGTTAACCATTCCCCGCGGCAGCGAGAATCAGTTAGCCGCGACTTTAGACCTTCCAGAGGTTATTGAAGCACCTCTAGCAGCGGGTGAAGTGGTAGGTCATCTTCTAGTGACCCTAGAGGGTGAAGAGGCCGCTCGTGAGCCTTTGCTTGCGCTTCAGTCGGTTGAAGAGGCTGGCTTCGTGAAAGCGATCTGGCACAGCATTGTTCTGTTTTTCCAAGGGTTGTTCGGTTAGTCGCTGATTGAACCACCTTTCGTTCACTTTAGAGGTACCTATGAGCGAACCTACACCTCCTAAAATTGAGTTTCCTTGTCCTGACTACAAAATCATGGTGGTCGGTGACAGTGCGCCGGACTATAGAGATTTCGTAGTTAATACCATGAAGCTTTACGACCCGGATTTGGATGAGTCTAAAGTTGAGATCAATGCCAGTAGTAAAGGACGCTTTACCTCAGTTCGTGTATTGATCACTGCAACCAGTGAAGAGCAGTTGGCGCAGATTCATACCGATCTGAAGGCGTCAGGTCGCGTCAAAATGGTGCTTTAGTGGTATCTGATCTACCTCTAAACGTTCGCTATTTAGGGCGTCAGCCTTATCTAGAAGCCTTTGATAGGATGCAGGCTTTTACTAATGAGCGGACAGCAGACACAGCGGATGAGCTCTGGGTGTTAGAGCATGAGCCTGTCTTTACCCAGGGGCAAGCTGGTAAAGCGGAGCATTTGTTGGGCACCGGTGATATTCCTGTCGTCCAAGTCGATCGAGGTGGTCAGGTTACCTACCACGGGCCGGGTCAACTGGTGATCTATCTACTGCTTGATTTAAAACGTAATAAGTTGGGTGTTAGAGATCTGGTCACACTGATGGAGGATTCGGTTGTCTCTCTGTTAGCGGATTATCGAGTCATAGCCGCCGCAAAACCAGATGCGCCGGGTGTTTATGTCGATGGAGACAAGATCTGTTCACTGGGACTGCGCGTACGCAAGAGTCGTAGCTTTCACGGTTTAGCGCTCAATATCGATATGGATCTTGAGCCTTTCTTACGAATTAATCCCTGTGGCTATGCAGGGCTTCAGATGACACAGTTATCAAGGTTTGATCCTTCTGCGACTAAAGTAGAAAAGGTTGGGTCTGAACTAGTACAATATCTGGCAAACGCAATTGGCTACGCAGAGTGGCACACTATTCATGGATGGGATAGCGAATGAGTGAAGAGACAATCAAACCTAAGGGTGTAGCGGAGCAGGGAGTTAAGCTGCGTGGCGCTGAAAAGTTAGCACGTATTCCGGTTAAGGTAATACCGACTGAAAAAGAGGATATGCCACGTAAGCCTGATTGGCTTCGTGTCCGCATGGGCTCTAATGCTGAAGTTAAGCGCATCAAAGATACCCTGCGTAAGCATAAACTTGCGTCGGTCTGTGAAGAGGCGAGCTGCCCAAACCTAGGTGAGTGTTTTACTCATGGTACAGCGACCTTCATGATCATGGGCGATATCTGTACTCGCCGTTGTCCGTTCTGTGACGTTGCACATGGCCGTCCTAATGCCTTATCGCCAGACGAGCCTATTGAGTTAGCCACAGCGATTGCGGATATGCGTCTTCGTTACGTGGTCATTACCTCTGTAGACCGAGACGACCTACGTGACGGTGGCGCACAGCACTTTGCTGACTGTATTCGTGAAACCCGTGAACGTCTGCCCTCTATTCAAATAGAGACCCTGGTGCCTGACTTTCGTGGCCGCATGGATATCGCATTGGAGATCCTTAAAGATACTCCGCCCGATGTCTTTAACCACAACCTAGAAACAGTGCCTCGTCTCTACAAACAGGTTCGCCCAGGGGCTGATTATGCTTGGTCATTGGAGCTTCTAAAACGCTACAAAGTACTGCGTCCAGAAGTGCGTACCAAGTCTGGTTTGATGGTCGGCGTCGGCGAAACGAACGAAGAGATTGTTGAGGTGATGAAGGATCTTCGTGCACATGACGTCAACATGATTACGATTGGGCAGTACCTACAGCCAAGCCGTGATCACCTTCCGGTTGATCGATTTGTCACACCTGATGAGTTTGCAGAGTTTGAGGCGTTGGCAAAAGAGATGGGCTTTAGTCATGTTGCCAGTGGACCATTGGTCCGCTCATCTTACCATGCTGACCTACAAGCCAAAGGTGAAAAGGTAGGCTAATTAATCCTACTGAGTGCTGGCGATGAGTGTCTTTGCTTGTGCCAGCATCACCTCTTTAATACTTTCATAGATGCTATTCTCCAGCATCTCTTCACGCGCCCAAAGATAGATATTTCTCGGTTGAGATAGCTCTCGTTTGAACTCTATCCGCTTAAACTCTTCAGAATCTTTAAATACCTGCATCGGCACGTTGGGCAATACCGCCAGATGCTTCCCTTGACGAAGAGTCTCTAACAGAAGATACCCCTCATTACGAAAGACAATCTGAGTACGTATTTTTGCTAGACCAGACTCTTTAAGCAGTTCCATCACCTCACGTTCAAAAGGTGACCCGTGGCCAAGACTTAACCAATTCGCTGCCGCTAAATCCTCAATCGTTAAATCCGATTTGTCGGCTAAAGGGTGGTTTTTACTGCAGTAGATGGCGATTTCATCATTAAAGAGGAGCTGTCGGTCACAGCCAGGTATCATTTTGTCAGACGCAGAGGGTGCAATCACAATATCCAGTTGATTATCGATTAGATGATCAATGACAGCCGTTGGGCGAGAGACTTCAATCGTCAATGAGGCCTTAGGGTGCCGCTCTAACAGTGAGTTCATGGCGTCTGGCATGATGGTTGCCGACAGTAGTGGACCAATGCCAATGCGAATCTCTTTGTCCAAACCAATTCTGTAACGCGATGCATGAAATCGTGCCGCCTCCATGCTTCGATTGATCGTTCGACCCTCACGAGCCAAGGCGACACCAACAGGAGTTCCTTTAACGCCGTATCGACTTCGGCTGAACAGCTGTGTTCCAGCCTGCATCTCCAGTGTCGCCATGGTGCGAGTCAGGGTTGGCTGAGTCAGTGCTAAATGTTTAGCGGCTTCTGTCAAAGAGCCCTTCTCAAGGACCACCGATAGATAATAGAGGTGTTTTGGATCCATACGTTTTTTTTAATTTGGCTATTTAAAAATGCATTTTACACATTTATAAGCAATCTACTAGACTGGCTAAGTTCTAAAAATAATAACCCTTGGAGTTAAATGATGTTCAAGAACGCACTTCGTAAAACTGTCCTTGCGACTACATTAGGCCTCGCGTCAGTTACTGCACAAGCAGCAGATATCAGTATGGAAGCAGCAACTGCTCAGTCTGTTGTCGGTCTAATGCCTCAGACTATGGCCTCTTACCTTGCTGATAAGGATGTCAATGTTCAGCTAGCGATGGGTCAGACACTGACTAAGTCACTACTAAAAGTAGCTACGGGCAAACTAGATTCAGCCGTTATTCCACCAGGCGCTTTTAAAGCTTTAACAGTAGGTAAAGGCCCCTTACAAGAAGATGGGCGCTGAGAAAGGCGCTGAAATGGCTAAAACTGTGCGTGCACTCTACGGCTTCCCTGGCAGTACTTACCACGCGATCACTTGGGCTGATAACGGCATCAACGAGTGGAAGGATGCAGCCGGCAAACGCGTATACATCGGTCCACCAGCGGGTGCTGCTAACGCTCAGATCACCTCTCTTGCAGCAGCGGGTGGCCTAGCTAAAGATGCATACGAGGGCATCAAAGCACCTTGGGGTGCTGCAGCTCAGGCTTTCCAGGATGGCCAGTTTGACGTTTACGTAGGTTCTTTCCCAGTAGGCTCGCAGGTTGTTGCTGAGCTAAGCCTTAAGCGTCCAATTCGGATCCTAGGAATTCCTGAAGGTACACAGCCTAAAGCTGGATTGGGTATGGAAGCTTCTGTCGTTCCTGCGGGTACCTACCCAGATCAAGCTAATGAGACTGATTCAGGCGCATTCCTAACACTGATGTTTATCGGTGTGAACGAGAAGATGTCTGATGATCTTGCCTACACAATGACTAAGGTTTACATGGAGTCACGTGAGCAGATGGGTAAAGACAACCGTCTACTTAACCACCTAGTTAAGTACAGCCCATTTACAGGTGTAACTGCTCCACTTCACCCTGGTGCTATCAAGTACTACGAAGAGCAGGGTATTGAAGTTCCTGCAAACCTTAAGTAACTATTCAGTTACTCGTTACCTATAAAGCGGGGCAGCTTTGCCTCGCTTATTTAGAGTCTTAATTATGAATACTTCTCTCGCAGCTACTGTGCAAAAGTCGATCGCTTTTGTTTTGGGTATTGTGGTGGCCTTCTACGGCCTTGCAAATATCCTTCCAGCTATTGGTGATTTCCGTTTAGGGCCTTTCCCTATGCACTGGTTCCGACCTACCTTCTTCGCACTTTGTGTAGCGATGGTGTTGGTTGATCTGGCTGATTCAAGCAAGAAAACGCCATGGTGGGTTCTTCTTACAGGATTGGCAGCTACTGCTGGCCTCTTCTGGGGTAGCTTCGAGTTCTATTTCGTCGCGCGCGATATTGATGATGCAATGTTCCTATTTGGCTCATACGAGATGTGGGTCGCAGTTTGCTCGGCTGCAGGTGCTCTATTTTTCTGTTGGCGTATTTGGGGCATTCCGGTTGCAATCCTTGGGGTGATCGGAATTGCGTATATGTGGACAGGGCACCTTTGGCCGGGGCCTTTACGTACTGTTAACAGCGGTATCGAAGAGATGTTGGCGCAGAATCTACTCTTCTCGCTTGATACAGGCATTATGGGAAGTACCTTCTCAATCGTTATTACAACAGTATTCCCATTCATCATTCTAGGTGCCGTTTTAGAGGGCGTTGGTGCCGGTGAGTCGATGATTCGCATCGCATTCTACTGGATGCGTCGCACTGCGGGTGGCCCTGCCTATGCAGCGGTCATGTCATCTGGCCTGTTTGGTACCGTGTCGGGCAGTGCAGTAGCTAATGTTGTCGGCACCGGTGTCGTGACCATCCCAATGATCATGCGTCGTGGCTTCACGAAAAGTTTTGCTGGCGCTGTAGAGGCATCGGCTTCTTCTGGTGGTCAGATTATGCCACCTATCATGGGTGCCGCTGCACTGGTCATGGCGGACTTTGCAGGTGTTGGCTACCTGACGGTTATCGTAGCTGTATTAGTACCAGCTGTAGCTTATTACGTCAGTGTCTGCACGATGATCTACTTCGAGACTAAGCGTTTGGGAATTCAGCCTAACGAAGAGGATATTGCCAATACTCCAGTTCCAGAGAGACAGGACTACCTTAATCTTCTAATGATTTTTGGCCCGCTGCTTGTGATCGTGGTTCTACTGATTCGAGGTATGTCACCATCGGGCGCTTCGATTACCGCTCTAGCACTGCTATTCCCATTGAGTTTCATTAACCCTGAGATTCGTAAACAGCCTGCTCGTTTGATTAAGTGTCTGTCGGATGGTGGATCCACCTTCGCAGGCCTTTTAATGGCGATTGCGGCGGTCTCAATTGTTATCTCAGCGCTTTCAGCAACGGGTGTGCCGGTCAAATTTGGGGTACTTCTAAACTCAGTGGTGACCGATTCATTGATGATTTCGTTGATTGTTGCGGCAGTCGGGTGTGTGATCTTGGGTATGGGTATGCCAACGCTACCCGCTTATGTAACGGTAGCAACAATCGCGATTCCAGCGATGCAGATGCTCGGTTTGGACACGCTAACGGCTCACATGTTTGTGTTCATGATCGCAGTGGGTTCAGCCATCACCCCACCCGTTGCAATAGCGGCCTATGCTGCAGCCACCATCTCAGGGGGTAAATCGATTAAGACATCCGTTGATGCCTCTCGAATCGGTATCATGATCTTCTTGATACCTTTCATGTTTGCTTACAACCCTATGATGTTGAGTGTCGATCAAGAGAATATTCAGTTCGCTTGGCTGCCTTGGGCCTGGTTGATGTTGAAACTGATTGTCAGCATTCCCGTTCTTTCAAGTGCACTGATCGGTTTTGATAAATCAAAACTGAATATCTTCGAAATTGCACTGCGCATCAGCTGTGTCGTGTTGATGTTTGTTCCTGACGGTTACTGGGATCTAGTCGGTCTTGGTGGAGCGGTTCTTATCCTGCTTGCTCACCGTCGTATTCTTGGATTTAACAGCCTTATTAAGGAAGGTGGGGCACTATGACCAATATTATTTACATTGTTGCTGATGATCTGGGTTATGCAGATCTAGGCTGTTACGGTGGTCGTGAAGCACAGTTTGGCATGATCTCTCCAAACATCGATCGCTTGGCAGAAGAGGGCATGATCTTTACCGACGGTTATGCGAACTCTCCCGTCTGTTCTCCGACACGTTTTGCCTTGATGACCATGGCATACCAGTACCGTTTACGCGGTGCATTGGAAGAACCAATCAACAGTCGATCAAAGGGTGACCCTCGTCTAGGCTTACCACCAGAAATCCCAACCTTGCCTTCACAGCTAAAAAAGGCGGGTTACAACACAGGTCTAATCGGCAAGTGGCACCTTGGCTATCCACCTCATTTCAGTCCACTCAAATCGGGCTATGATGAGTTCTATGGCATTATGGCGGGTGGTGTGGATTACTTTAGCCATGTCAGTGGTAAGGGTGACCATGATCTCTACATTGATGAAGAGGAGCACCATGAGCCGGGTTATTTGACGGATCTATTGTCAGAGCGTGCGGTTCAGTTTGTAAACCGTAAAGCAGATGATGCGAAAAACGGTAAACCTTTCTTCCTAAGTCTTCACTACACGGCGCCACACTGGCCTTGGGAGACGCGCGACGACGAAGAGGTCTCTAAAAACATCACCAATCTTTTCCATCTTGATGGCGGTAACATTCATACCTATCAACGTATGATTCACCACATGGATGAGGGGATCGGGAACATCATGGCTGCGCTTGAAGAGCAGGGCCTAACAGAGGATACCTTGATCGTCTTTACCAGCGACAACGGTGGTGAGCGTTTCTCCGATAACTGGCCTCTGGTCGGCGGTAAAATGGACCTAACAGAGGGCGGTATTCGTGTCCCTTGGGTGGTTCGTTGGCCTAAGGGCATTAAGGCTGGCCAGAAAACGACTCAGCACTGTATGACAATGGATTGGTCATACACTCTGATGAAGATCGGTGGCGGCGAAGCGGACCCAAGCTACGCAACGGACGGAGTAGATTTGACACCTGTTCTAACGGGTCAAGTTGAGAGCTTTGAACGTCCTCTCTTCTGGCGTATGAATCACCGTGATCAGCGTGCCTACCGTATGGGCGATTGGAAATACCTGAAAGTTGATGAGCATGAGTATCTATTCAATGTCGTCAACGATGCACGCGAACGTGCGAACCAAGCTAAGAACTATCCAGATAAACTGGCTGAGATGCGTCAAGTTTGGATGGATTGGAATGATACTATTCCAAGCATCCCTGACGATGCTTCTGTTAGTTTGGGTTATGGTCGAGCAGATATGCCGCAGCGATAAGCTTCGGTTTTTAATTTAGGACAATGTGATGGAACTCTCTCTCTTCAGTAGTCTGGATCCTTATGCAATTGTGGCAGGATTCTTCTTCTCGATGCTGATCTTTTTATCGGGTGTTGGCGCTGGCGTTCTGGTGGTTCCCTCCCTGATTGTTCTGTTTAATCTGGATCCAACATTGGCGGTTGCCAGTGGCTCATTCTTTGCCTTTTTAGCGAAGGTGTTGATGACAGTTGGTCATGCGAAGCAGGGTGGGGTTAACTGGACGGTTGGTCGAAAGTTTCTCTACCTATGCTTGCCGGTCACCATCCTCAGTGCCTTGAGCTTAACACTCGTTTCGGATCCAGAGATGAGAGTGACAGTGGATCGAGTGCTGATGCTACTCGTTCTTCTTGCTGGCCTGCTCTCTCTCGCTTCGATGTTTACTAAACGGATTAAAGAATATTTAAGCAGACTCAGCCTCTCTTGGCTCAGTGGTATCACTGGTTTTTTGATGGGTCTTACGGGTGTGGGTGGCGGAGTCCTAGTGGTTCCAGCACTCTCTTCATCTGGCGGGCTCTCTGTAAAATCTGCCGTAGCGACGTCGATTCCTGTTGGACTGATTCTATCACTGGCAGTCTCAATCACCTTTGGTAGCCGCGGTGTCATGGATTATGCACTGGTGGCCTCCTTGATGGTCGGCTGTGTGGTCTCTTTGCCGTTGGCCTCTAAGCTCTTTTCACGTTTTAGTGAAGAGTCGATTAAACGGATAACGGGACTCTTTATTGGTCTGGCCCTGATCGGTTTAGTTGAAGCCCTATTAGAATCTATGCACTTAATTTAGAGAATTCTAATTTAACTGACCTATCTCAATACCTTTCCTACCCACTTCTCTATTCTGCTTCTAACTTAATTTAGGAGCAGGCTATGAGTCATAACTACCCAGAATATCGCGATCACCTTAATGAATTTGCCGCTAAGCTGCCGAACGGTGCGCGAAAAGGCTTTGCTGCGTTGCATCAAGGCACCATGAAAGAGGGGGTGTTGGATGTTAAAACGAAAGAGCTTATTGCGCTGGGCATTGCAATTGCGATCCGTTGTGATGGCTGTATCGCCTACCATATGAATGCCGCGACCAACGCTGGTGTTACTCGAGAAGAGCTTGACGATATGATTGGGGTTGCTATGTTGATGGGCGGTGGACCTTCAATGGTCTATGGTGCACAAGCAATCGAGGCGTTCGAGCAGTATCAAGCTCAAAAGTAATTATGTACATTGCCTAAGAGGGTATTAAACCTCCTAGGCAATGCTATCAAAAACAGATAAGACTAACGCAACAGAAGGACGGGCGTCGGTGTTCGTCTTAGAAGTGAGGTAGTGGTACTGCCAACCAGCATCTGGCGGATACGCGAGTGTCCGTAAGCGCCCATTACCAGCAGCTCTGAACCCGTCTTAGACTCATGCTCCAGAATAACTTCTTCTGCTTCACCTGCCGCTAATGTGGCATTCACATTAAAGCCAGCCTCCACTAGGACCTTTTCAGCGATCTCCAACTCCTGTTTAAAGTCGAATGTCGCTGGCCCTACCATTAATAGCTCACAATCAGCCTCTTTTAACAGTGGGCTTTTGGCAACCATATCCAGAGCTTTACGAGCGGTTTTGCTACCATCGTAAGCGATCATAAAACGCTTGGGTTCAACCAGTGCTGTATCTGTAATCAGAATAGGGCGATGCAGTGCGCGAATGATCGGTTCGATATGAACCCCCATTGCATCCCCATGCGCGCCTTTGCCTAACACGAGCAGACGAGTATCTGACTGCTCCTCTTCAAGGGTCTGCTGCAGGTCGCCATGACGTTGTGAGGTTGAGGGTTCGAATGCGCGGTCTTGGTTGGCTCTCTCTAGAGCGGCATTCAACATGACACGACCCTGTTCACGGGCAATGCGTCCACGCTGCTCATCAAGAGAGGCGAGCTCTTCTAGAAGAGACTCGCGGGCACCGAGCCCAATGGTGCCACTGAGTTGACTCTTCTCTTCCGTTGGGAATTCACGTTTATCTAGAACGTGCAGAAGCTTAAGAGGTGCTTGAAGAACTCGGCTCGCCCAAGCGGCCGTGTCACACACGGCTTCTGAGCGTTCACCGATGCCATCAATACAGGCTACAACTTGAGTCATAAATACTCCTTAGTGTCCCATCAGCTCATCGATCTGATCAGGTTTGTCGTGTACGGCGAATTTATCCACGATGGTCGCGCTCGCCTCGTTCAAACCAACGGTATCAACCGCAATCCCTTCACGACGGAATTTAAGAATCACCTTATCCAGTGCGCCGACGGCAGTTAAATCCCAGAAGTGTGCACGTGATAGATCAATGGTGACACGATCTGTGTCCTCTTTGAAATCAAACGCAGCGGTGAACTTATCACTTGAACTGAAGAATACCTGGCCGACAACACGATAGACACGATGGTTTTCGCCCTCGCCATCCTCTTTGCCAATGTAGAGGAATTGACCAATTTTGTTGGCAAAGAATAGGGCCGCTAACAGCACACCGGCAAAGACGCCAAAGGCTAGGTTGTGAGTCGCCACAACGACGGCGACCGTCGTCAACATGACGATGTTGGTCGACATTGGGTGTTTGCGTAGGTTAAAGATCGACTCCCAAGAGAAGGTTCCAATAGAGACCATGATCATCACGGCCACCAGTGCCGCCATAGGAATCTGCGAGACCCACTCATCTAGGAAAACAACGAGTATTAGCAGAACCACACCTGCGATCAGTGTTGATAGGCGTGTTCGACCACCTGATTTCACGTTGATCACTGACTGGCCGATCATCGCACAGCCTGCCATGCCACCAAACAGGCCAGCACCGATGTTGGCAAGGCCTTGGCCTTTGCACTCACGGTTTTTATCGCTTGACGTGTCAGTAAGATCATCAACGATGGTGGCGGTCATAAGAGACTCAAGAAGACCTACGACTGCAAGAGGTAGTGAGTAGGGAAGGATGATCCACAGTGTTTCTAGTGTCAGAGGCACATCTGGCCATAAGAAAATAGGAAGTGTGTCAGGCAGTTCACCCATATCGCCTACCGTACGAATATCCAGTCCCAGTGCCATTGAAACCGCGGTCAAAACAAGGATGCAGACAAGTGGTGATGGGATTTTAGTGGTTAGGTAGGGGAAGGTGTAGATAATCACCAAGCCTGCTGCTGTCATTGCATAGACGTGCCAAGTGACATCAATCAGCTCAGGTAACTGCGCCATAAAAATCAAGATCGCCAGAGCGTTTACAAACCCAGTCACTACCGAGCGTGATACAAAACGCATCAACGAGCCTAAGCGAAGATAACCGGCACCAATCTGAATAACACCTGTTAAGAGGGTTGCTGCCAGTAGGTATTCAAGGCCGTGCTCTTTCACCAAAGTGACCATCAGTAGGGCCATGGCCCCCGTGGCGGCCGAGATCATGCCCGGGCGTCCACCGGCAAATGCGGTGATGACAGCGATACAGAAAGAGGCGTATAGGCCGACTTTTGGGTCAACGCCTGCAATGATCGAGAAGGCGATCGCTTCTGGAATCAAAGCCAAAGCAACAACCAAACCAGAGAGGATGTCGCCACGTACGTTAGAGAACCAGTTGTAGTGTAGTGATGGGCTCATTGGGACCTTCAGGGTATTGAAAAACGAAAGTCCGCAATTTTATCAGCTTTCAAGCCGTTTGTCGGTGGTCGGCCGGTTTTGAGTTATTGATCGGATTTGCTAGGGATGTAGTTCTGAAAAAA
Source organism: Marinobacterium sp. xm-d-530 (assembly GCF_013283365.1). Lineage (GTDB taxonomy): Bacteria > Pseudomonadota > Gammaproteobacteria > Pseudomonadales > Balneatricaceae > Marinobacterium_E. Next base: position 388,118 of record NZ_WBYM01000002.1, on the reverse strand, counting down.
ACTGATATGAGTATTAAAACCACGAGAAAGAGCGAGTGCTCTTTTGTGGTTCATTGGCAGCTCACCGGCTAGAATAGCGCTAAATTCTTTCGTATCAAGACCGCATAACTCAGCAGCTTGCTCTGCAGTCATCCCGGTTGGTTTTAAGTAGAGCTCCTCAATAAGAGTTCCTAGCTGTGCGTTTGAATCGAGAATTAACATGGTAATGGATTAGTGAACATGAACGAGAGTCTAGTATACACCCTGATCTTAATTGGTGTGATAGCCATTGCACTGCTGGCCTGGTTTATTACCAAACAGTTGCGTGAACAGCGAGAGATAACGCGTCAGTTAGCCGAGCAAGAGGAGAAATTGGCGGTAGAGGCAGCAGCCAATCGACGTTACCTAACAGAGAGCATTCGTATCATCTCTAATGCCATACTGCACGATGACAAGATCACTTTGACAGAGGGGTGCATGCGTCTAAAAGTGATGATTGATAATTATGACGCATCGCTGCATCAAGACCCTGACTACCAAGTGATTGAAGAGGTCTATGGTAAAACTTCCCACATTCCTATCCTTCAAGATTGGAAAGCCTTGGATAAACAGTCACAGCGAAAATTTCAGATGGAGATGCTGAAAGTAGAGGCTGAATGCCAAGAAAGAATCCACGCCGCGGCTCAACGTCTGATTGATCATGAGATGCATAGGGTGCACTGATGTCCATACTGCCAGTATTTATCTTTACTCTGCTGGCAACTCTACTGTTGGTCGCGGCACTGACCTTTGGCAGAACACCCAGTTATCGTCCAACAAGAGGATCGGTGATCAATCTACTTGAACGTGTGCTCTCTGGGGAAGCCAAAGTGACCGAGTGGGATCTCTTTCTAGGCTTGCCAATACAGTCAGATCCACTACTGGAAGAGGCAAGGATTGATTGCCTCAGGATACATGAAGGACTTGATGGCGAACAAAAAGCGAGTGAAGGTCTCGCCAACTATCTATATGATCGAAAAGGTCGAGAGCGCATTGCAGAGGTTCTCGAACGGTTAAAAAAAGCGATAAAAAAAGAGCCCACAATACGAGAGTTTTAGGAGCCAAGCGTGCTGAACTACCCCAAAACTAAACTGCCTTCTGTCGGTGAAACCATCTTCACAACAATGTCTGCATTAGCGGCTGAAAAACAGGCAATCAACCTGTCACAGGGCTTTCCAGATTACCTAGGCCCACAGAAGTTACTAGACGGTGTTGGTCGTGCGATTACCTCAGGCAACAATCAATACGCCCCTTTGGCCGGTGTTCCCAAACTGTTGGAACAGATTAAACTCAAAGTGAAAAACTATTATGGTCGTGATTTGGATGTGGCCAATGAAGTGACTGTAACGCCAGGTGCTACAGAGGCGATCTATTCAGCGATTACCTCCGTGATTCAGCCCGGTGATGAGGTGATCGTCTTTGATCCCGCCTATGATAGCTATCAGCCTTCCATTGAGATTAATGGTGGAGTGCCCGTTCATATTAAGTTGCTACCGCCCAATTTTTCGGTGCAGTGGGACGAGGTAAGAGCAGCCATCACCTCTAAAACCCGTATGATCATGATTAACACGCCACATAATCCGACGGGATCTATTTGGCAGCGTTCCGATTTAGATGCGCTGGCAGACATTGTCAGAGGCACCGACATATTGATCATCAGTGATGAGGTCTACGAGCACCTGGTCTATGACGGACAGGTGCATCAAAGTGTGAATACTCATCCAGAGTTGATTGAGCGTTCGTTCATTGTCTCCTCGTTCGGCAAAACCTATCACGTCACAGGCTGGCGCACTGGGTATTGTGTTGCGCCTGCGCCATTAACCAAAGAGCTGCGCAAGGTTCACCAGTACGTTACATTCACAAGCCACACACCGATTCAACATGCGATAGCGGACTTTATGGTTGAAGAGCCAGACTACCCACGAACACTGCCGGATTTCTTTACGCAAAAACGCGATCGATTGGCTAAGGGGCTGCAAAACAGCCGTTTCAAACTGCTCAACTCGAGTGGTACCTATTTTCAGTTGGTTGATTACACTGAGATCAGCGATGAGCCTGATGATCAATTTGTACTGCGTATGATTGATGAGGTGGGTGTCGCAGCCATTCCTCTTTCGCCGTTCTACTCAAACGGTGAGCAGACAGGTTGTATTCGTCTCTGCTTCGCCAAAGCGGATGACACCCTTGATAAAGCGATTGAACGCCTATGTCGAATTTAACGCTGAGCTATTTTCAGATCGATCTTGCTTGGGAGGACTCTCAGGCCAACCGTAAGGCTATCGAAGAGCAGGTATTAGCTTTAGATAGCTGCGATATTGTCGTTATGCCTGAGATGTTTTTGACAGGTTTTACCATGTCACCTGAAACCTGTGCAGAACCCATTGATGGCAAGAACTTACAATGGTTGATTGAACTCGCGTCTCAAAGCGGAAAAGCTCTGGCAGGCAGTCTCTCTGTTTCTGTTGCAGGGGAGTATCGAAATCGCTTCCTCTTTATCACCCCTGAGGGGCGTGTCGCTAAATACGACAAACGCCATCTGTTCACTATGGGTGATGAGCCAAATCACTACTCGGCCGGTGAAGAGCGCGTCATTATTCACTACAAAGGGTGGCGAATTATGCCGCTGGTCTGTTATGACCTTCGTTTCCCGGTATGGTCAAGAAATTGTGATGAGTATGATCTGCTTCTCTATGTGGCTAACTGGCCGGCTGCTAGAAGAGTCGCGTGGCGCTCTCTGCTTCAGGCGCGAGCCGTGGAGAACCTAGCCTATGTTGTTGGAGTCAATCGAGTCGGTACGGACGGAAATGGACTGGAGTATTCTGGCGACAGCCTGGTGATCTCTTTTGATGGGGAGTTGTTAAAAGAGAGTGAACCGTTTCAAGCAACGATCGAATCTGTTTCGCTGAATAAAGACGATCTTATGGAGTATCGATCTCGCTTCCCGGCGGCCGCCGATCGTGATGCGTTCACCTTGAGCGGTGTTAAGCGCAGAATCGTTGAACTTTAACGAAGTTTAAGCGGGCGCATGCAACGATACTCAGGTAACCCCTCTTTGGTGGGTACAATCGCACTGAGGCGAAGTGCGCTTTCAAGATGACCCGCTAACTCCTTAGGTAGTGGCTCTTCAAATGGGTCAAATGTCTGAAAGTAATCGATTAAAGGATTTCTAAAGAAATAGAGTGCGGATTCAGCGGTAATTTTGTCGCACAGTGCTTTTGCTTTTCGCGTACTTCGGGAATCATCAAACGCACCCTTAAGGCGTGTCTCAACGATTAAAATAATATCGGTTTCAGGTGAAGAGGAGATGTAGGCGCGCATGCCAATCTGCTCGTCTCGGGTATTAAGAAGATCTGCAATATTCGGGATTAACTGCTTATCTAGATCAAGGTTGAGTCTGTAAAAGCCCATATCAATCAGTGTGACCGGTCTCTCTGCAAGTTGGTAGAAGGCTCTAGCAGAATCATCGGCTTTGAGAGCGCCGCTGACCAATAACACGGCTGAGATAATAAGGGCTTTTAGAGAGTAGGTTTTCAATTCATGTTCCTGATCAAAATTTAGCCTATTTTATTCATTGAACAGGAATAAAAAAAGAGGCTCTAAGGCCTCTTTAGAATATTTATCAGCTCACTCTCTCAATTAGAGTTCACCCTCAACCGTTGTAAGTCCATGAATGGTCCAATCTTGGTAACCACCACGGTAGTAGTAGATCAGTTCTGCTGGGTAGCCTTCACGGATCATGGCACGAATGCCGCTTGGGCTTTGTGGACAGGTGCTTGAGTTACAGAAAGCGTAGATCTTAGTTGTAACGTCTGCACAGCTCCAACCCTCACCCTTTTTCTCACAACCGAATTGATCCATGTTCATGGCAACTTCAGTGTATGGAATGTTGATAGATCCAGGGATGGTACCTAGTTGAAGAACGTGATCTTTCATACGCATATCAACGATCATGTTGTTCTCTTTACCAATCGCTTCGATCACATCGATCTCACCAACTGGCGTGACACCTTCTGCTGGAACCATTGGTTGTAGGTAACCCTTAATCAATGCAGGTGGAGTTTTAACTCGAGTGATCTCCATTGGGCCATCTTCAAGCTCAACGGTGTAAGCGTTCATTTTGTCCCATAGCTGGATGTGTTCGTCGCTGGCGATTGCAGTTAATGTGGTACCCGCAAATACTGCAGCGGTAGCGATGCTTAAAAGCTTTTTCATGATCTTTCCTCAGTGTTAATAGCGACTCTTACTTTTTATAACCATAAACAAGAGTCTTATTACCATTATCCTCTTCTGCTTTGGAAAAGTCTTATTAATTTTTAACCTCTGCTATTATTCTTTGATCGAATAATTACTTCGTAGGTCCTGGCATGAAAAAACTGACTCCACTCTCATTAGCCCTGTTTTTGATGACGGCTTCTAGCCACTCAATGGCAGAGATGTCCGTTGATCACAGCAAAATGACTCAACATGATCACGAGATGATGATGAAGCATCTCGGCATGTCTGAAGAGGAGGCTACACCTGTCGTCAATGACCAGAGAGAACTCGTATTGTTTCCTGAAGCTGAATACCATCTCACTTTGCAGAACATGCGAGACCACCTGAGGGGGGTAAACCTAGCCCTAATGAATGTGGCCTCTGGAGACTATGTTCAGGCTGCAGAAGCGATTGAGCAGCATCTTGGTTTTGGCAACAGTCACGGCGCCAATGGTCTGCATTCGGCTCGAGAGTACATGCCTCCTGGAATGCAGATGTTGGGTCACGGGATGCACACAAAAGCGAACGCGTTAGCGACGACGCTCAGGGATTCGGAGATTACTGAAGATAGTCAGGAGATTTTTCTGAAAATGGCCGATCTTACGTCGCAGTGTGTAGCCTGCCACGATGCGTATCGATTGGGCACAGAGTAGAAACTTAGTTCGCGGCGTTTGAGCTAACAGGTGATAGCACACCACCCACATCAACCGCGCCTAATGCGACGTTTACCATGGCGTTAGTGCCAACATCCGCAAGTATCTGCTCTTCATTGAGTGGATTCTTGCCACAACTCTCCAACATATTGGAAGCATTTTTGCGATCGACATAGTCCAAGGCTGCATTGGCACCGATGATGATGGGTGCCAAACCCACGGTCGCTACCGTCAAAATGGGCGTTGCAATGTTACGTCCCCATTTTAACTTCTCATGCTCTGTGACCGTTGACATGGATGATTCACATTGGACGGTGACTACATCGCCATTGATACGTAGCTTATGAGCCGTGTCGTAACTCACGCTTGAGCATCCACTTACCAGCAGTGTTGAGCAGATTAAAGAGGTTGCGATGATTCTCATTGGATTTTGCTTTTGTACCATTAATGAACATTGTGACACTTATCTATATAGAGACAGGTTTTCCTGAAAAGTTCCCTAAGTTATTAATTTATTTTAAAAGTGACTCAATATTTACACCTTTTCGTATTCTGCTTTAATACAGTTAATCTGTCTGATTCATCTTAGGAGTTTGTCATGCGCCTATCTACCTTCCCGTTAGCATTTACACTGTGGGTGTCGATGCTTGCCACTGTCGCTCATGCTCAACGAGTCCCTGATCTTGAACGTGAACAACGGATGGTGGATGAAATAGTTGATGTCATCTTTGATGGCGACCCTATAGAGCTTAGTGATGGTGATCGAGAGTTTCTGGCGATCTTTATGGAGGCCGACGAGCCAAAAGGGACAGTGATCATCGCTCATGGACGTGGTTATCACGCCGACTGGGAGAGTGTTGTAAACCCTTTACGAGTGGGATTGGTCGAAGCGGGTTGGAATACGCTCAGCATTCAACTTCCGGTTCTGGAAAAGAGCGCTAAATATTTTGACTACGTCGATATCTTTGATGATGCTGCTCCACGTTTCCAGGCTGCTACCGAGTTTGCTAAAGAGCAGGGCGGAAAGGTTGTTTTGCTCGCTCACAGTTGTGGTTCACACATGGCGCAGCGCTGGATTAAGAATCAACCTGAAGCGAGCTTAGCCTCATTTGATGCCTATATCGGAATCGGGATGGGAGCCACTGATTACAAACAACCGATGGTAGAGCCCTTTCAGCTCGATAAAATGCCAATGCCAGTCTTAGACCTTTATGGCAGTGAAGATTTCCCGGCTGTTATCAGAAAAGCGCCAGAGCGTCTGGCTATGCTGGAAAAAGCAGGTAATCCAAAGTCGGCACAGCTGGTTGTTGAAGGGGCAGAGCACTACTTCAAAACACATAAATCTGAGTTGGTCGACACTGTTTCTGGTTGGTTAGATAGGCTTTGACCTTAGTTACGGTAAAGGGTCTTAATTAGATGGTAGCCAAAACGGGTTTTGATAGGGCCGTGTACCTTTAAGATCGGGCGCTTAAAGACCACATCATCGAAGGCTTTGACCATATCGCCACGATGAAAATCACCGAGGCTACCGCCTCTCTTGCCTGATGGGCAGATAGAGTGTTTTTTAGCGAGCTGATCGAACTTTTTACCCTTTTTAAGCTCAGCTAATATCGCCAAAGCTTCCTCTTTGGTCTTTACCAAAATGTGTACTGCAGATGCGGTGGCCATAGTCTCTCTCGAAATAGTTATGCTGTGAATTCTATCAGATCTACTCTAGCGCTTCTGCTAAGGTGGCGGTAAAACTTAACTGGTTCGGTAGAGGTGTCAGGTCAGATCGAGAGACAGTTTTTAACGGTTGAAACTGCAGATCTGCCAAAACGATTTCACAGCCATCCTGAATTCGACGTTCAATGAAACGTTCAAGTGCCGACAGCCCGCCGGCATCCAGTATCGATACACCATCTAGGTATAAGATGATTTTTTGTTTTCCTTGGCTTAGGTGCTCCAGTTGGTCAAAAACTCGATCAGCGGCAGCAAAGAAAAGCGGACCGTTGATTTTGAAGACGGCGGTTCTTTCAGAGAGCGGCCTAGGGACATGTTTACGCACGCCACTGATATCTTTTACTTGGGTCACCTGTGCTATGTCTCGCATGAAGAGCAGTGCCGCTAGCACGACGCCCACGCAAATGGCGATCACCATGTCAAAGATGACGGTCAGCGAGAAGCAGCTAAGCAGAACCAATACATCACCCAAATTGGCCTGTCGTACTAACTTAATCGCTTTGGGCGCTTCACTCACGTTCCAAGCAACCAGAAGGAGCATTGCGGCCATGGTAGCCATAGGAATCTTCGCTAACCAAGGGGCGAGCAATAGGATAGCTGCCAATACGACCAGCGAGTGGATTATGGCCGCAATCGGGGAGACCGCCCCAACTCGATAGTTAGTGGCCGATCGAGCCAGGGCAGCGGTTGCTGTAATGCCGCCAAACCAAGGCGTTACTAGGTTGCCGATCCCTTGACCCAGTAACTCTCCGTTGGAGTGGTGTCTTTTTTGACTCATGCCATCCAGCACGACAGCGCAGAGCAGTGACTCAATAGCACCTAACATAGCGATTGAGAACGCCGCTGGCAGTAGCTCAATGACCAGCGATAAGTTCCAATCAAGAGGGACGCCATTAGGGCCAGGTTGCTGCCATGGCCAAGTTAGGCTGGGTAAAACAGGAGGTATGCCGGCTCCAGAGGTGCCATCCGGTAATAGATAGTGAAAACGGGTGCCAATAGTCTCTATCTCGTTAAAGCCCCAGAGAAAAGCCGCTAGGGTTCCGACAATGGCTGCTGGAAGATAGGTTGGGATGGGCGTTTTAAATTTTGGCCAAATGATCAATGAGGCCAGTGTCACCACCCCGACAACGAGCTCCCCGGTGTGAATGGCAGGAAGATGGTCAAACAGGGTGACAAGCTTGGCAAAGAAGAATTCAGGCATTTCAGCTATATGAAGGCCTAGGAAATCATTGAGTTGCAATACTGCGATAACGACGGCAATGCCACTGGTGAAGCCGAGAGTCACCGGTTCGGGTATATACTCAATCAACCGACCTAACCTCGCGAAAGCGAGCGTGAGCATGATCAAACCGGCCAGAAGCGTAGCTAGCAGAAGTCCATTCAAGCCGTAACTTTGAGCAACTGGATAGAGTATGATTACGAATGCAGCCGTTGGGCCTGAAACGCTGTATCTAGAGCCACCGGTTAAAACCGGCAATGATCGCTGTATAGAGACCGTACTGTGGAGGTACACCGCTGGCAATGGCGAGTGCCATAGAGAGCGGAATGGCGATGATACCGACAGTTAAACCGGCGAGTAGGTCTTTGATGAAATGATCAAAACGGTACCCCTCTTTAAAGACCTCACGCAGAGCAGTGAAAGGGAGTACCGAATTAAAACGTGATCGATGTGGCATGTCAGTGAGGACCGTATAGATCGTATAAGATCCTCACAATTTATAAGGATTTGAGTGAACTAGCTATCGTCTTTTAGTCGTTGCTACTGTCAACACAGGTGTCACAGTGCTCTTTGAAGATACCGACTTTTACCAGCACCGAGTGGAACCAACAGCCGGCACACCAACCTGCAGCGGCTTCAAGCCACATGAAGGTTAGACAGAGAGGAATGGTCACTAGCGGGGTCCAGCGAGGCATCCAGTTTTGTGTGGTTGTCAGCAGTTCACTTCCTGTGAGGCTGTTTACAAATTCGGCAACCGGTACCGGATTGAAGAAGAGAAGGCAGGCTGCAACCAGTGCGGTACCAATCTTCCAAGCAAACTTCTTAGGCTGGTATGGGCGGTAGACCGGCTTGTGGTGACGGTTCATAGCACCGGCAATCCAGAACAGAGGGCAGAGCCAAGCGGTTCGTTTGCTTTGACTTAGCACCATCTCCCAAAGGACATAGAGCAATAGGTAAGTTTGTGGGGTCCAGTCGTAGACCTGGCGAACGACCTCAGCGGAGTAGATGATCTGCCCAGCCATGTTGGTTTCCCAAGTATCTTCCAGTGTGCTGGGATCAACAATGAAAGCCGAGCCATTTATGGTGTTGTAGAAGATGACTAATATAGAGACGGGTACTAAGAATAGAAAAGCGGCACGTGTTCTAACAACATTGTCGTTGACCATGTCGTAACTCATTGGGTGAAACAGTGGGTTTCTCATCAGTGATCCTCTATTGTTTTTATATTAACTGTTCCTAATAATAGGCTAGGTATAAGCGTTAATAATAGATGCTGCTTAGGTTAAGTTTTTCTTAACTAGTTTGGTTATAGATCTCTTGGTTATTTATTAACTTTGCTAATATAGGCGGCTCTCCAGCAGGGTTATTGGATGTCTAAGTTTCAAATCATCGTCGGTACCGTTTATGGTTCAACTATTGAATTGGCTGATGAGTGTCAGGAATTTCTGACCACTCAGGGACATCAGTGTGAATGGCTAGATACACCCGAGCTCTCTGATCTTGATCCATCAGCTTCCCTGCTGATTATGACGGCATCGACAGGAATGGGAGACATCCCAGACGGTTTGATGCCGCTCTACTGTGATCTATTAGATGAAGAGCCCGATTTAACCCATCAGCGCTTTGCATTGGTAGGGTTAGGGGATTCAAGTTATGACTATTTCAACGGGGCGGCCAAACGACTGTTTGAAGTGTTTTCAAAACTGAAGGCTCAATCGTTGGTTGAGCCGCTCTATGTTGATGCCAATAAAGATCCTGAGCCAGCAGAACCTGTTATGCGTTGGCTAGCGAGCTGGATCGATTAGTCGAAAGGTTAGATTGATTCTCGGTTGTTTAACGCGAAGACGTTTTGGCACTGAGTGCTCCCAATACTCTTGAACTCCAGCGTTCATGATCAGCAGAGAGCCGTGGCTGAGTTCAAAGTCGACGGTCTCTTTTCTACTCTTTAGATCTCTAAATCGAAAGGTGCGAGAGCTCCCTAGTGACAGTGACGCGATGACAGGCTGTTCGCCCAGTTCTGGCTCGTTATCACTGTGCCACCCCATACTGTCATGCCCATCTCGATAGAGGTTACAAAGAACGGCATTAAATGTGTGGTTGGCCGTTGACTCGATTTTGTCTTTAATGGATTCGAGAATGTTCGGAAAGCCGCTACCCTCCATTGTCAGATTAGAGTAACGATAACTGACACCTTTTGATGCTACAAAGCACTGCAGTCTTGGAATAGGGTGGCTTTTTCCATAAAGGGTAATACTCTCTTGGCGCCACTCTAAGGTGTCTGTGAGCTCTGTGAGCAGTGCATCTGCTTCTTTAGAACTGAGAAAACCCTCGATCAGTTTAACGTTTAAATCACTACCCATTACAGCTGTTCAAGATAGCCCATCAATTGCGTAGCTATGACCGGTGTCAGATCTAATGAGTTCGTCTCATGGACAATGCTGTTGCAGCTGTGAATTTCGGCAATATCTTTCAATAGTGCATATGCATCTTTAGCGAAAATACCATGGACTCCGATGATCAAAGGTTTACCCATCTCCGCTGACTCCAAGTGTTCAATGGTCGCTAGCATGGTTCTGCCGCTGGAGATGATGTCATCGACTAATACAGGACAATAGCCTCTGTATTGGGCCAGTTCAGGCTCTGTCACAGAGACATCGTAATCACCTGATCGCTCTTTCAACAGGATCTGATAGGGGCGATTAGATGCGTTTGCGATGGCAGCTACCCACTGTTCACTCTCTTCATCAGGGCCGATCAATAATAAGTTGTCGGTTTGCGTTTTTAGGAACTCGGTAATCACCGTTTGCGCCGTGCAGACCATTCCGTTGAGTGTATAAACCGCATCCAGTGTTGGATAACGATGTAGGTGTGGATCGACCGTTATCAGTGCATCAAAGGCGAGGGATAGGTGCTTAGCAAAGTGTCTAGAGGTGATCGATTCGCCAGTATGAAAACGTTTGTCTTGGCGCATATACGGAAGATAGGGTGTGATCAGACAGATATTGCTAGCGCCTAGCTCGCGAGCATTTTCTGCAAAACTGAGTAATGGAAAAAGTTTCTCATTGGGTTGGTATAGGTCGCAGAAAATAACCACGTTGGATTCTGCTACGTCGGTATCAACCCTGAGAAACGTCTCCCCATCAGGGAAGTGACGGATTTCAAATTGACCTAGTGGTAGACCGGTAGCTTCAGCGAGTTTCTCCGGAATAGGGTGGCTTGGAGATAGATTAAATAGAATGGTTTTTTTCATAAGTCACCTATTCACCAAAGGTTAAAATTTGTAGGTGTGATTGCAGATAGTCTACCGCGTAGTTTAGCTCGCCAATGTGTTCAGCATGAATCGTTAGCATGGGCTGCCCACGTTTGATCAGATCGCCTACTTTAACGTGTAGATCAACCCCCGCCGCCGCATCAGCTGGCGCACCGGCCAACTTGGCGACTTTGGCTAGGATACGATTATCAACAGTGGCGAGAGTGCCATCCTTCTCCGCTAACATTTCGTAACGATAGTGGGCTATAGGTGGCTCTTTAAAAGCGCCTTGCGCCTGACAGATGGCAACAAATTTCTCCCAAGCTTTCCCCGTTGTAACCAACTCTCTGGCGAGCTTTTCACCTTCGCCAGGTGATACTTTACCGCTTAAATCGAGCATTGCACCGGCAAGGTAGACCGCGCGATTTAGCAGATCCTGAGGTGCTTGCTCATCACATTTTAAAACTCGGACAATATCTCGCGCTTCAAGAGCGGGTCCAATTCCTTCACCGACCGGTTGAGTCCCGTCTGTCTTAACAATGGCTAAGGTGACACCTAAGTTATCAGCCACTCGTTTAAAACTGTTTGCTAGCTTATCGGCGGCTTCATCATCTCTAACTTTAGCGGTTGGCCCTACTGGAATGTCGATCAAAACGTGGGTCGCGCCTGCGGCTACTTTTTTTGATAAAACAGAGGCGATCAGCTGTCCTTCACTGTCGATATCGAGTGCGCGTTCTACTTGAATGAGTAGATCGTCAGCAGGGCTCAGCCTCACGGACCCTCCCCAGGCTAAACAACCTCCTTCCGAGTGAACGACCTCTCGCATCTGATCTAAGGTGAGACTGACATCTGTGAGCGTCTCCATGGTGTCAGCGGTACCGGCCGGCGAGGTGATTGCTCGTGAAGAGGTTTTGGGAATGGTTAAGCCTGCAGCCGTTAATATGGAGACCACAATGGGCGTGGTGCGGTTGCCGGGTAAACCACCCACACAGTGTTTGTCTAGGACCTGATCTAGCCCCCAATCAATAGTGCTTCCAGCATTGATCATTGCGCGCGTGAGAGAGGTGATCTCTTCATCATCTAACTTGTCGTCACCACAGGCGGTAATAAAGGCGGCTAAGTAAACATCAGCGTAACGTTCATCAACGATGTCATTAATAATTTCGCTAAACTGCTCTTCATTTAATTTATGGCCATAGACCTTTGATCGCACATGCGACAGCGAATGAACAGGCCTTGGGTGAGACAGCCATATGGACTCATGTCCTATCAGTTTAAGTTTCTCCCAAGCCGATTCAGAGAGTCCGATCTCCCCCTCGTCAATTAGGTCTCCCGTCACGATATTCAACGTGGCGATCATGTGATTCTGTTCTGTCGAGACGAGGACGCGCGTTAGGCTGTTAAACCCTTCCGATTTGCAGACAGAACTGTCTGAACGAAGGTAGATGTTGGGTTCGTGGTGTGTATCAATCCCTAAACGGCGTGCCCTTAAGGGATTCATTTTCTCTGGAAACATAGGTCACTCTTATACTAAGACTAAATTCAGTCTACTTAAAAACGGGATACTTTCCACAAGAGTTCAAACAGTAATGAGGTTTCTACTGTTATGGATCAATCGGCGCTGTTAAAATAATTGATCAATTTTGAGAGTGTATTGATGAACGATCTACCCGAACAGCCTCTATCTGTCTCCCCATCCCTAGCATCCAAGTATGGTGTGGATGGTGCGCTGCTGTTGGGTCTGATTGAACAGTACCGCCTTATTGTCAAAGCAGATGAGTTAACTCTCTCATTGTCTGCGTTGCAGGAGCGTTGCCCCTTCTGGAGTGAGGCACAGTTGCTTGAGCATCTTTACACGCTGGCATCTGAATCCCTGTTTGGTCTGCAAGTATCTGATGATCAACTGCTGATTAGTTTTGAAAAGGGAGCTTCTCAATCCGTAGCAACGCCTGCGACAAAACAAGCGCCTGCAGCCATCCAGGCGACAGCTGCTCGACCTCAAACTCATCGTTTGCCAAACTCTAGACGGAACGTGCCGCCCAGTTTTGGTGGTGGCTGGCGTCGATCAACCAATGAGTTGGACGAAATTTTCGAAGCGGCTGAACAAAAACGCAAACTTCAAATTCGTATGGATGTCTCTTGGAGGCCTGATGAGAGTTTCTATCAGTTGCTTCAGCAGCATGGTATTGAAGCTCGATTTGCGGAATCGCATCTTGATGAATTTACACTCTACTATCTGGATAAACTTGATCACCAGAGCGTTTGGAACCAGAAATTCTTAGCCTGGGTAAAACGTGCCGTTCGTGATCAAGAGAGCCGTTCGGCTAAAGCTGAACGTTTTAACGAATCTTCACAAGCCGGTGGGCAGCATGAAAAAAGTCGACGAGATACTCGGGAAAACCGAAAACGGGTTACCGCAGCCGTCATGGACCTCAAAAACCTCGACTGGTAATCGCTCACTCAGTACGCCGGAACATGAGGCGCCGCAACGCGAGCTGATCAGCCAAGAGACCAAAGCGATGGTCAACATGGTGTTTGCTCGTTTCATGGCGATCTATGGCCATAAATTCAAAAGTGCTTTTGAAACCGAGCAGGAGATTATGATTGCCAAACGTGAGTGGGCAATGAGCATCTCTGGCTATGGTGAAAATGAACTGGTAGCGGCTATTAATCGTTGTAAAGAGACCTTAGCTTGGATGCCATCCATCTCAGAGTTCCTCAACATACTAAAAGAGGTTGGAGCAGACTTTGGTCTTCCTAGCAGTTATGAAGCTTACCAAGAGGCTTGTCGATACGCGGGCGATCATCATCACGATTGGTCTCACCCTGCTGTCTATGAGGCGGCCAAGCAGACCGGTTGGTATGAGATTCGAGGGGAGGCGGAAGCCAATATCTACCCACGTTTTCGATACTACTACGATATGATTTCAAAGCGGGTGCGTGCTGGTGAGACGATTGATCAACCAGTGACTGTTGCGATTGAAGCCAAAAGCGAAGTGACGCATGCAACCACCATGCTCGAGTTTGCTAAAACCCATCAGATCGATGAGGCTGAAGCCTGCAAATTGCTCTATTACTTGACCTTGCCTGAGGGCTCTAATGTCCGTTCGCGACAGTACCAGCAGAGTTTAGCAACGGCTCAAGATCGTGGTTGGACGCTGCCGACTACTCAATAGTCAGATTCAAGAGAACTATTTTCTTCCAAGAAAGCGTTTAAGGTGCTTCGACATTTTCGAGGCATTTTGATCGCTGATCAGTTGGTCAAACAGTTTACTCCACCCCAGAATCGATACTGAAAAGAGAAAGCCCAATTTCACATCATCAAACACAATCGCGACCAGCGTCATGGTGATCATTGTGGCAATGACCGAAACGATAAATACTTCTAATTGGCGTGGTCTAAAAAACTTCCAATAGATGAAGAAAGCGACCCCCGCGATGATGATGAAAAAGTGCATCGGTTACTCCTTAGTCTCTGGCTCGAGTTGCTCTTTGAGCTGCTTGATCAGGTTCGCAGGTAGATCCTTTACTGTCAAAGTTTCACTGTTTGGATCGAAAGAGATCGATTTCCCGAGGGATTCGTTGCTGAAGCTGATCGATACCTCACGCGTTCTGCCGGTGTAGCGAACGTATTTTTTCAGACTGGCGCGATCGGGAATGAACTGCTCTTTAAGTTCTGGGGCTTCAGAGGCGATGTATTGATCAAACCCAACCTCTTGGTCACTTTCAACAGAGGCAGTTAGGTCACGATAACTTACGGACTCACCCGCTTTGGATTGTTCTATACAGAACTCGGCGACCTCTTTCTGATAACGTTTACCAGACTCTTCCGGCATATTGGCACTGTAGTCACGAACCACCTCCATGAAGCGTTCTGTGTCAGCTTGAGTATCTACAGTATCGAAGAAGCCAATAAACTCAGCCAAAGCTCGAGTGGCGGAGCGGTCACCAAAACCGAAGCCTAAGGTTAGGTAGCGACTGGCACTAGGGTCAAACAGGCGCTTTAGATCGATGCAGCAACAGAGCCCCATTTTTGAAAACTCAAGCTGTTCTGATTCAATCAGCTCATTGCTCTCATCAAAACACCATCCGTCGGACTGTTTTAATTGAGCTATCCAGAGTTCGTGCAGGTCAGTTTCATCTTGCTCGATGAACGCCCAGTAACCATCCGTCTCTAAATCCTCACTCTCAAACATCACCGCTAACAGCTCGATCACTTTGGAACTGAATTGAGTCAGGTCCAGACCCTTCTCTTGCCAGTTCAGCAGGAGTCCTTTGAAGCTCGTTGCCTCATCCGCAAAACGGCCATAACGCTTGGTGGCCCTGCGTGTGAATACTTGATCGATTTCGTTCAGCAGTTTTCGGGCATTCAGTTCTGACCCAATAGGTTGCTCTTTTAGGTGAAATGACTGATCACCAGTTTGACGAGTTAATCGGTGAGCGATAGCGCGAACACTGTTCATTGCAAGAGCCTATTGTGGTTGGCGAAAGTGTGGGCCGAACATTTGATCGGTTGCCTGTTTCAGTGCATCGGACACCGAGGATGAGCGAAGCGCTTGAACCATCAAGACTCGATGCACCGGCAGGTACATCAAGTCTGCTAGGATACGACTGAAGGCGTTCTGCCCGGCATCACACTTAGCTAGAGCCTCTAAAAACAGAGTTAGAAGTGTTGGCTCAAGCAGCGCATTTTCACAACGGGTAGCGATCGCAGCGAGCAGCTCAGCACTCTGTGCTGCTCTGCTATTGAGAACAGCTTCAATCGCCTGATGCGTATGGCTTTCTGTTTTAGCACTAGAGAGCGCACGGATAAGAAGCGAGATAAGCACAGGGTCTCTGTTTTCGCTTAATGCCTCTGTTAGCTGATGCAACAGCTTTTCGGATAGGTCGCTGCTAGGCTTTGCGTGTTCAAGCAACCCAAGAACTTGTGCGTGTAAGCCTTCTGGAAGCTGATTCAGTGCGTTCACAAGAGTGGCTTCGTTACCGGACTGTTCAAGTCTTACAACAAAATCAGCCAAGCCTTGAAGTGACAAGTTCTCCCAGCCAGTATCAAGGTTGGGTTGGCTGATAAATTGCTGCACAGGCTCGTAATAGGCTGATGCTGCTTGTTGGTTATCCAGTGCTGCTTTGGCATGAAATAGTGCCATCTTTTCATCGCTTGGTTTAAACGCAAAAGGATTCTCTTTGAGGCTGTCTTCTGTTGGAACACCGTCGATACTGGATTGAACGTTTTGCAGTAGGCGATTGACGATATCATCACGCACAGCGCTGAGCAGAAACCCTTGCTCATCAAGCGGTAACTTCAAAAACCAGACGGCATTCTCATCAGCAGACTTAGGATTCCAAAGTAGCAGCGCGATCCATGCGTGCTGCAGGTAGGGAGTAGGGTAAGGGGTGGCCTGAGTCTCGATGCGTTCAAACTCGTCAGCACTGAATGCTCTGATACGACGGCCGAGATCATAGATACGCATCGCGGTTCCGGCCTGTTTGAATAGTGCGGTTAAAGTTACCTGTTGATCGCTCATCGCTGACTCCATTTTCTAAGCACGCGATTTTACCATGTCGGCGAGCGAATCACAGGTTGCCGAGCAGAATCCTCTCTTCTGCCTGTTCAATCTCCCTAGGCGATCCGTTCAGAATCAAAGTATCACCCTCATTAAGTTGCAGAGTACCCGATGGATTGTCGATCTCCTCACCCTGTTGAATCAGTGAGCTGATCTCTAATTCTAGCTCGAGAGCGTCTAGGGTTTTGCCACAAGCATAGGCATTCTCAGAGAGAGTAACCGCGTGCTTTTGAATCACACGGCTTGGGTCTAAATCGGCTTTCAGGGATTGTCCGCCGTGAACGAAACCATGCAATATCCGATAACGTTGTGATCTTACGGTACGAATTCGCTCTTTGATGATATCGGCGGGAACATCCAGCAGTGTGAGGACGTGAGAGACCAACATTAGGCTGCCCTCAAGGGCCTCAGGTACCACCTCTGCTGCGCCGTATATCTGAAACTGCTCTAAGTGATAATCATCCTGGGTTCTAACGAGTACTGGGATATCACCGAATTCGCGCTTGATCTGTTTTAACGTCTCAAGGCTCGACTTGGGGTTAGGCAGCGTCAGAATAATAAGGCGAGCCTTCGCAGCTCCTAAGCCTCGCATAATATCGACACGTTTGGCATCGCCGTAATAGGCAGGCTCACCGGCTGAAGAGGCCTCTTTAATGCGAATCGGGTCCGGATCGATGGCTACGTATTGAATCCCCATCTGCTTCAGAAAACGAGCCACAATCTGTCCAACACGACCATAGCCACAAATGATGACATGGTCTGCGAGTTCGTGATGTTGGCTGGCGGCATCAGCATGTTGGTGCTCTGGCACAGATTCACTGCTGTTTGCGGTTGGGAAAAAGCGCTCTGCAATCCAATCGGCTTTATCTAATAGACTAGGTGTAATGACCATCGAAATGATAATGGTGGAGACTAAGACAGCGTTTAGGTCACTGTCGATCACGTGATAGGTCAGAGCAACCGCGAGTAGGGCAAAGCCAAACTCACCGCCTTGAGCTAGACTGATGCCTGCTTTCAGGGAGGTGTTTGCGTTATTACCGAATAGACGACCTAGCAGCAAAATGACGAGGGTTTTCGCCGTGACCAGCATCAGAGTCGTTAGAATAACCCAGTGGATGTTTTCAACCAGCGCAGACAGATCAAGCTGCATACCCACAGTGACGAAGAAGAGGCCAAGCAGCACATCTCTAAATGGGCGTATGTCATTCTCAAGTTGATGCTTAAAGTGACTCTCGCCCAACATCATGCCCGCTAAGAAGCCACCTAAAGCCATTGATAGGCCCGCTGCGTGAGTAATCCAAGCTGCCGTCATAGCGGTGACCAGTGCAACCAGTACAAATAGCTCATCCGAGCGTTCACGGGCAATCTCATTAAACAGCGCAGGCAGAATTTTGTGCCCAAGTATGAGAAGCAGTAGAAGCAATCCGGCGCCTTGCAGTAGTGGCCAGATGATTGATTCGCTGCTTTCAGCGGTGCTGGTTCCAAGCGCAGGGACTAAGATCAGAAAAACGACCGCGGCAATATCTTGAAATAGCAGAATCCCAAAGGATAGTTGCCCATGTGGTTGGCCTAGCTGCTGGAGTCGAATGAGCTCCTTAGTCACGATGGCCGTTGATGATAAAGCTAATGCACCGGCTAGAACGATGGAGGGTGCCAACTCCATTCCCATTAGTAGCGATAAGCCGATGAAAATAGCGGAGGTAGTAATGACTTGGGCTGAACCTAAGCCAAGAACGGTTTTGCGCATGGCAATCATTTTTGGCAATGAGAACTCAAGACCCAGCATGAACAGAAGGAATACAACGCCAAGCTCCGAAAGCAGCGCCATCTGATCGGGGTGTGCAACTTGAAGCGCAAACGGGCCAATCAGGGCGCCCATAGCTAGGTAGGCCAAAATGGCTGGCAGTTTTAAACGTCTGAACAGGGTGGTGGCAATAACGGCACCAATGAAAATAAGCAGTATCTGTTCAAATAGACCGTAGCTTTCAGCCATTAGTATCCCCGCTGAGTGCACTATCGAGTTGTTGAATCTGAGCGATTAATTGGGTGTTCTCTGTACGACTCTTCAATGCCTCTTCGGCATAGGGGTGGATGTCACTAGAGTCAGGCAGAGGAATATTAGTTTTTAAAAGGGCTTCCAGCCTAGGTATCAAAATCCACTGCAACCACTGAGTAAACTCAAGCGTGTCGATGCAAAAAGGTTGCTGGCTGTTTAACGCTTCCTCTGAGGGTGGCGATGCTTCCCACAGAGATAAACGCTCCATCTCATCTCTGATCGCTGCGATCGATAGTGTAACGGCTTGAGCTTTACTCATCGTTGGTTTCGAACTTGGTGATCGCGGCTTTAATACCGTTGAGTCGTTTAAAGCTGATCTCTTGCGCGGTGCTTAGGAAGTCCAGCATGAAGTCTGACTCTTTCTGCTCTTCGCGGATAGCCGCATAGAGTGTGCACCACAAACCCTCTTCACCCAAGGACTTGGCATCGATGAACTGCTTTTCAAGATACTCGTGCAGTGCCCAATTTGGCAGCGCAGCCACGCCTCGACCACTAGCAACCAGCTGCACCATCATAACAGTTAACTCCGCCGTGCGAATTTCTTGAGGTTCGATACCTGCTGGGTCTAAAAATCGTGTGAACAGATCCAAACGGTTTTGATCGACGGGGTAGGTGATCAGGGTCTCTTCCGATAGATCCGACGGCTCAATCTGCTTTTTAGCGTTGAGTCGGTGTTGGCGACTAAGGGCGAGCATCGATTCGTAACTGAACAGTGGAACGTAGTGAATGCCGTTTCTTGGCTCTGGATCCGATGTGATAACAAGGTCGATATCACCACGAGCCAGTGCAGGCAGTGGCTGGAATGTAAAGCCGGTTGAAAGATCCATCTCAACTTCAGGCCAATTCTTGCGGAATGAGTCGATGGTTGGCATGAGCCAATCAAAACAGCTATGACACTCGATACAGATATTCAAACGACCAACTTCACCACCCGCTAAGCGAGCAATATCACGCTCGGCTGTTCGGATCATCGGTAGAATATCATCCGCCAACGATAGTATGCGTTGACCAGCAGAGGTAAAACTAATCGGTTTGGTTTTGCGGATGAACAGCGAGCAGTTTAGGCGCTCTTCGAGATCTTTGATTTGGTGTGAGAGGGCCGATTGGGTTAAGTGAACCCGCTCTGCAGCTTCGACAAGGCTACCGGCATCTCTTAATGCCACAAGAGTTTTAAGATGTCGAAGATCGATCATGGCTGACTCCAGCTAATTGCATTGAGGCCAGTATAGACCATATCAAGTAAGCAGCCCATGGACTGCTTACTCAAAGGGTTAAATGCCTACTAGAAGGAACTCCAGAAGTGCTTTTTGGGCGTGTAGGCGGTTTTCAGCTTCTTGAAATGCAACGCAACGTGGGTCGTCCATCATTTCGTCGCTGACCTCTTCACCGCGGTGAGCCGGCAGGCAGTGCATGAATAGAGCATCCGGTTTAGCGAGATCCATCAATGCTGTATTGACTTGGAATCCATCAAAACGCTTCAGACGAAGAGCCTCTTCCTCCTCCTGTCCCATTGATGCCCAAACATCGGTTACAACCAGGTCGCTATCTTTAACGGCTTCTTTGGGATCATGAGTAATTGTTACACGACCAGGGTTTGCGGCGAGTAGCTCTGCATCTGGCTCAAAACCTTTAGGACAAGCGACGTTTAAATGGAAATCAAACTGGCGAGCCGCATTGATGTAGCTACTGCACATGTTATTGCCATCACCAACCCATGCCACGGTCTTACCTTTAATAGAACCTCGGATCTCTTGATAGGTCTGCATGTCGGCAAGAAGCTGACAGGGGTGGAACTCATCGGTCAGCGCGTTAATGACCGGCACCTTGGAGTTGGCTGCAAAGGTTTCAACTAATTCGTGGCTGAAGGTGCGAATCATCACTACATCAACCATGCTAGAGATGACTCGAGCGCTGTCTTCAATCGGTTCACCGCGTCCCAGCTGGGTGTCGCGAGGGGATAGGAACATCGCATGACCACCAAACTGTGCCATGCCTGCTTCGAAGGAGACACGTGTTCGTGTAGACGACTTTTCAAAGATCATCGCCATAACGCGATTCTTGAGTGGCTCGTAGATCTCTCCCGCATTGCGCATGCGTTTGAGTTCAATCGCACGATTGATCAGTTTGTTAAGCTCTTCAGGCGTTAGGTCTAGAAGAGTTAGAAAGTGTCTTGTTCCCATAAAAATTAAAACGTCAGCCAAATGCATGGCTGACGATATCCTAAATAAAGTTAGTTTTGATTACTTTGCAAGTAGCTGATGAACTAGCTCAGATACAGTCTCTATCAGTTGCTCTGCTTCAGACTCAGAGATGATTAGAGGTGGTAGCAATCGAATAACCTTACCTCCTCCATTCACATTGAGCAATAGCTGATTGTCAGAGGCAAGTTTAGCTAAGCCAGCAATGTCAGTATTGAACTGACAACCGATCATCAACCCTTTGCCTCGTACCTCAACAAATTCTTCAAGGTCGGCAAAGCGAGAGGCCAAGCCATCACGAATCTGTTGGCCACGAGCCATCGCATTGGCCATCAGTTCTTCATTTTGGATGGTGTTGTAAACGGCAAGCGCCGCCGCACATACCAATGGATTACCACCGTAGGTTGAGCCGTGGTTACCAGGACCGAATACATGGTTGCCATGTTTTGCAACCAAGCAGGCACCAATAGGAACCCCGTTGCCTAGACCTTTTGCTGTGGTCAATACGTCAGGCTGTACACCTTCATGTTGGAATGCAAAGTATTTGCCAGTACGTCCATTACCTGTTTGAACCTCATCAAGCATGAGCAGCCACTCATTCTCATCACAAATCTCACGCAGTGCTTTTAGGTAGCCGTCGGTAGGGACGTGCACGCCACCTTCACCCTGAACGGGCTCTACAAGAATCGCCACAATGCTGCGGTTGTTTGATGCGACCTTCTTAATCGCTTCAACATCATCGTATGGCACGCGCACGAAGCCACTCAGAAGCGGTTCAAACCCCGCTTGTATGGCACGATTTCCCGTGGCTGACAGCGTTGCCATGGTGCGGCCATGAAAACTCTGTTCCATCACAATGATAGACGGATTAGTGATGCCGCGATCGTTACCGTATTTACGAGCAATCTTGATTGCCGCCTCATTCGATTCCGCACCGGAGTTACAGAAGTAGACCGCTTCCATATTGGTCTCTTTACACAACTTTTCACCCAGTTGCTGTTGCAGAGAGATCTCGTACAGGTTGGAGGTGTGAATCAGTTTAGCGGCTTGTTCGCTGAGTGCTTGAGTAACGGCAGGGTGAGCGTGACCAAGACCAGTTACTGCAATGCCAGAAAGTGCATCCAGATAGCGTCGCCCCTCAGTGTCGTACAACCAAACGCCTTCACCGTGAGTGAAAGCAACAGGTAACCGAGCGTAGGTGGGCATTACAGGGGTCATGGTCATTGAAAGTGTTCTCCATAAAACGCAAAAAGACAGCCGTGGCTGTCGCTGGAGACTAATATTATTTTGTGCTTACAAAATAAGCAATCTTAGAGTGGTTATAACCGAGTTTTTTACTCAGATTTACTGTATAGTGCGCCCATTCGTTCAATGAGATTTAAGAGGTGAGTTAATGAGCACTTTAGAGACAATTAAAGAACAGATCGAAAGCAATGCCATTCTTCTTTAC
Organism: Marinobacterium sp. xm-d-530; assembly: GCF_013283365.1. Classification (GTDB taxonomy): domain Bacteria; phylum Pseudomonadota; class Gammaproteobacteria; order Pseudomonadales; family Balneatricaceae; genus Marinobacterium_E. Next base: position 365,734 of record NZ_WBYM01000002.1, on the reverse strand, counting down.
ATGAAAGGCACACCTCGCTTTCCTCAGTGTGGTTTTTCATCACGTGCATCTGAAGCGTTGATGTCGTGTAACGAACGTTTTGCTTTCGTAAACATCCTTGAGAACCCTGACATTCGTGCAGAACTACCAAAGTACGCTAACTGGCCGACCTTCCCTCAGTTGTGGGTTAATGGTGAGCTAGTCGGCGGGTGTGACATTATCTGTGATATGGCAGCGAGCGGTGAACTACAGACATTGGTCTCTGAAGCGGCTAAATCTGAAGAGGGTGACAACGCTGAGGGTTAATCCCCGCTGACGCTTGTTAGTCCAGCTCGCTCTCTTCTCTGAGGGCGAGCATCATGTCCCATCCCCCCATCTCTTTCCACTGATTGACAATCATGCAAAATAGCTCGGCCGTTTTCTCTGTGTCGTAGAGAGCGGAGTGCGCCTGTTTGTTGTCGAAGCTAATTCCGGCGAGATCGCACGCCTTAGCGAGGACCGTATGGCCATACGCTAGACCCGCCAGTGTGGCGGTATCAAAAGTGGAGAATGGGTGGAATGGATTGCGCTTGATGTCACAACGATCAGCTGCATTGCATACAAAGCTATGATCAAAGTGGGCGTTATGTCCAACCAAAATGGCTCGTTTGCAGTCATGCGCTTTAACCGCTTTGCGGATAGGCTTGAAGATCTTCTCCATCGCCATGAGTTCTGGCTCGGCCTCACGATCCGGCGACCAAGGGTCGATGCCGGTGAAATCCAACGCCGATTGTTCTAGGTTTGCCCCTTCGAAAGGCTCTACGTGCGCCTCAATTGACTGATCTACGATCAGGTAGCCCTCTTCATCCATGGTCAGAGTGACCGCTGCAATCTCTAAGAGAGCATCGGTTTGAGCATTGAATCCAGCCGTTTCGACATCAACAACAACGGGAAGATAACCACGGAAACGGTCTGCCATTGGGTGACGCTGTTTCGAATTTGGCACAGTAGATCCTTACTCTTCGATGGGGTTTTATGGAGTTTAACAAATCCAAAGGATAAGGGCAGAGTTAAAACTCAGATCTACTGATATTTATTTAAATGTTCGCTATAATTTCCCCCCATAAATTTTAGCGCTGTCTGATTCATGAGTTCAGTGCGCCGTATTAACCTCTACCCAGATCGGGTGAGCATGTAGTTGGAGTCGTCAATGTCCGACATTAAAAAAGTCGTTTTAGCTTATTCTGGTGGTTTGGATACCTCTGTAATCGTTCGTTGGTTACAAGATGAGTACAATGCCGAAGTTGTAACCTTTACTGCTGACATCGGTCAGGGTGAAGAGGTTGAGCCAGCGCGAGCTAAAGCTGAAGCCTTGGGCGTCAAGGAGATCTACATCGAAGATCTTCGTGAAGAGTTTGTTCGTGACTACGTATTCCCAATGTTCCGTGCGAACACTATTTACGAAGGTGAATACCTACTGGGTACTTCAATCGCTCGTCCACTCATCGCTAAGCGTCTGGTTGAGATCGCTAACGAGACTGGTGCTGATGCGATTTCACACGGTGCGACCGGTAAAGGTAACGATCAGGTACGTTTCGAATTGGGTGCCTACGCACTGAAACCGGGCGTGCACGTCATTGCACCTTGGCGTGAGTGGGATCTTAACTCGCGTGAGAAGTTGATGGCTTACTGTGAAACTCACAACATCCCAGTCGATTTCTCTAACAAAAAGAAAAAATCACCTTACTCTATGGATGCGAACCTGCTTCACATCTCATACGAAGGCGGCATTCTTGAAGATCCTTGGGCAGAAGCTGAAGCCGATATGTGGCGTTGGTCTGTCTCTCCAGAGGAGGCTCCAGATCAGCCAACTTACCTTGAATTGACCTACCGTCAGGGTGACATCGTTGCGATCAACGGTGAAGAGATGTCTCCAGCTACCGTATTGACTTACCTTAACAAGGTGGGTGGTGAAAACGGTATCGGTCGTCTTGATATCGTAGAGAACCGTTTCGTTGGTATGAAGTCACGTGGCTGTTACGAAACACCGGGTGGAACCATCATGCTGCCTGCACACCGTGCGATTGAATCGATTACTCTAGATCGTGAAACGGCTCACCTAAAAGATGAGTTGATGCCACGTTACGCTAAAGTCATCTACAACGGCTTCTGGTGGTCAGAAGAGCGTAAGATGCTTCAAACGATGATCGACGAGAGTCAGAAGTACGTGAACGGTGAAGTTCGTGTGAAGCTGTACAAAGGTAACGTGACGGTTGTTGGTCGTCGCTCTGAAGAGAGTCTGTTCGACGAGAGCATTGCAACCTTTGAAGATGACGCAGGCTCTTACGATCAGAAAGACGCAGCTGGCTTCATTAAGTTGAATGCACTTCGTATGCGTATCGCTGCTAGCAAAGGTCGTAAGTTCGACTAATCGTCAACTAGTCTAGTTTGCTAAATCGAAGCCCGAATCATCGTTAAGATGACTCGGGTTTTTTGTTTTTTCAGTGATCTCAGTTGCTCTGTTATGAGTTCAATCAATTGCATCAGGTAGATGTGATCGATAAAATTGCTCTTAGTTAGTTTTTGAACCTAAAGGGTTGTTGCTACAACCCTTTTTTATTGGATTTTCAGCGGATGAAAACACACAAAATTCTTCAAGCTCCGATCCCAATGCGCTGGGTCGGTCCGATGAAACTGTCAGGTCATCTGATTGAAGAGAAGTTGAGTGTTCCTCTAGCCACTTACGAAACCCCTCTGTGGCCATCCGTTGGTCGTGGTGCACGCATCTCTACTCTCTGTGAAGAGGGGATTAAAGTCAGTGTGATTGATGAGCGTATGACCCGCTCGATTTTGCTTGAAGCGGAAGATGCCTATGCAGCGCACCAAGCGATCCAGTCTCTAAAAGCTCGAATGGATGACCTCAATGAGGTAGTGGCAAAATCGAGTCGTTTCGCCAAGTTAATTGATCTGAATTCTCAGGTGGTTGGTAACCTTATCTACCTACGCCTAGAGTTTACGACGGGCGATGCTTCTGGTCACAATATGGTGACCAATGCTGCTGATCATCTGATCCCTTGGATTTTGACAGAGTATCCACACCTTCAGTACAGCTCTATATCCGGTAACTATTGCTCCGATAAAAAGGCGACCGCCGTTAATGGCATTCTTGGTCGTGGTAAGTATGTGGTTTGTGAAATCCTGATTCCACGGGATATCGTTGAGCGCCGCCTTCACTCTACGCCAGAGAAAATTGTTGATCTGAACATCAAGAAAAACCTGATCGGAACAATGATTGCCGGCGGTTTACGCAGTGCTAATGCGCACTACGCTAATATGCTGCTCGCCTTTTACTTGGCGACAGGTCAGGATGCGGCCAACATCATTGAGGGATCACAAGGTGTGGTTCACGCTGAGGTTCGCAACGGCGATTTATACTTCAGCTGTACGCTACCCAACCTAATCGTCGGCAGTGTCGGTAACGGCAAAGGGATCGACTTTGTAGAAGAGAACCTAGAACGCCTTGGCTGTCGAGATGATCGTGAGCCGGGTGCTAATGCACGTCGATTGGCGGCTATCTGTGGTGCTACGGTTCTGTGTGGTGAGCTGTCGCTGATTGCTGCGCAGACTAACCCAGGTGAGCTGATGCAGTCGCACCTGCAAATGGAACGCAAATGAGTCAGCTGACCAACGATCGAAAAATTGAGCACATCAATGCGATTCTGCAGGATGCAGAGACCGATCGTGATGCGCGCTACTTCGATCGTATCAAGTTAACGCACAGGGCGTTGCCAGAGCTCGATTTCGAAAAGATCGATCCGTCCATTGAATTGTTGGGTAAATCGCTAAGCTTCCCGATGCTTATTTCATCGATGACGGGTGGTGATCATGAGTTGATCCGAACCATTAACCGTAATCTTGCAGAAGCAGCCGAGCGTTGTGGTGTGGCGATGGCGGTGGGTTCGCAGCGAGTGATGTTCAGTGATGAGTCGGCTAAGAGTAGTTTTGATCTTCGATCGGTTGCTCCCAATGCGTTATTGATTGGCAATGTTGGTGCTGTGCAGCTCAACTATGGTTTTTCACTGGAGCAGTGTCAGGCTGCGGTTGACCTGCTTAAGGCTGATGCTCTCTACCTTCACTTGAACCCTTTGCAGGAGGCTATTCAGCCAGAGGGTGATCGTAATTTCGCGAATCTGACGGATCAGATCCAACAGGTTGTCGAGGGTTTGTCCGTTCCAGTCTGGTTGAAAGAGGTGGGTTCTGGCCTGTCGGCCGCCGATGTGGAGCTTGGTTACCGAGCAGGTGTTCGCTATTTCGATGTGGCAGGCAGTGGTGGAACCTCTTGGAGTCGAATCGAACATCATCGTCGTGATCAGGATGATCTTGGGCTGTTATTTCAAGATTGGGGATTACCAACTCCAGTGGCGTTAGATCAATGTCAGCCTTGGCAGGATAAGAGTACGTTGATTGCCAGTGGTGGTCTACGCAATGGGATTGATCTAGCTAAGTCTGTTATACTCGGCGCCTCGCTGGGGGGATTTGCAGCGCCTCTACTGCAACCGGCAATGCAATCCGCTGAAGCGGTTGTCGACGTAATTGAACGTATCAAACGTGAATATGTAACGGCACTGTTTCTTTTAGGTGTGCCCAGTACGACAGCGCTTAAGGGTCAGCGAGCGCTTATCATCGAACAGTTTTAAGGATTTGATCAAAGTATGTCCGTAGGTATCGACGAAATCAGCTTTTATACATCGAGCTACTACCTCGATTTGCGCACGCTGGCTGAACGTCAAGGCACTGATCCTAACAAGTATTACGATGGTATTGGTCAAGAGAAGATGGCGATGGCGGCGCATGATGAGGATATCGTCACGCTTGCTGCGAACGCTGCACTTCCCATTGTTGAGCGCATTGGAACCGATGCTATCTCAACGATTCTGTTTGCGACTGAAACCGGTATTGATCAATCCAAAGCGGCGGGAGTCTATGTACATCGTCTGTTGGGATTGAACAGTCGTTGCCGCGTCGTTGAGCTCAAACACGCTTGTTACAGTGCAACAGCGGCCGTTCAAATGGCCAGTGCACTGGTTGCTCGTAACCCAAGTAAACAGGTGCTTGTGATCGCCTCCGATGTGGCCCGTTACGATCTGGACTCTCCAGGTGAAGCCACCCAGGGTTGTGGTGCGGTTGCAATGCTGATTAAAGCAAATCCAAGAGTTCTAGAGATTGAACCAGAATCGGGTACTCATACTGAAGATGTGATGGATTTTTGGCGTCCCAACTACCGAACAACGGCGCTGGTTGATGGCAAATACTCGACCAAAATTTACCTAACATCGTTAAAACGTAGCTGGGAAAACTTCTGTGAAGAGAGTTCAGTTCGCTACGGTGATATCGACTATTTCTGTTACCACCTGCCGTTCGGCAAGATGGCACAGAAAGCTCACTCACAGTTAGCTCGTGTCAATAAGACGGGTCAAACTCCGGAAGAGCTTGCTGCTCAGATTGAACCAACACTCATCTACAACCGTTTGATCGGTAACTGTTACACAGCGTCAATGTATATTGGGCTCTGCTCCCTTCTTGAGCAACTCAACGAAGATTTAACCGATAAACGCATCGGGCTGTTCAGTTATGGATCGGGTTCAGTCAGTGAGTTCTTTACCGCTAAGGTGGTGTCTGGCTACCAATCGGCGTTGAATACAGGCCGCCACGCTGAACTGTTAAAGGATCGGACTGAGTTGAGCTACGAAGAGTATCTCACCCTTTACCGTTACCCAGATCCACGTGATGGTGGGCAACATGTGATTGAGCCCGATACACAGGGTCGCTTCCGTTTGGCGGCGATTAGCGATCACAAACGTGAGTACGTAGAACGCTAGTCATGTCGGTTGCGAGTGCTCCCGGAAAGATCATTTTAAGTGGTGAGCACTCTGTTGTGTACGGTGCCCCAGCTCTCGCATTCTCGGTAAAACAGCGTTTAACCGTTAACTTCACTCCCGATCTACTGCCGCGTCTTAGCTGGTTTGCTCCAGACAGAGCACATGAGATGGCGCTGGAGAAGTTGTCCACTCTTCGTCACAAATTGGACGCAGCGTTTGATGGCTACCTTCGAGGTGAGCGCTCCATCAGCGAGATCTTCTCTCGACCGGCAGAGTTGATTTTCTACACCGTTGATGTGGCTCGCATACTAGGTAACCTTGAACGCATTCCACGCGGCAAATTTGATATTCAATCGGATATTCCTGTTGGTGCGGGCATGGGCTCATCTGCCGCTCTGCTTGCGGCGCTTTTGAAACTCTTCTCCAAACACGAAGATTTGCCAACCTTGATTGAGCAAGTGCGACACTGTGAACGGTTACAACACGGTCGTGGCAGTTTGATTGATGCGGCTACAGTTACTATGGGTGGTTTGGTCAAAGTCGAGCAAGATCAAGCGAGTCGATTAGGGGAATTACCGGAAATATTTAATCAGGATTGGTATTGGATATTCACTGGAACTCCCGCTACAAGTACCGGTGTCTGTGTCGAGCGTGTCCGCGCCCAGTTTGAGCAGTCGGATATATGGAGCGAGTTTGCTGCGGTGACGAACCGCATCGAAACGGCTCAAACCGATCTCGATCAGCTCTTCTCTGCGATTCAAGATAACCACCGCCTATTAAACCGTATCGGGGTGGTGCCCGCCCGAGTCACCGCATTGATTGAGCAGATCGAGAGGTTAGGCGGTGCGGCTAAAATCGCAGGTGCTGGTGCGGTGTCGGGTGATACCGGTGGGCTTGTGCTGGCGTATCTGCCCAATCAAACACCGGATGCTTTGAAGTTACCGGCTTTGATGCGCTGGGGGCGAGTTGAGTCGGATGGTTTGGGTGTCACTCTCGGAGACGATGTATGATCTGTTATTCGGCACCCGGTAACCTGATGTTAATGGGCGAGCATGCCATCTTGCATGGCCAACCTGCTATTGCACTGGCCGTTGGTAACAGGCTGTCTGTCTCTTTGATCCCGCGAGTGGATGAGGTCGTCACTATCGAGTCGGAACTGGGTCGTTATCAGAGCGCTTTGAGTGAGTTAACAGACGATTCAACGTTTAGCTTTATGGTCGCTGCAATTCAGCTGTGTCAGTCGAAGTTAAAACAGGGGTTTGATTTAAAAGTCTCCAGCCAGTTTTCTGACCAAGTTGGTTTGGGTTCATCTGCCGCAGTCACGGCTTCAACCCTTGCTTGTCTGTTAAACTTCTGTGGTGAGCCGGTTACCAATGATCAGGTATTCAAGCTGGCTCTAGAGGCTGTTCACAGGGTTCAATTTGGTCGTGGTTCCGGCACTGATTTGGCCGCTTCAATATGGGGTGGTTTGATCGCCTATGAAATGAACGGTGCCAAGGTTCGTCCACTGAAAGGCACTCCTGACATTGATCTCTTTTATGTCGGTTACAAGATGAAAACGCCTGATGTGATTGCCTTGGTTAATCAGCGAGCTGAGGCCGATCCCGCTATATACGCCTCGATCTATCAATTGATGGGGCAGGTGACTCGCGCAGCAGAAGAGGCGATAGAGTCACAAGAGTGGATCCGAGTAGGGCAATTGATGGATCAATACTCAGGCCTAATTGATGCGCTAGGCGTGTGTGATACTAATTTGGCAGACCTGCAATTTAGAATGCGTCAGCAGTCTGGTGTTCTGGGTGCTAAGATTTCAGGGTCTGGTTTGGGTGACTCTGTTATCTCGTTAGGTTTGACCAATCCTTCAGAGATCCCTTATCAACATCTGCCCGTCTCGATACACAGTGAAGGTCTGAAACAGGAGTCAATGTGATTACTAAGCAAGAAGTGCTGACTAAAGTGCTACCCGAGTTGGGGGCTGTTTCTGCATCATCGGAACACTTTGCTCCGAGTAACATCGCTCTGTGTAAGTACTGGGGCAAGCGTGATGCTGAGCTTAATTTGCCGATCAACCCATCCCTCTCTGTCTCATTGAATGATTTGGGTTCTAGAACTCGAGTGACGCCAATTGATCAGCCGATTGATGAGGTTTGGTTAAACGGCCAACAGATGCACCAGGATTCACAGTTTGCAGGTCGCGTTAGTCAGTTCATCGATCTCTTTCGTGGTAGCAAGTCCCTCGCTTTCAGAGTGGAGACTCGAAATAACATTCCTACTGCAGCAGGTCTTGCTTCCTCAGCCTCCGGCTTTGCTGCACTGACGTTGGCGCTGAACGATGCACTATCACTGCAGCTTTCCAATGAAGCGCTATCAATGATTGCTCGTATGGGAAGTGGCAGTGCCTGTCGATCCATCTTTAATGGATTTGTAGAGTGGCATATGGGGCATCGCGAAGATGGTTTGGACAGTCATGCTCATCCAATTGATGCGACCTGGGATGATCTTCGAATCGGTCTGGTCAAAGTGGATATCGGCGAGAAGTCCGTTGATAGCCGATCTGGGATGCAGCGCACCAAAGAGACCTCTCACCTTTATAACAGTTGGCCTGCACAAGCGAATGCCGATCTGTCGAAACTGCATCAGGCGATCTCAGATAAGGACTTTACCCTGTTGGGTTCTACTGCGGAGCATAACGCCATGTCGATGCATGCCACCTTTGCTTCGAGCTGGCCTCCGCTAGTCTATTGGCAGCCAGAGTCGTTAGAGGCGATGCACAAGGTATGGCACCTTCGTGAGCAGGGGTTGGAGGTCTATTTCACCATGGATGCAGGCCCTAACTTGAAGCTTCTTTTCCAGAAAGAGTCTTTAACTGACCTATTGACTCACTTCCCTGAACTGGAGGTAGTCACCCCTTTCGGTGTCTAGCGCGGTTATGCCAACCACTGGCTTCCCTCTCACCCGAACCCAGCGCGATGGCCCGCAGGGCATTGAATACACCTTCTGGTTGACTGGGGTGGAGGGTGCTCATGCGGTTACTGTCTCGAATGCAGAGGCGGTCTGTTTTGTGTTTGCCACTGATCAAGCTGCTATTGAGTCCTGTCTGAAAGATATATCGGGTTGGACGCTGCGTCATTTAGAACTGAAATCCCTCTCCTTAAAACCTGTCATGGGTCTCTACTGCCAAAGCCTAAAAGTTTACTGGGAAGTGTTAAAGCGACTCGAGGCGGTGCAGATTGCTCTCATGGAAGAGGATATCAGGCCGGTTGATCGCTATTTGATGGAACGGTTTATTCGCACCGGGGCTGTTCAGGTAGAAAGTGTTAAAGGGCTAGAGTTGCGCCCCTGTGACTTTACACCTGATTTAAAGCTTCTCTCATTAGATATTGAAACCACGTTAAATGCTAATCAGTTGCTCTCGATTGGCTTGCAGCAGGGCGATCAGAGTCTCGTGCTGTTTAATGGTGAGGCGCCCGATCTGACCTGGTGTGAAGGCTGCTCGGATGAGCGAGCTCTGCTTCAGCGTTTTGTCGAGATAGTGGCAGAGTGGGATCCTGATTTGATCGTCGGCTGGAATTTGATTGGCTTTGATTTGCGCGTGCTCGCTCGGCGAGCTAAGGCCAATCGTGTAGGGCTCAAGCTTGGACGCGATAGCAGTGAAATGCAGGTCGATGTTGGTCAAAATGGTCGTTGGTTCAGTCGTATTGCTGGTCGTGTTGCCATCGACGGCATTGAGACTTTAAAAGGGGCCACCTGGCAATTTGATAGTTTCAGCCTGGAGAGTGTCGCTCAGTCACTCTTGGGGCGTGGTAAAGCGATTGATAACCCCTATGATCGTGGCGAGAAGATTCAGCAGCTCTTTAGAGAGGATAAACAAGCATTAGCAACCTATAACATTGAAGATTGTCGATTGGTGTTAGAGATCTTCAAAAAAGCTGAGTTGCTTGAGTATTTGATCGAACGCACTCGTCTTACAGGTTTGGCCTTGGACAAAGTGGGTGGTTCCCAAGCGGCATTCGATAATCTCTATCTGCCTAAGCTGCATCGCGCAGGCTATGTTGCACCTCCTTATGCCTCTGGTCGCAGTGACCTCTCTGTGCCTGGTGGGTTTGTCATGGAGTCTAAACCCGGTCTCTATCGTGATGTGTTAGTGTTCGATTTTAAGAGCCTCTATCCCAGTATCATTCGTACCTTCTCAGTGGACCCTTTAGCACTCGCTCTGGCGGGTGAGGCCTCAGAGGCGTCATTAGTACCGGGCTTTTTTGGTGCGCAGTTCAATTCTGATGTGGCGATTCTTCCCGCGATCATCAAAGAGCTTTGGTTAGCCCGAGATCGAGCTAAGGCGCAAGGTAACTCTGCGTTGTCACAAGCGATCAAAATACAGATGAATGCCTGCTACGGGGTATTAGGGTCCAATGTCTGTCGCTTCTATGATCAGAACCTATCGGGAGCAATTACATTGAGGGGCCATGAGCTCCTGCAAAAAACCGCACAATGGTTTGAATCTGAACAGGGTCATCAGGTGATTTATGGTGATACCGATTCAGTCTTTGTCTGGTTGGGCGATGATTGCCAACAGAGTGATATGGCGCAGTACGGTGCTGAATTGGCAGATCAAGCCAACCAATGGTTACGAGATCACCTTAAACAGCAATACGGTGTAGAGAGTGCACTTGAACTGCAATACGAGAGTCATTTCAAACGCTTTTTGATGCCAACCATGCGTCACTCTGAAAAGGGCACTAAGAAGCGCTATGCGGGTCTAAAGAGATCGGGTAGTGAAGATCAATTGGTCTTTAAAGGGTTGGAGACGGTTCGGTCAGATTGGACACCCTTGGCGAAAAGGTTCCAGACAGAGTTGTTGTCCAGAATATTCAATGACGAGTCTTGGCGCGATCTAGTCGTTGAGACCACTGAGCAACTGCTCAGCGGTAACTCGGATCATCTATTGACCTATCGTCGACGACTAAGACGACCTCTGGATGCCTATCAGGCCAGTAATCCACCGCATGTGAAAGCGGCTAAAAAAATGCAATCATACCTAGAGAAGCAGGGGTTAAACCTGCGTCTAGGGCGAGGCGACCCTATCGAGTACGTCATGACGATTAACGGTCCAGAACCGGTCATCTGTCGTAGTTCAATCATTGATTATCAACACTATGTCTCTAAACAGTTAGAGCCGGTCGCTGATACAGTATTACCCTTTCTTGGTGCCAGCTTTAATGATCTGATAGATAAACAGAGAGCGCTTTTCTAGAGAGGTTTTGTGTGAATAAGGTTCCGAGTACACAGCTAAAAATGGCCCGTTTTTCTGCGCATATGACCTGGATTCTTATTCTAGTGATGCTTACCTATGGCTTTAACGCCTATCTTGAGCAGCGCGACTATCCCAACTCACAACTATCTTTGGCGAACGGCACCGATCAAGTTCGCCTTATTGCCGATCGAAAAGGGCAGTATCGAGCACCAGGCACCATCAATGGTTACCCCGTCTCTTTTGTGGTTGATACCGGTGCAACCTATGTGTCACTTTCTGATGCCCTGGCCAATGAGCTCTCGTTACCCCGTCAGGGCAAAAGCTTTGCGATAACCGCTAATGGACGAGTACCCGTTGATTTAACTCAGTTAGAGGAGGTTAGCTTGGGTGGGCTCTCCATGGGTAACGTACCGGCAATGATTGTACCTGAGCTAGACAGTCAGATGGTTCTGCTAGGAATGAGTTTTCTGAAACACCTGGACCTTGTTCAAAGCGACGGAAAGCTGGAGCTTCGTGTTCCGTAAGTGGTAATGCTTTTTTGGCTGGTTTCGGTTCATGTCTGACGTCGGCTCACGACCCAAAGCTGACATTAACGCCTTGCTAGGTGGCCTGAAAAGTAGCTATAACTGCCCCTCTTAGCCAGGTATAGCAGACGCAGTACACTTGAGTAACTTATTAGATGCACTGGATTAATGTGCGCTAGTTTTTGAAAGCAAGTTGAGAACAACAACGCCACTAACGATTAACCCCATCCCAACATATCCCCAAAGGTCAAGTTTTTGACCGTGCATAAACCATGCGACTAGAGTAACTAAAACTATGCCAAGCCCTGACCAAATTGCATATGCAATACCAACAGGGATTGATTTCAGAGTAAGTGAAAGTAAATAGAAAGCTGCGCCATAACCAATAATAACAAGCATAGATGGGGCGATTTTAGTAAAACCTTCACTCGACTTCAGACTAGATGTTGCAATTACTTCACAAATAATTGCAGCGGATAAAAACAACCAGTTTTTCAAGGTTTGCTCCAATGTATATATATTGCGATAGAGTAAACTAACCCTTTAATAATGTGCACTCTTGTTCTTTTGGAGAGACTGTGAGCACATGTACATCTAACATTTCAATTCTAAGACGGTTTGATTTGCCGTTTACTATATACCTATAAAGCATATGATTATTTATGTCCTCTTTTGGCACCTGGCAGACTAAGCAAATGGATGAACAGTCCGAGGATAATATCCCGCCTTGAGCGTCTGGCAGGTGAAATATTTATAGGTTTTGGCTTGAAGCGAGCCCCTTCGAGGTATTAGCAGAGACGGCAGCTTTGTGCCGTTAGACGTAGCCCCGCTTAGCGGTCAAACACGACCCAAAGCTGCCACTGACAATTCAAATGGGTTGCACCTGACGTACTTCGTATATAAGTGCGCAGCAAATAATACAGTTACTAGAAAAAACCTTTAATATCTTTATTTTACTATGCGGATGTATTCCTCAGAGGGAAAAGAATGTCGGAGATCAATTCTACTATTACAGAAGGTAAATCAATGCTGATAAGTTTTGCCGACTGGGAAAATCTTTCTACTGATGATCAGTGGTGTAAGCCTGTAGCGTTCAATTCGGCTGCTGATGAGATCAGCTATGTATTTGATCGATACGAGAATTATGGAGCATCACATGTTGAGTATCTGGTTAATCCTAAAAGGAAAACCTTTGAATATCTTCTGACCGACAGGCTTTATAGAGGGTTGATCGACGAAATGCCTATCAGGTTTTATGATTATAGCCTCCTGAGAAAAGATTATCTGGAAGCCGTGATGGAACGAGGACTAGATGAAAATATTTTCAGGCGGTACAAAGAGATAGAAGATCAGAAACTGGCGAAACTATTCAAATGGCTCTCCGATATTTATGAAATTGAAAATGACTGCTTTGAACTGATACAGACATTTTTCGAAAGATTTGAAACCTATGAATCGTATTTAAAATTTATAGAAGTAATGCAGAAAGATACTGCTACTCAGAAAACTGAAAACGAATCATATAAGGTGTTACTTGATCAACTTTCAAGCATCTAAGGCGATTCGGGGCTTGCCAATGTTTTAATTGGCTAGATTCTGATTTAATTCGCAGCTGTAAACGACTGCTATGTGCCGATTTCAGCCGCTCATTTAATGAGAAAATTTATTACAGAGTCAGTGTTTAAGCCTACCAAGGAGAGTATAGCGAGAAGCTAATTCGCTTGGTTAATTACTTCTGTTTGGTTTCTGAGTCATTCTGATAGTAGCTATCTTCATAGTACCTCCCCTTGATGGCTAGTACCTTCTCTAACCAACGGTTGTAGTGTTTCCATATGAAGAAGCCAGGTGTCATCACTACCATAATTGCGACCATTAAACCTGCGCCTTTGTGAGATTCTGGGAACTGTTCCGTAATCAGGCTGAATAATGAGAGTCGCTCTGCAACTAGATACCAGCAGCCCAAGCCAATCAAGCCAACGGCTATTCCAATGTGGTGAAGTTTTTTATTGTCGAGCATGTTTTTCAGAACCCCAAAGATACGCTGTGCTGAGAATAGAGGTTTCATCGGCGATTTTAAATGTTAATCGCGAAATACTCCCTGAATTAGGTTCACTCAAGCGGTCAGAATTGTTAACTTATGCTTCAATTCATTATCTAGGAAATCGCCAGTCGATGTTCAATCCCTTTTCTCTTTTTGTTGGCTGGCGCTACACCCGAGCAAACCGCTCAAACCACTTCATATCCTTTATCAGCTTAGTTTCGACGCTCGGACTGATGCTCGGTGTGGCTGCATTGATTCTAGTACTGAGTGTCATGAACGGTTTTGATCGTGAGCTGAAAGAGCGGATACTTGGTATGGTTCCACAGGCTACCATCAATGGATACAACGCTCCGTTAGATAATTGGCAACCACTACGTGAAACGCTTCTGACTGCGCCTGACGTCGAAGGGGTGGCACCCTTTGTTCAGGCTCAAGGGATGCTGACCGCTTCCGGTCGTGTTCAGCCTGTATTGGTATCAGGTATTGATCCAAAGCTGGAAGAGAGTGTTTCGATAGCCGCCGGTCAGATGACCTTAGGTGATCTAAACTCCCTGCATGCAGGAGAGTATCAGATTGTCTTAGGTGAGCTTCTGGCTAAGTTTTTGGGCGTATCGATGGGGGATAAGGTCAACCTGGTGTTGCCTGAAGCGTCCGTGAGTGTGGCCGGTGTGATTCCCCGCCTAAAGCGTTTTACTGTGTCCGGTATTTTCTCAGTCGGTGCTGAGTTGGATGCCAATTTAGCCTATGTTCATCTACAGGATGCAGCCCGTTTGAAACGAATTAAGGGTGACGCCGTTGAAGGGCTTAGGATTAAATTCAATGACCTGTTCAGTGCGCCTACACGAGTCTATGAACTGGCTAGAGAGTTGAATCATCCTGTCTTTACCTCTGACTGGACTCGAACCCATGGCAATCTATTTCAAGCAATTCAGTTAGAGAAACGAATGATCGGACTGCTGCTGTTCCTGATCGTCTTTGTTGCTGGCTTTAACATCGTCTCAACGCTGGTCATGGTCGTCACCGATAAGCGCTCCGACATCGCAATATTGCGCACTCTAGGCGCGAAGCCAGGGGTGATATTGAGGATCTTTATGATTCAAGGTTCCCTTATAGGACTACTAGGGACTCTGCTTGGGGCTATTTTAGGCATTACGTTAGCGCTGACGGTCTCTGATCTGGTGGCTTGGATAGAGTCGGTGTTAGGCATTCAATTCCTCTCTTCGGAGGTCTACTTCATCAGTTATCTACCCTCTGAGCTTCAATTAGGAGATGTGTCGCTGGTGATTGGCGTGACTCTCACGATGAGCTTCCTAGCTACGCTCTATCCTGCTTGGCGAGCGGCTAAGGTCGAACCTGCGGAGGCGCTTCGTTATGAGTAATGTCTTGGTTGCAAACCAACTATGCCGCTCTTTTGATGAAGCTGAGCGTCAGTTGATCATCATTAATGATCTGAATCTATCTGTGGCTGCCGGAGAGCGTGTGGCCATCATCGGCTCCTCAGGTAGTGGTAAGAGTACGCTACTCAACCTATTGGCAGGGCTGGATACACCTACCGCTGGTGAGGTGGTTATCGCAGGTGAATCGATCAGTCTGCTTTCCGAGAATCGCCGCGCTGAACTGCGGAACTCGCAACTCGGTTTTGTGTTTCAGTTTCACCACCTGCTGCCTGAGTTCTCTGCGTTAGAGAATATCGCCATACCTCAACTCCTGGGCGGTGCGTCTGTTGACGCCGCTCAGCAGCGTGCTGCTTATCTTCTTGATCAGGTAGGTCTCTCATCACGTGCACAACATAAACCCGCTAAGTTGAGTGGGGGAGAGCGTCAACGTGTTGCGATTGCCCGTGCTCTGGCAAACACGCCCGCCTGTGTTTTGATGGATGAACCGACCGGTAATCTTGATCCTCATACCGCCGAAGATGTTGAGCAGTATCTACTGAAACTCAATCAGGAGCAGGGCGTGGCACAGATTGTCGTCACTCATGATCATGCGTTGGCAAAACGGATGGATCGTGTTCTTGAGTTGAAAGAGGGGCGTTTAGTTGAGGTGAACTAGTCTTTGCTAGCACGAGCCTTTAGTAAACGTTTCTGCCAACGGCGTCGCACTTGCCAAACCCACAAGCGGTTGATGGTTAGATAACTGATCCCAGAAAATAGCACTCCACAGATAAGAGAGCCCGTCAGTAGGGGCCACCAGATCGTTGCCAGCTCTGAATGGATGGTGTGTAACTCCCAGCTGATTTTGACCGGCGGCGTTCCTAAAATCCACGCCCCAATTTTATAGGTCGTATAAAAAATAGGTGGCATGGTGATAGGGTTGGTTAACCAAACTAGCCCGATCGAAATGGGTAGGTTTGAGCCAATCCAGAGTGCCAAAAAAGCGGCCACAAGCATCTGACCAGGAATGGGAAGAAAAGCACAGAAAATACCCACCAAAAACGCTTTGGCGGCGGACTTTCGAGTCAAATGGAATAGGTCTGGGTTGTGAAGATGTTCACCAAGCCATTTAAGATGCTTATGACTTTTTAAAGCATCCTGTTTCGGCATGTAACGCTTTAAAAGCTTACGTGGCATCCCTGAACGACCTATCAAATTATTTGGAAGTCAGATTATGCCCTTCGATTATTAATAAACCAACCTGCTATTACTGAAACTTCTGCTAGATTGAATAAATAATTTGGCTTGGATCAAGGATGATCAGTTTTCTTTTAGCAGTGCTTGGGCACGCCTACCTCCCATCTGTCAGTTGGGGATCCTATTTTCTTATTATCTTAACCCTAGGAACGCTTGGCCTTTGGTGGAGCTCTCCTACACTTAGATCTCATCTGCTGTTTGCTCTATTCGGTTTTATGGTGGCCCAGTGGCACGCAGTTGATGGGCTCTCTAAAACCTTACCAATAAGCGTTGTGCCAGATGAGTTTGAGATTGAAGGACAGGTCATCAACTTGCAGCCTCAGGCTCCTGAGGGCTTTCAATCACTGATGTTGGATATAGAGAGTGCGCCTGTTCAGTTGATGGGAATCGAGCGTGTGCGACTGGGGCTATACGACTCTGAGGTGAGAATAGCGGCTGGCGATCGCATTAAAGTGCTGGCCAAGGTGGGTCCACTGAATGCCTACCAAAATGAGTTTAGTCCGGATCGACGCAGAAAAGAGTTTGCGCAGGGGATTGGTGGGTCAGGGTATGTCAAACAGCTGATAAAACATGAGCAGCACAGTTCCATTCGGCAACGGGTACATGATTGGCTGAATCATAATATGAGCCAGTCGGCATCCGCTCTGATGTCCGCCCTTGTTTTGGGTTACAGGGGGGATCTAGATGACAGTCAGTGGGAGCTTCTTAGGGTCAGTGGAACCGTCCATTTAGCGGTTGTTAGCGGATTACATCTAGGGGTGATGTGTCTAGCCGGCCTTCTATTGGGTAGGTTGGTTGTGGTGTCGATCCAGTACCTGGGTGTTAGGCCTACCTCGATAATACAAACCCTTCCCGTTTTATGTGCGATCAGTTTAGCCTCTTTTTATCTCTGGTTCGGAGGCTTTGGTGTGCCGCTTCAGAGAGCTTGGATCATGGCGATCTGCTTGTTGCTACCACAGTTGTTCGCACGGCGAATAGACCCCATGAAACGGCTTAAAATCGCACTCTTTTTGGTTCTGGTTTATGAGCCTCTATCGATTTTAGAGATCGGCTTTTGGCTTTCGTTCAGTCTGGTAGGGTTGTTGATTCAGTTCTCTAATTGGCGCAATGGCTACTCAAGGCTGATAAAGATCTTCGCAGTACAGCTCTTTTTAACCCTCTCAATGTTGCCTATATTACTTTTTGGATTAGGGCAGTTTAATTTAGGCGGTGCACTGTCCAACCTTTGGGCGATTCCCTATGTCTCACTCTTTGTTGCGCTGTTACCCCTAACGCTAGCACTGGTTGGAGTATTTGAGCCGATCTTAGCGTTCTATGAAATTTGGGCTTCAGGGTTTTGGCATGGACTCTATTTTCACTCAGTGATCGGTCTGCATGCTCAGTGGCAAACTCCCGCGATGTTTGGGCTCTTTGTGGGCTTGGCCGCTCTGGTGTTGCTGTTTCTACCTGGACGCCTCAAAGTGATGAGTCTACTGCTTCTACTGCCGTTGCTCATACCCAAACAGAATCGGCCCGATGCAAGTGAGTATGTCGTTCGTCTTCTGGATGTGGGGCAGGGTCTATCAATCTTGATTGAGACTCGAGAGGGAGTGACGGTCTATGATTTGGCGGCTAAAAGTCGAAGCGGTTGGATCGCAGC
This sequence comes from Marinobacterium sp. xm-d-530, assembly GCF_013283365.1. Lineage (GTDB taxonomy): Bacteria > Pseudomonadota > Gammaproteobacteria > Pseudomonadales > Balneatricaceae > Marinobacterium_E. Next base: position 347,812 of record NZ_WBYM01000002.1, on the reverse strand, counting down.
CCAAGCTACTCTGTTTCCAACTCTCAGAGCACTGGGCTATAGAGAGTTAGATCTGGTTGTTAGTCATTCAGACGTTGATCACAGTGGAGGCTTGGATAGAACGTTAGATCAGTTTTTAGTTAAGCGATTCTATTCTGGCCAGCCCTCTTTAACGGGAGGCACTGCCTGTGCATCACAAAACTGGAAAAAAGGAGAGGTCCGTTTTCAGCTCTACGCGCTACAGAACCAGCAATCCGATAATGATCAAAGTTGTGTTCTGCACGTCGAAAATGGTCGTTGCTCAATATTGATCGCAGGAGATATGTCCAGTCGTGCTGAAATCGAGCTGTTGAATCAAAAGAGATTAACCCCTGTGACTTGGTTGGTCTTATCCCACCACGGGAGCCATAGCTCTTCCTCAGGTGTCTGGCTTGATCAACTTTTGCCGGTGGCTGCGATCGCATCGCGAGGTAAACACAATCGCTTTGGGCATCCCAATGAATCTGTAAAACAGCGTTTGGCCGATCGAGGTGTCACCCTTTTGGATACAGCGGAGCAGGGTGAAATAGTGTTAACTGCGACCCAAGATCAGTGTCTAAGTGACTCTTTTGCAAACTTATATCCCCGTTATTGGCGAACTCATTAATGCTGCGATACTATGGGTTTTTTATCGGCCGTCTTGGCTGGTTAATCTGTCTTTTTGAGGTTTTTCGTTGTTAGAGTTAATTTCCGCCGGTGGTTGGTTGATGCTGCCGATTTTAGCCTGTTCAATTCTTGCACTTGCTATCACGGTTGAGCGTTTAATGGCCCTGAGGGCTGATAGGATTTTGCCACCGGGTCTTCTAGCCGATGTCTGGGGGCTCTATAAAGGTGGGCAGCTGACTAACGAGCGTCTTAAAGAGATAAGAGAGGCGAGTGCATTAGGATCACTGATTGTCGCCGGATTGAGTAACGCAGGCTCAGGTCGCGATGTAATGAAAGAGTCCATTACCGATGCCGCCAGTGACGCCATCCATCAGATGGAGAGATTTTTGAACGCTCTGGGGACTGTCGCAGTCATTACCCCTCTGTTGGGTCTGTTAGGGACTGTGATCGGCATGATTAAAGTCTTCTCCCAGATCATGATTTCCGGCACGGGTAACGCCAACCTTTTGGCCGGGGGTATCTCTGAAGCCCTGATCACAACAGCAGCCGGTTTGACGGTTGCCATCCCTGCGTTGGTAGCGCACCGCTTCTTGCAACGTCGTGTATCGACGCTGGTGTTGGCAATGGAGCAGGAGTCGGTCAAGTTGGTCGATATTATCCATGGTGATCGCAAAGTGGATCTGAAATAGGGCGCTCTGTGAATTTTCCAAGACCTCAATCGGAAGAGATATCCATCAACCTAACTCCATTGATTGATGTGGTCTTCCTGCTACTGATCTTTTTTATGGTGTCGACCACCTTTACTAAAGAGACCCAGCTTAAAGTGGATCTCCCTCAAGCAACGACAGACCAGGTGGCTCAGGTCGATATGCTTGAAATTATTATCAAGGCTGATGGTAGCTTCGCAATCAACGATAAAGCATTGGTCAATGCGCAGTCTAAAACCCTCAGGGCAGCACTTTTAAAAGAGAGTGGTGGTGATCTTACAACCCCTCTAAAGATTTCCGCCGATGCATCGACTCCTCACCAAGCGGTCATTACCACCATGGATGTAGCAGCAAACTTGGGGTTTTCTCAATTGAGTCTTACGACCAGAGAGATCGACTAAGTTGATTGAGAAAGCTTGGTATCAGAAAGCAGGCTGGCTAGTTCTACTGCGTCCCTTATCACTGCTATATGGTTTCATCTCTAGACGCCGCCGTGCTCGTCTGACCGAACAGGCGGTCACAATGGATGTGCCGGTTGTCGTGGTCGGTAATATCAGTGTCGGTGGTACGGGTAAAACACCCCTCTTAATCTATTTGGTGACCCTGGCTAAATCCTTGGGGTTCAACCCTGGTGTGGTCAGTCGTGGATACGGTGGTCAGGCAACAAGTTATCCTATGCAGGTTTCTAACCAGACCTCGCCAGAGGTGGTTGGGGATGAACCGCAGATGATCTTTGAAAAGACAGGAGTGCCAGTCGTTGTTGATCCGAATCGAGTCTCTGCCTGCCAGCATCTAATTGACCAACACCCGGTCGATATCATCTTCAGTGATGATGGTCTGCAGCATTATCAAATGGGGCGTCAGTTCGAAATTGCGGTGATCGACTCTGTGCGAGGGTTAGGTAACCAACAGTTGATGCCGGAAGGACCTTTAAGAGAAGAGCTGTCGCGCTTAAATGAAGTTGATCTGGTTGTGTTGAATGGTGAGGGCTCCTTTAGCTATCCGGGTGCGCTCTCCTATCGTCTACGTCCTACTGCGTTTAGACACCTAGCATCGGGTGAACAAAAAGCGCTTCAGCTCGATGAGCTAGGTAGCAAAACAGTCTATGCATTGGCCGGTATCGGTAACCCTTCACGGTTTTTTGATACCCTAATGGGGCTGGGTTTAGAGCTGAAAACCATCCCATTAAAGGATCACGCACCGATTATTAAAGAGCTGCTCGATCAATACCGCTCATTGCCATTGGTGATGACCGATAAAGATGCAGTAAAATGTCACTCTATCGCCCCAGATAATTGTTGGGCGCTTTCAGTAGAGGCGGAATTTGCACCCAAAGAGGCGGAGCATTTGGCCCGATTACTGAAACGTGTTGTTAACCCTAACGGAGAATAAAATGGATCCTAAACTACTCGATATCCTTGTTTGCCCTGTCAGCAAAGCCCCATTGGAGTGGGATAAGGAGAGTAATGAGCTAGTCTGTCGCACCAGTGGTTTAGCCTATCCTATCCGTGATGGTATTCCTGTGATGCTTGAGAGCGAAGCTCGCACTTTAACCAGTGAAGAGCGCCTTCCGGAGTAAGCTTGATGAGTTTCACTGTTGTTATTCCGGCGCGCTATGCATCTACCCGTTTCCCAGGTAAACCTTTGGTTGAGCTGGCCGGTAAAACGATGGTGCAACACGTCTATGAACGGTCACTTGAGAGTGGTGCTAGTCGTGTCATTGTCGCAACCGATGACCCAAGAATTGAGGCGGTAGCCAAAGGTTTTGGTGCAGAGGTCTGTATGACCTCTGCGGATCATCCTTCAGGCACTGATAGACTCCAAGAGGTCGTTAATAAGATTGGTTTGGCGGATCATGAAATTGTCGTCAATGTTCAGGGTGATGAGCCTCTAATTCCAGCAAAGCTGATCGATCAAGTCGCCGATAACCTTGCGGCACATCAAGATGCAGGCATCTCAACATTAGCCGAGCCTATCGAGACGAAAACCGATCTTTTGAATCCAAATGTGGTCAAGGTTGTGACGGATATTCGCGGCATGGCGCTCTATTTTTCGCGAGCTCCGATCGCTTGGCCGCGAGATATGATGACCAATGATGAGCTGCCTGAGACTCTGCCTTCTCTATTTGCTTGGCGCCGTCATATTGGTATCTACGCCTACCGTGTAGGCTTTCTTAATGCATATGTTCAATGGTCACCTGCACCTATTGAAAAGACTGAATCCCTTGAGCAATTGCGTGCTCTATTCAATGGTGTTTCGATTCATGTAGCCAATGCCGTCGAAGCTCCTCCAGCGGGTGTTGATACCCCTGAAGACCTTGAAAGGCTTAAACGGATAATGGAAGGCCAGTAGGTCGGTTGCAGTAATAAGAGTGTCGTGTGCAATGATAAGAGTGTTGTTTGTCTGTTTAGGTAATATCTGCCGCTCACCGTCAGCCGATGCTATTTTTCGTAAAAAATTGGATGATCACCCTTGGTTAGCCAATCGAGTTGAAGTCGATTCAGCTGGAACCGCAGCATGGCATGTGGGTAACCCGCCAGATCCTCGCTCGGTCAGAGTGGGGGCTGAGCGTGGATACGATCTAACGCCTTTACGTGCACGGCAAGCGACTGCTGCTGACTTTGAACGCTTTGACTACATCCTTGCAATGGATGAGACCAATCTGGATAACTTGCAGGCCATTGCGCCGAATCACTACTCTGGCCACCTGAGCCTGTTTCTCGATTTTTCAGGGAAAAGCGGAGCAGAAGTGCCAGATCCCTATTATGGTGAGGGCGACTCAGGTTTTCATGAGGTGGTTGATCTGATTGAAGCGGCATCCGATGGCTTAATCAAGCAGTTAGAGGTGAGACTCGCCTAATGCTCACCATACACTCGTGGCATGATTTAACGGCGTTCAACACTTTGGCGATGCCGGCTAAAGCTCAATTTTTTGCTGAGTTATCTGACTTAAATGACCTTCCTGAACTGCTCGATTTTATTGCTCAGCAGGATCTTCCTTCTCTTTGGATAGGCGGTGGCAGTAACCTGGTGTTGGCAGATGAAGTGCCAGGTTGCGTTGTTCATATTGCAACGAAAGGTATTGAGATCCAATCAGACTCAGAAGAGTCGGTTTTGATTAAAGTGGCTGCAGGAGAGAGCTGGCACGGCCTAGTGACTCACTGTCTTGAAAATGGCTGGTATGGTTTAGAGAATCTCGCACTGATACCAGGTTCGGTTGGTGCATCCCCTGTGCAAAATATCGGAGCCTATGGTGTTGAAGTAGCGGATCTGATCGATCAGGTAGAGGTGTTTGATACGCTATCCAACTCCTTTAACGTCATGCAGAAAGCGGACTGTCAGTTCGCCTACCGTGACTCGCTGTTCAAGCGAAACCCTGGCCGTTTCATTATCACTTCAGTGCGATTCAGCCTCTCAAAACAATTTGAAGCTAAATGTTCCTATGCGGCACTTCAGGGTTGGTTAGATACGCAAGGGATTAAAGAGCTGAGCGCTCAAGCGATTTTTGACGCAGTGGTCGCTGTGCGCCAATCTAAACTGCCGAATCCTGAAGTGCTCCCTAATGCGGGTAGTTTCTTTAAGAATCCTGTTGTCTCAAACGACTGCTTTGAGGGTTTACGTCAAATCTATCCAGAGATTCCTAACTATCCAGATGCTTCTGGAGTCAAGCTTGCTGCGGGTTGGTTGATCGATCAGTGCGGATGGAAAGGTCTCTATCGTGAACGAGTCGGTGTTCATAAAGATCAGGCGCTCGTGATCGTGAATCATGCGGGTGGGTCGCGTCAGGATATTGATGAGCTAGCCGATGATATTAAACAGAGCGTGTTTGATCGTTTCTCTGTTCGCCTAGAGCAAGAGCCGATCGCCTATCCCTAGCGTGATCAGAAATTAAACCAAAAAAAAGCAGCCCATAGGCTGCTTTTTTATTGGAGGCGTGCTGTTATTCAGCGGCTTCTGCTTGACGACGCTTCAATCGAGGATCGTTTGCAGCACGACGGCGACGACGAGGTTTTGCTTCCTCTTCGCTCGCTTCTGCTTCAGCAGGTGCTTCTTCAACAGTCTCTTCAGTAGCAGTAGGTTCTTCAGTTGCTTCTGCTGCAGGCTCTTCATTGGCTGAAGGTTCTTCATTAGCTGAAGGCTCTTCATCAGCTGAAGGTTCTTCATTCGCTGAGGGCTCTTCATTCGCTGAGGGCTCTACAGCAGGAGTCAGATCCAACTCAACCTGTGTCTCAGTGACTGTTTCAGCCGTAGCTTCAACTTCAGTTACTGTGTTTTCAGTTGACTTTTCTGCAACGACTTCCGGCTCTTGTTCAACAACCGGTGTATTTTCTGCAGACTCTTCAGCAGTAGCTTCGGTAGTCACTTCAGTAGCTTGGCTCTCTGTTTCAGTAGCCGCGGCTTGCTCTGCTGTTGCTTCTGACACTTCGTTAGCTGCTGGCGCTTCAGTAGTGGTCGCTGTTTCAGATGCTTTTGGAGCTTCAGTTGAGGCTTCCGCAGCAACTTCTTCTGAAACGGCTTCTAGCGGTGCATTGAGCAACTCCTCTGGGATAGGATTGCTACGTTCAGCACTGCGCTCTTCATTGGCGCGACGACGACGTCCACGGTTTTTACTGCGAGGTGGTAGTTCCGTTTCGCTATTGTTTCCAGAGTTGAACTCTTCATTGCCGTTTTCAGAGCGACGATCACGACCACCGCGACGGCGACGACGTGAACGGCCAGAGCGCTGCTCGTCATTCGATGAACTCTTATCGTTATCGCCTATGGTCGGCAGGTTGTTCTCCGTCTCAACCGTAATGACTTCGTCTGCATCACGACGCTCACGACGATCGTTACGGCGATTGTTACCACGGCGACGATCGTTACGGTTATTGTTACGACGACGGTTGTTACGGTTGCCATCGCGGTCAGAGCCTTTCTTGTCATCACGGCGAGTGCTCTTTTTATCGTCCTCTTTGGCAGAATCGGATAGACCAAACAGACCTTTAATCGCTGCAATAATACGCTCGCCCAATGACTTGTTAGCGACAGGCTTACGACTAGTCTGCTGACGTTTTTGTTGGCGAGCTGGCTCTGCTTTTGGTTCAGAGCTCTCGCTCTTAGGTGCTGGTGGCGCAGATGAGTTAAGAACCCCCTGCACAGCAGCTTGCTCACGCGGAACGACCGGAAGTGGTTTGTCGGTAGGATCTTCGACTGGCTGTTCTGGTTGAAGCGTGTAGCTCGCATCATTCACCGTAGTGATGGTGTGATCATCGCGCAAACGAACCACTTCGTAGTGTGGTGTTTCCATGTTTGGATTAGGAACCACAACGATACGAACGTTTTGACGCAGCTCAACAGCGTGCACTTGATGACGCTTCTCGTTAAGCAGGAAGGTCGCTACGCTGACTGGAAGAATCGCGCGAATTTGAGAGGTGCGATCTTTAGACGCTTCCTCTTCAAGAATACGCAGAATAGAGAGTGCCAGTGATTCAATATCACGAATGTAGCCTTGGCCATTACAGCGAGGGCAGACGTGACCGCGACTCTCTGCCAACGATGGACGCAGGCGTTGACGTGACATCTCTAGAAGACCAAAGCGCGAGATGCGTCCCATCTGAACGCGTGCGCGGTCAAGCTTGAGTGCATCGTTAAGGCGTTTTTCAACTTCGCGCTGGTGTTTGATTGGCGTCATATCGATGAAGTCGATAACTACCAGACCACCCATGTCGCGAAGGCGAAGCTGGCGAGCAATCTCATCAGCCGCTTCAAGGTTGGTGTTCAGAGCGGTCTCTTCAATATCGCCGCCCTTAGTTGCGCGAGCGGAGTTGATATCGATTGAAACTAGAGCTTCTGTTGGGTCGATAACAATCGAACCGCCAGAAGGGAGTTTTACTTCACGTTCAAATGCTGATTCGATCTGTGTCTCGATCTGGAAGCGGTTGAACAGTGGTACAGACTCTTTGTAAAGCTTGATACGGTTTTCGTAAGTTGGCATTACCTGACGAACGAAAAGCTGAGCTTGTTCAAATACTTTCGGCTCGTCGATTAGCACTTCACCGATGTCATCGCGTAGATAGTCGCGAATAGCACGAATAACGACGTTGCTCTCTTGGTAGATCAGGAATGGAGCAGGGCGATCATCAACTTCAGTAATCGCAGTCCAAACCGTTGCTAGGTAGTTAAGATCCCACTGCAGCTCTTCAGTCGAACGGCCAATACCGGCGGTACGAACGATGACGCCCATGCCTTTAGGAATGTCCAAGCCGTTCATGGCCGCTTTCAGTTCAGAGCGCTCATCACCTTCGATGCGGCGCGAAATACCACCTGCACGAGGGTTGTTAGGCATTAGAACCATGTAACGACCGGCAAGGCTGATAAAGGTTGTCAGAGCGGCGCCTTTATTGCCACGCTCCTCTTTATCGACCTGAACGATGACTTCGGTACCCTCTTTTACAAGATCTTTGATGCTTGGACGCTGGCCGCGTTCAGGCGATGAGACAAAGTACTCTTTAGCGATCTCTTTTAGGGGTAGGAAACCGTGACGTTCGGCACCGTAATCGACAAATGCAGCTTCAAGGCTGGCTTCTACACGGCTGATACGGCCTTTGTAGATGTTTGCCTTCTTCTGCACGCGGGAGTTGGATTCAATATCCAAATCGAACATGCGCTGTCCATCGACAAGCGCAACACGCAACTCTTCTTGTTGAGTCGCGTTGATTAACATGCGTTTCATTTTGACGTTCTCTTAACGCAACGCATCTTTGACGGGCAACAAACCTGTGTCCTGGCTTTATCGAAGCAATAACTAATCTCCAGTACGCTCTGCACCAGATAATTAGGGTCTCTTCAGCGATGAAGGAAACATCAACCAATATCGTTATCGATTCTAGCTGTGGCTGCTGCTCTGCCCAATTTACTCAACGTGGAGTGGGAGGCTGCAGGTTCCTGGTTGATGTGCGTCTCCATCCTTCAGCCGAGGGCTGTTGTTCAGCACTCGTGAAAAATACGTCGCTATTTATAAATTTCTTCAGCCATTACATGGCTATTCAAGCTGGGTAACTACCGCCAAATTGTGAGTGAATCACTGTTCGCTCTAGTGGGGTGTAAATAAAAATGAAGCCTTCTTCATCCAGCAGCGGTAGAATATAGCAACTTACTGGTTTTTCAGCAATTTATTTTACCCACACATAATGCCTTCAAATCCCCCTAAGTCCGGCTCTTTGAATAAAGTTCAGTTTGTTGATATCGATGCCGATCAAGCGGGTCAGCGTATCGATAATTTCTTGCGGACCTTTCTTAAAGGGGCGCCAAAAACGCTGATCTACAGGCTGTTGCGCAAGGGTGAGATTCGAGTTAACAAAAAACGCACTAAACCTGACTATAAGCTTCAAGCGATGGATCAAATACGCATCGCACCGATTCGCCTGCCCGAAAAAGGGGAGAGTGCCCCTGTCAGTGATCAGTTGCTCGAATTGCTAGAGCGTTCAGTGGTCTATGAGACTGACTCACTGCTGATCATCAATAAACCCTCGGGTATAGCGGTGCATGGTGGTAGCGGCGTCTCATTAGGGCTGATTGAGGCGGTTAGAAAATTGCGCCCAGATGCGCGTTTTTTAGAGCTGATTCACCGAATCGATCGTGACACCTCAGGTTGCATCATGATTGCTAAAAAACGCTCGATGTTACGTTACATGCACGATGCGTTTAGGGAGCGTCGAGTGCATAAGATCTATCAGGCACTGGTTGTTGGTCGTTGGGATGCTAAGCACAAACAGATCAATGCACCTCTGCTGCGAGATGAGCACCGATCAGGTGAACGAACCGTCCGCGTCTCCCCTGAGGGCAAACCGTCGGTTACTAACTTTTCAGTGCTGCGTCGATTTGGTGATCTTGCCACCCTAGTGGAAGCTCGGCCTAAAACGGGTCGCACTCACCAGATTAGAGTGCACACCCAATATACGGGTCATCCGATCGTGGGTGATGTTAAGTACACTTCGGATGAGAACAACGCTGAATTTAAAAAGCTGGGTTTTAAACGATTGATGCTTCATGCAGCCGGCCTCAGGTTCATCCTGCCTGATGGCGAAGAGCTAGAAGTGCGTGCTCCGTTAGATGATAGTTTGTTAAGATTGATGGACAATTTGTAGTTCGTTGCAGTGGAACGAAAAGGTAAAGATGAGCGAGTTAGATCTTAAAGTAGTTGAGTTAGCAGAAGAGCTGTTGGCCGAAGGCCAATTGCCGACTGAGGTTGTGATCTCTGAACGACTGGGTCTCTCTAGAGATGAAGCCAGTGCGGCATTAAGTCAGTGGGCGCAGAGTTTGAGTTATGCCCGACTGCCTGAGGTGCATGCCAGTGCAAAGTTACATAACTCTGTGCCCGAGTCACTGAGTAAAGGCATTGAACAGATCTGGGATCTTGCGTTGCAAGAGGCGATGGCCGAGCTGCGAGTTGAGTTGCAGAGTGAACGAGCGGGTGATGAAGAGGATCGCAAGGCGACTCGCGACATGGTTCGTGACGCGGAAGCACTCTATCGTGACTTGGAAGTGAAATACCGCGCGCAAACTCAGCAGATGGATAAGAGTGAGCAGGCTCTTCGAGCGATTGAAGCTGAAATGGGCGTGCTTAAAGCCAACATTGCCAGTGAGATCAATCAACGTAAAAAGGCTGAACAGGTTCGTACTAACCTAGAGACCGAATTGAACCAGCTTCGTAAGATGCACGAAGATGCCAAGAAAACCTTTGATGCACGTATCAAAGCGGAGCAGCAGCAGGCATTGGAGAACGTTACCCGTGCTGAGGTTGAAGCTCGTCACTATCGTAATGCGCTTGAAAAGCTTCGTGATGAGGGCACTCGAACAGAGTCAGAGCTGACGCGTTCAGTTCATGAAAACCAGGCTCAGATAGCGAAGAAAGATGCACGTCTTGAGATGCAAGAGAAGACCATCAGCGATCTGGAGCGTGATCTGAACGAACTAAAAGAGAACATGACATCGGCCAGTCGTGATATCTCGAATATCAACTCTAAGCTGCTGCGTGAAACTAACGCCAACCGTCGTTTGGAAGCTCAGATTAAAGAGCGCGATGATCAGGTTCGTGTACTGAATCAGAAGTTGACGGTCGCAGCAACGGAAGCTGCAAAGCGCGAAAGCGTGCTTCGTCAGCAACTCAAAGAGAAAGATGAATCGCTGACGCGCGCTACCGCTCGAGTGAACTCACTGGAGAAGCGTATTACTCAGCAGGAAGATCAGATTCGCCGACTCAATGCTCGCCTTTAGTCGTGTATAAGGATATAGCCTTTTGCTTTAGCTTATTCTCTAGTGTTATATTTGGCTTATTAATAGATATCAACGCCGACTAAGGGCGATTGGCTAATAATTGGCTATAAATTGGAGCAATAGATGAAACTTCAGCAGCTGCGTTACATTTGGGAAGTCTCTAAACACGACCTCAATGTCTCTGCTACGGCACAAAGCCTATACACATCGCAACCAGGTATCTCTAAGCAGATCCGTCTACTAGAAGATGAACTGGGTGTTGAAGTGTTCGCTCGTAGTGGTAAGCACCTGACGCGCGTTACACCTGCTGGTAAAGCGATTCTTGAGATCTCAGGAGAGATTCTCCAGAAAGTGGACTCTATTCGCCAGATTGCTCAAGAGTTCAGCGATGAGCGTAAAGGCAGCCTATCGGTAGCCACCACTCACACACAGGCACGTTACGCTCTGCCTCCTGTGATTAATGAATTCATCAAAATGTATCCTGAAGTTGCGCTTCATATGCACCAGGGTACACCTACTCAAATTTCTGAGATGGCCGCCGATGGTACTGTCGATTTCGCGATTGCGACGGAAGCGATGGGCAGCTACTCAGATCTAATTATGATGCCTTGCTACAGCTGGAACCGTTCAGTGGTCGTACCTAAAGATCACCCGCTTGCGCAAGGTGGCGAGTTAACTCTAGAGAAGTTAGCTTCTTATCCAATTGTTACCTATACCTTTGGTTTTACCGGTCGTGGCAAGTTGGATGAAGCGTTTAAAGAGCAAGGTCTCGATCCTAAAGTGGTCTTCACTGCGGTGGATTCGGACGTTATCAAAACCTACGTTCGCCTAGGGTTGGGTGTAGGTATCATTGCCAGCATGGCGGTCGATCAGCAGCTAGATCAGGATCTGGTAGCGATCGATGCATCTCATCTGTTTGAGCCCTCTATCACTCGAATCGGTTTCCGTCGTGGCACCTTCCTTCGCGGTTACATGTTCGACTTCATTCAGAAGTTTGCTCCACACATTACTCACGACGTTCTTGAAAAAGTTCAAGCCTGTAGCGGTCGTGCTGAAGTGGATGAGCTGTTCCAGGATATACAGATCCCTTCGATGTAAGGCCATAGGTCTAATGAACCTCTAATATTGTCGTCTTTCGTTTGAAAGGCGGCGACTAAATCGCTAGAGTAGCCTCTCAATTTTTAAAGGAGAGCCTAGCGTGGAACTAGCATGTCTTGATCTTGAAGGGGTCCTAATCCCTGAAATCTGGATCGCATTTGCCGAAGAGACTGGTATCGAGGAGTTAAAAGCAACGACTCGTGATATCCCTGATTACGATGTGTTGATGAAGCAGCGCCTTCGTATTCTTGATGAGCACGGTCTAACCCTTCCTCAGATCCAAGAGACCATTGCTAAGCTGAGCCCACTTCCAGGCGCTAAAGAGTTCACCGATTGGTTGCGTGAGCGTTTCCAGCTGGTGATTCTTTCCGATACCTTCTATGAGTTTGCAGCACCGTTGATGGCTCAATTGGGTTACCCAACGCTGCTTTGTCACCGACTTGAGACAGACGAAAACGGTCGTATAACTGACTACACGCTTCGTCAGCGCGACCCTAAGCGTCAATCAGTGCGTGCTTTCCAGCTGCTTAATTACCGTGTTATCGCTGCAGGCGACTCTTACAACGACACGACTATGTTGGCTCAAGCTGAGCAGGGCATTCTTTTCCATGCTCCGCAGAACGTCATTGAAGAGTTCCCGCAATTCCCAGCGGTACACACCTACGAAGATCTTAAGAAAGAGTTTCTAGCGGCAAGTAACCGCAATCTCTCCCTTTAAACCTGCCTATTGGGGGTAGCATTAGCTGCCCCTACTTATCCCGAGTAGTGCTTACCATGAGTCGACTATCAGATAGTCACTGTCATTCAGACACTCTAGCCCATGCAGGTTATCAGCACGCTTATCGCATTTATCGTCACCCAGAATCTGAAGGTGGTCGCCGACTGCTGTTAATCCACGGCGCTGGTGTGGCGGGTCGATATACTTGGGAAGCGATGCAGCACTTTCTTGAAGGCTGGGGTGAAATCCTTGTACCTGATTTACGAGGGGCAGGTGAGACCGTCAGTGATGATGGAGTAGAGCACCCCTTCAGTGTCAATGACCTGGTGTCGGATATGACCCACCTAGTGGATCATTTAGGCTGGCATGAGTTCGATCTAGCGGGCTATTCTCTTGGGGGCTTGGTGTCACTGTTGTTAAAACAGAACCTCAGAGATCGGGTGCGCAAACAGTTCCTGCTTGAGAGTGCGCTGCTCGATCGTCATGATTGGCAAGAGACCGTCTCCATTCGTCAATCCTTCTCTGCCGCGGCTAAAAGCCTACGCAATACAGAGGGTGATGAAGGGATTCGAACCTTTCTTGATACCATTTCGCCCAATCGTAAGGTGAGTGAAGCGGTTGAAAAAATGACTTTGCAGCGTTTGGGCGAGCGTCGACTGGGTTTTGCTAACTCTCTAGACGCCGTTACCAATGCGGCCCTGTTCATCGATCGAGAGAGACTGCTAGCGGCTCAAGGGGATGTCAGCAGTTTTATAGGTGGATTGAGTGTCGAGCCGATGCATCAACTGCATCAGCACCTGTCAGACAGTATGCGTAATTGGCACTACCATTTTGTGGCAGGGACAGATCACTCCCTACCTTATCAAAAGCCTCGTCAGATCGCCCGTATCATGAATGATGAGTTAAAGCGCTATTTAAAAGGCTGCTGAATTGCTAAAAATCCATTGATTAGCATCTGAACAGCGATCGAGATCAATATCATACCCATCAGACGTTCTATCGCTTTCAAGCCACGTTTGCCGAGTATTCTATAGAGTGATTGTCCTGCGATTAAAATAATAGCGGTCGCCACCCAGCTGATCAGAAGGGCGATTAACCAGTCTATACTGCGACTCGGTTCGCTCTCTGCCAGTAGAACCAGAGTGGCCAGTATTGAAGGGCCTGCGATCATTGGCGTAGCCAAGGGGACCACTAGCGGTTCGCTATCATCCTCATCATCGCCCATAACGCCACCACGGGATGGGAAGATCATTCGGATTGCAATAATCAGTAGTACTAAACCGCCAGAGATAGAGACCGCCTCTTTAGAGAGCGATAACAGTTTTAACAGTGCCGAGCCGCTGTATAAGAAGATCAGCATTAGGATTAAGGCGATCACTAACTCCCTGAGTAGTACCTTGATACGTCTGGCGGGGTCGACCTTTTTAAGAATGGATAACACCACAGGGATATTGCCCAACGGATCCATGATTAAGAAGAGCATCAATGCTGCAGCGTAGGTATCCATATTTCACTCCTGCTTATATCCGACTGATCAGTCGAGATAACAAAATTGTCGACAATGTTAGCCTTTTGGTTGATTGTCAGCCTATATAAAGCGGGTTATTCTACATTGCACAATCAGATTGTCGACAATATTTATGACCATTGAACCGCTTTACGCTTCAGAATCACAACAGAGTAGCACGCTTGCAGACCGAGTGTGTCATGAAATTATTACTGCGATTGTGAAGGGTGAAATTCCAGCGGGCGCTAAAATTTCTGAACCAGAACTGGCTAAAACCTACGGTATTTCGCGAGGCCCACTTCGTGAAGCGATACGTCGTTTAGAGGGGCTGCGTCTGGTTGAGCGAAAGCCTCATATTGGCGCGCGTGTTGTTCAGTTAAGTGTCAAAGAGCTGTTGGAAATCTATCGCGTTCGTGAAGCGCTAGAGGGTATGGCGTGCCGTTTAGCCGCGACCGTTATGCCGCAAGAGGAGATCAACCAGCTTCGTGCTCTGCTAGATCAGCATCAGTCAGGTATCGAAGAGCAAGAGGGACAGGCCTACTTTCAGAAAGAGGGCGATCTCGATTTTCACTACCGAATTGTGATGGCGTCTGGTAACTCAAAACTTCAAGAGTTATTAGCGGCCGATCTATACCACTTGGTGCGAATGTATCGTTTCCAATTCAGTCTTTCCAGTTCTCGTCCCACCATGGCTTTACGTGAGCACCATCAAATATTGGATGCCATTGAAGCGCGTGATGAAGAGCTGGCCGAACTTTTAATGCGTCGTCACATCAGTGCATCAAGACGCAATATCGAATCTAAATTAAATCAACCCTAAGGAGAGATAGAGATGACTCAGTCGATGTCCCCAGGCGCTAAGTTCCGTAAGGCACTAGCCGATAACAAGCCACTTCAAGTTGTGGGTACTTTCAACGCATACAACGCAATGATGGCAACACGTGTTGGTCACCAAGCGATCTATCTCTCTGGTGGTGGTATTGCAAACGCCTCTTACGGCCTACCTGATCTAGGTATGACCTCATTGAACGATGTGATGGAAGATGTACGTCGTGTAACAGCAGCCTGTGATACGCCTCTGATGGTTGATATCGATACAGGTTGGGGTGGTGCATTCAACATCGCACGTACGGTTAAAGAGATGATTCGTGGTGGCGCAGCGGCGTGTCACCTTGAAGACCAGGTTGCTCAGAAGCGTTGTGGTCACCGTCCAAACAAAGAGATCGTCTCTCTAGAAGAGATGGTTGATCGTGTTAAAGCGGCCGTTGATGCTAAAACAGACGATGACTTCTTTATCATTGCCCGTACCGATGCATTCCAGATGGAAGGTCTTAACGCAGCCGTTGAACGTGCACAAGCCTGTTTAGAAGCGGGTGCTGACGGTATCTTCGCTGAAGCGGTTCATACGCTTGAAGACTATAAAGCCTTCTCTCAGGGTATTAACGGTGGACACCTACTTGCGAACATCACTGAATTTGGTGCGACACCTCTATTCAATAAAGAGGAGTTGGCAGAGAACGGTTGTACGATGGTTCTTTACCCACTGTCTGGTTTCCGTGCAGCAAACAAAGCCTCTTTGAACGTTTACGAAGCGCTACTGCGTGATGGCGATCAGAAAGCCGTTGTGGATACGATGCAGACTCGCATGGATCTTTACGATTTCTTGAACTACCACGACTTTGAACAGAAGCTAGATGCTCTGTTCCAAGAAGGTAAAAACAAGTAACTAATCCCTAACTCTCGGATCTGTTGTTCTGTCGCAGGTCCATGTCATTCAAGGAGAAAGAGATGGCTGAAGCAAAAAAATTAAGTGGTGCAGGTCTGCGTGGTCAATCTGCGGGTGAAACGGCACTCTGTACGGTTGGTAAATCGGGCGCTGGTCTTACTTACCGCGGCTACGATATTAAAGAGTTGGCTGACAATGCGCAGTTTGAGGAGGTTGCCTACCTTCTTCTATACGGCAAACTGCCTAACCAAGCGGAACTGGATGCTTATAAAGCACGTCTGAAAGGCATGCGCGCACTTCCAGCAGCGCTTAAAACGGTTCTAGAGAACATCCCTAAAAATGCTCATCCAATGGATGTGATGCGTACCGGTGTCTCTATGTTGGGTAACCTTGAGACAGAGATGGACTTTAGCGAACAGCACGATCACATCGATCGCATGCTGGCGGTATTCCCAGGCATCATCAACTACTGGTACAACTTTGCTCACAAAGGCATCCGAGTTGAGACAGAGACGGACGCAGACTCTATTGCAGAGCAGTTCCTATGGACGCTTCACAATAAAAAACCAGAGCCGCTGCACGTCGATGTTATGCACGCCTCTTTGATCCTTTACGCAGAGCATGAGTTCAATGCCTCAACCTTTACGGCTCGTGTCTGTGCGTCAACGCTGTCTGACATTCACAGCTGTGTGACCGGTGCCATCGGTTCACTGCGTGGTCCTTTGCATGGCGGCGCTAACGAAGCGGCGATGGCGATGATCGAAAACTGGAAATCTGCTGACGAAGCAGAGGAAGCGATCATGGGTATGTTGGCTCGTAAAGATAAGATCATGGGCTTTGGTCACGCGATCTACCGCGAGTCAGATCCACGTAACGCGATCATCAAAGAGTGGTCTGAAAAACTCTCTAAACAGGTAGGTGATACGCACCTTTACGCTGTCTCTGAGCGTGTTGAAGCGGTCATGTGGCGTGAGAAGAAACTCTTCTGTAACGCGGACTTCTTCCACGCATCGGCTTACCACTTCATGGGTATCCCTACTGAACTGTTCACGCCGATCTTTGTCTGTTCGCGCGTAGCGGGTTGGACTGCTCACGTCATCGAACAGCGTGCAAACAACCGTATTATCCGTCCTTCTGCAGACTACACTGGCCCTGAGTCGGCTGAGTGGGTTGCGATTGAAGACCGTGCCTAATTAAGAGTAGGAACTTGAAATGATGAATACTCAATACCGTAAATCTTTAACTGGCACGACGCTCGACTACTTCGATACTCGTGCAGCGGTTGAAGCAATTGAAGCTGGCGCTTATGCGAAGCTTCCCTACACATCGCGTGTATTGGCAGAACAGTTGGTTCGCCGTTGTGAGCCGGACGCTCTAACTGATTCGCTAAAACAGCTAATCGAGCGTAAGCGTGACCTCGATTTCCCTTGGTACCCAGCGCGTGTTGTCTGTCATGACATTCTTGGTCAAACAGCACTGGTTGACCTAGCAGGTCTGCGTGATGCGATTGCGGATCAGGGTGGTGACCCATCTAAGGTTAACCCTGTCGTGCCAACTCAGCTGATTGTTGACCACTCGTTGGCAGTAGAGGCACCAGGCTTTGATCCAGAAGCGTTCGATAAGAACCGTGCGATTGAAGATCGTCGTAACGAAGACCGTTTCCACTTTATCGACTGGACCAAGACTGCGTTTGAAAACGTTGATGTAATTCCAGCCGGTAACGGCATCATGCACCAGATCAACCTTGAGAAGATGTCTCCGGTTATTCAGGCGCGTGATGGGGTTGCCTACCCTGATACCTGTGTCGGTACTGACTCGCACACGCCTCACGTTGATGCACTGGGTGTTATCGCGATCGGTGTCGGTGGTCTTGAAGCTGAAACTGTTATGCTGGGTCACCCATCAATGATGCGTCTTCCAGACATCGTGGGTGTGAAGCTAACGGGTAAACGTAATCCAGGAATCACTGCGACTGATATCGTATTGGCTCTGACTGAGTTCCTACGTCAGGAGCGTGTCGTTGGTGCATACCTTGAGTTCTTCGGCGAAGGCGCTGATTCACTATCGATTGGTGACCGTGCGACTATCTCGAACATGACTCCAGAGTTTGGTGCAACGGCTGCGATGTTCTACATCGATGGCCAGACGATCGACTACCTAAAACTGACGGGTCGTGAACCAGAGCAGGTTGCACTGGTTGAGCAGTACGCTAAAGAGACTGGCCTATGGGCGACCGATCTTGTTACGGCTGAATACGAGCGAGTTCTTGAGTTTGATCTATCAACTGTTGTCCGTAACATGGCAGGTCCATCAAACCCACACCGTCGTCTACCAACTTCGGATCTAACCAATCGCGGTATCGCTGACGAAGCGAAATTGGCTGCAGCGAAAGCGGAAGAGGCTGATGGCCTGCTACCAGATGGCGCAGTGATCATCGCAGCGATCACTTCATGTACCAACACCTCTAACCCCCGCAACGTTGTTGCTGCAGGTCTTGTTGCTAAACGTGCTAACGAGCTTGGCCTTGTGCGCAAGCCTTGGGTTAAATCGTCATTTGCTCCAGGTTCAAAAGTTGCAAAACTTTACCTAGAAGAGGCGGGTCTTCTTCCAGAACTTGAGAAGATGGGCTTCGGTATCGTGGCATACGCTTGTACAACCTGTAACGGTATGTCGGGTGCGCTTGATCCTGTGATTCAGCAAGAGATTATTGATCGTGACCTCTACGCGACAGCTGTACTATCGGGTAACCGTAACTTCGACGGCCGTATCCACCCATACGCTAAGCAGGCATTCCTAGCATCACCACCACTTGTCGTTGCTTACGCGATTGCCGGTACGATGCGTTTTGATATCGAAAACGATGTATTGGGTACGGATACCAACGGTAACCCAGTAACGCTTAAAGATATCTGGCCATCAGATGAAGAGATCGATGCGATTGTCGCTAAGGCCGTTAAGCCAGAGCAGTTCCAGCAGATCTACATCCCTATGTTTGACCTAGGTGAAGCTGAGAAAGCGCCAAGCCCACTTTACGACTGGCGTGAAATGTCGACCTACATTCGTCGCCCTCCATACTGGGAAGGTGCGTTGGCAGGTGAGCGTACGCTAAAAGGTATGCTTCCATTGGCAGTGTTAGGTGACAACATCACAACTGACCACCTATCGCCATCGAATGCGATTCTTGCGTCGTCTGCAGCGGGTGAATACCTTGCTAAGATGGGTCTTCCAGAAGAGGACTTCAACTCATACGCAACTCACCGTGGTGACCACCTAACAGCACAGCGCGCAACCTTCGCTAACCCGAAACTGTTGAATGAGATGTGTCGTGATGAGAACGGCGAGATCATTCAGGGTTCTCTAGCTCGTCTAGAACCTCAGGGTGAACAGATGCGCATGTGGGAAGTGATTGAGACTTACATGGAGCGCAAGCAGAACCTAATCATCGTTGCTGGCGCTGACTACGGTCAGGGCTCATCACGTGACTGGGCGGCTAAAGGTGTTCGCCTAGCGGGTGTTGAAGCGATCGTTGCTGAAGGTTTCGAGCGTATTCACCGTACTAACCTAGTCGGTATGGGCGTACTACCTCTTCAATTCAAAGAGGGCGAAACACGTCATACTTACGGTATTGATGGTACTGAGTCGTACGATGTGGAAGGTGAGATCGCGCCACGTGCAGATCTAACGCTGATCATCAATCGTCGTAACGGTGAACAGGTTCGCGTACCAGTGACCTGTCGTCTTGATACGGCTGCAGAAGTTCGTGTCTATAAAGCTGGTGGTGTGTTGCAACGCTTTGCTCAAGATTTTCTTGAGGGCAATGCATAAGCAATTGGCTAACTACAAGGGGTCGCATCGCGGCCCTTTTTTAAATTAAGGGAGATGTTTGAAATGGCATTTGTTCCTCAAATTCAGGTTCGCGCTACCTACATGCGTGGCGGTACATCTAAGGGTGTTTTCTTCAATCTGAAGGATTTACCAGATGCGTGTCAGGTTCCAGGTGAAGCGCGCGATAAATTGTTAATGCGTGTCATTGGTAGCCCAGATCCATACGGTGCTCAAATTGATGGTATGGGTGGTGCGACTTCATCGACATCGAAGACGGTTATCGTCTCAAAAAGCACCATGCCAGATCATGATGTTGACTACCTTTTTGGTCAGGTCGCGATCGATCGTCCATTTATGGATTGGTCAGGTAACTGCGGTAACCTATCGGCGGCTATTGGCCCTTTTGCTATTCATGAAGGGCTAATCGACGCAGCTAAGATTCCTGAAAACGGCATCTGCGAAGTCAAAATTTGGCAGGCCAACATCAAGAAGACCATCATCGGTAAAGTCCAGATTACTAATGGTCAGGTACAAGAGACAGGTGACTTCGAGCTTGATGGTGTCACTTTCCCCGCAGCTGAGATTGAAGTGTCGTTCATGGATCCAGCCGATGGCGAAGGTTCTATGTTCCCAACAGGTAATCTTGTCGATGATCTTGAAGTTCCTGGTGTGGGTACTTTTAAAGCGACAATGATCAACTCAGGTATCCCAACCATCTTCCTCAATGCAGAAGAGATTGGTTACCAAGGTACTGAGCTTCGTGAAGCGATCAATAATGATCCTGAAGCGCTAGCGCGTTTTGAAACCATGCGTGCCCACGGTGCGCTAAAGATGGGTCTAATCACGGATCTTAAAGAGGCTGAGACGCGTCAACATACCCCTAAAATTGCTTTTGTCTCACCACCAAAGAACTACACAGCGTCTAGTGGTAAAGAGATCACAACGGATGATGTAGATGTTCTAGTTCGTGCACTGTCTATGGGTAAACTTCATCACGCGATGATGGGTACAGCGGCAGTTGCTATCGCAACGGCAGCAGCAGTACCGGGTACGCTGGTTAACCTCGCTGCCGGTGGCGGAGAGCGCGATGCCGTTCGCTTTGGTCACCCATCGGGTACCTTGCGTGTCGGTGCAAAAGCGGAAGAGGTGAATGGTGAGTGGACTGCTAAAGCCGCCATCATGAGCCGAAGTGCGCGTCTTCTAATGACGGGTTCTGTGCATGTTCCAGGGGATACCTTTTAGTCTCTGGAAAATGCTGAAAGTGCCGATGTCAGGCTGAAGGCCTGGCACGGTAACTGCGTAGTGGGTTAGTACCCAGGTGACAGGCCTTCAGCCTGTCATCCGCCCTTTCTTCATTCACCACTAAACAAGTGAATTTCACTCCGCAAAACAGCATATAATTGATCCTTTCCATCGGGTTAACGTATTGTTTATATTGAATAACGTTTATAACCAGACCACAGGATCTTTTGATCATGCCACTTCAACTTAGCGACACCTCTCTTCTTATCTCTAAAGCGTTTATTAATGGTCAGTGGGTAGACTCACATTCCGGCGAAACATTCGCCGTGACCAATCCAGCTACTGGAGAGTTACTTGCTGAAGTTCCCGATATGGATGAGGTCGATACTCAACGAGCTATCGACGCGGCCGATGCTGCTTGGGCCGATTGGAAAGCCGTTCCGTGCAAACAGAAAGCTAATCTTATCCGTCGTTGGTTTGATTTGGTCATGGAGAATCAGGAAGATCTAGCGCGTTTGATGACAGCAGAACAGGGTAAGCCTCTTGCAGAAGCGCGTGGTGAGGTCGCTTACGGCGCGAGCTACATCGAGTGGTTCGCTGAAGAGGCCAAGCGTGTTTATGGTGATACCATTCCTGCAGCTACGGGTGATAAGCGTTTAGTTGTTATCAAGCAGCCAGTCGGTGTAGTGGGTGCAATCACTCCTTGGAACTTCCCGAATGCCATGATTGCGCGCAAGATTGCACCAGCGCTAGCAGCGGGATGTCCAGTGGTTGCTAAACCGGCAGAAGATACACCACTTTCATCTCTCGCTCTGGCAGAACTTGCAGCACGAGCAGGTATCCCTGCGGGTCTTATCAACATCGTGACAAGCTCGAGAGCTAATGCGGCTGCCGTAGGCAGTGCGCTTACGAGTTCAGATAAAGTTCGTAAAATTTCCTTCACTGGTTCGACGCAGGTCGGCAAGATTCTAATGAAACAAGCCGCCGACAGTGTCAAAAAAGTCAGTATGGAGCTGGGAGGAAATGCCCCCTTCGTCGTTTTTGATGATGCTGATTTGGATGCGGCTATCGATGGTGTGATTGCATCTAAGTATCGAAACACTGGCCAAACTTGTGTCTGCGCCAACCGTATCATTGTCCAAAGCGGTATCTATGAGTCTTTCCTTCAAAAGCTCGCTGAGCGTGTTTCAGCCTTTAAAGTGGGTAACGGTCTTGAAGTGGACGACGCTGTTCAAGGTCCTCTGATCAACCAAGCTGCGGTCGACAAGGTTGAACGACACATCAAAGACGCGGTAGAGAAGGGGGCTCGGATTGTATTAGGTGGAAAGCCCCATGCACTGGGTGGCACCTTCTTTGAGCCGACCATACTGGCTGACATCACAACCGATATGTGTGTGACTTACGAAGAGACCTTTGGTCCTGTGGCACCTATCTACAAGTTTGAAACAGAAGAGGAGGCCATCGCACTGGCAAATGACACAGAATTCGGCTTGGCAGCCTATTTCTACAGTCGCGATATTGGCCGTGTCTGGCGTGTTGCTGAAGCACTGGATGTTGGGATTGTGGGCATCAATGAAGGGATTATCTCTTCAGAAATGGCACCCTTTGGTGGGGTTAAACAGAGTGGCCAAGGTCGAGAAGGGTCTAAGTACGGTCTGGATGACTACCTAGAGATTAAATACCTCTGTATGGGTGGCATATAATTATGCCCACTAAAAGCCCTCTTGTCAGAGGGCTTTTTCTTTTACAGTTTCCAGCTAGGATCTTTCTGATCGATCAAACGGATCAACGCCGGCCACTCAGGGTGTCTAACTTTTGCATTGGCTTGAGCTTCGCCGCCTTCGAACTGATGACGAGTTTTTCGAATGATCTCTTCATCAATTGGGTTCAGGTTGCCTGCTGCCATAGCAGCCAATTGCACCTCTGCATTTCTAATGAAAGCAAAGTGTCTTACAAAGGCCCAGGTACAAGTTGGGCCTGCTGTGAGAAGACCGTGGTTCTTGAGAACAAGCGTGTGGTTGGTTTCACCCATTGCCGCCGCTAGTCGCGGCCCCTCAGAGCCATCCAGAACGATCCCTTCAAAGTCATGATAGCCAGTGCGTTCGAAGAACTGACAACCCTCTTGCGTAACAGGAATTAATGGTGAATCCAGCGCGCACAGTGACTGCGAAACTGGCTCGTGTGTATGTAATATACAGTGCAGATCAGGGCGGGCTTTATGAATCGTTGAGTGAATGGTGTAGCCTGCTTTGTTGACGTTCCACTCACTTTCAGAAAGGGCGTTACCATCAATATCGATCTTAATCAGGTCTGATGCGCGCATTTCATCATAACGAACCCCGAACGGGTTGATTAAAAACTCATCAGTTCCAGGAATACGCAGGCTGATATGGTTGTAGACAATGAATGTCCAGCCAAAGTGATCAACCATTCTGTAGGTCGCTGCGAGTTGAAGGCGGGCTTGCCATTCAGTGTCACTCATTCCTTCAGGTGCATCGGGTAGATCTACCTGAAATCTTGGATCGTTACTCATGTTCTGTCCTTTTATTTATTCGGTGTCGAGCGTTTCAATATTTTTAATCAATTTGTGAAGGGTCCCAACAAATTGAACTAATTCACTCTCATCAATCTCTTTTACGACTCTCTCATGACGATCAAGCACCACGTCCAAGAAGCGTTGATGTAGTGCCCAACCCTTTTCACTAAGTGACCAGCGTTTTTGCTTGCCTTTGGGTGTGGCTGTTTCACCAATGAGCAGATTTTGTGAGTCCAGTTTAGCCATGGCTCGACTGGCCGCTGCCTTATCTATGCTGATCAGGGAGCAGACTTCAGCTGCCTTTTGGTTTGGCTTATAAGCCAGAGATGCGAGAACCCTCATCTCAACCGAGCCCAAACCAAATTGCGAGAGGTACTGGCTTGATGAGTAGCTTGTCAGCCTATTGGCGATCACAGAGATAAGGTGTTGAAGGTAACGATCATAGTCGAGAACTTCATGCCCCTCTCTGTGTCGAATAATGTCCAATTTATCTGACATTAACTTTCAAACGCAGCCTGAGGTTTTTCTCCCATGACTGTTGTGCGATGTAGTTCACGACGGAATCCATCGTAATCATTAAACGCACGGTGAAGACAGATGCGGTTGTCCCAAATGGCGACAGTATCCTCTTCCCAGCGTAAACGACAACAGAAGAACTCCTGCGTTGCGTGCTCGTGTAGGAATTTAAGCAGAGGTTCTGACTCGCGGCGTTCCATGCCTTCGATATTGACCGAGTAAACCCCATCAACATAGAGTGACACTTGACCTGACTCTGGATGCTTGCGAACCATCGGATGGAAGTTTCCGCGCATCATCGCGTCGATATCAATTTCTAACTCGATATCGGTCATTGAAGTCATGTTCTTTGTCTGTTCAACCACTTTTTTCATAGAGCCTATAACGCGGTCAGCAGCCATATGAACCTTTAGCGGCGCTAGCATCTTTTTCATGCCGGCAGACAGGCTCTCATACGCCATCACTGAGTTGTACCAGATGGTGTCACCACCATAGGGTGGAATTTCGATGCCGTGAAGTACACTGATTGATGGTGGTCTTTCTAGAAAAGCTGAGTCGGTATGGTGGCCACCGCCAAAGATGATTTTAGATTTGGTATCAGCCTCTTTGATAACAGGTTGTACATCTGGGAAGCCAGGAAGACCTGTGGTGTAAGCATCGGTACCTAACTCGCCAAAGCGCTTTGTAAACTCCAACTGATCAGCAGGGGAGAGATTCTGCTTACGCAAGAAGATCATCTTGTGGTGCCAAAGCGCCTCTTTGAGCTCCTCAAAGGCTTCGTCATCAAGATCTTTTAATTGAACATCCAGCACCTCGGCGCCCATCGATGAAGCCAGGGGTAGTGTTTTGATCTGTTTACCTTGATATGGGTGGTTTTTGTAAGGCTGATCGTCATGAATTAGATCGGTATCCATTGAACTCATTGCTTCTCTCCGATGGTGTTATTTATTGTGAAATGAACAATAGATCCAAAAAGTTGATATGTCAACTTTTTGGTTTTTACATAATGAGGGCAGATAAAAGTGATCTCTTTTTTTGTGCATTGCGAAAGCTAAATTTAATTCCCCGCAGGATCCGCTATAATCCGCATCTGATTTCAAGATAGAGGCTTTGAATAATGTCGACTCAGGCACTTATTTCGCAGTTACAAACCATTGTTGGTAAGAAGTACGCAATAACCGAATCTGATCGTGTGGCGCCTTACGCTACCGGTTTTCGTCTGGGTGGTGGTAGTGCATTAGCTGTCGTTCGTCCTGGAACCTTGGTTGAGGTTTGGCACTGTCTGCAAGCCTGTGTCAAAGCGGATGTGATTGTCATTATGCAGGCCGCGAATACCGGTTTGACCGGTGGCTCTACTCCCAATGGTGACGATTACGATCGTCCTATCGTGATCATCAGCACCATGCGCATCGACTCTATTCACCTGATCGATCAGGGCAAGCAGATTGTTGGTCTTGCGGGTTCAACGCTCTTTGGTCTGGAAGATCGCCTGCGTCCATACGGTCGTGAGCCTCACTCTGTTATCGGTTCCTCTTGTATCGGTGCGTCAATTGTTGGCGGTATCTGTAACAACTCTGGCGGTGCGTTAGTTCAGCGTGGTCCTGCTTACACTGAGATGTCTATCTTTGCTCAGATCAATGCCGACGGTGAGTTGGAGTTGGTGAACAATCTAGGAATCAACTTGGGTGATACACCTGAGGAGATGCTCGAAAATCTTCAGTACGAGCGTTATCGCGCTGATGATGTCCAGTACCCAGATCTGCTGGGTTCCGATAACGAGTACAACGATCGTATTCGTGATATTGATGCTGAGACACCCTCTCGCTACAACAATGATGGTCGTCGTCTGCACGAAGCGTCTGGTTGTGCCGGTAAATTGGCTGTCTTTGCTGTGCGTATGGATACCTTCGAGATTCCAAAGAAACAGCAGGTGTTCTACGTTGGTACTAATGACCCTGCGGTTATGGAGCAGATGCGTCGCGATATCTTGTCGACCTTTAAGAATCTGCCTATCGCCGGTGAGTACATTCACCGTACCTGTTATGACGTCTCTAAGAAGTACGGTAAAGATTCGTTCATCGTGATCGACAAACTCGGTGCTTCCTACATGCCTAAGATGTTTGCGCTTAAACGCACCGTTGATCGTTGGACCAATAAGCTAGGCTTTTTACCGAAAAACTTCTCGGACAAGATGCTGCAGTGGATGAGCTACCTATGGCCAAATCATCTACCCGCTAGCATGGAAGAGTATCGTGATCGCTTTGAACACCACTGGATTCTCGAAACAGGGAATGAGTGTGTCGATGAGATGCGCGCTTACCTTAATGAGTTCTTTAAAACGAACGAAGGTGAGTATTTCGAGTGTACTGAGCGCGAAGCAGAGCAGGCCATACTGCACCGTTTTGTTGCCGGTGGTGCGATTGGACGTAATAAAATCATGGAAGGCGATAAGCTAGGTGCGGTTATGACCATCGATGTGGCCTTTCCTCGTAATGAGCGCGACTGGTTTGAAACGCTGCCACAAGAGCTAGCGGATCAAATTGCCGTTAAGGTCTACTATGGTCACTTCTTCTGCCACGTCATGCACCAGAACTACATCATGAAACCAGGTGTTGATGCCAAAGCGGTTAAGAACCAGATTTTGGATACCTTTGATGCGCGTGGTGCTGAATACCCAGCGGAACATAACGTTGGTCATGAGTATGCTGCGAAAGAGGCGCTTAAAGAGTTCTACCGTAGTCTGGATCCAACCAATGGATTCAACGCAGGTATCGGTCAAACCAGTAAATTGAAATACTGGGGTGAGTCATCTTGTGGTTGTGGCAGCGATCATCACTGATCCGCTGAAATGAAAAAGGGAAGCGTAACCGCTTCCCTTTTTTGTATCCGATCGATGCTTATCGAGTTTTTAGAATCTCAGCAAGCTGATCATTCATCTCAATCAGTGAGCTTTCGGTCGTCTCCCAGTTGATACAGGCATCCGTCACCGAGACACCGTATTTCAATTCACTGAGATCTGAAGGGATCGACTGGTTGCCCTCATTAATGTGCGACTCGATCATAAGACCGATGATTGAGCGGTTGCCCTGAACGATCTGATGCATTGCATCCTTAGCCACCAGTGGCTGGCGGTTGTGATCTTTGTTTGAGTTAGCATGGCTACAGTCGATCATAATGTTCTGTGGCAGCTTCGCTTTCTCTAACGCTTGCTCTGTTAGATTGACGCTGACGGTGTCGTAGTTGGCACGTCCCGCACCACCACGAAGTACGACATGACTGTATTGGTTACCACGAGTGCGGACAATGGATACCTGACCTTCTGAGTTGATCCCCAAGAAACTGTGAGGGTGGCTGACCGATTGCATCGCATTAATAGCAACATCTAAGCTTCCGTCAGTTCCGTTTTTAAAGCCAACGGCACCAGATAGGCCTGAGGACATTTCACGGTGGGTTTGCGATTCAGTGGTACGCGCGCCAATGGCTGACCAAGTAATAAGGTCCTGCATGTACTGTGGTGAGATTGGATCCAATGCTTCAGTCGCCAGAGGAAGGCCCATCTCAGCTAGATCAAGCAGTAACTTACGACCAATGCGAAGACCCTCTTCAATCTCAAAGCTGTCGTTCATATGAGGGTCGTTGATCAACCCTTTCCAACCGACGGTGGTACGTGGTTTTTCAAAATAGACTCGCATCACTAGGTAGAGTGAATCTTTCACCTGCTCTTGCAACTTCAATAGGCGACGACCATATTCGATCGCGGCTTCTGGATCGTGAATAGAGCAAGGACCTACCACGATGAACAGGCGCTTATCTTCGCGCTTAAGAATCTGTTTGATGGTGTTGCGGCCGGCCATCACGCTCGCGGCAGCTTTATCAGACAGAGGTAACTCTTTTTTAAGCTGGTTGGGCGTGACCAGTGGGTCATTTGATTCGACGTTTAAATCGTCAATACGAGTATCGGTCATGGGTTAAATCCGAATAATCCTTTGAAAGAAGAGCGTTTGTAACACAGTCAATGGTCAGGTTTAAGGGCTCTGTCAGTATAAAATACGAATTTTAGTGATCTATGACCGACAAAACGGAATAATAGCTCTAACTGTGTAATTTAAATCTTCGTTATTGCGATAGATTAGTTTTAATGCGAGGACTTTGTGCGTTCTATCAAATTCACACTCAGCCTGTTAATGGCGTTCATATTGTCACTGTCAGGCGCCAATGCGTCTCTGTTTGGTGGTAACAGTGATGAGCCGTTAGAGGTTGAACAGGCGTTTAAATTCATTGCTCAGCAACTGGATGCTAACCGCTTTCTATTGGTATGGGATATTGAGCCTCGTTACTACCTCTACCAAGATCGAATCGAGTTAACCCTTCCAGAAGGGTTTAGCCAAGTTAGCCGATCCGATTCCGCGACTGATACTAAAGAGGATCCTGTCTTTGGTGTTGTAGAGGTCTTTCATGATCGCGCTGAGGTGACCGTAGAGCTGGCGCGTCAAACCGCTGCATCGGCAGATGGTCAATTTGATGTGAGCTACCAAGGTTGCTGGGAAGGGGGGATCTGTTATCCACCAGTGACTGGTGAGGTAATCTTTACCGGCCTAGCGGAAGCTTCACAGGCTGCAAAAACGGCTCCTGCTGACGCAATCACGACTGAGATTGTCAGTGAGCAAGATCAGTTCTTACAAACCCTATCAGGTAACTCTACTTGGACTTTGATTGGAGTCTTCTTTTTAGCGGGTTTGGCTCTGTCGTTGACTCCCTGTGTATTCCCGATGATTCCCATTCTGTCTGGCATTATTGCCGGTCATGGTCACAACACTAATGCCAAGCATGGTTTAGCCTTGTCGATCATCTATGTGCTGGCTATGGCGGTGACCTACACAATCGCTGGGGTGCTGGCAGGACTGTTTGGAGCGAATCTGCAAGCAGCACTTCAGGCTCCTGCCGTAATTGCTGTATTCAGTCTTCTGTTTGTTCTGTTAGCAGGCTCTATGTTTGGCTTTTACGAGCTGCAGATGCCGTCCTCTGTTCAAACCTGGTTGAGTCGCAATTCTGATAAACAGAAAGGTGGCAGTTATGTTGGTGTGGCTGTTATGGGCTTCCTCTCTGCACTGATTGTGGGTCCCTGTATGGCTGCTCCGTTGGCGGGCGCTTTGATCTATATTGGTCAAACGGGTGATCCTGTTATTGGCGGGTTAGCACTATTCTCACTGTCGATTGGTATGGGTATTCCTCTGGTATTGATCGGCACCTCTGCAGCCAAGTACATGCCACGTGCGGGTCTTTGGATGGAGAGTGTCAAAGCCGGTTTTGGTGTCGTTCTTCTTTTGATGGCGGTTTGGATGTTAGATCGCATCGTGCCGGTTGAGGTGACGATGGGGTTAGTCGCGTTGATCCTTATCATCACCTCTGTCTTTATGGGGGTCTTTGAAAGTCACGCCTCGGAAGTTCATGGTGTTAAGAAGATCGCCAAAGGGGTAGGGGTTATCCTGCTCGTTTACGGTGCCTCTTTAACCCTAGGGCTTCTGTCCGGTGGTAAGAGTTTGATCTACCCATTGAAAGGCCTCGTATCGACAAGTGAAGCCACGACTGCAGCGAAGATTGAGTTTGTAACCGTGACCAATCCAACCGATTTAGACGCTCAATTGAGCCTGGCTAAATCGAGAGGACAGGCTGTTTTACTGGATTACTACGCGGATTGGTGTGTCTCCTGTAAGGAGCTCGATTACGTCACTTTCGCTGACTCAGCCGTTCAGAACAGGATGGCGCAAATGTTGCTGGTAAAAGTAGATGTGACGGCTAATGATGAAGCGTCGAAGCAGCTTACAAAGCGCTATGAAGTACTTGGTCCGCCAACGCTTATCTTTTATGATGGACTTGGTCAGTATCGAAAAGAGTTAACTCTGGTGGGTGTACCCTCGCCAGAACAGTTTTTACAAATGAGCAATCAACTTTAAGCAATAACTGAGCTTAGGCAAGACAATTGTCCTGCTCTTTGGAGTGATGAAAATGAAAAAAAGTACTCTGTTTGCAGCCCTTCTGTTGACCCCTGTCGTAGCACTTGCTGCCGACGCGGATAACGGCAAGGAGCTTTATGATGAAACCTATTTTGAGCGAGAGATTAACGGCGAAATGCGTGATGATGTGACCTGCGCAACCTGTCACGAACCTGCCTTTTACACTCGTTCAGACCGTATGGCTTCCAGCTATAAAAATCTTGAACAGGCCTGGGTTCAGGGCTGTAACGACAAGATGAATGTCGGCTGGTTCCCGGAAGAGGTTGCCGATGTTACGGCTTACCTCAACAAGACCTACTACAAGTTCCCACAAGAGTAGTCATTAATTTTAGTTGCTAAAGAGCCAGCAAATAGCTGGCTCTTCTGTTTCTAGCTATCTATCGAATGAACTCTCTACTGATCTCTTTAAACTTAGGATGATCGGCACGCTTTAACCACTCAAACATCACCATCTCTTTTGAAACCAGGGTCACTTGGTTTTGTTGCATTCGCTTAAGAGCCAGCACTTTATCCTCGGCCTTTCGTGAACTGACAGCGTCTTCGACCACAAAAACCTGAAATCCCATTTCACTAAGTTCTAAGACTGTTTGAAGAACACAGACATGTGTCTCCATGCCTGCAATGATGATCTGTTTGCGCTCCCACTGATTCAACGCGGTTTTTATCTGTGGTTCACTTACGCATGAAAAGCTCTGTTTTTCGAACCGCTCAGCCTTACCTTCAAGAAGCGATAGTAGCGACTCTTCAGTGGCTCCAAGACCTTGTGGATACTGTTCAGAGTAGGCGATGGGTATCTCAAGAAGTTGCGCCACCTCAACCAGTGCGACGGTATTAGCGAGGGTCTGTTCTGGTGATTGCACAGCCGGTAGCAACCTCCCCTGAACATCAATTACGAATAGCGTGCAGTTATCTCTGTCGATCAGTGCCATACTGGTTAACCTTTATAGAGTTCGGGCCAATATTGTTCGACGACAGGCGAGTCTTCAGCGTAGGTGTGGCAGCTGTTGAGTTGCGCGGAAACCGGTGATTCAGCCGTGCTTTTTGCTAATCGATGGCGCTCTTGAAAGGTGACTTGTATGGCCGTTGTCGCTACTGGACCTAATAGCTCAACCAGGTGTGTACAGCCTTGAATGCCGCCAAACAGATCTCTCACCTTTTTGGTAAAGCCGGGTCTAATCGACTCTCCCTCTAACTGTTTATATACCGGTGCGATACCTGGACACATTGTGTAGGGGGTGGCATCCATCGTGGTTTCAACGGCGTGTATGTTCAGATCAAGATCAACAGTCAGGCGGATCGCCATATCGTGCAGTGGGTCGCCCGCTTTTAAGATAAATTCACTTAATGGCATCTCATCAGCTTTGGTATCGACGAGATGGCCTTCAATATCCCAAAGCCCATCTTCACGCTGATAGCCAGTGCAGGTGACCTGTCGTGTATGGCGATGCGTCCTCGCAGCCGGTGTGGGTAGTGGCATGATAGGCTCCTAAACAATGCGTCGATTGAGATTAGCATCGGCCATGATGCGTGTACTGATCTCTTCAATCGAGAAGTTGGTGGTATTGATCGATTGCATATTGTTCTGGCGGAAATAGCGCTCAGCCGTGCGAGTCTCAAGATCGCATTGGTCGAGTGACGAGTATCGGCTGTTTGGGCGTCTCTCATTACGAATCGCGGCAAGCTGGAACGGATCGATGGTCAATCCATACAGCTTTTCACGGTGCTGCTTAAGAATATCGGGTAGATCTTCACCGCCCATATCCTCTTCGGTCAGTGGGTAGTTGGCGGCGCGAATACCGTACTGCAGTGCCAT
Source organism: Marinobacterium sp. xm-d-530 (assembly GCF_013283365.1). GTDB lineage: Bacteria > Pseudomonadota > Gammaproteobacteria > Pseudomonadales > Balneatricaceae > Marinobacterium_E. Next base: position 316,231 of record NZ_WBYM01000002.1, on the reverse strand, counting down.
GTAGAGGCAGGTGGGTGTTTTACCGCAACGGGAGACACCTACTAGGATAATGTCAGCCTCTTTGTACTGCTGAGTTCTGGCGCCGTCATCGTTATCCAACGCAAAGTTAACCGAATCGATACGGGCCTTGTAGCGATCAATTTGGTTAATCGCGTGTGATTTACCAACCGTGTAGGTCGATGCGGTATCGAGCTCGGATTCAAGCGGTTTTAAAAAGGTCGAGAAGATGTCGATGTTGTAGGACTCAGCATCAGCGATCATTGCGCGGTACTCTGCATTAACAAAGGTATCGAACACAATTGGACGATGTCCGTCTTGTTTGCCTGTTTCGTTAATGCGTTGAATAACGGCTTCGACCTTTTCGGGTGTATCGATGTAGGGAAGGGTGATCTCTTCAAACTCTACCGACTCAAATTGGCTAAGCAGACTGTTACCAAGAACTTCAGCTGTGATGCCGGTTCCGTCCGATATAAAGAAAGCGGTGCGCTTCATTTTGGATACTCAATTCGACTAAATTCAATGCCCTATACTAGAGTTTTTGTAGCGAAATTACATTTTTAAAAGGGGGTTTTATTTCTCTTTTCTTCCTCTAGTATGGCGTGTATTGGGTAGTAAATACTCAGTTTAACGACCAAAGTTTAGGAGATAGTGCTTTGACAGAATACGTGATTCGTCTTGATCAGGCGCGCATGACCGATGTGGAAAAAGTAGGTGGTAAGAATGCCTCTCTTGGTGAAATGATCAGTCAATTGAGTGAAGCCGGTGTGCGTGTACCGGGTGGCTTTGCCACGACTGCCGAAGCGTATCGAGAGTTCCTAGCCTATGGTGGTTTGGCGGATCGTATTAATGCACGTCTTGATGAGCTGGATGCAGATGATACGCGTGCATTGGCGGAAACTGGCGGTCAGATTCGTCAGTGGATTATGGATGCGGATTTTCAACCTGAATTGGATGCTGCGATCGAAACAGCTTACGCAGAGATGTTGGATGGCCAAGCTGAGATCAGTGTCGCAGTGCGCTCATCGGCGACTGCAGAAGATTTGCCAGATGCCTCTTTTGCTGGCCAGCAAGAGACCTTCCTAAATATTAAAGGCCTAGATAATGTTAAACACGCGATCAAAGAGGTGTTTGCTTCCCTATATAACGATCGCGCCATCTCTTACCGAGTTCACAAAGGATTTACTCACGCTGAAGTAGCGCTATCTGCGGGTATTCAACGCATGGTTCGCAGTGAGACCGGCGCATCGGGCGTTCTCTTCTCATTGGACACAGAATCAGGTTTCCAGCACGTTGTCTTCATCACCGCCGCGTACGGTTTGGGCGAAACCGTTGTTCAGGGCGCAGTTAACCCTGATGAGTTCTACGTCTACAAACCCACTCTAAAGCAGAACGCTCCTGCGATTCTTCGTCGTACCATGGGCTCTAAAGCGATCAAGATGATCTACACGGATGAGCACAGTGCGGGTAAGGCGGTAGAGACGGTCGATGTCTCTTATGCGGATCGCAACCGTTTCTGTGTGACGGATGAAGAGGTAGAAGAGTTGGCGCGCATTGCCGTCATCATTGAGAACCACTACGGCCGTCCAATGGATGTCGAGTGGGCTCGTGATGGGGATGATGGTCAGCTTTACATCGTTCAGGCTCGTCCAGAAACGGTTCGCAGTCAGACACAAAAAACCGTGATCGAACGCTACCTGATGAAAGAGAAGGGTCAGGTCCTCGTTGAAGGTCGTTCGATTGGTCACCGAATTGGCGCCGGTGTTGTTCGTCTTGTTAAGTCACTTGATGAGATGCACACCGTTCAGGATGGTGATGTGTTGGTAACGGATATGACCGACCCAGATTGGGAGCCGGTTATGAAACGTGCATCAGCGATCGTAACGAACCGTGGTGGTCGTACCTGTCACGCGGCGATCATTGCACGTGAGTTAGGTATTCCTGCTATCGTGGGCTGTGGTGATGCAACCTCTGCACTGACTGACGGCCAAGAGGTGACTGTTAGCTGTGCAGAAGGTGATACAGGCTACGTCTACGCGGGTTGTCTAGACTTTGAACACACTACAAACAATGTTGAACAGATGCCATCGCTGCCGTTCGACATTATGATGAACGTGGGTAACCCAGACCGTGCCTTTGACTTCCAATCACTGCCGAATGCTGGTGTTGGTCTGGCGCGTTTAGAGTTCATTATCAACCGAATGATTGGTGTTCACCCGAAAGCGTTGATTAATCTAGAGGAGCAACCACGTGATGTGCGTCAGGTTATTGAACGCCGCATCGCAGGTTACAAATCGCCTGTTGATTTCTACGTTGATAAATTGACTGAGGGTATCTCAACGCTTGCGGCCGCTTTCTACCCTAAGAAAGTGATCGTTCGTATGTCGGACTTCAAATCTAATGAGTACGGTCACCTGATCGGTGGTCAATCGTTCGAACCGCATGAAGAGAACCCAATGCTAGGTTTCCGTGGTGCTGCTCGCTACATCTCTGAAGACTTCCGTGACTGTTTTGAGCTGGAGTGTCGTGCATTGAAACGTGTCCGTGATGAGATGCGTCTAACCAATGTTGAGATCATGGTGCCGTTCGTACGCACACCAGGCGAGGCAAAACAGGTCGTAGATCTGTTGGCGGAGAATGGGCTTCAGCGCGGACAGAACGGTCTTAAGTTGATCATGATGTGTGAAATCCCATCCAACGCACTACTCGCTGACCAGTTCCTTGAGTACTTTGACGGCTTCTCAATTGGTTCGAACGACCTGACTCAGCTGACACTCGGCTTGGACCGTGATTCGGGCCTTATTGCGCATCTGTTCGATGAGCGAAACGAAGCGGTTAAGCGTCTTCTTGAGATGGCGATTACCGCCTGTAAGGCGCAGGGTAAATATGTGGGTATCTGTGGACAAGGACCTTCGGACCACCCTGATCTTGCCCGTTGGTTGATGCAGCAGGGTATCGACAGTGTGTCACTCAACCCTGATTCAGTCATGGATACCTGGTTCTACTTGGCGAATGACAAAGCCTAAAAGAGGCTAAATCCTTAAAAACGGTCAGGATTCACTCCCTGGCCGTTTTTCGTTCTGGCCTAACCGGTTATCATAGGGTTTTTAATATTGGGAGAGAGGCGTGTTTGAACTCGGTAAGCGCAATCAATTAACGGTGTTGCGAGAGAGTCCATACGGTGTCTATTTAGAGACAGGTGATGGTGGCGGCATACTGCTCCCTCGAAGTGAAGTGCCTGAAGGTACTAAGCCTGGCGATAAGCTGCGTGTGTTTGTCTACCTTGACTCCCAAGATCAAGAGATCGCGACCTTGGCGCATCCCAAAGCGGAAGTGGGTCAATTCGCTCGACTGCGTGTTAAAGAGACCACGCCGATAGGTGCTTTCCTGGATTGGGGACTATCTAAAGATCTGCTGCTGCCTTTCTCAGAGCAGCAGCGTGATGTGACGGAAGGTCTGTGGGTGAATGTCTTCATCTACATTGATAACTCGAACCGTATCGCGGCCTCAATGAAAACGGATCGTTATCTTGAGTCCAACCCAACCGACCTAAACAAAGAGATGCTGGTTGAAATGCTGCCCTGGCGTATGACTGACTTAGGCATGCTCTGCATCATCAATGATCGCTATGAAGGCCTTATCCATCGTCAAGACCTCACTCAGCATTTGAAATTGGGTCAGCGTCTGACGGGCTATGTTAAGCAGGTGCGTGAGGATGGACAGATTGACCTTATGCTGACGCCACCTGGTTATAAACGAGTCGGGTCTGTTGCCGATAAGCTGTTGGCTGAGTTGGAGGCGAACAGCGGCTTCTGTCCACTGGGTGATAAGAGTCCGCCTGAAGCGATTAATGCCCGTTTTGGTTGCAGTAAAAAAGCCTACAAAATGGCGATTGGTCAGCTGTTGAAAGAGGGCAAGATCCAAATTGAAGCGGATGGCCTTCGTCTAAAATCTTAAAATCTATCAGGAGAAATCGATGGAAGATCTACTACCCGAACTGTGCGATCGCTATGAAGATGATGTGCGCATTCTTGAACCGATGTTTGGTAACTTTGGCGGTCGTGAACGCTTTAGCGGAAAGATCGTGACGATCAAAGCGTTTGAAGATAACTCCTTGGTTCGTGAACAAGTTGCGCTACCTGGTGAAGGTCGAGTGCTGGTAGTTGATAGCGGTGGCTCTATGCGTCGCGCGATGTTGGGTGACATGCTGGCTGAGAAAGCAGTCAAGAATGGCTGGTCGGGTATTGTTATCTACGGCTGTATCCGTGACGTGAATGCCATTGGTGATCTTGACCTAGGTGTTCAAGCGTTGGGCTGCCACCCGTTGAAGACCGAGAAAAAAGGGGCGGGGGAATTAAATGTCACGCTTCGTTTTGGCGGTGTTGATTTCATTCCGGGTGAATATCTCTACGCTGATAACAACGGTCTGCTGGTTAGCGAAAAAGAGTTAACGATTGATTGAAAATTGACCAGCATAGGTCTATTATCCACAGCCCGTTCTTAGTTGAGCGGCTGTAATTTTTTCTATTTTATAAGTTGTTGTTTTTAAACAGATTTAAAATTTTTTCAAAAAAAGTTACAGATTCACGGAACTAAAAGACTTCACAGAGGGTCTACTGTTCTACAAGCAGGGCATTTTTTAAGCCCTATTTGGTAAATCACCAGCTTGAAAGCCTCTAAATGAGCAGTTATTACTGCTGACCGCAGCCTGGAACTCCCCCTTTATCCGGCCTGCGGTTTTTTATTGCCTAAATTTTAGCTAAGCCTAAATGCTTTCTAGAGTGCTTTGTCGTAGCGTGCTTTAAGAATCATTACACGTTCGATGTAGCGCTCTGTCTCGGGATAGGGTGGTATGCCTTGGTAACGTTTTACAGCCGTTGGCCCTGCGTTGTAGGCTGCTAGGGCCAATTTTGTGTCACCAAACTGCTCTAGCTGCTCTTTTAGGTATTGGCTCCCGGCAAAGATGTTCGCGCTAGGATCCTGTCGGTTCTCGACACCTAGGGAGAGTGCTGTCTTTTTCATTAGCTGCATCAAACCCATTGCCCCTTGTGAAGAGAGCGCGTTGCTTTTGAATGCCGACTCCGCATGAATCACGGCGCGAATAAGAGATTCGTCAACCTTGACTTGGTTGGCGGCGATTTGTGTAATGCTGCGAAAGTCTCGAGTGTTTAGAGGCACAGTGTGCCAATCGATTGATGGGTTTGACCGGCAGGCATAACAGTCAAATTTGAGTATTTCATAATGAGTGGTCTGTTTAGGGCGTCGATCGCTGAACGAGAGCACGCCTGACTCGTTGCGAAATTTATAGATGGTCTGCGAACTCTCACTTTTCGCAGAGGTGCTGTAGACTGAGCTGACTATCAGCAGTGTCGACAGCAGTGTTAGACGCTTGTTTAAATACATAATGCTCAAACTTTGAGGTTTACGTGAAGTATAGGCTACTTATTTTCGATTGGGATGGAACTTTAATCGATTCTCAAGCGCGTATCGTATCCAGTTTTCAGGGCGCTACGCGTGAGCTAGGTCTAAGAATCCCCAGTGATGAGTCAGTGCGAGATATTATTGGCCTTGGCTTGCCAGAGGCTATTCTTAAAGTCATGCCTGAATGTGATGCCGCAACGCGAGAGCTCATTCGGCAGGGTTACAGTAAACACTATCTAGAGGTTGATCAGACACCCACGGCGCTATTTGACGGTGCATTTGATGGACTGGGGCTACTCAAACAGCATGGCTATCGACTCTCGGTCGCGACTGGAAAAAGCCGCCGTGGTTTGGATCGCGTCCTGTCTGATACAGAGTTGGCGGGCCATTTTGAACTGACCAAGTGTGCTGATGAGACGGCATCCAAGCCAGATCCTTTGATGCTGCATGAGATCCTAGAAGAGACAGGTTTGGATGCTAGCGAAGTCCTTATGATTGGTGACACCAGTTATGATTTGGAGATGGCGCGCAGTGCGGGTATTGATCGAGTGGCTATGAGCTATGGGGTGCATGAGGTGGATGATCTGCATGCCTTTGAACCGTTGCAGGTGTTTGATCATTTTAATGAGTTAGTGGATTGGTTAAGGAGTTAATGTGGAACACAATCCTTGGGGTGAAAAGCCTAGTGATTCAAAAGAGAGTATTGAGCAGGCTAGTGGAACGGTTGTGCAAACTAATGAGAAGAGTGATCAGCCTGCTGTAGACAGTACCGATTCAAAAAGCTGGCGCTTGCTTGAAAAGCTGGTTGATAACGTCAACCGTGAGCAGCGCCGATCTCGCCGTTGGGGCATCTTCTTCAAGTCTCTGACCTTTATCTATCTGTTTGGTATCGCAGGCTTTTTTCTGTGGAGTGAGAAGTTCGCCTCCATTGAGGAGATCTCTAAGCCACATGTGGCAGTGGTTCAAGTGCGTGGCGTTATTTCAGACAGCAGCGAAGCCAGTGCTGATCTGTTGATCACCTCTCTGCGCGATGCGTTTGAGGCATCTGACAGTCTCGGTGTTATTGTGCGTATTAACAGCCCGGGTGGTAGTCCTGTTCAAGCCGGTTACGTCTATGATGAGATTGTTCGACTCCGTGCACTCTATCCTGATAAGGCGGTGATGGCCGTTATTACCGATATTGGCGCCAGTGGCGGTTATTACCTAGCCAGTGCCGCGGACGCTATCTATGCGGATAAAGCCAGCCTGGTAGGTTCAATTGGGGTCATTTCAAGTGGATTTGGTTTTGTCGATTTGATGGAGAAGCTAGGGGTTGAACGCCGTGCTCTTACCGCAGGCGACAGCAAAGCACTGCTAGACCCTTTCCAGCCGCTCTCGGATCAACAGAAGCGCTTTTGGCAATCTGTGTTGGATACTACTCACCAACAGTTAATTGACGCTGTGAAGCAGGGTAGGGGTGATCGTCTTGCTGATAACCCTGAGCTGTTCTCTGGACTAATCTGGACAGGTGAACAGGCCGTTGAATTGGGTTTGGTTGATGGGTTAGGCAGTGCTAGCTCTGTTGCTCGCGAACAGTTTAATACCGATCATCTAATTGATTACAGCTACCGTCCAAACGCGGTTGAACGCTTGGCAGAGCGTCTAGGTGTTGGGGTGGCCAGTCAGGTTATGAACACTCTCGGTATAACGAGCTCTATCCAGTTCAAATAGATCGCTAATAGCGTCTATTTTAGAAGCGGGTTGATGCCCGCTTCTAGTAATAGATGGTTTAACCCAATCAGTGGCAGGCCAATTAGAGTATTAGGGTCTCTGCTCTCAATCGACTCAAACAGTGTGATACCTAACCCCTCGCATTTAAAACTGCCTGCGCAGTCCAGCGGTTGCTCGCGATCAATGTAAGCTGTGATCTCTGCGTCTGACAGTTCTCTAAAGGTCACGACAACCTCTTCTAGATACTCTCTAGTCTCCTCAGTTTGGCTGTTGAAAAGCGCCAAAGAGGTTAGAAAGCTGACACGCCGACCGCTGCACAAAGAGAGCTGGGTAATCGCTCTCTCTTTGGTTAAAGGTTTGCCAAGAATCAGCTGGTCAAGCGTAGCCAGTTGATCAGACCCTATAATCCAGTGTGCAGGGAACTCTTTAGCTAACGCCTTGGCTTTCAGTTGGGCTAAACGAGCCGCACAAGCCTCTGGAGACTCACCGGCTATTGGCGTCTCATCGATGTCGGGAGAGGCGTGTTCAAACTCATTTAAAATGCGAGACAGTAGTTCGCGGCGATATTTTGAGCTTGAGGCTAAAACGATCGGTAATTGGTGGCTTTTCATCGATATTCCGCTGCGATTTTGTGCAGATTGGGCTTTTGTTAGCTAAAGAGGCTCTAACCTAACAAATATCCTCAATTAATGGCATATATTCCTTTACAGTTGGGCTTCAGATCCCTAGAATTGCGCGCTTATGTCGAACGGCCCTCTTCCGAAAAAAGTCGACCCTCGGAAACTTGCCGAGCGGGAAGCAGTTTTAACAGGCACTATTGCACTGCAATCTATGCCTCAGCTCTGCTCCTTGCTGGTCAGTCCCTGTGGTGATGTCAATGTAGAACTGGCTTTTGCCCTTGATGAGCAGAAGCTAAGAACTGTGACCGGACAAGCGAACGTTGAAGTTCAGCAACAGTGTCAACGTTGCTTGGAGCCAGTGACATTGCAATTGGAAGCAGAGTTCAGTTTAGCCGTTGTGTTAAACGAAGAGCAGGCCAAGAATTTGCCCCGTTACTATGATCCTCTACTGTTAGAGGATGATGTAAATCTTGCAGATTTGGTCGGAGAAGAGTTGATACTGAGTTTACCAGCCGTCTGTTATCATGATGACTGTTCAGTAAAAATGTCCTTCGGCGAAGATGAGATACCTGCGGAGCAGATTGAAAAACCGAATCCATTTAGTGTGCTAGCGAGCCTTAAGAAGTAGCGCTAGTAAAGTAAGATCCAGGAGTAAAAACCATGGCAGTACAGCAGAACAAAAAGTCTCGTTCACGTCGCGATATGCGCCGTTCACACGATGCACTTAGCAACCCAACTCTTTCAGTTGAACAGACTACTGGTGAGACTCACCGTCGTCACCACATGACAGCTGACGGTTTCTACCGCGGTCGTCAGGTTGTTGCAAAAGGCGACGAGTAAGTCTTAGCCGTGCAACACAGTTATTGCATCGCTGTTGATGCAATGGGCGGGGACTTCGGTCCCCGTATTACTGTTGAGGCCTCCCTCGCAGTTCTTAAAGATCACCCTGATCTATCGATTACCCTTGTGGGTGATCAAGAGCAGATCGCTCCCTATCTTCCTAAAGACGCTAATTCACAGTTAAGCCTTGTGCATGCTTCATCGGTTATTACGGCCGATATGAGGGTAATTTCCGCTCTGCGTGAAGGCTCGGACAGCTCAATGCAGTTAGCTCTGGATCAGCTCGCATCAGGTTCGGCCTGTGCCGTTGTGAGTGCTGGCAATACGGGGGCTTTGATGGCCCTTGCGAGACGCACCTTGGGAATGATTCAGGGGATCGATCGTCCCGCTATCTCTGCAGCTATGCCGACCTTGAAAGGCGAGTGTCAGGTCGTCGATTTGGGCGCTAACTTAGACTCATCCCCAGAGATGCTAAAGCAGTTTGCTGTGTTGGGGCGCGCTTTGGTGCGGGTTACAACAGGTAGAGATCCAAAAATTGGTCTGCTTAACGTAGGCTCTGAAGAGACCAAGGGCAACGAGACGCTTCGTGAAGCGAGTGCTCAGATAGCGGAACTTCCAGAGGTGAACTACATCGGCTTTGTTGAAGGCGCTGATCTGTTTGTTGGTGAAGCGGATTTGATCGTCTGTGATGGTCTGGTCGGTAACGTGGCCCTAAAGAGTAGCGAAGGGGTCGCTAAGCTGCTAGCTCATCGACTGCGCCAGGTGTTTGCAGGTTCACTCTACAGTAAAGTCATCGCATGGCTGGCTAGCCCAATGCTGACAGCCCTGACTAAATCGCTCGATTCAGGTCAAAGAAATGGTGCACTGTTTTTAGGTTTGAATGGTCTGGTCGTTAAAAGTCATGGTGCTGCGAACGCTAATGACTTTAAGGCGGCTTTAGAAAACACTCTGAATATGCTTAAAGCCGATCTGCCTAACCAGTTGGCGGATCAGGTTGCTCAGGATCTAAACAGTTCCCCTTAAGGGTTCAGATATTCCTCATATGATGTAAACTCCGCATTAGGAATTTTTATGGAGTTAATCTCCGACAGTTAATCGAGGACAACATGTCTCAATCACTTGCATTGGTCTTCCCAGGCCAAGGTTCACAATCACTCGGTATGTTGAGTGATCTAGCTGCACAGCACTCTATTATCACGGATACGTTTAAAGAGGCTTCTGAAGCCTTAGGTCAGGATCTTTGGGCTATTGCTCAAGAGGGGCCTGAAGCGGTTCTTAATAGCACTGAGAATACACAACCCGTTCTGCTGACTTCGAGTGTCGCTCTGTGGCGTTTATGGCAACAGCAGGGTGGTGAAGCACCCTCGGTTGTCGCAGGTCACTCACTGGGTGAATACTCCGCGCTAGTTTGTGCTGGTGCTATCTCCTTGGCTGACGGTGTGCGTCTGGTTCGCCTTCGTGGCGAGTTGATGCAGGCTGCGGTTCCTGCTGGTACTGGGGCGATGGCGGCAATTCTTGGTCTTGATGACGCGGCTGTTGTGGCTGCTTGTGAGCAAGCCGCTCAAGGTGCAGTGGTCTCTGCTGTTAACTTTAACTGCCCAGGTCAGGTCGTAATTGCCGGTGAGAAAGCAGCGGTTGAGCGTGGTGTGGAAGCTTGTAAAGAGGCGGGTGCTAAACGTGCAGTAGAGCTACCTGTATCGGTGCCTTCTCACTGTGCTTTGATGCAGCCAGCAGCTGAGAAGTTGGCTGAAGCATTGGCAAAGATTGAGATTACACTGCCAGCGATTAAACTCATTCACAACGTCAATGCATCGACCTGTGAAGATGTTGCTGAATTGCGTGATCTGTTGGTGCAGCAGCTGTACAGTCCAGTGCGTTGGACTGAGAGCGTACAAGCAATGTTAGCACTGGGTGTTGATCGCACCGTTGAGTGTGGTCCAGGTAAAGTTCTGTCGGGTCTGAATAAGAAAGTCGATCGCGCATTAACCGTTTTGAATATTGGTGATTCTGCGGGTCTAGATAAAGCCCTAGAAGCACAAAATAGCTAAGGATTAAAAGATGAGTTTAGAAAATAAAGTTGCGCTAGTAACAGGTGCTACCCGCGGTATCGGTAAAGCGATCGCAGAGAATCTCGCTGCACAGGGCGCTACCGTTCTTGGAACAGCAACGAGTGAAGGTGGTGCTAGTGCAATCACTGAATACTTAGCTGCAGCCGGTAATGCGGGTAAAGGTTATGTACTAAACGTCTCTGATAAAGAGTCGGTTGATGCGGTACTGGCACAGATCCAAGAGGAGTTCGGTGCGGTTACCATTCTGGTCAACAATGCTGGTATTACTAAAGACAACCTGATGATGCGTATGAAGGATGATGAGTGGGATTCTGTGCTGAATACCAATCTTTCGTCAGTCTACCGCATGGTTAAAGGTGTTCTACGCGGCATGACAAAAGCGCGCTGGGGTCGTGTGGTCAGCGTCAGCTCTGTTGTGGCCTCTATGGGTAACGCGGGTCAAGCAAACTACGCAGCAGCTAAAGCAGGTATGGAAGGTTTCTCACGTGCATTGGCTCGTGAATTAGGTAGTCGTAACGTGACGGTCAACTGTGTTGCGCCTGGTTTCATCGATACCGATATGACGGCTGATCTACCTGAAGCACATAAAGAGATGCTGCAGTCTCAGATATCACTGTCACGTCTAGGTAAGCCTGAAGAGATCGCAGCAGTCGTTGGTTTCTTATGCAGCGAATCTGGCGGTTATGTGACCGGTGAAACGATCCAGGTCAACGGTGGTATGTACATGGGTTAAAACCCCCGTTTAGGTGTGGTTTTTTACCGTATAAAAGGTTGTAATTTCCATCAGATAGCGGATAATTGCACCCAGTTAACAATTGTTGCTTATCTTTTATGTAAGCAGCGGTTTTCTAAAATTCCCAAAGTGTCAGTATAGATACAGTGGGCGTTGAAACATTATAGGAATCGATATGAGCAATATTGAAGATCGCGTTAAGAAAATTATCGCCGAGCAACTTGGTGTTAAAGAAGAAGAAGTGACTAACGAAGCTTCTTTCGTAGAAGACCTCGGTGCTGATTCACTTGACACTGTTGAACTAGTAATGGCTCTTGAAGAGGAATTCGAAACTGAAATTCCTGATGAAGAAGCTGAGAAAATCACTACAGTTCAGCTAGCAATCGACTACGTTAACGCTAACCAGTAATCGGTTCTACGTACGTTCGAAAAGCCGCACCTGCCTAGAGTAGTTGCGGCTTTTCTTTTATTAGCCCATCGGAGAGTTTTAGATGTCGCGCAATCGAGTTGTAGTCACAGGTCTTGGTCTATTAACACCTGTTGGTCAAACGGTCGATGACACTTGGTCAAATATTCTTGCGGGAAAGAGTGGTGCAGGCCCAATTGAGCATTTTGATGCTTCGGCTTTCAGCACACGTTTCTCATCATCTGTTAAAGATTTTCAACTAGAGCCTTACCTCAACCCTAAAGAGGCTCGTAAGATGGATCTGTTCATTCAATACGGCATGGTGGCTGCTATTCAAGCAGTTGAAGATTCCGGTATTGAAGTCTCAGAAGAGAAAGCACCACGCATTGGTTGTGCCATTGGCTCCGGCATCGGTGGTCTACCAATGATTGAAAACACACACGACATACTGAATAAGTCAGGCCCTCGTCGAGTCTCTCCATTTTTCGTTCCTGGCAGTATCATCAATATGATCGCCGGTAACCTAGCCATTAAATATGGCTTCCGTGGACCGAATATTGCGATCACAACCGCCTGTACAACCGGTACCCACAACATTGGTCATGCGATGCGTATGATTCAATACGGTGATGCTGATGTGATGATCGCAGGTGGCTCTGAGATGGCGACAACGCCACTTGGTTTGGGTGGTTTTGCCGCTGCGCGTGCCTTGTCGAGTCGTAACGACGATCCACAAGCAGCAAGTCGTCCATGGGATCGTGATCGTGATGGGTTTGTGCTGGGTGATGGTGCCGGAATGTTGGTACTTGAGTCCTATGAGCATGCTAAAGCGCGTGGTGCGAAGATCTACTGTGAGTTGAGTGGCTTTGGTATGAGTGATGACGCCTACCACATGACTTCACCACCAGAGGATGGTGCCGGTGCTGCTCTGTCGATGACTAATGCGATTAAAGATTCCGGTCTGAACGTCGATCAAATCAACTACATCAATGCACACGGCACATCGACTCCGGCGGGTGATATTGCGGAATCCAATGCGGCTAAAGCGGTGTTGGGAAGCGCTGCTTCAGATGTCCGTATGAGCTCGACTAAATCTATGATAGGTCACCTATTAGGGGCTGCAGGTGCTGTCGAAGCAGCCTTCTGTGTGCTGGCTCTTCGTGATCAAGTAGCGCCGCCTACGATCAACTTGGATAACCCAAGTGAAGGCTGTGACCTTAACTATGTGGCTCACACGGCCCAAGAGGCGAAGCTATTTGCCGCTATGTCCAACTCATTTGGCTTTGGTGGTACCAACGGTACACTCGTCTTTAACAAGATCTAGCGACCGTTGAGTCGGGTGCCTATCGGCCCCGACTCATACTGATTGCTAATACTCATTGGGTTTAGGTTTGTTAAAACGAACAGTCATAGTATTTGTTGCTTTTTTTATGGTGCTTGCCTCTGTTGGGTGGAGCCAATATCAGTCCGTTCTTGATCTTCCTAAACAGCGTCTAGCGCTCCAGCAACCAACCACCTTGACGGTTCCTACTGGCTATACGGCCTCACGCTTGGTTCAAGAGCTATCCGATCGTCACTGGTTGGATGAGCCGTTCAAACTTAAGTTACTGTTTAAGCTTCAGCCAGAACTCACCAAGTTGCGCAGCGGCGAGTATGAGGTAAGGGTGGGTGATACCCTAGAGACCCTGCTTGATCGTCTCATATCGGGTCGATCTGTGCAGTATCGAGTGACCCTTATTGAGGGGGCAACCGTTAAAGAGATGCTGGCCTCTCTTGCAGACAATGAACTGCTTGAGAAAACATTGAGTGCTACGGATGCCGCCAGTTTGTCGACTGAACTGGGCCTCAATGTCGATTCATCTGAAGGCCTATTTTTAGCCGAGACCTACTATTTTGAGCGGGGTACAACGGACAAAGAACTGCTGCTTCGTGCACACAGAATGCTTAATGATGTGTTAGATAAGCATTGGCAGAGTCGTGATATAACATTGCCGCTTGAGAGTTCCTACGAAGCCCTTATTCTGGCATCTATCATCGAGAAAGAGACGGGTTTGAGTAGTGAGCGGGGGCAGATCTCGGGTGTCTTCATTCGTCGTCTCAATCGGGGGATGCGACTGCAGACCGATCCAACCGTGATCTATGGCTTAGGTGAGCGTTATCAGGGCAATCTGACACGTAAGCATTTAAAAGAGTCGACACCCTATAACACTTATAGAATTCCAGCGCTCCCTCCTACGCCAATTGCATTGGTAGGGGAGGATGCGATTGTCGCAGCGCTTAATCCTGAGCCTGGTAAGGCGCTCTATTTTGTCGCCAAAGGTGACGGTTCGCACCAGTTTTCAGATACACTAGAGCAACACAATCGCGCCGTAAGAGAGTATCAATTGAAACGTCGCAAAGATTATCGTTCTACACCAGAGGCCAACTAATGCAAGGCAAGTTCATTACACTCGAAGGTGGTGAAGGGGTCGGTAAAACGACCAACTTAGACTACATTCAAGACTGTCTCGAATCGTCGGGTATCGATCTGGTCGTGACACGTGAACCGGGTGGAACTGAATTGGCTGAACAGGTTCGTGAGCTGCTTTTGACCCCGCGATCTGAATCGATGTCCGAGATGACAGAACTCCTTCTTGTCTTTGCTGCTCGAGCACAGCATGTTGAGACCCTCATTAAACCCGCTTTGGCTGAAGGTAAATGGGTGCTTTGTGATCGTTTTATCGATGCGACTCATGCTTATCAGGGTGGTGGCCGAGCGATGAATCAAACGACTATTGATCAGCTAGAGTCGTTGGTGTTGTCCGATCTTCAACCCGACTTAACCCTACTGCTAGACCTACCGGTTGAGGTAGGTATGAGCCGTGCGCGTGCACGAGCTGCGCTCGATCGCTTCGAACAAGAGGAGATGAGCTTCTTTGGTCGGGTACGCGATCGTTACCTAGAGCGTGCAGCGGCTTCAAACGGACGCATTCGAATTATTGATGCAGAGCCTTCCATTCCTCAGGTTCAAGCCCAAATTGCGGCGGTGCTGCGTGAGTTTGGAGTTGCCTTGTGAGCATTCTTCCTTGGCAGGCAGAGTATTGGCAGCGTATTGATCAGTTGATCGCTGATAATAAATTACCTCATGCGCTGCTATTGGCTGGGCATAAAGGGGTGGGTAAACGTGCGTTTGCTGAGCACCTCGCTAAACGCTTGCTCTGTAATAACCCTAGGGGTTCAGAACCCTGTGGTCAGTGTAAAACCTGTGAGCTGATTCAGCACGAAACGCATCCGGATCTGCTTCACCTTTCACCTGAAGAGGCCGGCAAGGTGATCAAAGTTGATCAGGTGCGCGAAACCATTGATCGCTTGCACGGCACTGCGCAGCAGGGTGGTTATCGCGTCTTGATCATCGATCCTGCAGAAGAGATGAATATCTCTGCGGCCAATGCTCTGTTGAAAACCCTCGAAGAACCTGGCAATAACACACTCATTCTGTTGATTGTTCACCAGTTAGGTCAAGTGATGCCGACCATTCGTAGTCGTTGTCAAAGAGTTGAATTTAGCCTGCCTGAAGCCGGTTTGGCGACCGATTGGTTGGCCGAAAAGCTTCAGCTACCACCGGAAAAAGCCAAAGGTTACTTGGGGTTAGCGCAAGGAGCTCCATTAACAGCTTACGAATGGAAGTCCGGCGGTGCGATTGATCTTCGTGCCAATTTTCTGGGTGGCTTGGCCGATCTGTTGCGTGCACGAGTCAGCCCAGTCGCCTTGGCAGAGAAATACCAAAAAGAGGATCTGCGTCTGCCTCTAATTTGGTGGCAATCTCTGTTGGGTGATATTGTTAGAATTCAGATGGCGCAGGATGAACAGCCTCGTATCAACTTGGATATGCGTAAGATGGTGGATTCAGTTGCAAAACAGGCGAATGCAAGCCGTGTACTGAAACTCTATGAGTCAGTTCAAGTTGAATTAAACGCGATCCAACGCCACCTAAACCCCAATAAGCAGCTACTATTAGAGAAACTGTTTTTTGATTGGAAAGAGTTGAGTGTTAAGTAATGGTTGAGACAGTTAAATCAGAAAATCACGGCATCCTCGGTCTCGTTATACATACGAAAGAGGATCTCTATCGTGCTTACATGCCGTTTTTAGAGCGTGGTGGTCTGTTTATACCAACCAAAGATCAGTACGAGCTAGGCGAAGAGATCTTTCTACTACTATCGTTAATGGGGGAGCCTGATAAGATCCCTGTCACCGGCAAAGTGGTTTGGCAAACACCCAAGAATGCGCAGGGCGGTAAAGTGCCGGGGATTGGCATTCAACTCTCATCTGACGAGACTGAGCTGCTTAAGAAGATTGATACCTACCTTGCGGGTGCACACGAATCGGGCCGTCAAACCCTTACCATTTAATTTTCATCGTTTTCAAAGTTTACAATCATGTTCATCGATTCTCATTGTCACTTAGACCGTTTAGATCTCTCCAAACATAACGATTCACTGACTGAGCTGCTTAATGATGCGCGTCAACGCGGTGTATCTAAAATGCTCTGTGTCGGTATCGATATGAATCTCTACCCTGCGATGTTGGAGGCGATAGAGGGACAGTCTGATGTCTACGCTTCGGTTGGCATTCACCCATGCCACGTCGAAGAGAGTCCTTGGGATGAAGCTCAGATTCGCCAAGCGGTTGCGGCTAATCAGCGTGTCGTTGCCTTAGGTGAGACTGGACTCGATTTCTTCTATAAGACGGATACCAAAGAGCAGCAGGTAGAGAGTTTTGCTAACCACTTAAAGCTGGGAAGTGAGTTGGATCTCCCCGTCATCATTCACACACGTGAAGCGAGAGAAGAGACGCTTGAGGTGATGCAGGAGCATGCGGATCCAAAGACTGCTGGGGTGATGCACTGTTTTACAGAGACGATGGAGATGGCGATGCGCTCAATTGAGCTCGGCTTTATGATCTCTTTCTCAGGCATTATCACCTTTAAGAACGCCGCAGATCTTCGCGAGGTCGTTAAAGCGGTTCCATTGGATAAGTTCCTCATTGAGACCGATTCACCCTATCTAGCGCCTGTACCTTATCGCGGTAAACCGAACCAACCAGGTTACGTCGCAGAAGTCGCACAGTGCGTTGCTGATCTTAAAGGGCTAAGAGTAGAAGAGGTGGCTGAACGTTCAGCGGCTAACTTCCACCGCCTGTTCAAAAAAGCGGTTTAGATAACCTACAGACAGTTGTCCGGTTTAGGCAGTCCTGCAATCAGGGCAATACGTTTAACCGGGCTACCCTCGCCAGGAAAGAGCTGCATTAGGTAGATACTTTTCCCTTTATCAGCCCCCAGATGCAGTGTGGTGTATTTGATGAACGGACGCATCGCAGGGGATAGTTCAAACTCTTGATAGAACTGACGCATCAGGTCAATCAATTCCCAGTGAGCTTCTGTAAGCTCTAGATCAATGCTCTCTGCAAAGGACTCAGCCAGCTCAACATTCCACTGAGTTAAATTTTCTAGGTACCCTTCGGCATCCAATGGGTAGCTAACACCGTTAACCAGCAGATCACTCATTAGAACCAACTCACAGAGCGCGGATACTGAATCGTCAGATCGACAAACCCACCATCGCTACAGGTCGGTAATGAACTAACGACCCCACGAGCCTGGCAATCGCACTCTAAAACCGTCGCGGGGCAGGGTAGTTCTTGTAATGAACGGCTTAAGCCTTCAGAAGCCCAGTAGACGCCATTTTCGATAAGAAGTAGATGATCATCAGCCTGCAGTAGCTCAAGGCATGCATGAAGCTTGTTGGGGCTGTTAGGCGGTGTATTGACGATGTAGAGAGTGCCTCTGATCTTGTCGTTGGAGCTAGACATGGAAAATATGATCCTGTTGGCGAATGAGTAGTGCGATCTCAGAACGACTCAACGCTTTTGCCGGCAGAGCAAGCTTGTCTTGAGTAATGCCTCGCTCCTTTAAAGAGTCAGCACAATAGAACAGATCCTCTACATCGTAGAGCGGAAGCGCCTGCTGCATGGCGGAAAGGTTTTTCTGCTCTATCACTGCTGGGTTTTGATCCGGTAGCAGTTGGAACACGCCATCACCCTGAAACAGAAGAGAGACCTTCTGATCAAACAGAGCGGCAGCCAGTGCAAGGTCAGTTGCCTCTCGGGCTTGAGCGCTTCCATAAGGTGCTGAAGAGGTGATCACAAGAAACTGTTTCATGAACCAGCCCCAAAGGTAACGACACGGTCAGATTCCACCGCACTGGCGACTAGCTGCCCCAGACCCGATAGATCATAGCCGTCCGCTAAATTGTCACCCGTCTTGCTGTAGCGGCTACTCTCCGCTGAGTTAATAACCCCACGCCGTACCGCCGCCGCAATGCAGACAACAGCATCCAGTGAGTGTTGAGTAACAAACTGCTGCCACTGCTCAGGCAGGTTTAACTCATCTTGCGGAGCAACACTGTGACTGGTCGCATTGTGAACCCCAGCACCATAAAAAAATAGGCGCTCAATGCTATGACCCGCCTTCAAAAGCGCACGAGCAAAGCGCAAAGCGGTATAGCTGCTCTGATGATCGATCGGCGCGGATTGAATGATGAGGGTGTATTTCATGGAGAGAATTCTAACAACTTATTTTTGATAGGCACATCTTTGTGGGTGTTTTGTTATTGAAGATCAAAAGCGAATACCCAGCCTAAAGGCTGGCCATTGGCACTTTTTGGTCAGCAAAAAGTACCCAAAAACTGACCACGCTCACTCGGCCTGCGGCACGCTCCGTTCAATGCTTTTTCACTGAAGTCCAATAGGACACTGCAAAGTCGGCTCCTGCCTCCGTTGCAGACTTCGGCCATCCGGGCCTCAGCCGATTGAACTCTTAACCGTGAAAAACCATCGTACTCACTCTCGATCGGACGTGGACGACTGGCACGAGATTCGAATTTGGCACTGTTGGAGCGGTCTTGAAAAGGCCGCGATTGGTATCCATTAGAGTTTATCTAAAAGCACCAGTGACTGGCTTCAGCCTGTCATCTGCTTTATCGGTGTTTTCCAGATTGGCAGTAAAGTCTACCATCGGTTGACAGGCTGAAGGCCAGTCACCGAAAAGATCGCCACATCTTCTATATAGCTCCAACAAAAAATCCCCGCAATTGCGGGGATTTTTAAAGAAACTAAAACAACAAATTAGTCGTCGTTAAACGCACCCACTAGGCTCAGTAGGTGAACAAACAAGTTGTAGACGTTTAGGTAGAGACCCACCGTCGCCATGATGTAGTTGGTGTAGGTACCGTTGATGATGTTGCTTGTATCGTACAGAAGGAAGCCTGCCATTAGGAAAACAACCGCAGCAGAGAAAGCAAGCTGCATGCCTGATACATCCACACCGAACAGAGGCAGGATGAACATCGCAAGCATTGCTACGATCAGTACGATAGAGCCTGCAGCTAGGAATCCACCCATGAAGCTAAAGTCACGGCGGCTAGACATGACGTAGCCTGTTAGACCGAAGAAGGTTACTGCAGTCATACCCAGAGCCGTCGCTACAATTTGACCGCCATTAGGAAGTGCTAGGTAGGAGTTAAGGATAGGGCCTAGACCAAAACCCATTAGACCTGTGAAAAGGAAGGTCAGTGGGAGTGCAGCGGCTGTATTCTGCTTCTTGTTGATGACAAAAAGCATAATGAAGCTGACAATGATGCTTCCTAGGTAGACGATAAACGGTGGGTTGATCGCCATAGAGATAACGGCAGTGACGGTACTGAATACCATGGTCATCGCAAGCAACATGTATGTGTTGCGAATCATTTTATTGGTATCGCGTACGGCACCCTGTGCTTGTGTGTTGATACTGTCGTAAGTGGCCATAATGTCCTCTTCTCGTTGCTGGTTTGGTTCGGTTTATTTCAACCTGAACGCTTTAGTTTTATAGCTCTCTATAATGTTGAGCATTTTACTCAAGATTTCAAGTTTTTAGTTATGATTTTTAACCTTAACCCCCAGTAAATATGGGGCTTTTAAGTAATATCGAATGGTTCGAAGTGGATGCTTAAATGATTCAATGCCGGTACAATTCTGCAATAAATTTTTATTAAAGGGTTGTTCGGTTTGGCACAAGCACACGAGAGTTTTCAATTTATCCGTTCAGAAATGATCAACTCGCTCGGTATCGAGATGAGTGAGTATGAGCACAAGGCGACAGGGGCTAAGCACTTCCACCTTGCAACTGACTATGATGAAAACGTCTTTTTAGTGGCCTTCAGAACCATGCCTGAAGATTCAACCGGGGTGGCTCATATCCTCGAACATACAGCGCTTTGTGGTAGTGAGCGTTTTCCCGTTCGTGACCCCTTCTTCATGATGACGCGTCGATCATTGAATACCTTCATGAACGCGTTTACCAGCAGCGATTGGACTGCGTACCCCTTTGCCAGCCAGAACCGTAAAGACTTTTTCAATCTCTTGGATGTCTATCTTGATGCTGCATTTTTCCCGCGTCTCGACCCATTAGATTTTGCGCAAGAGGGACACCGTGTAGAGCTAGCGGAAGCGGGTAATCCAGAGTCGGACCTGCTCTTTAAAGGAGTCGTATTCAACGAGATGAAGGGGGCCATGAGCTCAACCACATCGGTGCTGTGGCAAACGGTATCTAAATACCTGTTTCCAACGACGACCTACCACTACAACTCGGGTGGTGAACCTGCGGATATTCCGGATCTGACCTACGATCAGTTAAAAGCCTTTCATGAGACCCACTATCACCCAAGTAATGCCATTGTCATGACCTTTGGTGATATTCCCGTTGACGAATTACAGCGTCGCTTTGAAGAGCAGGCGTTTAATCGTTTTGAACGACTCGATGCTGAATTGAGTGTGGCCGATGAGAAGCGTTACTTTGCCCCGATCAAGGTGGAAGAGGCCTACCCACTGGATCAGGGTGAGACAGAGGGGAAGACCCATCATGTCCTCGGTTGGTTGACCAAGCCTTCGATCGATCTTAAGGCAGAACTTGAGGGGCAACTTCTGTCACGCGTTCTGTTGGATAATTCCAGTTCACCCCTGCGAGCCGCTCTAGAGTCAACAGATTTAGGAGCTGCACCTTCACCGCTTTGTGGTATCGAGGACTCTAATCGCGAAATGTCATTCCTCTGTGGTATCGAGGGGAGTGAGCCTGAGCGAGCGGCGCAGTTTGAGCAGCTGGTGTTGGATACGCTGCAAGAGGTGGTTGATCAGGGTGTTGATCCATCCGTTGTGGCCGCCCAACTGCACCAGTTGGAGCTTCAACAACGAGAAATTACTGGTGATCACTACCCCTTTGGTATGTCGCTAATCCTAGCCTCCCTATCAAATGCGATTCACCGTGGTGATGCCATTGCGAGCCTCAATATTGACTCTGTTCTGGATCAACTACGAGAGGAGATTAAAGACCCTCAGTTCATTCCGAATCTAGTAAAAACTTGGTTGCTCGATAACCCGCACCGTGTGCTACTCACTCTAAGGCCTGATACCGAATTGAGTCAGCGTAAAGATCAGGCTGAGGCGGATCGTCTGGCCCAATACAAACAGAGTTTGAGTCGTGAAGCGTTAGAGTCGATCGATGCGCTCGCTAAACAGCTCGAAGAGCGTCAAACCCAAGCCGATGACCCTTCACTGCTGCCAAAAGTGACTTTAGAGGATGTTCCTGTTGAATGTCACTTCCCGGTAGGTGATCAGGTCAATGATTCCACTACTTGGTTTACAGCCGGCACCAATGGCATCGTCTACCAACAGCTGCTGTTTGATCTGCCAGAACTAACGGCAAGGCAGCAGACCCTTCTACCACTCTACACTCAGTGTCTAACGGAATTGGGTAGTGCTGGCCGAACCTACAAAGAGCACCAGGCATTGGAGAGTGCCATCAGTGGTGGAATCTCAGCTTCTATCAATGCGCGAGCGGCGACCGATGATGCGACACAACTGCGCGCTATCCTGATCTTATCCGGCAAAGGGTTGGTTGTTAATCAAGCGGCACTCTCTGAGTTGATGGCCGATATGTTGGTTTCAGCACCTTTTAATGAGACGGCTCGTATTGCTGAGTTGCTAAACCAGAACGCGTCTCGAAAAGAGCAGTCTGTTACTGGGCAGGGTCACTCGTTAGCGATTTTGGCCGCCAGTGCAGGTCTAGCACCTGGGGCCGGTTTCTCACACGCCTCTAGAGGTTTGCCATCGATTAAATTGGCCCGTGAGTTGGCTGATCAATCCAGTGATGAAAGCCAGTTGAACGCCCTGGCTGAAGAGCTTAGAGGCATTCACCAAGCAATAATGGCCTCTAGCCCTAAAGCGCTGTTAGTGGCTGATTCAGAGCATAAAGAGAGCTGTCTGCGCCAGTTTGAAAAAGAGTTCGCGCGTCTATCCTCTGGTTCGGTCGATAAGCCTTTCCAAGTATCGGCTGAAGCGCCAGTGAAGCAGCAGGCTTGGATTGTTAATACACAGGTAAACTTCTGTGCCAAGGTCTTCAGGACCGTTACTGTTGCGCATCCAGATGCCGCCGCGTTGACCGTTGCTGGTGAGATTCTCCGCAACGGTTACCTGCATCGTGCCATTCGAGAGCAGGGTGGTGCTTACGGTTCGGGTGCTAGCCAAGACAGTGGTGACGGGCTATTCCGTTTCTACAGCTACCGTGATCCAAACAGCATCGAGACGATCAACCATTTCGATCAATCAGTGGCTTGGTTGCTTGACGGTGGTGCGGATTCTGAAAAGTTGGAAGAGGCAATCTTGGGTGTGATCAGTTCGATCGATAAACCGGGTTCACCGGCTGGCGAAGCTAAAGCGACTCACCTGAATGCGCTCTTTGGCCGTACACCGGAACAACGCATGGAGTATCGCTCAAGAGTGTTAGCTGTCACCTTAGGTGATATTGAGCGCGTCGTTAATCAGTATCTATCAAACCCTGAAGAGGGCTATGAAGCGATTGTGACCAGCGCTAAAACGGCAGAGACTCTCTCTGACGACTACCAGCGATTCTCGTTGTGAGTGAGCAGGGGCCGAACCAGCTCTTAAAAGGAGTTCTGTTAGTTATTTTTGCAGAAGCTGTCTTGGTGGCTACCGGTGTGTTAATTCGAACCGTTGCTGAGGCGCTCTCGGTTGCACAGTTGGTCTTCTTACGAAACGCCTTTGGTCTACTCATTATGCTACCACTGGTGTTGGGTGCGAAGGGGATCTCGCTGAAAACCTCACGCATCAACCTTCATTTGGGTAGGGCTCTGGTTGGTGTCTCTGCTATGTCCTGTCTCTACTATGGCTGGACCCATCTTCCTCTGGGTACGGCAGCCCTATTAAAACAGACGGCACCGCTGTTCATGCCTCTGCTGGCGCTCTGGTTCTTGAAAGAGAAGATCCACCCCATTCTTTTTTGGTCCCTACCGATCGGGTTTGTTGGGGTAGCACTAGTCCTTAATCCGGCCAATGCCGGTTTGCAACTGGCAGTATTGATAGGCCTTGCTGGTGCTGTGCTGGGGGCTCAAGCAAAAATTTTCGTGCGTAAAATGAAAGATACAGAACCCTCTCGCAGGGTGGTCTTCTACTTCTCGCTATTTGCGTCACTATTCAGTGCACCCTTTGCACTGCAGGGGTGGGTGGCACTGGGCTGGTTTGAGTTAGCGGGTGTTATTGGAATCGCTGCGCTATCGACCTTGGCGCAACTCTCAATGACTAAGGCATACCATAGCGCCCCCGCTGGTTATCTTGGGCCATTCACCTACAGCTCAGTCATCATAGCCAGTCTGGTCGGTTGGTTGTTGTGGGATGAGACTCTAGCAACCTTAACGATTGCCGGTATGGGGTTGATTGTGTTGGGTGGGGTGATGACGTTGAAAGCGAAAGCCTAGTTTGGGCAGATTGCCGGTGACTGGCTTTAGCCTGTCACCCGCTCTTTTAGTTTACTGCCAAGCTCTGCACGTAATTTAAAAGCGGATGACAGGCTAAAGCCTGTCACCAGTACGTTGGAGCCTTATCGAAGATGAGGCGATCTTTTTTCGCGACCTTTTCAAGATCGCTCCAACAAAAAAACCGCGGCAAGCCGCGGTTTTTTTATTCACGCTAACCCTTAGGCATCGATGATGCTGTTTAGAGTCTCACTTGGGCGCATAACCTTAGTTACAACGTCTAGCGGTGCATGGTAGTAACCCTGAAGATCCGCTGGGTTGCCTTGAACGGCTGCTAGCTCTTCTAGGATTTTCGCTTCGTTAGCGCTTAGATCTTCAGCAACTTTAGCGAAGGTTGCTGCTAGCTCTTTATCTTCTTCCTGCTGTGCAAGTTCCTGTGCCCAGTAAAGGCCTAGGTAGAAGTGGCTTCCGCGGTTGTCCAGTTCACCAGTACGACGAGAGGGTGACTTACCACGCTCAAGTAGTGTTTCAGTTGCACGATCGAGTGCTGCTGCAAGAACTTTAGCACGTGGTTTGTTCTCTTTGATGCCTAGCTCTTCTAGTGAGACACCGATTGCAAGGAATTCACCTAAAGAGTCCCAACGTAGGTGGTTCTCTTCGACAACCTGCTGTACGTGCTTAGGTGCAGAACCACCAGCGCCTGTTTCGTACATACCGCCGCCCGCAAGCATTGGAACAACCGATAGCATCTTAGCAGAAGTGCCTAGCTCCATGATTGGGAATAGGTCGGTTAGGTAGTCACGAAGTACGTTACCGGTAACAGAGATGGTATCCATGCCACGGATTAGACGCTCACAAGTAGAGCGCATCGCGCGTACGTAAGACATGATGCGAAGATCTAGACCTTCAGTGTCGTGTTCTTGTAGGTAGAGTTCTACCTTCTTACGAAGTTCACGGTCGTGGGCACGTTCAGCGTCTAGCCAGAAGATCGCAGGAGTGTCTGATTGACGTGAACGAGTCACAGCCAATTTAACCCAGTCACGGATCGCAGCATCTTTGGTCTGACACGCACGCCAGATATCACCTTTCTCAACTTTGTGGCCCATCAATACAGTGCCGTCTTCAGCAACGACGCGCATGATGCCATCCTCTTCCATTTCGAAGGTCTTATCGTGCGAACCGTACTCTTCCGCTTTCATCGCCATTAGACCGACGTTTGGAACGGTACCCATAGTCGTTGGATCGAATGCACCGTGAGTCTTACAGAAGTTGATCATCTCCTGGTAGATACGAGCGTAAGTCGATTCAGGCATGACCGCTTTAGTGTCTTTAGTCTTGCCGTCAGGGCCCCACATCTTACCTGAGTTACGGATCATCGCAGGCATAGAGGCGTCGACGATAACGTCTGAAGGTACGTGAAGGTTAGTGATGCCTTTAACGGAATCAACCATCGCCATTTCTGGGCGGTGCAGTGCTGCTGCGTGGATATCTTCTAGGATCTCTTCACGCTTAGAGTTAGGCAGTGTTTCAAGCTTATCAAGAATGTTACCCATACCGTTGTTAGGGTTAACACCTAGCTCTTCAAACAGCTCGCCCCACTTGTCCCATACCTCTTTGTAGAAGACAGTCACTGCGTGACCGAAAACGATTGGGTGAGAGACTTTCATCATGGTCGCTTTCACGTGCAGTGACCACATAACACCAGACTCTTTACAGTCTTGAAGTGTCTCTTCGAAGAAGTTGCGTAGCGCTTTAGCGCTCATGAACATGCCGTCAAGTACTTCGCCTTTCTGAAGGTCTAGCTCTTTCTTAACATTGATGTTGCCATCGCCACAGATGAACTCGATACGGACCTTAGTGTCCTTCTCCATCGTTACAGACTGTTCGCTTGAGAAGAAGTCGCCGCCGTTCATGTAGTCAGCGTGTGTTCGTGATGCTTTGCTCCATTGACCCATGCTGTGTGGGTGCTTGCGTGCAAAGGCTTTAACAGCCGCTGGAGCACGACGGTCTGAGTTACCCTGACGTAGTACAGGGTTAACAGCGGAACCTAGAATCTTAGAGTAACGATCACGGATCTCGATCTCTTTGTCGTTACGTGGCTCATCTGGGAATTCAGGTACGTGGTAGCCCTGGCCCTGAAGTTCAGCAATTGCAGCTTTCAACTGAGGTACAGAGGCTGAGATGTTTGGTAGTTTGATCAGGTTAAGGTTTGGATCAGAGGTCATGTTACCTAGTTGTGCTAGACCGTCTTCAACCTTCTGTTGATCGTTAAGGTACTCGGGGAAAGAGGAGAGGATACGTCCTGCTAGTGAGATGTCGCAGAGTTCAACATTAATGTCTGCGGTTTTAGCAAACTTACGTACGATCGGTAGTAGTGATGCTGTCGCAAGTGCTGGTGCTTCGTCAGTGAGTGTGTAGACGATGGTACTTGGTTTTTTAGCCATTCTAGTCCCCAAATGTTAACGGTAGGATTCCATCAAATTGAAGTTTGTGACCTCAATTTATTTCCTTCGGAATCTGCGGTGATAGTTTCGCAGCGCGCATTATACTGGGGTGTGTAGTTATTTTACAGAGCGGGACTAAGACTTAAGGTGTAGGAGTGCTAGGTCGATTTGGATCAAGTTAAGTCGGGAAAGTTATAAGGTGGTTTGGCGTGGTTTATCCAGAGGTTTTGCTAAGACCGGGTGACTGGCTTTAGCCTGTCATCCGCTGTCTGGTGTTCGCAGAGGTTCTGGAAAACGCTGGTGATGCCGATGACAGGCTAAAGCCAGTCACGGGCACTTTGGTGTAAGTTCATCACAACGTTGAGAGGCCTTAGGTTCGCGGTTTCCCCTTCGGGGGATTCGATCCTACACTCGGGTTTTGTAGCAGATTATCTACAAGGCAGTGTTGTAGGAGCGAATTTGAGCGAAGCGAAAAACCGCGAATAATCATAATGGTGCCGATCAAGGTACGGGTGACAGGCCTTCAGCCTGTCACCGCATTCAAATCACGTGCTTTTACAACGACTCCGGCTCATACCCTAGATTCGGTGCCAACCAGCGCTCAGCTTCTGACAACTCCATCCCTTTACGATGAGCGTAGTCCTCTACCTGGTCTTCGCTGATCTTGGCAACACCAAAGTACTTCGCCTCAGGGTGGCTGAAGTACCATCCGCTGACAGCGGCGGTGGGTAGCATGGCAAAGCTATCAGTCAGCGTCATGCCGACCTGCTGCTCGACATCCAGAAGCTCCCACAGTAACCCTTTTTCGGTGTGGTCAGGGCAGGCTGGGTAGCCAGGTGCTGGGCGAATGCCAACATACTCTTCGCGAATCAACGCTTCGTTATCGAGAGACTCTTCAGAAGCATAGCCCCAATAATCCCTGCGGACATCTGCGTGGAGTTTCTCGGCAAGCGCTTCGGCAAGACGGTCAGCGAGGGCTTTAACCATAATCGACTGGTAGTCGTCATGGTCTTTTTCGAACTCGGCCACCATCTCGTCAACACCAATGCCCGCCGTGACGGCAAAGGCGCCTAGATAGTCCGGTGTACCACTCTCTTTACTCGTAATGTAGTCCGACAGACAGTGGTTGTATCGACCTTCAATCTTTTGCGTCTGCTGACGTAAGTGGTGAACCGTCGTTAATAGCTCAGTCCGACTCTCGTCCTTGTAGAGTTCGATGTCATCACCGACGCGGTTAGCTGGGAATAGCCCAACGACAGCGCGTGCCTCTAACAGTTTTTCCGAAACAATCTTATTTAGCATCGATTTGGCATCTTCAAACAGTTTAGTTGCCTGTTCGCCAACAATCTCATCGGTCAGGATGCGAGGGTATTTGCCGGCCAGCTCCCAAGATTGGAAGAAGGGTGTCCAGTCAATGAACTCAAGCAGTGATTCCAGTGGAATATTATTGAGGGTGTGGATGCCAGGTTTGTTGGGTACTGGCGGTAGGTAGCCTTCCCAGTTTACCGGTTCTGCATTCGCACGAGCCGCATCGATGTTGACGCGACGCTGCTCATTTTGACGGGCCAGGTGACGCTCACGAACCGCCTGGTACTCTTCACGAGTGTCGGCAATGAACTGCTCTTTACGCTCTTTCGAGAGTAGGGCAGAGGCAACACCGACCGAACGTGATGCGTTGGTTACGTGCACCACTTGGTTGTTCTGGTAGCTAGGTTCAATCTTAACTGCAGTGTGTGCTTTTGACGTGGTTGCGCCACCGATCAACAGCGGTATGTCAAAGCCTTGGCGCTGCATCTCTTTAGCAACATGCACCATCTCATCCAGTGACGGTGTGATCAGTCCAGACAGACCTATAATATCGGCGTTCTCTTCGCGGGCTGTTTTCAGAATGGTCTCTGCAGGGACCATGACACCGAGGTCGATGATCTCAAAGTTGTTACACTGCAGTACCACCCCAACGATATTCTTACCGATGTCGTGCACGTCACCTTTTACGGTCGCCATGATCACTTTGCCGGCTGAACTCGACTCGCTGCCATCTTTCTCCGCCTCAATGTAAGGCATCAGATAGGCAACCGCTTTCTTCATAACGCGGGCCGATTTCACCACCTGAGGCAGGAACATCTTACCGGCGCCAAACAGATCACCTACAACGCCCATACCATCCATTAATGGACCTTCGATGACGTGCAGTGGACGATCGTACAGGTGACGACACTCTTCGGTATCTTCATCGATGTAATCGGCAATGCCTTTGACTAGGGCGTGCGATAGGCGCTCTTGGACAGGCAGTTCACGCCATGCCAAATCAGCCCCGTTCGCTTGAGTGGCCGCATCACCTCGATACTGTTCAGCGTGCTCGAGCATTCGCTCGGTACCGTCTTCGCGACGGTTAAGTACGATATCTTCAACATGCTCACGCAGCGCTTCAGGTAGGTCGTCATAGATCGCCAACTGACCCGCATTGACGATACCCATGTCCATGCCCTGTTTGATGGCGTGGTAGAGGAATACACAGTGGATCGCTTCGCGGACCTTGTCGTTACCACGGAACGAGAACGAGACGTTGGAGACACCGCCCGAGATCATAGCGTGCGGTAGGTTCTTTTTGATCCAACCAGTCGCCTCAATAAAGTCGACTGCGTAGTTGTCGTGCTCTTCGATGCCGGTAGCAATGGCAAAGATGTTCGGATCAAAAATGATATCTTCTGGTGGGAAACCTACGGTATCGACCAGCACGCGATAAGAGCGCTCACAGATCTCAATCTTGCGCTCATAGGTGTCGGCTTGACCCACTTCATCAAAGGCCATCACGACCACCGCAGCACCGTAGCGACGAATCAGCTTGGCTTGAGCTATGAACTTCTCTTCACCCTCTTTGAGTGAGATGGAGTTAACAACGCCTTTACCTTGTATGCGTTTTAGACCCTCTTCGATGATCTCCCATTTAGAGGAGTCGAGCATGATCGGCACACGTGAGATATCTGGCTCGGATGCAATCAGATTGAGGAAGCGAATCATGGCCGCTTCGGCATCCAGCATCCCCTCATCCATATTGATGTCGATGATCTGTGCACCGTTATCTACCTGCTGACGAGCGACCTCTAGTGCTGTCTCGTAGTCACCCTCTTTAATGAGTCGGCGGAAACGAGCAGAGCCGGTGACGTTGGTCCGTTCACCGACGTTAACGAACAGAGTCTCAGCTCCAATGTTTAGAGGCTCTAGGCCGGCTAGGCGACACTCTATCGGTAGATCTGGAATCTGACGTGGCGCTTTAGAGATGATCCCTTCGCGAATGACGCGTATATGATCTGGGGTTGTGCCACAACAGCCACCCACCACATTGACGAAGCCAGAGTCGACCCATTCGGCAATTTCGCTCAGCATCTCTTCAGGAGATTCGTCATATTCACCAAAGGCGTTGGGTAGACCCGCGTTAGGGTGAACAGAGACATAGGTATCCGCTATACGAGAGAGCTCCTCAACGTACTGGCGTAACTCTTTAGGGCCTAGGGCACAGTTCAAACCGATGGTGAGTGGTTTAGCGTGACGAAGAGAGTTCCAGAACGCCTCGGTCGTTTGGCCAGAGAGCGTGCGGCCTGAAGCGTCAGTGATGGTGCCACTGATCATCAATGGGAGTCTTAGATTGTGATCGTCAAAGTACTGCTCACAGGCAAAAACGGCCGCTTTAGCGTTCAAGGTATCGAAGATGGTTTCGATCAGAATCAGGTCTGCACCACCGGTGATCAAACCATCAAGCGACTCGGTGTACGCTTCAACCAGTTGATCAAAGGTGATGTTACGAAAACCGGGATCGTTTACATCGGGTGAAATGGTAGCGGTGCGGTTGGTCGGGCCAAGTACACCTGCAACAAAACGAGGGCGGTCTGGTGTCTCGGCCGTCATACGATCTGCAGCACGACGTGCCACTTTAGCCGCTTCGACATTGATCTCGTGGTTGATCGATTCCATCTCATAGTCGGCCATCGCGATGGTGGTCGCGTTGAATGAGTTGGTTTCAATAATGTCGGCGCCCGCTTTGAGGTACTCGTAGTGAATATCTTCGATAATCTTGGGCTGTGTTAACACCAATAGATCATTGTTACCTTTGACGTCACAGTGCCAATCTGCAAAGCGTTCACCGCGGTAGTCGGCTTCTTCTAGCTTGTACCCTTGGATCATCGTACCCATGCCACCATCCAGAATGAGGATGCGCTCTTTGAGTAGCTGTTTTAGTAGTTGATCGGTTGCAGAATAGTCACGCACGCTGTCACGCCTTTTATCTAAACGAATTTTGAGGCGCATATTCTATAACAAGTTGATTGGAATGGTTTTGATTGCATTTCATCTTTGACTGAAATCAGCTCATGTTTAACCTGAATTGACGTTGAATATTGTTAGAACGATTACGCAGGTGCAAAATTTAGATGATAAGAGTAAAATCGCGACCTCGTTCGACTCAGGGATAGAATCCCCAACCAATTCATGGGTTATAGATATGCTACAAACTTTCTTAAAAGCGAAGCTGCACCGCGTGACAGCCACTCATGCTGAACTGCACTACGAAGGCTCTTGCGCCATTGATCAGGACCTTCTAGATGCTTCAGGTATTCATGAGTATGAGAAAATTGAGATCTATAACATCAATAACGGCGAACGTTTTTCGACCTACGTTATCAGTGCTGAGCGTGGCAGCGGTGTAATCTCTGTGAACGGTGCTGCGGCTCATAAAGCGAACAAGGGCGACCTGCTTATTATTGCCGCTTACGTCCAGCTAGATAGTTCAGAACTGGATGGCTTCCAACCAACGCTCTGCTATTTCGAAGGCGCTAAGTTTGATGAGGTAGACGGAGTCTCCGATGAAGAGATCCGCGCTCGTAACAAGTTGACCGGTGTGAAAAAAGCGATTCCTGTTCAGCCTGCTTCAATGTAAGTCGTTTCTAGAAGTAAAAAAAACCCGCCAAGTAGCGGGTTTTTTTGTGTTCAATGTTGGTGTTACTTGTTGGCGTAAGTGCCCGGAAGCGCTCGAGCGACTGCACCTGTTACGACCGCTGCAAGAACGACCTTCACTGCGTCACCTGGAATGTAGACCCACATGATCATCAGTGACTCAAGCCATGTACGTCCAGTGACCAGTTTGAATCCAGCAATACCAAAGAGGTACATCACGACAATGCCGCCAACCAGAGCACCAATGCCTGCTGCAATGGTGAGGGAGAATTTACCTGACAGTGAGCGTGTCAGAAGGCCTGCTGTGAACGCAGCAAATGGGAAGGCGAACAGGAAACCAGCAGTAGGGCCTGCAAAGACGCCAAGACCGCCACGACCACCGGCCAAGAGGTTAGCACCCAGAGCCACGACGACTAGGAACAGAATCATCGATAGAGCACCGTTACGTGCGCCCAAGATCGTGCCCGCTAGCATAACGCCCAGCGATTGAGCTGAGATGGGAACACCCGTCGCAAATGGGATCGGTGGGATAAAGCCCAATGCAGCTAGCAGCGCTGCGAAGATTGCAATTTGAACAACCTGTTTGTCTTTCGTTATTTCACTCACAGTGACTCCTTTTGAGTTGCTTGAAGCCGAAATGGCTCTCTAGTTTTTAATTTTTGGTATACCGCCACGAGCGGCGACCGCTTCAGCCACCTGGTCAGACATTCTAAGTGCCTGTACCACTAATGGGGCTATAATTTGCCAATAGCGACGCTGTCCACCTCGTGCTCGCCATGCCGCTAACAGAGCATGCATAAACGAGACCAACACAGGAACAAACCGTATCAGTAAAGAGAGTGCAAACGCGATTCGTTGGGTCTGAACACCCAGCCATCGAAGTGGCGTTAGCAAAAATTGAAAAACCGCGTTCATCTCATCCATTCGCGTAGTCATGCTGATGGCATTGGCCAGTAAGATTAGTACCAACATGCGACCCAGTAGTATCCAAGCCTCGGCAAGCCCCATGGTCCAATACTGTAAGGCAAAGATTGCCAGCATCATCCAGAACAGCGGTTTCAATAGTTTCAATTGCGCCAAGCCAGATCTGCCCAAGCTGGCGTAGATCCCCAACGTAACAGCAACGGCTAAAGAGATGATTCCTACCTCTTTTACTGGGTAGAGCAGCACCGTGGCGATGGCTAAACAGAAGAGCTTTAACCCGGCAGGTAGACGGTGCAGCCAGGATATTTGTGCAAGGTAGAGACTCATCATGACTCAGCGGTCTTAACAGCATGCTGTTTATAGTCAGTGATCACCTCTTCAGTGGGACCGTCTTTTACGACCCCTTGATCACCTAGCCATACCAGTCGATCAAACCCGTCAAAACCGTCTAGCTCGTGACTGATCATAATGACCTGCTGGGACAGAGTGCTGATCACTTTCTGAAGCTGATATCGAGTGGGTAGATCAAGTGCAGAGAAGGGTTCATCGAAGACAATAACTTTAGGCTTCAATAGGAGTACCGAGAAAATACAGATCAACTGCTTTTGTCCTTCAGAGAGGCTGTGGACCGGAAGATCTTTCCAATCCAGTCGATCGTGCTCTTTTAATAGTGCGAGTGCTTCGGCTTCTGACTCTGACTTGTCCTTGCCCTGGTTCTGCAGACCAAAGATCAACTCCTCAAGCACGGTAGGGAAGATCAGTTGGTGATCTGGATTTTGAAATACAAAACCGACTTCAGTCGACATGGCGGCAGGCCCTTTCGATGGGTCTTTGCCGTTGATGCTGATGGTGCCGCTGTCGGCGGTAAGTAAACCGTTAAGCAGGCGAATCAGGCTGCTTTTGCCACTGCCATTAAACCCGATAATACCAATGCGTGACTCATTAAGTGACAGCGTCAGATCATCGAAGATGGTGCGTCCTTCTCTTATCAGAGTGACGTGACTTAACTCTATGGATGGGGTGTGCATTGGTAAAAGGGTATGTAACTTTTCAAAATGTGGACGCAGAGTAGCCTATGCTTTCGAACAAATCCAACCCAAATAGGGCTGTAGTAGAACTACATGCTGGCGATAAAAGTGCCTTAAATCCATTTATCTGGTTATAAGGATGGATAGGATTGTCGACAATATCGCCATAAGTCGTAAATAAATCCCCAATCTTTTCCGGTAAAGTGTCGACAATCTTATTTTAGAAAAGTGCTCATATCGAGCGTCTAAAAATAATCACATCTCGTCAGTTAATGAGGAATGAGTATGTCTTACCTTAGCGAATACACGAAGTCGATCGAGCAACCAGAAGCGTTTTGGGCTGAAAAAGCGGCTGATCTGCCATGGTTCAAAGCACCACAAACGATTCTTTCGAAAGATGAGAACGGTATTGACCGTTGGTTTGCTGATGGTGAGATGAACACCTCTTACATGGCTGTTGACTATCATGTCGAACAGGGTCGCGGTGACCAAGCAGCTCTACTTTATGATTCACCAGTAACCAACACTAAACGCACTGTGACCTACTCTGAACTGAAAGATCAGGTGTCACGCTTTGCGGGTGTTTTGAAATCTAAAGGGGTCGAGAAGGGCGATCGTGTCGTTATCTACATGCCAATGATCCCTGAAGCCGTGGTTGCTATGCTGGCGGTTGCACGCTTAGGTGCTATCCACTCAGTTGTATTTGGTGGCTTTGCGCCTAACGAGCTTGCTGTACGTATCGATGATGCACAACCTAAGGCGATTGTGACGGCTTCTTGCGGTGTCGAAGTTGCCAAGGTACTTCCTTACAAGCCGATGGTAGATGAAGGGATTAACCTGTCTGAGCATAAGCCGGAGTCTGTTATTGTCTTCCAGCGTGAAGAGGTGACGGCCGAGCTAACGGCTCCACGTGATTGTGACTGGGCTGAAGAGATGGCTAACGCGACGCCAGCAGAGCCAGTGGCGGTTAAAGGTACAGATCCTCTATACATTCTTTACACCTCAGGTACTACGGGCAAACCTAAGGGTGTCGTTCGTGATAATGGTGGTCATGCGACCGCACTGAACTACTCAATGAAAGCGATCTACAACGTGAAAGCGGGTGATGTTTACTGGGCCGCTTCGGATGTAGGTTGGGTTGTTGGTCACTCCTACATTGTTTACGGACCACTTCTGGCTGGCTGTAGTACGATTGTCTACGAAGGCAAGCCGGTTCGCACTCCGGACGCTGGCGCTTTCTGGCGTGTCTGTGAAGAGTACAAAGCTAAGATTCTATTTGCTGCACCAACCGCTTTCCGTGCAATTAAAAAAGAAGATCCTGAAGCTCAGGAAGTGGCTAAGTACGACCTGTCTGAACTGCAAACCATCTTCATGGCGGGTGAGCGTCTAGATCCACCAACCTATGATTGGACTGTTGAGAAAACCGGTAAACCCGTTATTGATCACTGGTGGCAGACAGAGACCGGTTGGGCGATCTGTGGCAACTTGATGGGTGTCGAGCCAATGCCACCAAAAGCCGGTTCAGCAACGCTGCCAAGCCCAGGCTTTAATGTGCAGATTGTTGACGAAGCGGGTAATGAATTGCCAGCAGGTCAGCAGGGTTCTATAGCTATCAAGCTGCCACTACCACCAAGTTGTCTGCCAACGGTTTGGGGTGACTTCGATCGCTTCAAGTCGGGTTACCTGTCAGATGTTGAAGGTTTCTATACCTCAGGTGACGGTGGTTATAAAGATGAAGATGGCTATGTCTTCATCATGGGTCGTACCGATGATGTAATTAACGTTGCCGGTCACCGTCTATCGACGGGTGAGATGGAAGAGATCGTAGCTGCGCACCCAGCCGTTGCAGAGTGTGCCGTGATCGGTATCTCTGAGCAGCTAAAAGGTCAGGAGCCTGTTGGTCTTGTCATTCTGAAAGATGGTGCTGATATTTCAGACGAGCAACTTTCAGCGGAATTGGTTGCTAACATTCGTAAAGAGATTGGCCCAATCGCCTGTTACAAGCGCACGGCAGTGGTTAAACGTCTGCCTAAAACTCGTTCAGGCAAAATCCTACGTAAGCTACTGCGTCAGATCGCTGATGGCCAAGAGTACACAGTACCATCAACCATCGATGATCCAGCCAGCTTGCCAGAGATCGAAGGCATCATGCGTGAGAATGGAATGATTGCTGGGTAATTGAATTTACCTTGTGAATGAAAAGCGAGCCTCAGGCTCGCTTTTTTGTTTTTGCTGTTGCCGAAAGCAGATGACAGGCTGAAAGCCAGTCACTGCGACTCCGTAGCTAAGTCTGCGTACCGGTGACAGGCTTTAGCCTGTCATCCGCTGTTTGGTTTAACTCCAAAGCACGTTACGTAATTGAAAAGTAGGGTCAGACCGAAGGTCAGACCCTTAGCTTCGTAGTTGGTTCGGCATGCCGGTGTCTGACCTATGGTCTGACACCACTTTCGAATTACGCTACATATGTTGAACTAAACTCACCTATTCTGTGAAAAAGCCTCTCTTGCTGACTAATACCTTGGTCGAATATATTAGCGCTAACTTAATTAAACAGTGGAGGATGACCTCATGTCACAGATCCTTGATCAAAAAACACTTCTAGAACTTCTAGACAGCAACGACCTAAGCGAGTCAGAAAAGATCGCTCTGGTTGAGTGGAATGCAAAACAGATTCGTCGCTCTGAATTGGCAGCGCTTGTTTTTCAGGCTCAGAAAAAAGCGTCTAAAGTAGCTGCGCAGGTTGTTAATCATCGTGCTATCCAGCAGGTGTTCAGCTCACCGTTGATGCGTACACAGCACTAATAACTGTCTTGTGCTAGACAATAAAAAACCCCGCTACAGCGGGGTTTTTTTATGGGGCGCTATTAGCGATTAAGCACGTGGGTGCTTGCGCTTAGGCGCACCAGTGTAAAGCTGGCGTGGACGACCGATCTTGTTCGGGCTTGAGTGGAACTCGTTCCAGTGTGAGATCCATCCAATCGTGCGTGACAGAGCGAAAATAACGGTAAACATAGAGGTAGGGATACCGATAGCTTTCAGGATGATGCCTGAGTAGAAGTCAACGTTAGGGTAGAGTTTACGGCTAACGAAGTATTCATCTTCTAGCGCGATGCGCTCAAGCTCTTTAGCGATATCTAGCATTGGATCATCCGTGATGCCCAGTTCAGCCAATACTTCATCACAGGTCTGTTTCATAACGCGCGAGCGTGGGTCAAAGTTGCGGTATACGCGGTGACCGAAGCCCATTAGACGGAATGGATCGTTTGGATCTTTTGCTTTCTCGATGAACGCAGGGATGTTCTCAACAGAACCGATCTCAGCAAGCATCTTCAGTACTGCTTCGTTTGCACCACCGTGTGCTGGGCCCCAAAGTGCCGCGATGCCCGCTGCGATACAGGCAAACGGGTTAGCACCTGATGAACCAGCAAGACGAACAGTCGATGTTGAAGCGTTCTGTTCATGGTCTGCGTGAAGCGTGAAGATCTTATCCATTGCGCGAGATAGCACAGGGTTGATTTTGTAATCCTCACAAGGTGTCGCAAACATCATGCGTAGGAAGTTATCAGCGTAGCCAAGGTCATTACGTGGGTAGATGAATGGCTGACCGATTGAGAATTTGTAACACATCGCAGCCAGCGTTGGCATTTTAGCGATCAGGCGGTAAGCGCAGACTTCACGGTGATGAGGGTCATTGATATCCAGTGAGTCGTGGTAGAAAGCTGATAGCGCACCTACGACACCACACATGATCGCCATAGGGTGAGCGTCACGGCGGAAACCGTTGTAGAAAGAGCGAAGCTGCTCATGAACCATAGTGTGTTGGTTCACAGTGTAGTCAAATTTAGCTTTCTGCTCTGGAGTAGGGAGTTCACCATTTAGAAGGAGGTAGCACACTTCTAAGTAGTCTGAGTGCTCGGCCAGTTCTTCGATTGGGTAACCGCGGTGAAGAAGAACACCATTAGCGCCGTCAATGTATGTGATTTTTGATTCACAAGAGGCTGTTGATACAAAACCTGGGTCGTAAGTAAACAGGCCTTCACCTGTTAGTGGGCGAACGTCAACAACATCTGGACCTTCTGTGCCGTGATAAACCGGCAGTTCGATCTCTTTATCTACACCGTCTACTACGAGACGAGCTTTCTTATCAGCCATGGTTGGCTCCTATCTATTTCCGTTACTGCTTAATATGGGTATTTAAGCATCTTAGAGGTCTTCTGAGGTTGGCTCAGAACTCTTTAAGGCCTGATCACTATAGTGAGCCCAAAGTGATTGTCAATCGTCAATTGTTGCAGTGCAAAAGCTATAAAGTAAGGACAAAAAGCTATAAGTCGAATTTATGCGCTCTGGCGTATGAATCGCGTCGGAACTGTACATGGCCCTATTAAACCATTGGCTAATAGGGCCTTAGATTGATTGTCAAAAGCCTATCAATTGTTATAATCAGCCTCCGAAAATTGCGCGCTGCAATATGTGAATATTCATATGAATATTTGTCATAAACGTGCAGTTTTAATCGTCGTCCTGAGTAGTTGACTCTGTCACTACCGAATCAGGTACTTACTAGTAAACGAGGCCCCGGAGAGGGCACATAAGTGTGAACTAGAGCCGTGAACAAAAAACGACCTGTAAATCTCGATTTGAGAACCATTAAGCAGCCTCTACCGGCTGTGACTTCAATTCTGCACCGTGTCACTGGTCTGATTCTATTTGTCGGTACCATTTTCATGATGTACGCACTGAGCCTTTCTCTTGAGTCTCAAGAGGGTTTTGATGCAGCAGCTGCACTTCTAACAGAATCATTCATTGCCAAGTTCATTGCTTGGGGTCTGTTGTCTGCACTTCTGTACCACTTCTTCGCAGGTATCAAGCACCTTGTTATGGATGCGGGTTACTGTGAAGAGATTGAATCTGGCAATGCGGCTGCGAAAGCAACGCTTGCGATTTCAGCTATCTCCATTGTGCTAGCAGGAGTTTGGGTATGGTAACTTCGGTAACAAGCTTTGGCCGTAGCGGCCTTTACGATTGGATGATGCAGCGCGTAACTGCGGTTGTCCTTGCAGCTTACACGATCTTCATGATCGGCTACATGCTGCTTAACCCTGAACTAGATTACAACCAGTGGTCAGCACTGTTTGAAGGTACTGCAATGCGTATCTTCACACTGTTAACACTGCTTTCATTGGTTGCGCATGCTTGGATCGGTATGTGGTCAATTTCTACCGACTACATTAAACCAACTGGCATTCGTTTCGTATTCCAATCTGCCTGTGGCCTGCTCGCGTTTGTTTACGTGGTGTGGGGTATTCAGATTCTTTGGGGGGTTTAATAGATGTCTAAGCTACGTACGCTTACATTTGATGCAATTGTTGTCGGCGGTGGCGGTGCAGGTATGCGCGCAGCCCTTCAACTTGCACAGTCAGGTTTAAACACTGCGTGTGTTACAAAAGTGTTCCCAACACGTTCACACACAGTATCAGCACAGGGTGGTATTACTTGTGCAATCGCGAGTGCGGATCCAAACGACGATTGGCGCTGGCACATGTACGATACCGTTAAAGGTTCTGACTACATCGGTGACCAAGACGCGATCGAATACATGTGTTCTGTAGGTCCACGTGCGGTATTCGAACTTGACCACATGGGTCTTCCTTTCTCTCGCACAGAGACAGGTCGTATCTACCAGCGTCCATTTGGTGGTCAATCTAAGAACTTCGGTGAAGGTGGTCAGGCTGCTCGTACTTGTGCTGCGGCAGACCGTACAGGTCACGCACTGCTTCACACGCTATACCAAGCAAACATGAAGTCAGGTACAACTTTCCTAAACGAGTGGTTTGCAGTCGATCTTGTTAAAAATGCAGACGGCGCGGTTGTCGGTTGTATTGCGATCTGTATCGAAACAGGTGAAACCGTTTACATTAAAGCGAAAGCGACTGTATTGGCTACTGGCGGTGCAGGTCGTATCTACGCATCGACTACCAACGCTTTGATCAACACTGGTGACGGCATGGGTATGGCACTTCGTGCCGGCATTGCTGCGCAAGACATGGAGATGTGGCAGTTCCACCCAACCGGTATTGCGGGTGCAGGTACGCTGGTAACTGAAGGTTGTCGTGGTGAAGGTGGCTACCTAGTTAATAAAGACGGCGAGCGCTTCATGGAGCGTTACGCTCCTAATGCGAAAGACCTTGCCGGTCGTGACGTTGTTGCGCGCTCAATGATCCTAGAGATCCTTGAAGGCCGTGGCTGTGGTCCAGACGGCGATCACGTCTACTTGAAGCTTGATCACCTAGGTGAAGAGGTTCTTCACTCACGTCTACCAGGTATCTGTGAGCTTTCAATGACATTCGCAGCAGCTGATCCTGTGAAAGAGCCAATTCCAGTGGTGCCAACCTGTCACTACATGATGGGTGGTGTGACCACTAACATCGGTGGTCAGGTGATTAACCCAGATCCTGAATCAGGTGAAGATAAGATCGTTGAAGGTCTATTCGCTTGTGGTGAGGTTGCTTGTGTATCGGTACACGGTGCTAACCGTCTAGGTGGTAACTCACTACTAGACTTGGTTGTCTTCGGTCGTGCTGCAGGTCTTCAGATCGAACAGCAGATGCGCGAAGGCTACGAAGTTAAAGACGCTACTGAAGAAGAGATCGAGGCAGCAATGGCTCGTCTAAACCGTCTAAATAACTCGACTGGCGGTGAGAAGGTTGCGGATATTCGTAAAGATCTTCAGCAGTGCATGCAGCTCTACTTCGGTGTATTCCGCGACGGCGATGCGATGCAGGAAGGTTTGACTAAGCTTAAGGCAATCCGTGAGCGTGTAGCGAACGTATATCTTGAAGATAAGACTGGGTCATTCAACACTGCACGTCTTGAAGCGCTTGAGCTTGAGAATTTAATGGAAGTGGCTGAGGCAACTGCCATTGCTGCATACGAGCGTAAAGAGTCTCGTGGTGCGCATGCTCGTAACGACTTTACTGAGCGTGATGATGAAAACTGGTTGTGTCACTCAGTTTACTACCCACAAACGAAAACGCTGGGCAAACGTGCCGTGAACTTCGCTCCGAAGACCATGGAAGCGTTCCCACCTAAAGTTCGTACATATTAAGGAGTCGTTACGATGCTAGTAAGTGTTTATCGTTACAACCCTGAGATTGATGATGCTCCCTACATGCAGGATATCCAGATCGATATCCCTGGTGGCAAGGACATCATGGTGTTGGATCTTCTACACCTTCTCAAAGAGAAAGATACATCAATGACATTCCGTCGTTCTTGTCGTGAGGGCGTATGTGGCTCTGACGGTTTGAACATGAACGGTAAGAATGGTCTTGCGTGTATTACCCCTCTTTCTGAAGTGGTTAAGAACGACAAGCTGGTTCTTCGTCCACTTCCAGGTCTTCCGGTTATCCGTGACTTGGTTGTCGATATGGGTCAGTTCTACAAGCAGTACGAGAAGATCAAACCATTCTTGATCAACGATACTCCGGCTCCAGCGATCGAGCGCCTGCAGACTCCTGAAGAGCGTGCAGAGCTAGATGGTCTATACGAGTGTATCCTCTGTGCTTGTTGTTCAACCTCTTGTCCGTCGTTCTGGTGGAACCCAGATAAGTTTGTCGGCCCATCAGGCCTTCTACAGGCTTACCGTTTCCTAGCGGACAGCCGCGATACAGCGACTAACGAGCGTCTTGCAGAGCTAGATGATCCATTCAGCGTATTCCGCTGCCACGGCATCATGAACTGTGTGAACGTATGTCCTAAAGGTCTTAACCCAACCAAAGCGATTGGTAAGATCCGTAACATGCTGATCTCACGCGCAACCTAAGATTAGGTTGAAGCTCAAAAAAAACCCGCCTTGGCGGGTTTTTTGTTTTCTGGAAATCGCTGTAAGGGTGGATGACAGGCTGAAGCCAGTCACCGTCACTCCGTAGCGAAAATAATACATTGGTGACTGGCTTCAGCCTGTCAGCCGCTATCCAGTCACGGCAGCTCCGTAGTTAGGATAATGCCTCGGTGACAGGCTTTAGCCTGTCATCCGCTATTCAGTCACGGCAGCTCCGTAGCTAGAATAATGCATTGGTGACTGGCTTCAGCCTGTCAACCGCAATTCAATTACACTCCAAACTCCTCGTACAACACTCCAAAACATGCATTACGACTAAAGTGCAAAAAAACGTTTAAAAAGCTCTTACTTAATAGCCTAAAAGAACTAAAAACGGCTGTTAAAAGCCCGTAGAATTAACTTATTCCAAAACGCGATAAAACATTGATTACTTTAGTATTAAATCGCTAAAACTGCGGTGTTCAGGGTTGAATAAAAGGCGTAAACTACGCGAGTTTTATTTGGTTGCAACACCGAATAATGCGCTGAAAAATGGAAATTAGAAGCATAAGGGCGATGGATGAAGAGGCTTCACAAGAGCTTCGGAGGTCCCGTACCCCACAACGAGGGTAAATATATAATGCAAGACGGTCTGATGGAGCAGCTGTGGAAGAATGCTCATCTATACGGCGGCAACCTCTCTTACGTAGAACAGCTATACGAAACGTACCTTTTAGATCCAAACTCCGTTCCCCCAGAGTGGCGTGAAGAGTTTGATAAACTCCCTAAAGTCGGTGAAAACATTACTCCTGATGTTCCTCTTGCACCGATTCGTGAACATTTCCAATACATTGCTAAGAATCAAAAACGTGCACAGCCTGCAGCGGTATCCTCTGTCAGCTCTGAACACGAGCGTAAGCAAGTTCGCGCGCTAGCCCTTTTTGATGCTTACCGTATGCGTGGACACCAGATCGCCAAGATCGACCCACTGAGTCTGCTAGAACGTGCAGAAGTGGCCGACCTTAATCTGCGCTACCACGAACTTTCAGAAGCAGATTTTGATACAACTTTCCAACTCGGTAGTCTGCAGTTTGGCCGCGAAGAGGCGACACTGCGCGAGATCCTTCAGGATCTTCAAGAGACTTACTGCAGTTCGGTAGGTTCTGAGTACATGCACATTGTGAACACTGAAGAGCGTCTATGGCTTCAGTCTCGCATTGAGCCAACTCGTGCACACCCAACGGTTGAGCCTGAGAAGAAACTCATGGTCCTAGAGCGCCTAACGGCAGCTGAAGGTCTAGAGAAGTACCTTGGCTCCCGATTTGCTGGTGCTAAACGATTTGGTCTTGAGGGTGGTGAATCTCTGATCGTCTCTTTGAATACTCTGATCCAGCGTGCTGGTAAGCAGGGTGCTAAAGAGGTTGTGATCGGCATGGCACACCGTGGCCGTCTTAATACGCTGGTTAACATCTTCGGTAAAAACCCAGCTGACCTGTTCGGTGAATTCGAAGGTAAGAAGCTGGTTGATTCATCGGGTGACGTTAAGTACCACCAGGGTTTCTCATCGAACGTCAATACTGACGGCGGTGAGGTGCACATTGCGATGGCATTCAACCCATCTCACCTTGAGATCGTAGCGCCAGTGGTTGAAGGTTCGGTTCGTGCCCGTCAGGATCGTCGTGAAGATCCAGTCGGTAACACAGTTGTCCCTGTCAATATCCACGGTGATGCGGCCTTCGCCGGTCAGGGTGTTGTCATGGAGACATTCCAGATGTCTCAGACACGCGCTTATAAGACAGGCGGCACGATCCACATCGTGATCAACAACCAAGTTGGTTTCACGACCTCTAAGCAAGAAGATGCTCGCTCTACAGATTACTGTACCGACGTTGCTAAGATGATCGAAGCACCAATCTTCCACGTCAACGGTGACGACCCAGAAGCGGTTCGTTTCGTGACTCAGTTGGCGGTTGATTACCGTAACGAATTTAAGAAAGACGTTGTTATCGATCTAGTCTGTTACCGCCGTCGCGGTCACAACGAGGCGGATGAGCCAAGCGGTACTCAACCGTTGATGTACGATGTCATCAAAAAGCAGAAGACCACACGCGATCTATACGCAACTAAGCTGATCGAAGAGGGTGTGATCACTGCTGAACAGAGCAAAGAGATGGAAAAAGCTTACCGTGCGGCGCTAGAAAATGGCGAACACGTTGCTCACTCTCTTGTGCTTGAACCAAACACTAAGATGTTTGTCGATTGGGCGCCTTACCTTGGTCACCAATGGTCGTTTGAGTGTGATACTCGTGTCGACATCAAAGTGCTTCAAGAGCTTGCGGCGAACATTGCTGAAACCCCTGAGCACTTCAGCGTGCAGCGTCAGGTTTCTAAGATCTATGACGACCGTAAGCGTATGGCAGCCGGTGCAATGGCCGCTAACTGGGGCTTTGCAGAGACATTGGCCTACGCGTCAATTCTTGCAGAGGGTCACCCAGTCCGTTTGACCGGTCAGGATGTCGGTCGTGGTACCTTCTCACACCGTCACGCGGTTCTGCATGATCAGAAAGATGCGACGACTTACGTACCCCTTCAGAACATGGATAAGGATCAACCAAAATTCACGA
This sequence comes from Marinobacterium sp. xm-d-530, assembly GCF_013283365.1. GTDB lineage: Bacteria > Pseudomonadota > Gammaproteobacteria > Pseudomonadales > Balneatricaceae > Marinobacterium_E. The sequence continues at coordinate 272,803 of NZ_WBYM01000002.1, read as the reverse complement.
TCCACGATTCATACCTGTCTGAAGAGGCGGTATTGGCATTCGAATACGGTTACGCAACCACGACACCAAACTCGTTGGTGATCTGGGAAGCGCAGTTCGGTGATTTCGCCAATGGTGCTCAGGTCGTGATCGATCAGTTCATCACATCAGGCGAAGCGAAATGGCAGCGTCTATGTGGTCTGACTATGCTGTTGCCACACGGCTTTGAAGGTCAGGGTCCAGAGCACTCGTCTGCTCGTTTGGAACGCTACCTACAGCTCTGTGCTGAGCACAACATTCAGGTTGTTGTCCCTACAACTCCATCGCAGATCTTCCACCTACTGCGTCGTCAGGTGGTTCGCCCACTTCGCAAACCGTTGGTGGTCATGACGCCGAAGTCTCTGCTTCGTCACAAGCAGGCGATCTCTACTCTAGAAGAGCTGGCGGATGGCACCTTCCAACCGGTTATTGGTGAAGTGGATCAGCTTGATAAGTCGAAAGTGAATCGTGTTGTGATGTGTAGCGGTAAGGTTTACTACGACCTATACAACCGTCGCGAAGAGCTAGAGAAGCAGAATGTTGCGATCGTTCGTATTGAGCAACTCTACCCATTCCCAGAGGCGGATCTGGTAGATGAGTTGAGCCAATACCCTAATCTTGAATCGGTTGTTTGGTGTCAGGAAGAGCCAATGAACCAGGGCGCTTGGTACTGCAGTCAGCACCACATGCGCAACGCTCTACGTAAAGTGAAGCCAGAGATTCACCTAGACGGTGTGGGTCGTCCACACGCTGCAGCGCCTGCAGTAGGTTACATCTCTGTTCACGTTGAGCAGCAAGAGAAATTGGTTAACGACGCCCTAAACGGTTAATAAAGAATTCGTTCGTACGACGAGCAGAAGGCAAGAAAGGAAAAATCATGTCAATCGAAATTAAAGCACCTACGTTTCCAGAATCAGTAGCAGACGGAACTGTTGCAACTTGGCACAAGCAGCCAGGTGAAGCGGTTTCTGCCGATGAACTTATTGTCGACATCGAAACCGATAAAGTGGTTCTTGAAGTTGTCGCTCCAGCCGACGGTGTGATCACTGAAGTCCTAAAGGGCGAAGGTGAAACGGTTCTTAGCGAAGAGATTCTTGCTAAGTTTGAAGCGGGTGCAGCCGGTGCAGCAGCTCCAGCAGCAGAAGCAGCGACTGAAGCGGCTCCAGCAGGTGACGCAGAAAAAGTAGGCCCAGCCGCTCGTAAACTGATTGATGAGAACGGTCTTGATGCTAGCCAGATCCCTGGCACGGGTAAAAACGGTGGCATCACTAAAGAAGACGTAATGAACTTCATGGCGAACAAGCCGGCTTCTGCTCCTGCGGCGGCAGCACCTGCAGCCGCTCCTGCTGCAGCCCAGCCAGCTGTATCGGTAAATGTTCCAGCAGGTGAGCGTGTTGAGAAACGCGTCCCAATGACTCGTCTACGTGCAACCATCGCTAAGCGTCTAGTTGAAGCGCAACAGAATGCTGCGATGCTAACAACGTACAACGAAGTGAACATGAAGCCTGTCATGGAGCTTCGTAAACAGTACAAAGATCTGTTTGAGAAGACTCACAACGGTACACGTCTAGGCTTTATGTCCTTCTTTGTTAAAGCTGCGACTGAAGCACTAAAACGCTTCCCAGCGGTTAACGCATCGATCGACGGTAACGACATGGTCTACCACGGTTACCAAGATATTGGTGTCGCTGTATCGACTGATCGTGGCCTAATGGTGCCAGTATTGCGCGATACGGATGCGATGAGCCTTGCAGAAGTAGAAGGCACTATTGCAGACTTCGGTAAGCGCGGTCGTGAAGGTAAGCTTGGCATGGAAGACATGCAGGGCGGTACATTCACAATCACTAACGGCGGTGTATTCGGCTCATTGATGTCGACCCCAATCCTTAACCCACCACAGACAGCTATCTTGGGTATGCACAAGATCCAAGAGCGTCCAATGGCGGTGAATGGTCAGGTTGAAATCCTACCAATGATGTATCTAGCACTCTCTTACGACCACCGTATGATCGATGGTAAAGAGGCTGTACAGTTCCTTGTAACAATTAAGGACCTGCTGGAAGATCCAGCGCGCATGCTCCTAGACGTTTAATGCGAATCGCATTCTAGGAATCTTTAAAAAGTTACTGAGATAGGAAAGAGTAATGTCTGATAAGTTTGACGTAATTGTAATCGGTGCTGGCCCTGGCGGTTACGTAGCAGCGATTCGTGCAGCACAGCTTGGTTTGAAAACAGCCTGTGTTGAAAAGTGGATTGATGAGAAGGGCGGTACTGTCCTAGGTGGTACCTGTCTAAACGTAGGGTGTATCCCATCGAAAGCGATGCTTGAAACAACCCACAAACTTCACGAAGCTCAACACGGCTTCGCGGCGCAGGGTATCGTTGCTGAGAATGTATCGATCGACCCTAAAGCGATGGTTGCTCGTAAGAATGGCATCGTTAAGAACCTAACCGGCGGTATCGCAGGTCTGTTCAAAGCGAACGGTGTCACAACCCTTGCTGGTACAGGTAAATTGCTAGCGGGTAAGCAGGTTGAAGTAACCGCTGCTGATGGCTCTGTCTCTACTTACCAGGCTGACAACGTGATCCTTGCATCAGGTTCAGTTCCTGTAGAGATCCCACCGGCACCTCTGACAGAGGGTCTAATCCTAGACAACGCCGGTGCGTTGGATATCGATGAAACCCCAGAACACCTAGGCATCATCGGTGCCGGTGTTATCGGTCTGGAGATGGGTTCTATCTGGGCTCGTTGTGGCTCTAAAGTGACCGTTCTAGAAGCGATGGATGATTTCCTAGCGCTAGCAGACCAAGACCTAGCGAAAGAGGCTAAAAAGCTTCTGACTAAACAGGGTCTAGACATCAAACTGGGTGCGCGTTGTACCGGCACTGAGATCGTTGATGGTAAAGCGGTAAAAGTGAAATACACCGATTCAGAAGGCGATAAAGAGCTTGTTGTTGATAAGCTGATTGTAGCTGTCGGTCGTCGTCCACAAACCAACGGTCTTCTAGCTGAAGACTCAGGTGTCTCATTAGATGAGCGCGGCTTCATCTTCGTTGACGAAAACTGTCGTACCGGCGCACCAGGCGTTTACGCAATTGGTGACTCAGTACGTGGCCCGATGCTTGCACACAAAGCATCAGAAGAGGGCATCATGGTTGCAGACATCATTGCGGGTCACAAAGCAGCAATGAACTACGACTGCATTCCTAACATCATCTACACTTTCCCTGAGTTGGCTTGGGTCGGTAAGACCGAACAGCAGCTTAAGGCGGAAGGTATCAAATACAAGAGTGGCAAATTCCCATTCGCAGCGTCTGGCCGTGCCATGGCAGCGAATGCGACAGAGGGCTTCGTTAAGATGCTCGCTGATGAAGCTACCGACCGTATTCTTGGTGTACACATCGTTGGTGGTATCGCCTCTGAGCTGATCGCTCAGGGTGTTATCGCTATGGAATTTGCATCAAGCGCGGAAGATCTGCAGTTGACCGTATTTGCTCACCCAACCGTGAGTGAAGCGATCCACGAAGCAGCTCTAGCAGTGGATAATCACGCTATCCACATTGCGAATCGCAAAAAGCGTTAATCGCGGAACAGGGAGCGCTTCAGGTCAAAAGCTTGAAGCGCTTTTGTTCAGATCGATGGCACGGGTAACCCCGTGTTCGTTTAACCGACCTAAATAACGGACTATAGAATGAATCTTCACGAGTATCAGGGCAAGCAGCTGTTTGCACAGTACGGTCTGCCAGTGTCACAAGGCATTGCAGTCGATACACCGGAAGCAGCCGCAGAAGCAGCCAAACAAATTGGCGGTGATAAGTGGGTTGTTAAAGCACAGGTACACGCAGGTGGCCGCGGTAAAGCGGGCGGCGTTAAACTAGTAGACTCTCCAGAAGAAGCAGCAGCTTTCGCAAAAGATAAGCTAGGTACTAATCTGGTAACTTACCAAACTGACGCGAACGGTCAGCCAGTCTCTAAAATTCTTGTTGAGACCTGCACAGACATCGCAAACGAACTATACCTAGGTGCGGTTGTTGACCGTTCATCTCGTCGTATTGTCTTCATGGCATCGACTGAAGGTGGTGTAGAGATCGAGAAAGTCGCTCACGAAACACCTGAGAAGATTCTTAAAGCAACCATCGATCCTTTGACTGGCGCGCAGCCATACCAGGGTCGTGAGCTAGCATTCAAGTTGGGTCTTGAAGGCGTTCAGATCAAACAGTTCGTCGCGATCTTCATGGGTCTTGCGAAGATGTTTGAAGAGAAAGATCTAGCTCTTCTAGAGATCAACCCACTGGTGATCACTGACGAAGGCAACCTACACTGTCTAGATGCGAAAGTCGTGATCGATGGCAACTCGGTTTACCGTCACAAAGATATCCAAGCAATGGAAGATCCATCACAAGAAGACGAGCGTGAAGCACGCGCGGCTGAGTGGGATCTTAACTACGTAGCACTTACTGGTAACATCGGTTGTATGGTTAACGGTGCTGGCCTAGCTATGGGTACTATGGACATCGTCTCTCTACACGGCGGTTTCCCAGCTAACTTCCTTGACGTTGGTGGCGGCGCGACGAAAGAGCGTGTAACCGAAGCGTTCAAGATCATCCTTGAAGACAGCAAAGTTAAAGCGGTATTGGTTAACATCTTCGGTGGTATCGTACGTTGTGACCTAATCGCAGAAGGCATCATCGGTGCTGTTAAAGAAGTGGGCGTAGAAGTTCCAGTGGTTGTTCGCCTTGAAGGTAACAACGCAGACCTCGGCTCTAAACTGCTATCTGAATCTGGTTTGGATATCATCGCGGCTACCAGCTTGACTGACGCTGCACAGCAAGCAGTTAAAGCAGCAGGAGGCAACTAATCATGTCAGTACTAATTAACAAAGATACCAAAGTAATCTGTCAGGGTTTCACGGGTGGTCAGGGTACTTTCCACTCTGAACAAGCGATCGCCTACGGCACTAAAATGGTTGGCGGTGTGACTCCAGGTAAGGGTGGCACAACTCACCTAGGCCTTCCTGTATTCAACACCGTTGCTGAAGCGGTAGAGCAGACTGGCGCAGAAGCATCAGTCATCTACGTTCCAGCGGCGTTCTGTAAAGATTCGATCCTTGAAGCGGCTAACGCTGGCATCAAGCTAATCGTATGTATTACAGAGCACATCCCAGTGATGGACATGCTTCAGTGTAAAGTGAAGTGTGACGAGCTAGGCGTGCGTCTAATCGGTCCTAACTGTCCAGGTGTCATTACACCGGGCGAATGTAAGATCGGTATTATGCCAGGTCACATCCACCTACCCGGTAAAGTGGGTATCGTTTCACGCTCTGGTACGCTAACGTACGAAGCGGTAAAACAGACTACTGACGCCGGCTTCGGTCAGTCTACTTGTGTTGGTATCGGTGGTGACCCAATCCCAGGTTCTAACTTCATCGATATCCTAGAGATGTTCCAGAAAGATCCACAGACTGAAGCGATTGTTATGATCGGTGAGATCGGTGGTTCAGCAGAAGAAGAAGCGGCTGCTTACATCAAAGCAAACGTAACTAAACCTGTTGTCTCTTACATCGCGGGTGTAACAGCGCCTCCAGGCAAACGCATGGGCCACGCTGGTGCAATCATCTCTGGCGGTAAAGGTACTGCAGACGAGAAGTTCGCAGCACTAGAAGACGCAGGCGTTAAGACTGTACGTTCACTAGCAGATATCGGCGTAGCCCTATCTGAAGTAACTGGCTGGGCAATGAAGTAATTCGTTTCTCGCGTTAAAGAAAAGCGACCCTTGGGTCGCTTTTGTGTTTTCTGGAAGACGGGGATAGGGCGGATGACAGGCTGAAGGCCAGTCACCGCAGCTCCGTAGTTAATTAAGTATTCCGGTGACTGGCTTCAGCCTGTCATCCGCTGTCAATGTAAACTCCCAACCATGATCTATACTCCAAAGAAAAAGGAGTTTAACCATGGCAAGGAAGCCAAGATTATGTCCAGCAGGTGTGCCCCAGCACATTATTCACCGCGGCCACAACCGACAATACATCTTTAAAGCCACTGCCGACTTTGAAATGTACCTCAGTAAACTCGAGTATTGGTCAGAGGAATACGCAGTTCAACTGCATGCTTGGGTGTTAATGAATAACCACATACACCTATTAGTAACGCCTAGTTCTGATGAAGGCATTTCAGAGATGATGAAACGTATCGCAGGAAGTTACGGTCGTTACTTCAATAAGCGTTATGGATTGACTGGAACGATCTGGGAAGGGCGATTTAGGAATATTCCTGTGATGAGTTCAACACATGTAGAGCAGATCAAAGCATATATCGAACAGAATCCGGTGCGGGCTGGGATTTGTGGAATGTCGTCGGAGTATCGGTGGTCTAGCGCGTTTTCTGGAAGACGGTGATGGGGCGGATGACTGGCTGAAGGCCAGTCACCGCGACTCCGTAGCCTATGCAGCGCACCGGTGACAGGCCTTCAGCCTGTCATCCGCTTTGCTGTTACGGGAAAGTTTCTGGAAAGCGCTGCCTAGCAGTTTAGCTCCATTCACTGGAAGTCGACTGATAAAGCCGATGACAGTCTAAAGACAGTCACGGCGGCTGCGTAGTTGGTTCAGCGCTCCGGTGGCAGTAATTTGCTCCTGCAATGACTCCATACAGGCCATCCATGGCCTTAACTGGCTTCAGCCTGTCATCCGCTCTCTACTCCCGCTCCAATACCCAGCGAATTGCCCGATCAACATCCTCCGATCGAAACCGCGTATGTTCTCGATCCTCAAACCCCATAAACAGCTTCGGCTCTTCAGCAGCTTCAAAAAGCGTTACACCTTGCTCGTAGGGAATGGTGTCATCATCGGTTGAGTGCAAGATCACTAAAGGCTCATGCACCTGTTGAACCTTATCAATCGAATCGAATCGATGTTTAAGCAGTAGATTAACCGGTAACCAGGGGTAGTCATCTGCCGCCATCTGGGCAATGGAGGTATAAGGCGCGGCTAGAATCACCCCTTTAAAATCGCGTTCAGTGGCCAGTTGAACCGCCACGCCAGTGCCCAGTGATTCGCCGTAGATGATCAGGTCTGATGAATTTAGATTGTGCTCTTTAGCTAACCAATCAAACACCGCACGCGCATCTTCATAAAAGCTAACCTCGCTAGGTGTACCTGTACTCTGACCAAACCCGCCCCAGCTGAAGATCAATAGCCCTCGATCACCCTCTGACAGAATGTTAATCAACCGCCCACGTGTGCTCATGTTGCGAGCATTGCCGTGCAGATAGACAAGTATCTCTTGTCCAGGCTTAGCTGGTTTATACCAAGTCTGAAGGCGGTTGCCATGTGGGGTATTGATAAAGAGCTCGCTTGCACCGGGGAATACCTTCTCAACTGATTCCGTTTCGTAGGTCGGCTTAAAGATCAAAGATTCCTGGGCAAAATACATATAGGCGCTGGCAGAAATATAGAGAAGGGCTAGTAAAGCTGATGTGCGTTTAAAAAATTTCATTGTTTTTAACCTTTAGTTTAAAAACACAATTTACTGATTATGATAGAGCGGATGACAGGCTGAAGCCGGTCACCGGTGTGCTATACAGGCTACGAAGTCGCGGTGACTGGCCTCAGCCTGTCATCCGCTCTAAAATATCTATCGCGTTATCAATTTAATAAAACCAAAGCACCAAGTTAACACTAAACGCGTATTTCCATTAAATTTATAAGAAAAAGAAAAACATGAACCTAGTATCCCGCTTCTACAAACAGGTTGATCGTTTTCAAGATCGTACTTTCCTTGGCTACAAATCTGACGGTGAGTGGAAGACGCTCTCTTGGCAACAGACGGCCGATCAAGTTTCAACACTCAGTCACTATCTAACACAGTATGGTGTCGGTAAAGACGATCGCGTTTTGATCCTCTCTGAAAACCGTCCCGAGTGGGCTGTCAGTGATTTAGCGATTATGTCTGTGGGTGCTTATGTGGTTCCCGCTTATACAGCACACACCGTTGACGATCTTCGTCACATTCTCTCTTTGACCAGCCCTAAATTCGCCATCGTCTCGTCTCAGGAGTTGGCAGATAGAGTCTTAGAGGCCAATATCAGCCATGAATGCGTCACTCATATGATTGTGATCGATCAGGGTGAGCATGATAAACCGGATTGGCATACAGAAATTCTGCCTTGGCCTGAAGCTCAACCAGGCATCGAGCGTCCAGATCTGTCAGCCATAGAAACTGACGATGTCTGTACCCTGATCTTTACTTCGGGCACTGGTGGTCACCCTAAAGCGGCGATGTTGACCCATAAGAACATTATTCATAACGTCGAAGCTGCTGCGCGAGTGTTGGATACCATACCTGTTAATGAAGAGGATCGGTTCCTCTCCTTCTTGCCACTCGCTCACGCGTACGAGCATACAGCTGGCCTGCATATGCCGATTACACAGGGTGCTGAGATCTTCTACTGCGAATCAACCGATAGGCTCGCGCAGTATCTGACAGAGGTTTCTCCATCTATAGCAACGGCGGTTCCTCGCCTCTACGACATGCTCTATGCGCGTATCAAGTCGGGTGTGGATCGCGCCAGTGGTTTTAGAAAAGGCCTCTTTTATAAGGCTTTGTCGATCGGTACGAAAAAGCTTAATGATGAAAAACTCTCGCTAATAGAAGCCATTCTTGATCCTCTATTAGAGAAATTGGTTCGTAAAAAACTGCGTGATCGTTTTGGCGGCAAGATTAAATACTTTGTTTCAGGTGGTGCACCGCTGAACCCAGAGATCGGTAACTTCTTTGCTGCTTTGGGGATTGGCATTATCCAAGGTTATGGTCAGACAGAGGCATCGCCACTGATCACCGTGAACCGTCCAGGAAACATTCGTATGTCGACCGTCGGTTTGCCGCTCGATTGTGAATTGAAGTTGGCTGACGATGGTGAGCTGTTAGTCCGTGGTGACAACGTCATGAAAGGGTACTGGCAGAATGAGTCAGCTACTGCAGTCACCATCATCGATGGTTGGTTGCATACGGGCGACCTAGCCGAAATTGATGAAGAAGGGTTTGTCTCTATTGTAGGGCGTTCGAAAGACCTTATCGTCACCTCAGGTGGTGATAACGTTGCGCCTGCCAAGCTAGAAGCGAAGCTGACGCTAGAAGAGGAGGTGGATCAAGCCGTGGTGCTTGGCGATGCCAAACCTTGGTTGTCCGCCATTATCGTTCCGTCTGAGGATCTACAAAAAGCCACAGACTCAGATGAAGAGCTAGAAAAAATCATTTCTAAAGCGGTGAAGCGTGTGAACCAAGAACTTAACGGCACCGAGCGTATCCGTAAGTTCATCGTACAACGTGAGCTCTTCTCGATTGAGAATGGGTATGTAACACCCACACAGAAGATCAAACGCTCTAAAGTGATTGAAGATAATCAAGCGGCAATTGATCGGTTGTATGGGAAGTAACTGCTAGTGCGGATGACAGGCTGAAGCCAGTCACCGGTGTGATAAACAGGCTACGGAGTCACGGTGACTGGCTTCAGCCTGTCAACCGCTTTGAAATTACGGAAAAGGCTCTGGAAAAGTATGCCTGGCAGTCTTGCTCGAATCCATGGGAGATAGCTTAAAGATCCGATGGTCGAAAATTGCTCCTGCATTTTTGGCATACTTGCCATCCATGGCATAAACAGGCTTCAGCCTGTCACGGTCAAATCTACGATTTGACGTGCTTCCTCACCAACGCCATCAGCCCCTGTGTCGACTGATCATACCCCTGCGTCGATTCACCAATCTGCTGACTGATCTCATTGGCTAAACGCTTACCTAGCTGAACACCCCACTGGTCAAACGAGTTGATGTTCCAGATCGCGCCTTGTACAAACACCTTATGCTCGTATAACGCAATAAGCGCCCCTAGGTTACGGGGGCTAATTCGATCCATTAATAATACGTTACTTGGGCGGTTACCTTGGCAGCTCTGATACTCCAACAGACCGTCTGAATCATCACCGTTCATAAAGGCATTGGCTTGTGCCAGCATGTTAGTCAGCAAGGCAAAGTGGTGCTCTTCCGTCTGCTCGTCTGCCTCAAGCGATGCGATAAAGTCGATCGGTACGAATCGTGTACCTTGGTGCAGTAACTGGAAGAAGGCATGCTGGCCATTGGAGCCTGTCTGCCCCCATACGATAGGTCCGGTTGCGTAATCTACCGGATCGCCATTGATATCAACCGACTTACCGTTTGATTCCATATCCAACTGCTGCAAAAAGGCTGGCAGTTGGTGCAGTGCCTGGTCATAAGGAATCACTGCCTGAGTTTCGGCGCCCAAAAAGTTGATGTACCAGATACCGATCAGCGCCATAATCACCGGCATGTTCTGATCCATTGGGGCTTCCACAAAGTGGCGATCCATTTCGTAGGCGCCTTCCAGCATGTCAATAAAATTGTCATACCCTATGGATAGCGCAATCGGTAGACCAATGGCTGACCAAAGAGAGTAGCGGCCACCGACCCAAGCCCAGAACTCAAAGATGTTCTCCTGGGCAATACCAAACTCCATGGCAGCCGCTTGGTTTGTAGATACAGCAACAAAGTGCTGGCTAATGTCTTCATGTCCGCCCGTCTGTTCGCGGAACCAGCGGCGTGCAGTTTTCGCATTCAGTAGCGTCTCTTGAGTAGAGAAGGTCTTAGTCGAGACAACAAACAGGGTCGACTTAGCATCCAAGTTCTTTAGTGTCTTCTTTATATGCTGACCATCAACGTTAGAGATGAAGTGGAACTTGATGTCAGGGTGGCGGAACTGAAGTAGGGCGCGAACCACCATATTAGGTCCCAAGTCGGACCCCCCAATACCAATGTTAACCACATCCGTAATGCGGTTGCCTTTATAGCCTTTCCAATCGCCGTTTCGGACTTGCTCGCTAAATACTTTTAGCTTGTCTAAGCTGGCGCGAATCTCTGGCATCACATCAACTCCGTCAACAATGACAGGTTCGTCGCCACGGTTTCGAAGGGCGGTATGAAGAACAGGGCGCTTCTCAGTAACATTAATAATGTCGCCAGAGAACATCTGTGCACGACGCTGGCGAAGAGAGGAGTGTTCAACCAAATCGATCAGTGCTTTAAAGACATCGTCATTAATTTTGTTCTTAGAGAAGTCCAAAAAGAGCTCGCCCAAGCGAACACTCATCTTATCGAAGCGTTTAGCGTCTTGCTTAAAGTAGTCGCTAATACGGTCCTCTTGAGTCTCTTGCGCGAGCTGCTCCAGCTTTTTCCAAGTCACAGATGAGGTAAGAAGATTCATTTTTGGCCCCTAAAATAAGGTTTTTTGTTTAAGTTACGTTGATTCTACGGGAATAAAGCGGTTAAATGAATATATTTACGTAAGTTTACTACATACTTTGTTGCAGTATGCATATCGGTGACTGGCTTTAGCCTGTCAACCGCTTTTCCAGCTAACTCCCCAATTTTGTTACATATTCCAAAATAAAAGGTCCTATATAACAAAATCATCTCAAAATTAACGAAACCTGAATAGCGTCTGTAAACTATTGATTATATTGATTTTTATTGTTTTTAGGCTTTTCTGAACAAAAGATTAACGAAAAAAAAAGTGAAAAACCGGGAACTTTTTGAAAAATTAGAGTTGACCCCTGTCTAGACGGGCGATAGAGTGCAACCTGTCCAAAGCCAAACGGGTTTGGTGTATTCGTACAACAAATGATGAGTTGGCCGGATATTTGAGGCTTAAATTAAAAATTCTGGAGATTTCCAAATGAAAAAAATTCTTGCAGTTGCTGTTGCAACAGCTATCTCTGCGCCAGCAATGGCTGACCTAACTATCGGTGCATCTACTGAGTACAACCTTGCGTCTGAAGACAGCAACACAACTCAGTCTATCGAAACTAACATCACTGCTACAGGTACAGCTACTTCTGAGACTGGTCTGTTCGTTAAAGCGTTCATCGAACTAGAAGCTATCGACGCAGGTGACGCTTCTAATGCTCTTGATATCGACGACAACTACTTCCAGATCGGTAACGCTGCTGCTGCTCTAACTGTTGGTCAGTTCGGTACTAAGCGTGCGTTCAAAGAAGGCGATGATTCATTTGAAGCTGCAAACGTTGTTACTAACAAACTAACAGCTGCTGAAGTTTTCAAAGGCAACTCTGACGACGATGCTGGTGATGCAGAATTCGCTCTAGATATCACTGCAGTTGAAGGTCTAGATCTTCAGATCTCTGGTAACTACACTTCAGATACTGATACTGATTCTAACATCTACGCTGCATACACTTTTGAGGGTGTTACTCTAGCGGCTAACATGCAGACTTCTGAAGTTGCTGCTGACGAAGGTTACGCTGTATCTGCTACTACTACTCTTGGTGGTGCTACAGTATCTGTATCTTTTGCTGACGGCGATGCAGACAACACAGCTACTGGTGTTACTGCTAACATGAACGGTTTCGACGTTACTTACGTTCGTTTCGAAAACGCTGATGGCGAAAGCGAAACTTCTTACTACGGCGCTTACAACGTTGGTGATCTAGGTGTTACTGGCCTAAACATCGACCTAGGTGCTGGTTCAGGTTCTGACCGTGAAACTAAAATGGGTGTTGAGGTTTCTTACTCATTCTAATTACTCTTTAGCTAGCAATAGCTAATTGTAATACCCAGTAAGAGAGGCTTTTAAGCCTCTCTTTTTTTTGCTTGATTGGAGTCTTTATGATTGGGTTTAACCGCCAAAACGCAAATATTTTATTGGCTTGTTTTTTTATTTTCTTCAATCAGTTTTCACAATATTGGGTGACTGGTGCTGCTGACTTGGATCAGTCTGAACAGTTGCTATTTAGTCAGCATTGGTCTTTAGGTTACGGTGCTCAACCGCCACTCTACACTTACATTGTCAATACAATTTTCTTCTTTACTGGAGAGAGTTTACTAGCCTTGATGATTCTAAAGGCGTTTTTACTATCCGCATTGATGCTTGTTGTAAGTGGTATAGCAACTCAATTGAGGTTTACTTCTGTTCAGCATTTCGTTGCTGTCGCCTCTTTTGTGTTCATCCCACAATTTGTTTGGGAATCTCAACGAGATTTAAGTCATTCCCCAATGGTTGCTCTGTTATCGGCCTCGCTTGTTTATGTGTTAGTTGCCATTAAAAATCACACGTCTAGAAAACTTTTTGTTGCAGTTGGACTATTAGCTGCACTAATTTTGCTAACGAAGTATTCAGCCGTCCTTGTACTAATTTCACTGTTGTTATCTTCGCTGTTGATTAAGGAATATCGTAAAAAAATTTATCACACGCCAAATCTATTCATCGCCCTAGCCGTTTTTACAATAATAATCTTACCGCATGGCATTTGGATGTTATCCAATACTGAGGTGGCCTCGGGTAGCTTGTACAAGCTGAAAATTGATGGTTATTCGCCTTGGACGGGTCTGGTAGATTCCGTTATAGCTCTGATTGCATTTTTGACACCCCTATGGATATTCGCATTGATTATTCTGGATTTTAGAGGCATCAGGAGAACAGTTGCTACGTTCACTACAGATCATAAGTTTTTAATGACTAATTTGATTGTTTCTCTTCTAGTCGTTTTTGTTTTTGTCTTGTTATCAGGAACACAAGAGATCAAAGATCGTTGGTATCAGCCTCTAATGGTTACTTTTCCTTTGTTTTTGGCTTTGTTTGCAAAAGACTTTTCTACCAAGGGAGTTAAGGTATATATAGGTCTTGTTCTGCTGTTTATGGGTTTAATTAGTTTTGCATTACCTGCTAGAACTATATTGGCTGATTCTTTAGATAAATACAGTCGACCTAATTTCCCGCTGATTGACTTGGGCAAACGTATTAATGAGGATGCATCTAAAACGGTAATCTTAGTCGATGATCGTTTGATTGGGGGTAATTTAGTTTTATCGTCCAATGGAAGAATAATCATTGCTCCAGAGAATATACATTTAGAGTCAACGACGCATGTGAACAGTGCGTTAGTGGTGTGTAAAAGTGAAAAATGTAGCGATCATGGCATTTCTAAATTGTTAACACATTTCAACTTGAATTTAGATGAGCAGACTCTTTTAGTTTATCAATCGCCTTACCGCTACTCTGATAAAGAAACATACAGATTGTATGTTTATACCGCAGTGAATGAGATCTAATTTGATGCTATGGACAAGAGTCGCCAATTAGTAATTCCGTCGGCATCACTACATCCTCACTCATACGATTCTCAATAAACAGTTTTGCTGCCATTCGGCCTTTTTCGGATGAGTGCTGTTGTACGGTGGTGATCGCTTTGGACATAGCTTGGGCTTCAGGGATGCCATCAAAACCGGTGATTCTTAGATCTTCTGGGAATTTGATACCCATCTGCAGAGCAGCACGCATGGCAGCAATGGCCATAACGTCGGATTGGCACAGGAGTAGGTCAGGTCGTTTGGGTTGGCTTAGTACTTGATAAACCAGTTTGAACGCTTCGTCATAGTCGTTAACGTGTAGGTTCCAGATCTGATCCACTGGACGCTCGATTCCCGCTTCATCAAAGGCATCGAAGTAGCCGTTAAGGCGATCCAGTGAGAGACGTAGGCCAACGGTTTTTAGGGTCTCTTCATTAGTTTGGCTGATACCATCATCGGATGTGATGCGCAGTGCCAGTATTGCAGGATTCTTCGGTGTCTGTTTCAGTGCATGTTTAGCGATCTGGTAGCTCGCTTCGCGGTTGTCGATATTAACCGACCCATAGCCCTCTATCTTATGATCCACAACAATCAGACGTTTCTGCTGACGTTTTAGATGCTCCAGTGTTGGGCCTGGCGGAATGAAGCCGTAGACAATGAACCCATCCACCATCGATTCGTGCAGGCGCTGACGGTTGGCGTGATCCAAATCCCTGGCCGAGAGCAGCAGCATATTGAGATGCGCCTTATCGAACTCATCGGCCAAGCCTGAAAGGAAATGACTAGCGACGTAGTCGTTCATTGAGTAGGCAAGACGATCAGTTAAGACAATGCCGACGACACCTGAACGACCCGTTCGCAGATAGCGCCCAGCAGCGCTAGGGCCGACGTAACCGAGCTCTTGGCACTGCGCCAAGATTTTGGTGCGAAGCGCTTCTGAGAGCTGATCAGGGCGGTTAAAGGCGTTTGAGATGGTGGCTGTAGAGACACCAATCGCTTTCGCCACCTCTTTTATTGTCATTTTTTTCATAATCATCTCTACCCGTTGGAGCCTTATCGTTTCTACCCGTTGGAGCCTTATCGAAGATGAGGCGATCGGTTTGACTAGTACTCCCCGTAATTTGCAAGCGGATGACAGGCTGAAGCCAGTCACCGGTGCATTTACAGTGACAGTAATTTGCTCCTGCAATTACTGCATACAGTCCATCCTTGGACTTAACAGGCTTTTAGCCTGTCATCTGCTGTCTCGATTTACTTCAAACCTCTGCAAACAACGCCTGATAGGGCGGCAGTACCATCGCACCATTTTCGTATCTTCCGCTAAAACCGTGCTCGGTTAACACTGAGTTGATCGCTCCGCTGTAGGGCACCGTTAACTCTTTACTGGTCATATTGATCGCAACTAACAGTGACTGTTCCTCAGATTGACGCGTGAATACAAAGGCTTCGCCTGTCTCTTCAATAAGTTCTATATCACCTTGAATCAGTGCCGGCTGTTGCTGGCGCCATTGAATGAACTGACGCATTTTCTGAAGCAATGAGTCGTTCTGCTGTTCCTGCGTCTCAACAGACAGTGGTAGATGTCTTGGATCGACTGGTAGCCATGGCTTAGTGTTCGAGAAGCCCGCTTGCTCGCTGTTATCCCAAGCCATTGGGGTACGACAGCCATCACGGCCTTTGTATTCGGGCCAGAATTCTATGCCATAGGGATCTTGTAGAGCTTCAAATGGGACATCCGCTTCTGGTAGCCCAAGCTCTTCGCCTTGATAGAGACAGACGCTACCGCGCAGGCTCATTAGCATGGCCATGGAAACGAGTGGGAATTGGTTTGGATCCTCTTGCTCACCCCAGCGTGTCGCGCTGCGCTTCACGTCATGGTTGGATGCCGCCCAACAGGGCCAAGCATCACCCGCGTTCGCTTTAAAGGTAGTTATCACTTGACGGAAGTAGTCAGCACTGTGTTCTGATGACAACAGGTCAAAGGTGTAGGCCATGTGCAGCTTATCACCACCGGCCGTATACTCAGCCATACGTTGCAGTGGATCAGTATGGTCGACGCCGATCTCACCGACCATGCTGCGATCCTCATACTCATTGAGCAGGTCTCGCATCGCTTTCAGGAAGTTCAGGTTTTCCGGCTGACTTAAATCGTACTGGTGAGTTTGGCGAACATATGGGTTCGAAGCGTCAACACTGTTAATGTACGGCATGCCCTCTGGATGAGGAGGGTTATTCTCTAGCCCAGCGCTATGGTAGTAGAGGTTCACGGTGTCCAAACGGAAGCCATCAACACCCAAATCTAACCAGAAGCGCATGTTATCCAAGTTTGCTTGGAACACCTCTGGGTTGTGGAAATTAAGATCCGGCTGGCTCGTTAGGAAGTTGTGCAGGTAGTACTGCTGGCGCTGGGTATCCCACTGCCATGAAGAACCGCCAAAGATCGATAGCCAGTTATTGGGCGGTGTGCCATCCGGTTTTGGATCGGCCCAGACATACCAGTCGGCTTTCGGATTGGTTCTATTAGATCGGCTTTCGGTAAACCAGGGGTGTTGATCCGAGGTGTGTGATAGCACCTGATCGATCATAACTTTTAACCCCAGTTCGTGTGCGCGAGCAACCAGCGCTTTGAAGTCATCAAGCGTGCCAAACATAGGGTCGACATCACAGTAGTCAGAGACGTCGTAGCCAAAGTCTTTCATCGGTGACTTGAAGAAAGGGGAGAGCCAGATGGCATCAACGCCTAGTGAAGCGATGTAATCCAGCTTGGATGTGATACCGGGAAGATCACCAATCCCGTCGCCGTTGGAGTCCATATAACTGCGAGGATAGATTTGGTAGATGATACCGCCTTTCCACCAGGGGTTGTTGCTCATAGTGTTGTCTCTACTGTTTTCTATTATTGCGGATGACAGGCTGAAGCCAGTCACCGGTGTTTCTTTTCGGGTGACTGGCCTTCAGCCTGTCACCCAGCTTTTGTTGGAGCCTTATCGAAGATGAGGCGATCCCAGATCTTTTTAAAGCTTCGCGACCTTTTAAGGACGCTCCAACACTCTTTTAAGTGCGCTCTGGAAACGACCTTTGCGTAATACTCATCAATCCATCGGCCAGTAGCATCTCTAGCCCTGCTTCACTGAATATCCACTCAACCTGTAGCGACCCGTTTACATTCAATTCCCGGCTGTATTGATGTGAAAAGTGTTCGTTTAGGGTTTCATCATCGGTATTCACAGAGCGGCTAATACTTATCTGGTAACGCTCTTCTGTTCGCGTGATCTCAATTCGATGCGCTTCATCGTGTGAAGCAATATAGGCTGATTCACCCTCGTTCAAATTCATTTGAGTGCTCTGGTGTTTGCCCTCGCTCAACCTAATAGAGTCGGTTGGCTGAATGGCCTCGGCTTCTGAACGACTCGCAAACTGTTGTGCAATTCTTAATCCATCAGCGGTCTCTATCAGTCTTAACTGACGGGGTAGAGTCATCTGGCCATTGGTGACCGAGCAGGGGAGTTCATTGGCGTAGCGCCAGTTGCTAAACCAAGAGATGGCCTGTCGTTGTTGATTGGGGGCGTCTGACCAGCTCTGTGTCGCATAGTAGTCGCGCCCCTCATCTAACAGCAAAACCGTGCCGGCCGGGTTTCGGTTAGTAAACTGTATTCCGTCAAAGTCACCGATAAAGTATTGGGTGTACGAACCGTAGTGGATGTCGGGTGTCATACCAATTCCCACTACCAATACCCAAGCGGTTAGACCATTCTCGGTGGTCAGTTCGAATAGATCAGGGCACTCCCAAGGGTGCCATTCGTGTGCCCCTTGGCCTTCTCCAAACTCTGAGCAGAAGCTCCAATCGAGCAGATTTTTGGAACGGTAGAAAGAGATGGTTTGACGTGTTGCCAGACACATAATCCAGTGCTGACTCTCTTCGTGCCAAAAGACTTTAGGGTCACGGAAGTCAGAAAAACCGGGGTTGCTCAAAACAGGGTTGTTTGAATATTTGGTCCAGGTCTCACCACTGTCGCTAGAGTAGGCGATGCATTGATCTTGCTCGTAGTCGCGATCAAACCCCTCTTTGTCACGATGAGCGGTATAGAAAGCGATCAGGCCCACTTGGCCATCAAATAGGCCCGAGTCATCCTTCCAATCGACAATGGCGCTTCCAGAGAAGCACATACCCTGTTCGTCAGGCTCTAAGGCAATGGGTTTATGCTGCCACTGATTCAGATCGGAGCTGACGGCATGTCCCCAGTGCATAGGGCCCCAGGTCAGTCCTTCTGGGTAGTGCTGGTAGAAGAGGTGGTAACGACCGTCAAAATAGACCAAGCCGTTTGGATCGTTGATCCAACCGCGCGGAGCTTTGAAATGCTCGGGTAGTGTTTGGTCTGGTTTGTTGGTCATGTTTTATTCGCTGTTTTGGTGACAGGCTGAAGCCAGTCACCTTTGTTTTTTTAATTCACCAGTGACAGGCTAAAGCCAGTCACCTAATTCAGTTCATATCAACAGTGACTGGCTTTAGCCTGTCATCTGCTTTCTCAGTGATTTCCATACAGTGGATGACAGGCTGAAAGCCAGTCACCGCCAAAGGCTGGCTTAGCCTTTCACTGATCCTGCTACTAAGCCGCGTACAAAGAATCGTTGCAGTGCAAAGAAGACGAGCAGCGGCAAGATAATACTGATGAAGGCGCCAGAGGTTAGCACTTCCCAGTTGGAACCGCGGGTGCCGAGTAGGGCACGCAGTTGGGCAGTCAGTACAATCTGATCTTCGCCCTGTCCTAGGAATACCAGTGCCACCAACAGGTCATTCCAAACCCAAAGGAACTGGAAGATCGTGAAACTGGCCAGTGCTGGGAGAGACAGTGGCAGAATGATTCTAGTGAAGACCTGGAAGTGGCTAGCTCCATCGACACGGGCGCTCTCAATCAAATCACCCGGCAGACTTTTCATATAGTTACGCATTAGGTAGATCGCCAACGGCAAGCCGAAGCCGGTGTGCGCCATCCAGACACCGGGGTAGCCCTTACTCTCAAAGCCAAACATCTGACCTAGGTCTGAGTAGAGGCGCAGCAGTGGGACCAGCGAGGTTTGTAGCGGCACGACCAATAGACCGATAACCACAGCGAACAGCCACTCACGACCTGCAAACTGCATCCAGCTGAAGGCGTAGGCCGCAAAGGCTGCGATCAGAACCGGAATGACGGTCGCTGGGATGGTTACGGCCAGTGTATTCAGAAACGCCTGACCGATTTTGCCTTTATCCAAGACGTTGTCGTAGTTCTCTAGCGTAAAGCGTGGCGGTTGACCGTAGGCGAAGAATATACGTTTACCACGACTGCCGGTAATCTCTTTGTCCTGGACATAGGTGTAGCTACCGTCACTGTTAACCGTTAGCTGCGCACCATTTTTTAGCGTCGCTGTCTCACCGGCTGGAACCTCTTCTGGATCCCGTGAACTGCTGCCGAACGCCAAAACGTTTGTGAACACAGTGCCATCGTCAGCCGTTAGTTGGCCGCTTAAGACAAACTGACCGTCGATCTGTTGTTGTGTCTCAGGTAGATCGGTTCGAGCAAAGGTGACCTGTTTTGACTCATTAAACGAGGTCCACCAGCCCGATGCCGCCAACTGATCTTTGTCACGAATAGAGCTGACAAACAGACCCAGTGTTGGGACTAGCCAAAGAATAACTAGGGCGGTTAGTGCGGTGCCGTTAAAGAACCTTGGCAAGAAAGAAGATTGTGTACTCATTAGCGTCCTGCCTCATCTTTACGGAAACGGTAGATGTTCCAAGCCATGATCGGGGTAACCGACAGCATAATAATGATGGCAATGGCACTGCCTCGGCCAAAGTCACCGGCGCCTCGGAACATCCAGTCATACATTAGGTTGGCCAATACTTGGGTTTCCCACTGACCATTGGTCATCGCCAAGACGATGTCGAATACTTTCAAGACCAGAATGGCGATGGTGGTCCATACCACGATGACCGTTGGCATGATCTGGGGTAGTGTTATTCGGAAGAATAGCTGACGACGGTTAGCGCCATCGATGATCGCAGCCTCTAGTGTCTCTTCAGGAACGCTACGAAGCGCTGCACCTAAAATCACCATCGCAAAACCGGTCTGAATCCAAATTAGGATGACCATCAGCAGTACAGAGTTCCAGATCTCCATCGATAACCAGAACTGCGGTTCCCCACCAAACGCCACCACAATGGCGTTGAGAATGCCGATTTGAGTATCGCCTTCACCGTTATAGTGATAAACGAACTTCCAGATAACCGAGGCACCGACGAATGAGATCGCCATCGGCATGAAAATGATCGATTTGGCGATGGTGCCGAATTTGGCACGATCGGCTAACACAGCTACTGCGAGACCAAAAACAGTAGAGAGTGTAGGCACAATGATCAGCCAAAGTAGGTTATTACGCAGCGTAATGTGGAACTGTCCATCATTAAACAGCCAAGCGTAGTTGGACCAGCCAACAAACTCTGTGGAGTCGGAGTTTTGGAACGACAACCACAGGGTTTCGAAAACAGGGTAGACAAGGTAGAGCGTCAAGAAGAAGAGTGCCGGCCCCGCAAATAGCCATGGGCGGATTTTCTCGCGAAGTACCTCTTTGTTAGCGCGTGATGATTTTGAAATCAGCGCATCTAGAATCCAGTTGCTGCCCCAGAAGTAGATAATAACCGCCGATACACCAATAAGGATCGCGATTAGGGCAGAGTAGATCTGTTCAGTCATAGTGGTCTCAATATGAGTCGATCAGAGAGTGGGATCAGACCTTGAGTCTGATCCCTCTTTTGAATCGCGACCTCTGCGAGATCGCTCCTACAAGAGTGTAGGAGCTTTATCGCAGATGAAGCGAAGGTGGGCGCTATTACTTGATAGCATCCCAAGCTTTTTGGATGTCGGTCGTCACTTCTTCAGCCGATTTGCCTGAAGTGAAGTCAACCATACCTGTCCAGAATGCACCGGCACCGATAGCACCTGGCATTAGGTCAGACGCATCGAAGCGGAAGGTTGTTGCATTCAAGAAGATCTCACCTTGCTTACGTAGCGTGTCGCTTGAGTAAGCTTCAAGCTTCGCGCCTTTGTGTGGTGTTAGGAAGCCTTGGCCAGCCATCCACAACTCGTGTGCGATTGGTGAAGTCAGGTAGTCCATGAAGACTTGTGATTCTGGTGAGTCCTTCATCATCGTGATCAACGTACCACCGCCAAGAACAGGGTTACCTAGATCTTTGCTTTCGTACGATGGGAAGTAGAAGAAGTCAGAATCTGTACCGATAGTCTCTTTGTACTGATCTGGGAAGAATGCAGGGATGAACGACGCCTGACGGTGCATGTAACACTTAGGTGGTGTATCGAACAAACCTTTTGGTGAGTCACCGAAGAAGATCGAAGCAACAGCAGAAGATGAACCATCCACGTAGTCGTCGTTCAGCACGAACTGACCGAAGGTGTTCATGACTTCAATCACTTTAGGATCGTTGAATGGCATCTCGTTTGAAACCCACTGATCGTAGACAGACGGTGGCTGAGTGCGAAGCATTAGATCTTCCATCCAGTCCGTACCAACCCAACCGGTTGCACCGCCAGACTCCATGCCGATACACCAAGGTGTGCCGCCATCTTTTACAATCTGATCAGATAGAGCAATAAGCTCTTCCATCGATTGTGGGATTTCGTAACCCATCTCTTCAAAGTTCTCTGGTACGTACCAAACGAGTGACTTCAAGTTAACGTTGTATGGAAGACCAAACATCGCCTCTTTGCCGTCAGCGCCTTTGTAAGTACCTAGATCAACCCAGCTTTGGCCTGCTGCGTAGTTAGTTGCTACCGCTTGCTCAACACTGTCAGATAGAGCGACTAGGTTACCCTGTGATGCTAGCTCAGACACGGTACCAGGTTGTGGCCATGCTGCTAGGTTGGGTGGGTTGCCCGCTTTCATATCAACTAGAACAAGCTGTTCGAAGTCGTTAGAGCCGTTGTATTCAACAGTCGCGCCGGTCGCTTCTTCGAAGTAGGCAATCACTGTGCGAAGGTTAGCTTCGTCACCATCGATCCATGGGCCGTCAAAGCGAATTGTTTTGCCATTTAGATCCATCTTTTCGAATTTTGACAGTGAATCCCAAGAGAAACGGTTGTCTGCTTTATCGAACTTTAGACCTTCAGCTGCCGCTGTGCCTGAAAGAGTAGCAAGTGCGATTGCTACCGAAAGAGTCTTACGTAGAGTCATCAGGGTAAACCTCTGTTTTGATTTTATTGTGTGAGCGGCTTGCACTATGCCGGGTGCTCAACCCGTGAAAATCATGCCGAATGCACGAAACTCAAATTCTTATTCAACCGGAAGCACACGCTGATCGTTCTGATCAAACAGGTGACAACGTTCAACCGGAATGCCGAGCTTTAATGTTTGGCCGCTCTTTGCAGTGACATCGCCATCAGCGACAACAACAACGGGTGATTCCAAACCTTCCAAATCCATATATATCATGCACTGGTCACCAAGATGCTCGACATGGCTGACGGTGCTCTCAATAAAGAGATCGCCGCTACCATCTACTGTTAGGTGTTCTGGGCGAATGCCAAGTGCGGCTTTATCGCAGGCAAAAGCATCAGTTTGGCGCTCTAGCGTCAGAGAGTGACCATCAAGAGAGATCGTGATCTGATTTTTCTCGACTGCATCGACACTCACTTCTAGGAAGTTCATCTTCGGTGAGCCAATGAAACCAGCGACAAAACGGTTAGCAGGGCGGTGGTACAGTTCCAGTGGCGCACCCACCTGCTCAATGCGGCCTGCGCTTAGAACGACGATTTTGTCTGCAAGCGTCATCGCTTCGATCTGATCGTGAGTCACGTAGATCATAGTGTTCTTTAGCGTACCGTGAAGACGAGCAATTTCGATACGCATCTGAACACGTAGTGCCGCATCTAAATTAGAAAGAGGCTCGTCGAAAAGGAAGACTTTAGGCTCACGAACTATGGCGCGACCTATAGCAACACGTTGGCGCTGGCCACCTGATAGAGCTTTAGGCTTACGATCCAGTAGATGATCCAGTTGCAGAGTCTTAGCCACTTCAGTTACGCGGCTGCGGATCTCATCCTTAGGCATGCCAGAGAGTTCAAGACCAAACGCCATGTTGTGGTAGACGGACATGTGCGGATAGAGCGCATATGACTGAAAGACCATGCCGATGCCACGCTCTTTAGGTGTGTGATCGTTGACGCGCTCACCAGCGATATTCAGGTCGCCTGAAGAGATCTCTTCAAGTCCTGCAATACAACGAAGTAGGGTTGATTTACCACAGCCTGAAGGCCCAACGAATACCACAAACTCACCGTCGGTGATGTCGAGATTAACATCATGAAGAATGTGGACCGGCGTTTTGCTTTTTTCGCCGTAAATTTTGTTTAGGTTGCTCAGATTGACCGATGCCACCAAAAACCTCCAGTTGCTTATTATTAATACTGCTTCCTGCAGTTATAAGATTATGCAAAACAGACGTTTTACTTAATCGATTTAGTAGCTACGTAATTTAGTCAGGGAACGATTAAGAAACAAGTCAAAAATGCCTCTTAACGGGTTCTTAAATTTTTTGCAGTGCGTTAAGAGTGTGGCGTAGGAAAGCGTTGGAGCGGTCTTGAAAAGGCCGCGAATCGGCTTATTTTTTTCAGTTCGCTTAGCCTTAGGCTAGCTCCTACATAACTACTTAGCGGTGTAGGAGCTAGCCCTGGGTGAAGCGAGAAGGCTATCGCCTCATCTTCGATAAGGCTCCAACAAAAATGGGCCAGACTGTTGGTCTGACCCATTCAATAAATAAGGGTGTCAGGCTGAAGCCAGACACCTAACGTGATGTGGTTACTTAATATTCGGTCCGACACGAACGATCTTCATGGTGTTGGTACCACCCTGAGCGTTGACGTAGTCGCCCTTAGTAATCAAGACGATATCACCCTCTTTTACTACCTTACGACGCTGTAGCTCTTCAACAGCACGTTGGTTGATCTCTTCGTTGGGAACCGCTTCTGAATCAAATGGAACGGTTTTAACGCCACGGTAGAGTGCCACGCGGGTCTGTGTCTTTGGATTCTTTGAGAAGGCGAAGATCGGTAGGCCAGAGCGAATGCGTGACATCAGAAGGGGTGTAGCCCCTGATTCAGTCATAGAAATAATCGCAGTGACACCCTCTAAGTGGTTAGCCGTATACATAGCCGCCAAGGCGATCGATTCATCGATTTTGTGGAACCGCTCGTTCATACGGTGTTTAGAAACTTGAGATTGACGATTCTTCTCAGCGCCAATAATGACGCGAGACATCGCCTCGACGGTCTCTATTGGGAATTCACCAGCGGCGGTTTCTGCTGAAAGCATTACAGCATCGGTTCCATCTAGAACAGCGTTGGCTACGTCAAAAACCTCTGCACGTGTCGGCATTGGGCTGGAGATCATCGACTCCATCATCTGCGTTGCTGTGATTACGGTGCGATCCAGTGTGCGTGCACGATCGATGATCAATTTCTGAATACCGATCAGTTCTGCATCGCCGATCTCTACGCCCAGGTCGCCACGAGCCACCATGACGCTGTCGGATGCCAGAATGATCTCATCGATATTTTCGACACAGCTAACCGTCTCTGCCCGCTCGATCTTGGCAACAATACCTGCGTCACCACCGGCCGCATTCATCAGTTCGCGCGCTTCTGTGATGTCAGCACCTGAGCGAGGGAAGGAGACCGCTAGGTAGTCCACATCGATCTCTGCTGCGGTAATGATGTCTGCCTTATCTTTTTCAGTCAGAGCGGCCGCTGAAAGGCCACCGCCCTGTAGGTTGATGCCCTTATTGTTTGAGAGTGGGCCACCCACGGTCACTTCACACTCTAAGCGGTTTAGCTTCTTCTCAACAACGCGCATCTGTACACGACCGTCATCAAGCAGTAGCACATCACCTGGTTTACAATCTTCTACCAGTTGCTCGTAGTCGATACCAACAGCCTCTTGTGTGCCGGCCGTTTTGTCCATGCTTGAGTCCAGAGCAAAACGATCACCCACTTTGAGATGGATCTTAGTGTCTTTGAATCGAGCAATACGAATCTTAGGGCCTTGTAAGTCACCCAGGATCGCAACGAATCGACCCGCTTTAGCGGCTGCTTCGCGAACCATTGCTGCGCGCTTCTTGTGATCATCCGCCTCGCCGTGCGAGAAGTTTAATCGGACAACGTTCACACCCGCTTGAACGAGGCGTTCAAGTACCTCTGGTGAATCGGTTGCTGGGCCAAGGGTAGCGACAATTTTGGTTCTGCGTTGCATCTTAAATCCTTAAGCAATCTGCTTTCGGTGGGTAAGCAGGGCTAACCGGTGTTAGCCCTCAGTTGTAGATAGTTGTAGAGATCTTATACCACGATTAGATGGCGTTTGTATGAAATGGTTGTTCAGTTTTATTGAGCAACGACTTTAGCAAAACGAAGCATGTTACAAGTGTAGCCATACTCGTTGTCATACCAAGCGACCACTTTCACAAAGGTATCGTCCAGTTGGATGCCAGCCTTGCAGTCGAAGATCGATGACTTGTTACAACCACGGAAATCCGTTGCAACAACGGCATCATCAGTAAAGCCTAGCGTTTCACCCAGAGCACCTGTCTCTGAAGCTTCACGCATTGCGCAGCAGATATCCTCGTAGCTCGCTTCACTGTTTAGCTCAACGGTCAGGTCAACGACTGAAACGTCTGTTGTTGGTACACGGAATGCCATACCGGTAAGTTTGCCGTTGAGTTCAGGAAGTACCACACCCACTGCCTTCGCTGCACCAGTTGAGGAGGGGATGATGTTCTCTAGAATGCCGCGACCGCCACGCCAATCTTTAGCCGATGGTCCGTCGACGGTTTTTTGAGTCGCTGTAGCAGCGTGAACGGTTGTCATCAGACCACGTTTCACACCCCATTTATCGTTTAGGACTTTAGCCACAGGCGCAAGACAGTTGGTTGTACATGAGGCTGCAGAGACAATCGCTTGGCCTGCGTAGGTTTCGTGGTTTACGCCGTAAACAAACATCGGTGTGCCGTCTTTAGAAGGGGCTGACATGACGACTTTCTTAGCGCCTGCTTCAATATGTTTTTGACAACCCTCTTCAGTTAGGAAAAAACCAGTACACTCAAGGACGAGATCGACATCGATATCACCCCAAGCAAGATCAGCAGGATCGCGTTCAGCGGTTAGGCGGATGGTTTTGCCGTTAACAATTAGGTTGCCATTGTCGGTTTGGATATCGCCTTTAAATTGACCGTGCACTGAGTCGTATTTCAGCATGTAAGCCAGGTATTCAGACCCAAGCAGGTCGTTAATACCAACCACCTCAATATCACCATTGAACTCTTGGTAGATTGCACGGAACGCCATGCGGCCGATACGGCCAAAACCGTTAATGCCAACGCGAATTGTCATTTCAAAACCCTCGTAACTAATTTTATTATCAGTTTATGTTGTAAATTTACGTACAGTTTTGCCGACTTTCGTCTAAAGTTCAATCGTATCGGTTATAAAATTCCTATTCTTTTTTGCAATAATGACCCTATTTATAGCGTATATAGCCAATTTTCATAGGGTTTACGCTATTTAAGGCTGCTCTCATAAAAGTTATTAACTTACGTAATTTCTTTTAATTCGTAAGTTTTTTACTAACCTTTGGTGTGTTAAAGTAACTTAATTAGATTTTGATGAAATTTGTTGAGGTAGCTAATGCCATCTAACATCATGCAGCAGATCAGTGCAGAGCTTGAGTCGCTGAACCGATCCGAGCGTAAAGTCGCTGAAGTCATTCTTGCAGACCCGCAGGCGGCGACAAGATCCTCTATTGCCGTATTAGCTCGCGCTGCTCAGGTGAGTGAGCCGACGGTTAATCGTTTTTGTAAACGTTTCAATACAGCCGGTTTCCCAGATTTTAAACTGCATCTAGCTCAGGCGTTAGCCCACGGTGTTCCTTATGTTAGCCGCAGTGTCGAACCTGATGACGACTCAGAGAGTTACACCAACAAGATCATCGACGCGACCATTGCTGCGTTGGTCACTGCTAAGAAGACCGTTGATCCGCAGATGATCAATCTAGCGGTTGATCAGTTGATTCAGGCTAAGCAGATCATGTTTTTTGGCTTAGGTGCCTCTTGGCCGGTTGCCCAAGATGCGCAGCACAAGTTCTTCCGCTTTAACATCCCAGTCGTCGCCTACGACGACGTATTAATGCAGCGTATGACGGCAGCTGCTTCCTCTACGGGCGATGTTATTGTCATTATCAGTTACACCGGTCGTACTCGTGAGTTAGTTGATATTGCTGAGCTAGCCCGTGCGAGTGGTGCCACCGTGGTTGGCATTACCGCACCGAATTCACCACTGGCACAGCACTGTTCTATTGTTGTTGAGGTTGATGCACCAGAAGATACCGATGTCTACATGCCAATGACCTCTCGTATTATGCACCTGACCGTAATCGATATACTGGCGACGGGTGTCACGTTACGTCGCGGACCGGACTTCCTTAAGCACCTCAAGAACATCAAAGACTCATTAAAAGAGACACGTTACCCAGCAAAATAGGTATGAGTGTGGACAACTTCTCTCTAATTGCCGATATCGGTGGCACCAACGCGCGTTTTGCCATGGTTGAAACGGGTTCTATCAACCCGACTAATATTCGTAATTTAGCAGTCGATGACTTTGCATCGATTGATCTGGCGATTAAACAGTACCTTAGTGATCTTGGAAGTGATGTTCCCGATCGTTGCTGTATTGCCATCGCTTGTCCTACTCACAACGATAGGATTTCGATGACCAACAACGGTTGGGTATTTTCAAAGCGAGATCTGCAGAACCATTTTGGTATTGAACAGCTATCTGTCATTAATGATTACGCTGCGATGGCTTATGCCGCGGCTAATCTGACGGGTAATCAACTGATTCAGGTGGGTCGTGGAGAGCCTCTGGACGATTTTCCGATTGCTGTGTTGGGTGCAGGCACGGGTTTAGGTGTGTCAGGTTTGGTTCGCTCGGGTGGTGCATCCATTCCTCTGGTGACTGAGGGCGGGCATGTCGATTTTGCACCGACCACAGAACAGGAGGTAGCGATTTTGCGTTGGTTGTTAAAACGTTATGAACGTGTCTCAGCAGAACGTCTTGTGTCGGGTATGGGGATTCAAAACATCTACCAAGCGTTAGCGGAATTACGTGGCTCTCCGGTTGAGCGAATCTCACCTGCCGAGATCAGTCGCTTAGCGTTTGAAGAGCGAGATCAGTTTGCATTAGAGACGCTGGAGCAGTTCTGTAAAATCTATGGCAGTGTTGCCGGTAACTTAGCTCTCTCATATGGAGCCCAGGGTGGTGTATTCGTCACTGGAGGAATTGTTCCTAAGATGCTCGACTTCTTTATCGAGAGTGGGTTTAGACAGCGCTTTGAAGCTAAAGGGCGTTTCGATCAGTACATGTCGACCATTCCGACCTATGTTATGACGGCTGAAGAGCCGGGTTTGATTGGGGCTGCAGCGGCGTTGGTTTAAAGCTCTGGAAAACAACTGGTATAGCCGATGACAGGCTGAAGGCCAGTCACGGCAGCTTCGTAGTTGGTTTATACTCCGGTGACTGGCCTTCAGCCTGTCACCCGCTCTCTCCACCAAACTGATGCCGCTTCCGAAACGCCATGGGTGTTTCACCAAGCTCTCGTTTAACGAATCGCGTGAAATACCCCGGATCACTGAACCCTAACTCATCCGATATCAGGGCGATTGACCTCTGAGTGAAGGCTAACCGTCGTTTGATCTCAATGGCTAAACGCTGATTGATCGTTTGTAGAGCACTTTTTCCAAAGTGCTTTTTGCACAGACGATTGAGGGTACTCGTTGAAACTCCGCACTGAGATGCGTAATCATCAATATCCAATCGGTTCTCTAAATTTCTTTCGATCAGTTGAGAAAACTGTTTCAACGCATCGGGTAGCTTCTCACTCAATGTTAACGCGGTATCCACTCTTTTGATCATTGCGAACAGTGTGTGGATCAGTTGCAGTGAAACGCTCTGTTGATCGGTAGGTTGTTGCTGCTCTTCTATTAAAAGTTCTGCGATCGTCAGTATCTGTTTTGCCGCTTCCTCTTTATCCCCCAAAAGAAGAATAGAGGCGCTGCTGGTCACAATATCGATGTCTTGCTGAATAATCGGCAGAGCGATGCTTAAAATGACTCCTCTTATACCGCTGTGAAAGTGAAAACCGTGTCTGTTCTCTGGTGGTAACGTAACAATGACCGGTTCGTTAATTGAGACTTGATCCTCCTCCAGTTGAATCTCAGCTTCACCTTGTTCAATGATTAAGACCTGAAATAGATCGCTATGCTTATGCGGTTTGATAACACCGCGATAGGGTCTGCTACTCTCTTGAACTGTTTCTATATGAACAAACCCCGCTTGAGCGTCACTCTGGCTGTCACCGTAGAGTGCATAGTTGGGTGTTGTAGATGACTTTGTAGATCTTTGCATGACGAAAAAAGTAAATCCATTGATGTTATTTACCTTTAATTTCTATTATTTGACCGAAAAGTGCAATTAATTGGCGTTTTTTTGAGTTGGGAGTTCTTAAGCCAATTGAGATACTGACTTCATAAAATTAAAAGGAGTGCGTCATGCATATTCAAAACGCCTGGTACGTCGCGGCTATGTCATCTGAAGTGACCGATAAACCACTCGGTCGCACCATCTGTAACCACAACTTGGTTATGTACCGTGGTAAAGATGATGCCATCGCCTGTATTGAAGACTTTTGTCCTCACCGTGGTGCGGCCATGTCGTTGGGGTATGTAGAAGAGGGTGAGTTGGTCTGTGGTTATCATGGCCTGCGTATGGGACCAGATGGTCAGACGATCTCGATGCCTAAACAGCGTACCGATCGATTCCCTTGCACGCGCTCGTTCCCAGTGATGGAGAAGTACGGGTTTATCTGGGTGTGGCCGGGTGATAAAGCCCAAGCGGATGAGTCTAAATTGCCTAAGTTCCATTGGGCTGAGAATGAAGGTTGGGCTTATGGTGGAGGCCTGTTCCACATCAAGTGTGACTACCGTTTGATGATTGATAATCTGATGGATCTTACTCACGAGACCTACGTTCACTCGACCAGCATTGGCCAAAAAGAGATCGATGAAGCACCGGTGAAAACGCGTATGGAGGGTGATCAGGTCATTACTGAGCGCTTTATGCCTGAGGTTAAAGCCCCTCCGTTCTGGCAGATGGCGATGGAGTTTCAGGGGTTAGACCCTAATGCAATCGTCGATCGTTGGCAGATCTGCCGTTTTAATGCACCGAGTCACATCATGATTGACGTAGGCGTAGCGCTGGCTGGTAACGGTGGTATTGATGCACCGCTTGAGAAACGTGCTAGCAGTGTGGTGGTCGATTTTATTACCCCTGAGACGGATTCAACCATGCACTACTTCTGGGGTATGGCGAGAAACTTCCAGCCTGAAGATACAGCGCTGACCGATAAGATTCGTGAAGGGCAGGGTGGTATCTTTACTGAAGATCTTGAAGTACTGGAAGCGCAGCAGAAGAACTTGGATCGTTACCCAGATCGTGACCTGCTTAAATTGGATATTGATGCCGGCGGTGTTCAGGCGCGCCGTATGATTGAGCGTGCGATTAAGTTAGAACAGGAGGCGGGCAATGCTTAAGCTGCGGGTTGCGAGTAAAGCTCCACTCACCGATCAGATTGTGAGCCTGAAGTTGGAATCCGTATCAGGCGAGCCACTGCCGGAAGTAGCTGCAGGAGCACATATCAATTTACACCTAGGTACCGGTTTGAGCCGACAGTACTCAATTTGTAACCCTGGCACATCAACTCAGTACTATGAACTTGCAGTGTTGATTGAAACTGAATCACGTGGGGGTTCTAAAGCCGTTGCTGCGCTTGAATTCGATGACGTCATTGAGGCGGATGAGCCGCAAAATCACTTTGGCTTGAAAACAGCGTCCAATCACCGTTTATTTGCGGCAGGCATCGGTATAACACCGATGCTTGCGATGGCGCGTGAACTGAACGCACGAGGCAGTCAATTTGATCTACTCTACCGAGCAAAGTCACCGGAGAGAGCGGCCTTTTACTCTCAACTTCAGCAGTGTGATTTCTCTGAGGCCTGCCGTTTCTCTTTCTCTAGTGATGGCGGGCTTGATCTGGCTTCTGAGTTGGCAAATCCTCAGGCCGATGAGCAGCTCTATGTGTGTGGCCCACAGCGTTTTATTGATGCGTTATTAGAGGCCGCCAAAGAGACTGGCTGGCGCACAGATCAGATCAATCGTGAGTATTTCAATGCGACCGTTCTAGAAGTGGAAGAGGGTGACCAGCCCTTTACCGTGAAGTTGAAATCGACCGGTGATGAGTATCTGGTACCGGTTGATCAAACCATTGCTGAAGTTCTAGAGAATGCAGGCGTCTTTGTGCCTCTCTCTTGTGAATCGGGTGTCTGTGGTACCTGTCTAGTTGATGTTGTTTCCGGTGAGCCGGATCACCGAGATCTGTATCAAAGCGAAGAGGAGCAGGCCTCAAATCGACAAATGACGGTCTGCTGTTCACGCAGTAAAACGCCTGTGATCGAGATTGATTTGTAGAACGAATGCAGCGCGTTTGGCGACGAGGCCCTCCCCGAAATCTGGGTCACAACCCTGGGTTTAATGAGATTCGCAATTTCTTCGATTTTCGTTCGGTGCGCATTGGTGGGTGGGTCACCGCTGAAGAGCAGGCGATACGGGCTGAAGAGTTCTTTATTGCCCTGCTAGATCTTCAGGAGATACTCGGTCTTCCAAATTTTGCGCTGTCACTTCGTGGTGAACTATCACTCCATTATGGCACCGGTGGACGTCCCGGTGTCTGTGCGCACTATCAACCCTCAGCTAGAACCCTTGCCCTGGCTAAAAAAGCCGGAATTGGCAGTTTGGCTCATGAGTGGGCGCACGCTTTAGATCACTATCTGGCTAAGACCTCTTTCGAAGAGGATGTTGGTGCACGTTTCGCAACGACCGCATGGTTGGCTGACTTTACCCACAAAGTGCATCCGCTTAATGATGCCTTAGACAGGCTATACACGACGCTCTACCTTTCCAACGATAAGCAGAGTCCAAGTGACTATGTCACTCGATCCGTTGTCTTAGATAAGCAAGCAGGATCGCTCTATTGGAGCCTGCCTGAGGAGTTGTTTGCTCGTGCATTTGAGGCTTGGATATCGAGAGCGGAGATAAAGAATAGCTTACTGATAAACCCTAAAGATATCGTTCGGGATACAAAAGGGCTCTATCCGTTGGAGGGGGAGGCGGTTGTTATAGATAAGGCGTTTGAGGATTACTTTGGGTTGTTGGGGTATGCGCTTTCTAGGTAGTTTCTGAAACGCTGTTGGTGCCGATGACAGGCTAAAGCCAGTCACGGTAGCTCCGTTAGGTGACAAGCTAAAGCCAGTCACGTCAGTACTAGTTAGCGTTTGCCCTGGTGACTGGCTTTCAGCCTGTCACCCCCTGTTGAGTCAACGGCAAGCTACTCAATCACATGTCTCCTGAGTATGGCTCGATTATGCATCTGAACCTCTGGCCGTTCACGCCAACCCCAAAACAGCTCTCTGGCTTCAGCAGCTGAATGTTTTAGATCGATAATTGGATCTGGATAGCTCTGCTCTCTCTCTAGCATCTGTCTCTCAAGTCCACCCATCGCCCAAGGGGAGTGTCTGAGCTCTTTGGGTAGTTCCGCTAGTTCAGGTACCCATTTCGCGATGAAGTGACCCTCTGGATCATGCTCCTCGGCCTGTAGAGTGGGGTTATATATTCTCAGTGTATGAATACCCGTCGTTCCTGCTTGCATCTGCAGCTGTGGGAAGTGAATGCCCGGTTCAAAATCTAGAAACTGTCGAGCTAAGTGAGGTGAGCCGAGACGCCAGTCTATTTTCAGGTAGTGACAGAGAAAGCTGACGAGCATCGCTCGCATTCTAAAGTTGATGTAACCGGTGCGATTGAGTGCTCGCATACAGGCATCAACCAGAGGTACACCGGTCATGCCACTCTCCCAAGCCTTTAGATCTTCTTCAACTTTGTCATCGGTTCGCCACGGAAAGTGGTTATAGCCTGCATTGATCGGTTGGGTTTCGATCTCGATCTCAGATTCAAACTTCTGAATGAAGTGGCAGTGCCAGTGCAGACGCGATCGAAACGCTCTAAGGGATCTCTCCCACTGGCCTTTAATGCCAGGGGGTTTGGATTGTTGGTAAACCTCAGCCAGGCTGATATTTCCCCACGCAAGGTAGGGGGACAGTCGACTGCAGTGCTTGCGAGAGGCGGAGGGTTTAGATATCGCTTTGGAATAGAGCTGACCACGCTCCGTGAAAAAGCTCTCTATCACAGATGCTGCTGCGCTAGGGCCACCGTATTGCATCAGCGAGTCAGTCTCTAACCAATCCGGTTGAGGTTTAAAATAGGGTAGTGGGTTTGAGTGATCTAGCCTAGCAGGGATGAGTTGGGTTAGGTCCGGTTGATGTAGTGGGCCTTTGATCCGTGCATCCCAATTATCCAACCAGTTATCACGACTGCGAGCCCCTCTAATAACGGCTCCGTAGGGTGACTCATTCCACTGAATGCCCTGCTTCATGCATAACCTCTTTACCCGTTTATCACGGGCAAAGGTTTTGGCCATGCCGATCTCTTCGTGGCTATAGATTGAGTGAACAGACGTGATCGAGAGTATTTTAGAGAGTACCTCGGTTGGCTCACCGTTGAGCATGACTATTTCAGAATTAAATGCCGCAAGCTGATGGTTGATATCGTTGATGCTCTGATAGATAAACCGCCAGTGACGCTCACCGTAGTGGCTATCTTCCATGAGCTCAGGTTCGAAAATGTAGATAAGCAGTAGAGGTAAGCCTGATTCAATCGCCTCTTTTAGAGGTCGGTGATCGGTCAGGCGAAGATCGCGTTTGAACCAGACAATGTTGATGGGGGTTGGCATGGGTACCTCTGTTGATGCAGAGGTATAGGTTGAGGGGAATGAATCGGATCACTGCCGGCTGATAAAGCCGATGACAGGCTGAAGCCAGTCACTTTATAGTTTGTTCGGTGACTGGCTTTAGCCTGTCAGCCGCTCTAAATGGGGGATTTGATCTTTAATATCTTGCCCAACCCCAGGTTCACCCAATAAACCGCCCAGAGTGCAAAGACAGTATCGGATAGGAAGTGCCCACCTTGGACAATCCGTGTGATACCAACAATCACGCCAATTCCTAAACCAATGTAGAACCAGCGCTTAGATTGCATTAACCAGCCCAAGCCGATAAAGAAGAATCCCATCGACGCGTGACCGCTGACAAACGAGCAGTTGCTGTCACAGGCGCCTGAATATTCAAAGGCACGAGTAAAGTCTGCTTGCCCGCCAAACTCGGTGATTTGTGACGGGCGAGCACGGCCGATCGAGTTGTTTTTCAACAGGGCGTTAACCAATATGCCCGGGCCTAAAATCAAAGAGAGTGACAAAAAGGTATAGATCCTTTTTTGAAAAGGGTCACTTTTATCAGTGGTCGTCATCCAGAAATAGATCGCAAGAAAAATAAGAATCGGCAAGATTGCAAAATGAAGATAAGCAAATAGCCAGTAGATTGAGCCAAAGAAGAGAGATGATTTTGAGAAAAACGTACCATCAAAAAAAAGTGAAGAGACCCAAAGATCTAAATTTGGCAGTGTAGTAAATAGGATCACTGATAAGATGGTTAGTAAGAGGTCTCTCCTAATTGTCATCTTTAAAACCTCTGACTAGTGTGACATAGACCTGTCTCTCAAGCCCCTTCATGACAGTCACTTTTTTGTAATCTAAATGTACTGCTTGATTGAAATAACGCTCCAGTGATTTTGCATCCATTCGCTCACTTAAAAATAAAAAGCTCGCTTCCGGTTCATTTGAGACAGGGTAGAGAAGTTCGTAGTGACTCTTAATGTGATTGTCTAAATCTAACGCTCGTGCATTTAAATTTTTTGGATCACGGTAGAAACCAAAATAGGCTGCAACTTTTCGAGATTCACTAGCAACAATTAAGTCAGGATACTGAGCTAATGATGGGGCAATCTCTTTAGAAAGTTCATACCACCCCTGGATTCTAGAGTAAGGATTGTTTTTCGGGGTTGGTTCGAACCCTAGACCC
Source organism: Marinobacterium sp. xm-d-530 (assembly GCF_013283365.1). Lineage (GTDB taxonomy): Bacteria > Pseudomonadota > Gammaproteobacteria > Pseudomonadales > Balneatricaceae > Marinobacterium_E. The sequence continues at coordinate 237,457 of NZ_WBYM01000002.1, read as the reverse complement.
TTTTGAATTGATGTGTAGTGATAAAAGCCAATCATTAATAACAGATTGATGCTCACAGCCAAGGTGAGTATTTTGTGGCTTTTTCTGAGTGATAAAAGAATCGCTACCAGTAATACACCGGTTATGTAAGCCGGTGCACCCCAGTTAATATTGGCTCGAGCTGAGAGTGCTTGAAAACTGATAACCAAAAAGATGGGTATGAATATTGCCCATAGAAGCTTTGTACCTTTCACTCTTTTTAGCATGAAAGTTGATGCGAAAAGCGCTAGTGCACTTAAAGGACCTACTACGGCAAGTTGAGTAGCCAAAAATTCGATTAAACGAACAATGCTGAAACTGGATTCAGATTGTTGAGAGATCTCAGCCGTGTGCTGAAAACTGATGAAGTCGTGTTGATAGTTCCACCACAGGTTCGGTAGTAGCAACAAAATAGCAATGCCACAGGCAACCCAGAATCTTGGATTGGCCAGGAGTTCACGGCCCTCTTTTGAAATCGCAGCGTAGACTAGAAAGCCTGCCGGAAAGAGTATGAAGGTGTATTTAGAGAGCAACCCCAGTCCACCTACGATACCCGCTGCAATCCATGTTACCCATTGATTGGACTGCTGTGCCTTCAAAAAGAGCAAAAGAGCTAATGTCCAGAAAAAAAGCAGTGGTGCGTCAGTGGTAATGAACAACGAATTGAAACTAACCAACGGCATGGTAAGAAACAGTAAGCCGGCATAAAGTCCTGCTCTAGTTGAGTGCAGACGTTGGCCAATCGAGAACAGGATAAGCGAAGTGATTGAGTAGAGAAGCGGAGAGGCCAATTTGATTGCCCACTCACTGCTACCGAATAGATCCGTGGTGATTCGAATCAGCCATGCCACCATTGGTGGCTTAGAGTAATAGCCCCAGTCTAGGCTCTGCGACCAGCCAAAGTAGTAGGCTTCATCAAAAAAGAGGTGAATCGGTGCTGACTGCGTAATCCATTCACGGTAAGCAAATAAAAGCGCAGCCGCAAATAACAGAAATTGAAAACTGCGATCTCTAAACAGCGTTAGCATTATTCGTGATCAGCTCTTTTCCAGCACTCATCATCAGCAATGGGAGCTGATGGACGAACAACAAAACTGGCGCTTCGATTATCTTGGAAAAAGATTCGACTCAACATCTCTGCGATAACGCCAGTGGTTAGAAACTGCAAAGCCATCAAGATCAAAAAGATGGCGATCATCAACATTGGACGGCTGCCGATGTCTTCGCCTAAGAAAAATTTAACGGCAAATAGCCAGCTCAGCATAGCACCGCCGATGGCACCGGATGCCAGACCAATCGACCCAAAGAAGTGTCCAGGACGTGCTTTGTAACGAAGAAAGAAGAAAACGGAGATGATGTCGATAATCACTCGAAAGGTTCGGCTAATGCCATATTTAGACTCACCGAATTCACGAGCGTGATGTGTTACAGGTGTTTCACCGATCCGTCTTGGTGAGGTGACACCAGCAACCCAGACGGGGATAAAGCGGTGCATTTCACCGAACAGACGCACCTGTTTAAGCACGGACGCGCGATACACTTTAAGACTGCAGCCGTAATCGTGAAGTTTTACCCCGGTGATTTTTGCAATCAAACGGTTGGCAATTTTTGACGGCAGTTTGCGTTTGATGGCGGCATCTTGACGATTGACTCGCCAGCCTTGGAGTAGGTCGAGGTCACGTTCAATGAGCTCATCGACCATTCTAGGGATGTCTTTAGGATCGTTTTGTAGATCCCCATCCATCGTCACGATCAGTTCACCACGTGCTGCATCAATACCCGCTTGCATGGCAGCTGTCTGACCAAAGTTACGTTGCAGCTCAATGACTCTAACCTGATTACCAAACTGTTCTGCGGCGGCCTTTAAGCGGTCTACCGTCTGATCGGGTGATCCATCGTCCACACAGACAAGTTCCCAGTTACCTTGGTAATCAGAAAGACCATCATGAACCCGCTCGACAAGCAGTTGTGCGACATCTTCTTCTTTATACATAGGAACTACAACGGAGAGGGTGGGTCTGTTTGACATGGTGATCTCGTGTCTGGATTTGAGTGGTGAATCATACCTTATGGCTGACTCTTAACAAAGTTTGTCGTCTCTTTTTAAAAGCTAGTTTTCCTGCTAGGGCTGGGCAGAAGTAGCGCAATAGGGACAGATAGCAGTGACGCGCCCAAAAGGTAGATGTGCACATTAATGGCCGCTTTTACGGCCTCTATGGTTTCAAATCCCATCGGGTATAAAGCAGCTAACATTGCAGCCTCATAAGTGCCAGAACCTGCTAGTCCATGAATCGGCAAAACGCCTGAAATGTCGGCCAATATGACAGCCAGTGCACCATTGAAAAAGTCGATATTAAGGAAGCTCATTAGGATTAGAATAAGTGCTACCAACTTCACAATCCATATAAGTAGAGTCATAAGGTAGGTTTTGCCTAACAGCCTGTAGTCTTTTGGCCATAGGTGTTCAACTTTATTGAGTAAGTTCCTAATTTTTTCTGGAAATAGACGGATTAGTGACTCTCCTCCAACTCTCATTAACAGTGGTAACAAGATAAGGGCTGTACAAGCTATGCCTCCCAGCAGGGGTGTTACTGAGAAGAGGGTAAACGAAGCAAGAAGTAGTAAAACATGAAGGTCCATCAAGCGAATCACCAGCAACCCCGCCGATGTGGTCAGCATGGATTCTGAAAATTCACGTTTCATCAACAATGGGAAGGCGGCTTCGCCGAGTCTCATCGGTAAAAAGTTATTCAGCGCGTTATGTAAAAAGCTGATCTTTATGTAGCTAACGCGGGAGTGTGATTCAGAGGCAAAGTAGTTAAAGACACGCTCAGCTCTTAGGAGGTATGAGATAAAGGTGAGCAGGGTCAAAAAGAGTAGATTGGTTATAGAGAGAGTCTGCCAATCTTCGAGAATGGATCTCCACCCGATTGTTAACTCAACTCCAATCGCTAGGGCTAAAAATAGAGTGGTCGCGATAAACCAACGAAGCGTTTTACTCATAAAACCATACACACTTAAAGTTAGCCTTCAGTGTGCCATCAAACCACTCTAATGTCTGTCTTTAGTCGGACAAAGCCGCTTTGGCGCATTTGCTCATGCGCGTATCGGACTCGTTGTGAAGAGTGCACCAGGCTTGGTATTGGCTGAGGAATACTTGGCCAGTCAGTTCGTTTAGGAAATGACTCTTCTTAAGCTGATCCATCACCGGGCCTTTTACCTCTGACAGGTGGAAGCAGACTCCAAAGTCTTTAAGACGCTGATTAATCGCTTCAAGAGACTCTAGGGCTGATGCATCGATCAGGTTGACGGCTGGGCACATCAGAACAAAGTGCTGGACCCCTTTTTGTTGGGCAATCAGGTCATAAACACGGTCTTCTAAATAACGCGCGTTAACGAAGTAGAGGCTCATGTCGATACGCAGTGTGATGATCTTCTCATCGTACTCCACCTCAAAACGATCGACGTTACGGAAGTGCTCTGTACCGGGAATTCGGCCGACAATCGCATCGTGTGGCTTACTCGTGCGCTGCAGAAACAGTGCGATCGATAAGGTCACACCGGCGATGATGCCTGCTTCTACACCGACTAACAGCGTCAGCAGTATGGTTGCCAGCATTGCCATGAAGTCAGGCTTCGAGTAGCTCCAAGTGCGTTTTAGGGCGCCGAGGTCGACCAATGACAGAACGGCAACAATAATGGTTGCGGCCAGTGTCGCTTTGGGTAAGAAGAATAGAAGCGGTGTTAGGAAGAGGGTAGCGACTGCAATACCCACTGCTGTGAATGCGCCCGCTGCCGGTGTCTCTGCGCCGGCATCAAAGTTGACAACGGAGCGAGAGAATCCACCTGTCACTGGGAAGCCGCCAGATACCGCTGAACCTACGTTGGATGCGCCTAGGCCAATCAACTCTTGGCTGGGATCAATTCTTTGACGACGCTTTGCTGCCAGTGTTTGTGCAACAGAGACTGACTCAACAAAACCGACAATACTGATCAGCATGGCTGAAATGAACAGTTGTTGCCAAAGTTCTGCATCAAAATGTGGCAGTGCAAACTCGGGTAGTCCTGTTGGAACGATACCAACGACTTTGACCCCCTCAAGCTCTAGGCGGTAGTAGTAGGTCGCAAAGGCTGTGGCGGCTACAGCCAAAACAGGTCCCGCTTTGGCAATGACATCAGCCAGTTTTGAGTTCATCCCGGTTTTAAGCAGAAGTGGCTTTAAGCTCTTACGGGTCCAGAACAAGAAGGCTGTCGCAGAGACACCGATAATCAGTGTCGGGATGTTGGTGTCCTCTAGGTGAATGATGATTGAAGAGAGAATGTCATATAGATTGTGGCCAGACGCGTTGATGCCAAGAATATGTTTTAGCTGGCTGGCGGCGATGATCAGTCCAGAGGCGGTAATGAAGCCGGAGATGACCGGGTGGCTGAGCAAGTTGGCCATCGCGCCCAATTTAAAAAAGCCCATCAGTATTAGCAGTGTGCCCGAAATGAGCGCCAAAGCACCGGCAGCGGCAATGTAATCGGTGGTGTTGGCAAGTCCGAGGCTACCTAAAGCGGTTGCGGTCATCAGTGAAACAACAGCAACAGGGCCAACGGCTAGAGTACGACTGGTTCCGAAAATAGCGTAAGCGATCAGCGGCAATATACTTGCATATAGACCCACCTCTGGCGGTAATCCAGCAAGCAGAGCATAGGCCAGTGATTGAGGAATCAACATGATCGTTACAATCACTGCCGCGATAAGATCGTTGGTCAGCGTCAGCTTATTGTACGATTTTGCCCAGTCTAAAATCGGAAAATAGTTCTTCAAAGTATTAATCCTGAAAAGCAGAAAACGCTGCTTTATTACTGACGTGCCTCGATTCGCGCTCTAATTCCGTTAAGGTCATACCCAGCATTAGCGGCCTTATCGATAATCGCTTGGGCTTCCTGTCTTGACCCTTCTGCCATGCCCCATAGCATGGTGCAGCGAGTACCGGTGCGACAAAAAGCGAAGATCGGAGTTTGCGCGGATGCTAAGAACTGATCAAATGCCTCAACATCTTGGTCGCTGATGTTGCCAGAGATAACGGGCTGAGAGATGTAGGTTAACCCCAGCTTCTGACACTCCGCTTCAATCAGTGCTAGATCGGGTTGATCCTCGCTCTCGCCGTTTGGTCGGTTGCAAATAACGGTTTTAAAGCCTGCTTCAGCAATGGACTTAATATCTTCAATCGCTACTTGAGGTGACACGCTGATTGAATCTGTGAGTTTTCTTACATCCATGAAATGTTTCCTTAATTAGAAAAGGTCTACCGGAATTTTTAGGTAGCGCTGACCGTTATCTTCAGCAGGTGGCAGATGACCAGCACGCATATTGACTTGAACCGACGGCAGAATCAGGCGAGGCATATCAAGTGTTGCATCACGTGATTCACGCATTTGAATAAAGTCAGCCTGATCATGCTCTACGCTGACGTGAATATTGTGCTGGCGCTCTTCACCGATGGTGGTTTCAAATTGGTACTCATCACGACCAGGTGCCTTGTAGTCATGACACATAAAGACACGGGTCTCATCCGGTAGGGTGAATAGCTTCTGAATCGACTGGTAGAGGGTTGTTGCATCGCCCCCAGGAAAATCGCAACGCGCGGTTCCGTAGTCAGGCATGAATAAGGTGTCACCCACAAACAGAGCGTCACCGATTAAATAGCTCATACAAGCAGGGGTGTGTCCGGGTGTGTGGATCGCTTTTGCAGCGATTGAGCCGATATTAAATGACTCATCATCTTTGAATAGATGATCAAACTGGCTGCCATCACGTTCGAATTCTGTGCCGGCATTAAAAGCCTTTCCGAAAACATCTTGTACCACAGTGATGTGATCACCAATGGCTAGGGTGCCGCCCAGTTGATCCTTTAAGTAGGGTGCTGCAGATAGGTGATCGGCATGAACGTGAGTTTCAAGAATCCATTTGGTCTGCAGCCCCTCTTCTTTTATGTAGGTGATGATTTGATCGGCTGATACTCGATCAGTTTTACCTGACGCGTAATCGAAATCGAGAACGGAATCGATAATTGCACACTCTTTCGTTTCAGAGTCTGAAACAACGTGGCTGAAGGTAAAGGTGGGTTCATCAAAGAAGGTTTTAACGATAGGCTGCATTGGATGCTCCATCTAGCTTTTAAGGTGCAATTAACGGTCTGTCTAGACTTTAGTTATATGCTTATAGCTTAAGATAAGTATCGTACTCTTAATTTGCGAATTGTCAATTACGACGGGGGATGTAAAGGGGATTTATTCGAAGGTGTAGAGTCTAAGAATTAAAATGAATTCAACAGCTCTAAAACAAGTGATTGATCGGTTGCTGACATCTTGTCGACCTTGAATGATTCGCTAATCTCAGTGATCAATTGAGCTAGATTCAGTTTTGCATCTTGGCTATGAAGTAGATCGATATGCCCCCTGATATAGGAGATCGCAAACAGCTGATCAGGGTTGTCCAGTGAGACGGTTTCAAGCTCTAACAGTTGATCGGATAGGGTCTTTAAATCAATCATAAAATTCCACGGATTTTAAGTTAAGAAGGTGCTCTTTGCCGTCTGCATCGATTCGGATTAAACGTATGGTGAGGTAGTCGAGCTCTTTTGCCATCCAGATAAGAGTCGTATGCTGTTGGCCGGCTCGAACCAGTTGCAATTTTTCACATAGAAAGGTTCCAGCAGGGGTTCTCAGTAACTCTTCGCCAAGCCTATTAAACTGATAATTTTTTATCTGCCCACCATCAGCGATTCTATAGTCAAGTTGTTGCCGCCCTGACTTTAAATCTTCTCTGAGTTGAAGCTGGTAACTGAGCCTATCTTGAACTGCACTCTCCCAAGGTTGATTCCAGGGGTCCCCATTGACCAGTGTCGTAATTCGGCCTCCAGCCTCATCAAAGTCAATTGAGATAGAGCGTGAGCGACCAAACAGACTGCGCTCGTAGTTGTATAAGAGCGGTGACCACTCACCATGACTGAATTTGAGCTCGCTGGTTTCTCTCTGCTTGGCCATAAACGCTGAGGCTCTGTTGGTAAATCGCCAGGTTCCTGTGGAGGTTTTAACGAGCTCTCGTGTCGCAGTCACTGGAACATCAATTAAAAGATCGATGTTGGCACTGTAAGAGGCTTTAAAAGGGGTAGGTTGAGCAAAGGATGGGCCGATAAGAAGTATCGATAACAGTGCTACCCAACTTCTCATCTTCCCATTAATCCTCATTTACACTCGGTAAAGGTAGCCTGTTTCACCCAAAGGTGATCCGTCTAGAAAGACTCGGTTGTTCTCTAGAGTGATGCGTTCAGAGGCAAACCAAGAGACTGCAAGTGGGTAGATTTTATGCTCTAGCTGATGCACTTTTTGGATCAATGAATCAACAGTGTCGCCTTGCTCGATGTAGGTAGCAGCCTGAATGATGGCAGCTCCGCCGTCCAGCTCTTCTGAGACAAAGTGCACAGTACAGCCATGCTCTGTATCGCCAGCCTCCAATGCTCTCTGATGGGTGTTGGTGCCTTTATATTTAGGCAGAAGAGAGGGGTGGATGTTAAGAAGTCGACCGCTGAAGTGCTGAACAAATTCGTCTGTCAAGATCCGCATGAAGCCAGCCAATACCACGAGGTCCGCTTGCCATGCATCGATCTGCTCCATCAGTGCACTATCAAACGCAAGGCGTGAATCGAAATGGGTATGATCAACCACAGCTGTCTCTATACCGGCTTTTTTAGCGCGCTCTAAACCATATGCTCTCTCTCTGTTTGAGAGCACGCCAACAACACGGCAGTGCTGGTCGTTGGCGGTAGCATCTATGATGGCTTGTAGATTCGATCCCGACCCTGAGATTAGAACTACAATGTTCTTCATAGTTAGTGGCTCATACCTGCCAGCTCAACTTGCTCGTCGCCCGCTGAAGCGTTTGCGATTGAACCGATCAGCCAAGCCTCTTCGCCAGCTGCAGACAGGATCTCAATGGCCTTATCAGCTTCACTGCCAGGAACACAGATCACCATGCCAACGCCACAGTTAAGGGTGCGGTACATCTCTGTTTGATCAACGTTGCCGCCGGCTTGAATCCAACGGAATACTTCTGGAATCTCCCAGCTATTGGTATCGATCACCGCTTTTGCGCTCTCAGGAAGTACGCGTGGGATGTTCTCTAGAAGGCCACCGCCGGTGATGTGAGACAGAGCGTTAACCTGTACCTTCGAGATCAGCTCAAGAACCGATTTAACGTAGATGCGAGTAGGTTCCATCAGTGCATCTGCGAGCGTACCCTTACCCATTGGTTGGTTTAGGTCAGCGTTAGACACTTCAAGAATTTTACGAATCAGTGAGTAACCGTTTGAGTGAGGACCCGATGAACCCAGTGCGATTAGAGCGTCACCAGCTTGTACTTTAGTACCATCAATGATCTCTGATTTCTCGACAACGCCAGTACAGAAGCCGGCTAGATCGTAATCGTCGCCTTCGTACATGCCTGGCATTTCGGCTGTTTCACCACCAACCAGTGCGGCACCGGCCAGTTCACACCCTTTACCAATACCGGATACAACGTCTGCTGCCATATCGACATTCAGTTTGCCTGTTGCGTAGTAGTCAAGGAAGAATAGAGGCTCTGCACCAGCAACGACTAGGTCATTAACACACATAGCCACCAAGTCGATACCGATGGTGTCATGACGGCCAAGATCCATGGCCAACTTCAGTTTAGTACCGACACCGTCGGTGCCGGAGACCAGTACTGGCTGGCGGTAACCCTCCGGGATTTCACACAGAGCACCAAAGCCACCCAAACCACCCATCACTTCTGGACGGGCTGTGCGTTTAGCAACACCTTTTATTTTCTCGACAAGGGCGTTACCTGCATCGATATCGACTCCAGCATCTTTGTAGCTGATTGAAGGGGTATTGGTATTGCTAGACATCTGTGTTTAACCTCAGGGGTGAAAGCGAATTTAATAGGTTGTGAATTCTATCAGTTTGCGCACCGCTGAGCTATTGTGTGTTACAGTTCTTAGCAAATTTAGCGATGATTTTTTCTTAGGTTTTTTGATGTCTCGCCATTTAATGAAAATCAAGGTTCTAGCTCTAGCTTCAGCTCTACTGACTTGCTCAGTGAGTGCGGTGGCTAAAGATCTACTATTGTGGCCAGTTGATGGGCGCGAATCGCCGGTTAAAGCTGAGCAGGAGAGTGCTCGTTGGGTGCAATTCTTGGTCGAAAAAGGTCGATCTGAATCTATCTCAGTCGCACTGCCCAGTGAATTTGGCGTCGGGCCACTCTTCTACCCTCAACTGGTTCAGGGCAAAGCCATTGATGAAACACTTCAACGCAGTGCGGCCGGCACCGGAAATGGTGCTGCAGTGCTCGTGCAATTGAACGAGGGTGGTATCAATTGGCGATTTATTAAAGAGGGTGTAGGTCAAAATCTTCGTACTTCCGTGACCAGCGATGGGCTTGCCTTGGGTGTGAGTTGGCTAAAAATGCAACTGGATTTAGAGGCGGGTCCGGCCATTGATGAGCGCTCCACCGCTGATGAAATAGTCGAGCAGCCCAATGCTAACACCGCAGACGTAGAATCGATTAAACCGGAAAGGGTTGAGGCTCCAACGGCTCAGGTAGATCAGGTTGCGCCTCCGGTTATCTCGGCTGTTGAAACCGCTGCGCCCGTTTTACCCACACAGAGCTCTGCGATTGTTTCCAGTAACTATCAACACACTGGTCATGAGATCAGCGTGACAGGTCTGGATGATCTCTCTTCACTGTTACGAGTGACAGGTAAACTACGTGAGACAGAGGGTGTTAAATTTTTGTATGTGTCACAGATGAACGACGTTGAAATCCGTTTAGTGGTGGGTTCTGATCTCGGGCTTGCCGAACTGAGTGCTCTATTGGTTGAGCAATCTTGGTTAGAGGAGACGGGTATTGATGCTTACCAGTACAAACCCTTTCAGCTGGAAGAGCCAGCAACCCTTGAAGCCTTATTAGAGCCTTTGTCTACTGATAGTGATGCTACTCTTGTGCCTGAGGCAGAAATCACTCCATCAATTGAAGAAGTGATCGAATAATGCAGCAGCGTTGGTTTATTCTCTCAGTTCTAATTGTTATCACAATCCTTCTATATCTATTGGCACCGGTATTAAGTCCCTTTGTTGCGGGTGCTCTATTGGCATACATATCAGACCCTATTGCTGATCGATTAGAGGCAAAAGGCATGGGTCGAACCCCGGCCGTCATTGTTGTATTTACCTCCTTAGCCTTGGTTCTGGTGGGTGCATTACTGCTGCTGATACCACAGTTGTCACATCAAATTCAGATTGTCGCTCAGCGAATTCCAGTAGTTATCGAACTGGTTAACAACGAGTTGATCCCTCTGATTGAAGCTAACTTAGGTCTGTCCATTGCTAAACCGGATCTGGCTCAAATTACAGCCGTGTTGGCTCAACACTGGCAGAGTACCGGTTCAATCGCGACCGCTCTTATATCCTCTATTACACAGTCTGGATTGGCTATCGCTGCTTGGTTAGCCAATCTGGTATTGATTCCAGTCGTCACTTTCTATCTGTTGAGAGATTGGGACACGATGGTCGCAAACATCGCTGAGTTGTTGCCAAGAAATCTAGAACCTAAGGTCTCTATCTGGGCAAAAGAGTGTGATTTTGTCCTCGGTGCTTTCATGAAAGGGCAGTTAGTGGTCATGCTGGTGTTGGGTGTTATCTATGCGATAGGCCTGGCACTTCTCGGGGTAGATCTTGCTCTGCTGTTAGGATTGATTGCAGGGTTGGCGAGTATCGTTCCTTACCTTGGCGTGATCATTGGCATTCTCTCCTCTTCGGTTGCGGCCTATGTTCAGTTCCAAGATCCGACCATTCTTCTGGGTGTAGCAGCGGTCTTTATGGTCGGCCAACTGCTGGAAGGTATGGTCCTGACCCCGAAACTCGTCGGTGATCAGATCGGTCTTCATCCGGTTACGGTCATTTTTGCGATTATGGCGGGTGGTCAGCTGTTTGGCTTCATTGGTGTGTTGTTGGCGCTGCCGGTGGCGGCTATTATTCGCGTGTTATTGTCACATCTTCACAGTGGCTATAAACAGAGTTCGCTTTACCATCACGCAGTTGATCAGGATGAACCGTCAGTCTGATGTCTCTCTCATCACAGAATACTCCTCAGCAACTCCCTTTAGGTGTTCAGCTTCGCAGTGACGCTAAGCTATCTCGTTTTGTTCAGTCCCAACAGAGTGCATTAATACCAGCGTTAAAGGGTTTGATTAATAGACAAGAGAATCAGTCCCAAGAGTCTTTTGTCTATCTATACGGTCGTGAGAATACCGGTAAGAGCTATCTTCTTCAGGCGCTCTGTAACGAGGCAGAGCTTCTCGGTATTTCGGCGATCTATCTACCACTGAGTCAAACCGATGAATTGTCGGTGGAGATGCTTGAAGGGTTGGAGCATTTTCAGCTGGTCTGTTTGGATGATGTGGGTGCTGTGATAGGAGATTCAGCTTGGCAAGAGGCGCTTTTTCATCTATTCAATCGCATTCGAGACATTGGCCACTCATTGTTGATCAGTGGTGTGGATTCCCCCGCAAACAGCCAAATTGAGCTTCCAGACCTTCGTTCACGCTTGGCTTGGGGGCTGGCTTTCAAGCTGGAGGCTCTCTCGGATGAGCAGAAACGGGAAGCGATTCAGCAAGAGGCTGCCGCTAGAGGCTTGGTGTTGGCTGATGAGGTCGCACAGTATCTATTGAATCATGGTGAGCGAGACCTTTCGAAACAGTATGAATACCTGGATCAGTTGGATCGAGCCTCTTTGCAGGCGCAACGAAAACTGACCATCCCCTTTGCTAAACAGGTGTTGGGTTGGCTGTGACGCTGCAACGCCTTTTTGATCACCCCGATTTTATGGCCATCTACAAGCCGATAGGCGTTGGGATGCACTCTGAGTCAGGAGAGTTGGGTCTTCAATTGCTTGCTGAACAACAGTTTGGGTTAAAGCTTTGGATGGTGCACCGGTTAGATAAGGTGACATCGGGCGTGCTTCTGTTCGCTAAACATGCCGAAGCAGCCGCGCAGCTATCAAACCTGTTCAGTGAACAGTCGATTCAAAAAACTTATCTCGCCCTAAGCCAATCGAAGCCGAAACGAAAGCAGGGTCGCATCAAAGGTGATATGGCAGCGGCGCGGAATGGAAGTTATAAGCTGCTCAAAACTCAGTCTAACCCTGCTATTACTGACTTCTTTTCACTCTCTATTGAGCCGGGTTTACGTCTCTTCGTCTGTCGACCTAAAACCGGTAAGACGCACCAGATTCGAGTCGCCCTGAAAAGTGAAGGTGCGGCAATACTCGGTGACCAGCGATATGGCCAGCCCTCTGATCGTACCTACCTGCATGCTTGGCGTATCGCATTTCAGTACCAAAAAGAGGCTTTTCAGATAGAGGCAGCCCCTCTAGAAGGTGAGTGGTTCAACAAAAACACTTTTATCGACAAGCTGAAGCAACTTGAAAATGGCAACTATTGGCCAGAACATTGGCTTAAGAACCAGAATTAATGAGACAAAAGTTATGAGTGATGATCGAGTCATTAGAGATTTTACACTGCGCAGCAAAGAGGATCGTGAAGAGCTGCTACTGCATACCTGGTGCGACCATTGTCAGAAAGTGGATCTGGGTATGAGTGATCCTGTTGAGTACGAACTGCACGGTATTATCTTTCTGGAAGGGAAATGCCAGATGTGTGGAGAGGTTGTTCTGACTGAGATTACAGACGATGAATTCTGATTACCTTGATCGATTCGCAGGTATTGGGCGCCTCTATGGCACTGATTCACTCGAAAAGTTTCACAAGGCTCATGTTGCCGTTGTCGGTTTAGGTGGCGTTGGCTCCTGGGTGGTAGAGGCGCTTGCCCGGAGTGGTATCGGTGAGCTTAGCCTCATTGATCTAGATGAAATTTGTGTCTCAAACACGAATCGCCAGATGCATGCGGTTAGCTCAAATTTAGGTGCCTCCAAAGTTCAGGTGATGGCGGATCGTGCGCGCGAGATTAATCCCGATTTAATTATTCACGAGCATGAGTGTTTTGCGACGCAAGATAATCTTACTGACCTATTGGTTGAGCCGATTGATTATGTCGTCGATGCCATTGATAGTGCCGGTGTTAAAGCGGCAATGATTGCGTACTGCCGTCGCCGCAAGATTCCGATCGTTACCACCGGCGGGGCTGGTGGGTTGATTGATCCGCTTAAAATTGAAGTTGCTGATCTAAGTAAAACTCAGCACGATGCGCTGGCCGCTAAGGTTCGTTCAATATTGAAACGTCATTTCGGGTTCAGTCGAAGCGGTAAACGATTTGGTGTCGAGTGTGTCTTCTCGCAGGAGCAGGCTAGGTATCCACAGTTGGATGGATCTGTCTGTGCGACAAAAAACTTTGGTGAGAGTGATGTGCGTTTAGACTGTTCTGGCGGCTTAGGGGCAGTTACTTCAGTCACGGCTGCGTTCGCAAATGTTGCGGTAAGCCGAGTGTTGATCAAAATGAGTGAGCGTGTCGCCCGAGAGAGAAAACAGGCCGATCAGAGCTGAGCCTGACCGGCCAAAGAGCAATATGCTTTGGAGGCTTAAGCAGCCTGAGTTAGACGTGCTAGCGCTGATTCGCGAGTCGTGCGAAGTTCGCTAACAAAAACACGGCTTAGACGTTTGCTTGTAGTGTCAACCAACTCAGCCAGTGCTTGGCTGCGAAGTGCTTGAGCTTCTTTGATTGCTGCTTCTAGATCTACAGTTGCGTATGTGTAAGGCATGTTCATTTCCTCTAATTCGTTTCGCTGTTCAATTTGTGATCATACTAAAGGTGTATAAGGCTCTCGACAAACGATCCTTTTTTGATTTATTGTTGAGTTAAATTCACTTACAGGAATCTCCTATGCGACGCTTACCACCACTCAACGCTCTTCGCGTGTTCGATGCTGCTGCCCGCCATGGTAGCTTCAACCGCGCCAGTGAAGAGCTTTGTGTCACGCCATCGGCGGTTAGCCATCAGTTGAAGTCACTTGAAGAGTTTTTAGGTGTTGAGCTTTTTAAACGTGAGAAGCGAACCATTTCGTTGACGGCTGCAGGGGAACGTTATTTACCCTCTGTACAGATAGCCTTAGACGAACTGGAGCAGGCGACACGCAGGTTGGTTGCAGCGCCTAATACCAACGTGGTGAAAGTGAGCATCGCTCCAGCCTTCTTAACACGTTGGTTGGTACCACGCATCACGCGTTTTCAAGAGCGCTTTCCTGAGGTTGAGCTTCGAGTTGAATCTTCGATTGAGTACATCGACTTTGATAACTCCGAGACTGATATGGCTGTCTATTATGGTACTGGCCATTGGAAAGGAATCGAGTCGCATATGATGCGTAATATCTTTCTAACACCCGTCATGAGTCCCAAACTCCTTGAGGGTAAAGAGCCGCTCAACACGCCCAAAGACATGCTAAACCACACCTTGATTAATGTCTCAGGTCGTAGTCATGAGTGGACAAAGCTGCTGCAAGAACAGGGAATTTCCATCACCGAGATTAATAAAACCATCTCCTTCTCCAGCACCTCGTTGGCGGTATCGGCGGCATCAGAAGGGATCGGTATAGCACTGGCTGATACAGCGCTGTTAGGCCGAGAACTAGATAGCGGTCGTTTAATCGCACCCTTTGATATCAGTTTGGATAGCCATAATGCTTTCTATCTGGTCTACCGCAAGAATCATGGACTTACGCCTGCAATGATGGCGTTCCGCGACTGGATTCTGGAAGAGATGCAAGCGGATATCGATGCCGCTAACGTTGGAAGCTAACTTCAATGCAGCGTGTTAAGCCTCTCCTAACGGCACTGCTGATCATTTTGCCCTTGGGTGTCAGCGTCTATCTATTGCAGTCTGTGTTGAGTGGTTTCCTAGAGCGGGATCCCATTACAACGGATTGCGACGTTAATTTCGAGACCTGTCTTATTGAACTCCCGTCCGATAGCGAGAAGAGCAGGGTGCTGAGCCTCAGCATGAATCCAAAGCCAGCTAAATCTCTAGTTCCTCTGACATTCAGCTTTACAATCGATGGGCAGCAACCAGAGAGTGCATGGCTCGATCTACAAGGGACCACTGAGTATATGGGTATCAACCAGACACCGATAAAATTCAATGGTGAGAGTTGGTCGGGAGTCACCGAGCTGTCAGTCTGCACGACGGGCTTAATGGTCTGGAAGGCTCGTTTGATCATTACCGAACAGGATGGTGAGAGTTATCCCGTCGATTTCTTTTTTGAGGCAGAGTGATTTTTTGGTGGAGTCATATCGAAGATGTGACGATCTTTTCTTTAAGACCTAGATAAAACGTTAGATCAAAAGCACTTCTATCCGACTTGCGTCGGCTAGCCTTCTTCTTTGTGTGAGCAAAGAAGAAGCAAGAAAACACACCCCGCTCCTTCGGCCTTCGGCACACTGCGCGCGATACTCTTTTTCTAACATCGAAAGGCACATTTCAGAGCCTGCTCCGTGCAGGCGCTGAAACTCTCGCCCATCCGGGGCTCGATCCTTTCAACGTCTTAACGAAAAAGAGCACCGTGCTCGTTCTCAGTCGGACGGGGACAGGGTGCCAGATTCGAATCTCGTGCCGATTTGTCCACGTCCGATCGAGAGTGAGTACGATGGTTTTTCACGGTTAAGAGTTCAATCGGCTGAGGCCCGGATGGCCGAAGTCTGCAACGGAGGCAGGAGCCGACTTTGCAGTGTCCTATTGGACTTCAGTGAAAAATCATTGAACGGAGCGTGCCGCAGGCCGAGTGAGCGTGGTCAGTTTTTGGGTACTTTTTGCTGACCAAAAAGTGCCAATGGCCAGCCTTTAGGCTGGGTATTCGCTTTAAACATTTATGCCATAAAAAAGCCCCGCACTGCGGGGCTAAAAAGGAATCTTCAATCGATGAAAAATGAAGAAAACGAACACAAGGGATTTGTTCGTTACCTAATCCATTAGGCATGGATTAAATATAAGTCTTATTTGTGCGGTGCACAATATGTAAAAGCTGATTTTTAAGTCAACTTATTTATAAGACTCAATCCTGTATGCTGCGGTGCGGAATAAGGCTACTCTTCGATAATTAGATTGCTCTTTCTGAATGGGTGTGCGGCATAGGTGCCCATGACGCGAACCTCTTTAGCAAAGAAGTGAAGCTCTTGTAGGGCTAGCTGCATGGCTGGCTCTTGAGGGTGCGAGGCTACATCTAGGTGGAAGCTGGTGACCTGCATCGTATCCGAAGCCATGTAACTTTCTAGCTTAAGAATGTTCAGGCCATTAGTGGCAAAACCACCCAATGCTTTATACAGCGAGGCTGGGATATTTCGAGCGGTGAACAGGATCGAGGTCATGAACTCTTTGTCAGCATCGTATTCCGGCACCTTACTGTCACGTGCCAGAATTAAGAAGCGCGTGGTATTACCTTCGACGTCTCTAAACCCCTCTTTGACGATATCTAAACCATAGAGTTCTGCAGCAAGTGAAGAGGCGATAGCGCCTAGCTCTGGATCTGGATTCTCTGAAAGATCCGACGCAGAGCCTGCCGTGTCAAGTGCCGCGATAGGTTCAAGTCCTAGTGCTCGAATGTTGCCATCACACTGTGCCAGCGCCTGGGGGTGTGACCAAACACGTTTTAGCTGCTCAACTTTAGTGCCCGGAATAGCGAGTAGGCAGTGATTAACCGGCTCAAAGTGTTCAGCAATGATGTGCAGTTGAGTCTTAGGCATTAAGCGGTAGATCTCTTCGACACGACCGGCAGTGCTGTTCTCAAGTGGGATCATCGCTAAACGCGCTTCACCACGTTCAACCATAAACATTGCATCAGCAAAGCTCTCACATGCGTGTGCCTCCAATTCTGGGTGGACACGGGTACAAGAGAGGTGAGAGTAGGCACCAGGAACACCCTGATAAGCGATTTTTGCGGGTAGGTCTGTCATATCAACTGCTTAATGAGAGAATTAAAACGATATTATTGCACATCTCATTACTCGGCCAATAGTCTTCAGAAGACTGAGGGAAGTTTTAAAGAAAAAAACCTGCCGAGCGTGAGCAGGGCAGGCTTTTCTTCAAGTCAGATCTTAGAGTGCATAAATGACTGCAAGTAGACCTGTTACCGACATCGTAATCGTGTAAGGCAGTGCCATCCACACCATCGTACCGTACGAGAGGCGAATCAGCGGTGCAATCGCTGAAGTTAGCAGGAATAGGAACGCTGCCTGACCGTTCGGAGTCGCTACTGATGGGATGTTGGTACCGGTATTCACAGCAACGGCTAGGTGGTCAAACTGTTCACGAGTGATATCACCTGCGTTCAATGCCGCTAGAATCTCATTAATGTAGACCGTCGCAACAAATACGTTATCCGAGATTGCCGATAGCACACCGTTTGCAATGAAGAAGACAGACGGCTGTTGACTTGGCTCTAGTGAAAGTGCCATGTGAATGATCGGCTGGAACAGGTGCTGATCGTGAATCACTGATACCACTGTAAAGAAGACAACCAGCAGCGCGGTGAAAGGGAGTGCCTCTTCAAAGGCTTTACCGATCTGATGCTCTTCTGTGATGCCGTTAAAGGCGGTCAATAGAATGATTACGGTCAAACCGATCATGCCCACTGGGGCCAAGTGGAAGGCTAGACCAATGACTAGGAATACTGCCACTGCAGCCTGAACGATTAGGCTAACGCGTTGTTTCTTGGTCATCTTAGCCGATTGATCTTTATCGTAATCAACCAGAATTTGGCGAACATTCTCTGGCAATTTAGCGCCGTAACCGAAGGTGCCGGTCTTCTCTAGTACTACAACGGTTAGAAGGCCAACCGCCAGTACAGGCATAGTGATCGGTGCCATGCGTACGAAGAACTCAATAAAGGTCCACTCAGCTTTCTGGGCAATCAACAGGTTTTGTGGCTCACCGACTAGCGTACAGACGCCGCCTAGTGCTGTACCCACAGCACCGTGCATCAAGAGACTTCTTAAGAAACCACGGAAGTTTTCTAGGTCTTGGCGACGCTCTTCATGAACGTCATGGTCAGACGTATGGTCGTGTGCCGAGTCGTTATTTTTGCCCGAAGCGACCTTGTGGTAGACCGAGTAGAAACCGACACCAACACTGATCAATACAGCAGTCACCGTCAACGCGTCTAGGAAGGCCGATAGGAAGGCTGCAGAGATAGAGAAAAGTAGAGAGATCGTTGTCTTAGAGCGAACTTTAACCAGTATCTTAGTGAAGACCCACAGCAGGAGGTCCTTCATGAAGTAGATACCAGCAACCATGAACATCAACAGAAGGATGACTTCTAAGTTGGCGTTGATCTCGTGGTATACGTTATGTGGATCGGTTAAGCCGATCACGACCGCTTCAATCGCAATCAAACCACCCGGCTGAAGTGGGTAACATTTAAGCGCCATCGCCAGTGTGAAAATGAATTCGAAAATTAGCAACCAGCCTGTTACGACAGGGCCAGCTGTTAAAAGTAGGATAGGGTTGGCTACAAGGAAGAAAAGGATTGCTTGCTTGTACCAAATTGGCGAGTTGCCCAAAAAGTTTCGGGTAATTGCCGACATGGTTGATTGATTCATGTAGGGTCCTTACAGTTATTTTAATTTGCCCAAAAGCAAAAAAGCGCAAAGATTATAAGGTTATTCCTTTAGTTTGGAAACTGCGGTTTTAATACTTTAGTTTTATATAACTATTACAAATAAGCATTGCCGTTTTTAGGGAGTCTTCTTGAAATACTTAATTGCCCATCAAAATCGTCTGATCTTGGCTGACCCAGAACTAGGGGTTGTGTTGGATCGTATTGATCTCTCCCTATCCTTTGACAGCGAGTATGAGATCGAACGTTACCCTGTGTTACCGGGCTATGAGTTGGTCAGAATGTCTGAGGTACCTGGCAGTGCCAAAGTGGTGGATCTTCGAGCTGAACTTGAACGGTCTGATCCATTCCAGTATCAGTTGCTCTCCAGAGCTCAGCAGTTATTGAATTGGCGAGTGAATCATCAGTTTTGTGGTCGCTGTGGTGGGGGTATGGCGTTCGGTTTGACGGAGATGGTCCTGAAATGTACTGACTGTGGGCATCACGCTTACCCGAGACTCTCTCCCTGTATCATCACTCTCGTTGAGGATGGCGATCGAATCTTGTTGGCCCATAATGCTAAGTTCACACCCAATCGATTCAGTACGCTTGCAGGTTTTATCGATGCTGGCGAAACAGCTGAACAGGCGGTAGCACGAGAGGTCAAAGAGGAGGTAGGTGTTGAAATCAGCGACATTCGTTACTTCAAAAGCCAGCAGTGGCCATTTCCTGACTCGCTGATGTTGGCGTTTTTTGCGCAGTATGCCGGTGGCGACATTAAACCTGATGGTCGTGAGATATTAGAAGGGCGTTGGTTTACCAAGGAAGATCTGCATACAGTGGTGCTGCCACCCAAATTCGCTATTTCTAGAGCGTTGATCGACGACTGGGTTGCACGACAAGGCTGATTTGCAGCTATAGCTGGGTATCAGTGCCTAAAAAGTTTGCCTAGCTTGGTGGCGAGCATGACATCACCCTCGGCGCGCAGAAGACCTTTCATGAAAGCACTCATGCCATCGATCTCACCCTGTATAACACCAATGAATGTCGCTTCATCCATAATCAGTGTGATGTTTGGATCGGAGTGCTCACCCCAGTTGGCGTCTAGCTTTGAATCCTCGATCGTTAGGTAGAATGAATCTGCATCATTCAACGAGAACTGAAACGTCTTATTCAGACCTTTGGCGTTTTCAGAATTGAATCGATCTTGCAGCTTGTTGAAAACCTGCGTGAGGGTGACGTTTGAAGACATAAAAACCTAGCGCTCATTAGAAGTGGCTATGTTAACCTACCCCTCTCTGTTAATCGACTTTCTTACGAGGTAATCAGTGGTCGAATTTTTTTCTGAATACGGTCTTTTCTTGGCTAAAACGGTCACTTGGGTGGTTGCGATTGGGCTCGTGCTTGCGATGATTGCAGCGGCGGCTCAAAAACGTCGTAAGCCTAACGACGGAGAGATTGAAGTCGAGTCGCTGAATGATCACTTCACCGAGCTAAAAGAGACGTTAGAAGACCATATATTGGATGAGCATCGCCTCAAACAGATGCATAAAGCGCAAAAGAAGCAGGATAAAGAGGAGGCTAAAGCCCGTAAAAAGGCGGCCAAGTCCGATGCTCAAGCAGAAGAGGATCGCAAACGAATCTATGTCATCGACTTCGATGGCGACATCCAAGCCTCTGAAGTCGACAAGATGCGCCAAGAGATCACAGCGGTTCTGACGTTGGCAAGAGAGGTCGACGAAGTGGTTGTTCGTCTAGAGAGCCCTGGTGGATTGGTGCATGGCTATGGCTTGGCTGCATCACAACTAGAGCGCATTCGTCGTAAGCAGATTCCACTGACGGTGTGTGTCGATAAAGTGGCTGCCAGCGGTGGTTATATGATGGCATGTATCGCCAATAAAATTGTCGCAGCTCCCTTTGCACTGATCGGTTCCATTGGTGTGGTTGCACAGATCCCCAATTTTCATCGCCTTCTTAAGAAGAATGACATCGATTACGAAGTCTTAACGGCCGGTGATTACAAGCGAACTCTAACGATGTTTGGTGAGAACACTGATAAAGGTCGTGAAAAGTTTGTTGAGGAGCTAGAGGATACGCACGCTCTTTTCAAAGAGTTTGTCGCTGACTACCGCTCGGATTTAGACATTGAGAAAGTGGCGACGGGTGAAGTCTGGTTTGGTCGTCGCGCCATTGCCAATGGTCTTATTGATCAGATAGAGACCAGTGATGACTATCTGGTTAATGCCGCCGATGACGCTGATATCTACAAAGTGAGCTATCAGGTGAAGCAGAGCTTACAAGAGCGCCTCGAACACTTTGGTGTCTCGGCCATTACAGGCGTTGCTGGTAGAGCTTGGTCAAGCCTGACACAGAGCCGTTTCTGGGCGCGCTGATGAGTCGTATTGAGATCTCCATTGCTGATCAAACCTTAAGGTTACTGACCGATTCGGGTGAGCAGAGTTGGAGCGTCTCAACGGCTTTAAACGGGCCGGGGAATATTAAAGGGTCAGGCTGTACACCGCTTGGGCAGCACAAAGTAAAGCTTAAAATTGGCGAATCTGCACCGATCAACAGTGTCTTTGTTGGTCGTCGATCAACCGGTGAAATCTATTCAGAAACGCTAGCCAAGCAGTACCCAGAACGAGATTGGATTTTGACACGAATCATCTGGCTACAGGGTATGGAGTCCGGCTTCAATCGTGGTGGTCAGGTCGATACACTAAGTCGTTTCATATACATCCATGGCACACCTGACAGTGAGCCGATGGGGGTGCCTAAATCACACGGCTGCATCCGAATGAGAAACCAGGATCTGATTGAACTATTTGATCAGGTCAACAACAACATGATCGTAAATATTACGGCTTAATTGGAGAGAGTAATGAGCAGTGGCGCCCTAATGCTGGATATTGCTGGGACTGAGTTAACGCCCGCTGAGGTTGAGACGCTCAAGTCTCCCCAAGTGGGAGGGTTGATTCTATTTGCTCGTAACTACCAAAACCCTGCACAACTTCGACAGCTCATGACGTCGATCCGTCAGGTCCGTCCTGACCTGTTAGTGGCGGTCGACCAAGAGGGTGGTCGTGTGCAGCGATTTAAAGAGGGCTTCACCCGACTGCCACCAATGCGAGTATTCAGTGAAGCTTGGCAAGAGAACCCTAGCAAAGCGGTCGCTTGGGCTCATGAGTTTGGCTGGTTGATGGCTACAGAGTTGCGCGACTATGACATCGATATCTCATTCGCCCCTGTGTTAGATCTCGATTACGGCCACTCAGAGGTGATCGGCGACCGTTCGTTTGGCAGCGATAGCGAACAGGTTGAAGCACTGGCGGGAGCCTTCATGTCAGGCATGCATGAAGCGGGCATGGCGACCACGGGTAAGCACTTTCCAGGGCATGGCTGGGTGGAGGTGGATTCACATTTGGGTCTTCCAGAAGATCAGCGCAGTTTTGCTGAGATAGATGCTCAAGACCTACAGCCCTTTGCCAAGTTGATTAAACGCGGCTTGGATGCGGTCATGCCGGCCCATATTAAATACACCAGTGTCTGCTCACAGCCCGCAGGCTTCTCAGAGTTTTGGTTGCAACGCCAACTGCGTGAGCGATTAAGTTTTGATGGCGTGATCTTCAGTGATGATCTCTCTATGGAGGGGGCAGCAGAGACTGGCAGTTATTCTGATAGAGCCGACGCCGCGCTGGCAGCTGGCTGTGACATGGTGCTTGTCTGCAACGCACCCGAGCGTGCGCAAGAGGTGTTGCAGCACCTAACCAACCTTGGGCACACTGGTTCTGATCGAATTGTAAGAATGCGTGCTAGACCTAAGCGCCCGAGTGATTCTGAACGATTGGCTCGCGTAAGAACGATGGCGAAAGAGTTGGTCTAACTGATTGTTTATTGGAGTTTTTAAGTGACTGAATTGTTGAGTTGGGTGCTTAACCCACTGTTAAATGCTATTCCTGCCTTGAATCAATATCAGTGGTTGCTACAAGGCGCTGTGATTCTGTTGATGACACTGATCGTCTCTCTAGTCAGCAATACTTTGTTGAATCGACTGATTCCCTTTATCAACAATCTCTCGTCCGTTTGGAATCAGGTATTCATTGATACCGTGCGTGCCCCTTTAAGTCTTCTAGTCTGGGTGGTGGGTATTACGCTCTCACTCGATATTGCCGCTCGAGCACTGGACGAGATAGACCTGGTTCTGACGCAATCTTTGCGCTCACTAGCGTATATTCTGTTAGCGGCATGGACGTTGATCCGTCTAATTAAGCGGGTTGAGCAGCAGTTAGTGGATGGCGTTTCTGGTCGTCCTGGTGTTGATCGAACCACCGCTGATGCGGTCGCAAAACTACTGCGATTAACCGTCCTTCTGTTTGCGGGTTTGGTGCTGCTTCAACATTTGGGCGTCAGTGTCTCAGGCATACTAGCGTTCGGTGGTGTTGGTGGTTTGGCTGTCGGTTTTGCCGCAAAGGACCTACTGGCTAACTTCTTCGGTGGGTTGATGATCTACATGGATCGCCCCTTCAAAGTGGGGGATTGGATTCGCTCCCCCGACAAAGAGATTGAGGGTACAGTTGAAGAGATCGGCTGGCGCTTAACCCGAATTCGCACCTTTGATAAACGACCGCTCTACGTCCCTAACTCAACCTTCGCCAGTATTGCCGTTGAGAATCCATCGCGTATGACCAACCGTCGTATCTATGAAACCATTGGTGTTCGTTATGACGATGCGGCTGTGGTTGAGCAGATTGTTGCAGATATTAAATCGATGTTGCAGAGCCATGCTGACATCGATCAGAGCCAAACTCTGATCGTAAACCTGAACCACTTTGGTGCCTCATCAATCGATATCATGGTCTACACCTTTACCAAAACGGTTAACTGGGTGGAGTTCCACTCGGTTAAGCAGGATGTACTGGTTAAGATTATCAATCTGGTTGAAGCGCGTGGCGCAGAGATCGCTTTCCCAACCTCTACGATTCATATTGCCCCGAATGAGGCGCCGTCGAACTAGTTTACGGTGTTTGCTGTCTCTGTTGAGGTCACCAGATCGGTGACCTCCATCTCAACCGCTTCGACCGGTCTAAAGAGTACCAGCATTCCCAGAACGGGGTGATCGATGTAGTGCAGATCCTTCGATCGCATGCGACGTGACTCCTCAAAACGGATCGTTTCAGCGGGCTCGTCGGTCAAGCTTAAACCGTTAGGGTAGTAGTTGATCGATGGGTAGATATGCAGATAACGCTGACGCTCAATGCGTAATGTACCTTCGAAGTTTCCAAATGCATCCAATAACAGAGTGGTGCGGTTAGCGCCAGGTTTAAACTGATCCAGCCAGCTATTGTGGTAGAGCAGCTCATACCCTTTTTGCGCCAATCGATTGGCTTGTTCAGTCAATGCAAAGGTGGTTATTGGCAACTCTTCATTCAGGGCTAAGGGTTCGCCATCATTGACGAGAGGAAGCTCAGCGTTGGTGAATTCTATACTTTCTAAGTCGGCAGGCCAGGTTTCGCTCTCTTTGTCGGCTTCAGCCTGTTTGAAAATAACCACTTCAACAGTGTAGAGACTCTCTTCACTGATCAGTTCAGGGGCAACCGCTAGCTTGACCGCCTCATCGTCAGCCACGGCTTGGCCGATACCAGCCAATAGCAAAAGGGTCGTTGCAATCACTCTCACTTTAATATGCTCCTGAAGGTTCAAATCAATCACTTGCCGGTGTCAGTGTATCAAGCAGCGCTTCAACTGTCTGGAATCGAGTTTCACTGTTTTCCATCGGTACACTGAACTTAAACGCGGTAGCCCCATCGAGTTTATAGACCTTTGGCTGTGTCTGCACCAGTTTTACAAGGGTGTAAGGATCGACACAGGTCTCCTCAGCAAACTCCAAGCGTCCTGACCCAGCGCCAGCATCCAACTTGATAATATCGAGTTTTTCAGCCCGCAACTTGATTGAAGTCTGTCGAATTAGGTTCTGAAGAGGCGTTGGTAGCAGACCAAAGCGATCAATCATCTCCACCTGAAGCTCACGCAACTCTTCGTCATTGGCTGCATTGGCAATGCGTTTATAGAGCGTCAATCGGTTATGCACATCCGGCAGATAGTCATCGGGAATCAGTGCCGGTAGGTGCAAGTTTACTTCACAGCCGTGATGAAGAGGCTGATCAAAGTTGGGTGTTTTACCCTCTTTAATCGACTCTACTGCTTGCTCTAGCATCTCCATGTAGAGGGAGAAACCAATTGTCTGCATTTGACCCGACTGCTCTTCACCTAACAGCTCACCGGCACCCCGTATCTCAAGGTCGTGGGTTGCTAGGGTAAAGCCTGCCCCTAGAGTGCTCGCTTCGACAATCGCCTCCAGACGTTTGGTGGCATCTGAAGTCATCGCCTTGTGGTGCGGTGTAAGCAGGTAAGCGTAAGCCTGATGATGCGAACGACCGACTCGTCCACGCAACTGGTGCAATTGAGCCAGACCAAATTTATCAGCGCGATCGATGATGATCGTATTGGCGTTAGGAACGTCGATACCGGTTTCGATGATGGTGGTGGAGACCAATACGTTGAATCGCTTGTGATAGAAGTCACTCATCACCTGTTCCAGTTCACGCTCACGCATCTGGCCATGGCCGATACCAATACGGGCCTCTGGAATCAGCTCACCCAACTCTTTAGCGGTCTGTTCAATGGTTTTCACTTCATTGTGCAGATAGTAGACCTGACCACCGCGAAGCAACTCACGCAGAATGGCCTCTTTAATCAGCGCTGGATCTGATTGACGCACAAAGGTTTTAACCGATAGACGCTTAGCCGGTGCCGTCGCGATGATCGAAAGATCACGCATGCCCGACATCGCCATGTTCAGTGTGCGAGGTATAGGCGTTGCGGTTAGGGTTAGAATATCAACCTCAGAACGGAGCGACTTGAGTTTCTCTTTCTGCTGAACCCCAAAACGGTGCTCCTCATCGATAATCAACAGCCCTAGGTTGCTGAATTTCAGATCGCCCTGTATCAGTTTATGTGTACCAATCAAAATATCGACCTGACCGGCCTCTACCTTGGCTGCGATCTGATCCTGTTGTTTGCCTGTTTTGAAGCGAGAGATCAGATCAACCTCCATAGGCCAGTCGGCGAAACGATCACGGAAATTCTCAAAGTGCTGCTGGGCGAGTAGGGTAGTTGGTACCAATACAGCGACCTGTTTGCCAGCTTGTGCCGCAATGAAGGCTGCCCGCATAGCCACTTCAGTTTTACCAAAGCCAACATCACCGCAGACTAGACGATCCATCGGTTGCACGGCTTGCATGTCTCGGCGCACCGCTTCAATGGCCATCGCTTGATCTGGCGTCTCTTCGAATGGGAATGCACGTGAGAATTGATCGTACATAGCATCATCAATGCTGTATTGATACCCCTGGCGAGCGGCACGACGTGCATAGATATCTAACAGCTCGGCAGCTGCATCACGTACCTTCTCGGCCGCTTTACGGCGCGCTTTGGACCACTGCTCTGTGCCAAGACGGTGCAGCGGTGCAGACTCTTCACTGGAACCGGTGTATCGGCTAATCAGATGCAGAGAGGAGACCGGAACATAGAGTTTGGCATCATTCGCGTACTGCAGGGTCAGAAACTCGGTGGCTGATCCATCCAAATCGATCGTCTGCAGACCGAGATAGCGACCTACGCCGTGATCAATGTGGACCACAGGATTCCCGACGCTCAGTTCAGACAGTGATTTAACGGCTTGGTCGGCATCGCTCTGTTCACGCTGGCGACGACGACGTTGGAAGACCTGATTGCCAAACAGCTGTGCCTCCGAGATCACCTCAAATTGATCACTGATGGCAAGACCCTGTTCAAGCGGTGCAACGCTTATTGCGAGTGACTCATTGCTGTTTTGAAAAGCGTGCCAGCTGTCGAGTTGCACAGGCTTGATCGACATCGCTTGCAGTTGCGTTAATAGAGATTCACGACGGCCCGCTGATTCAGCAAGAATGAGAACCGGAGTAGTGGCTTTGTCTAGGTGATTGGCCAGTGGGCGCAGAGGCTCTGCCGCAGTGGGAGAGGTGCTTAAACTGGGAGGTTCAGTCGCACCGATATTCTCACGCCCCGGTTTAACCTCTTCAGGCTCAGCACTTAGTCGGATTCCCGGCCAACGTTTTAGGTCACTTGCCAAGTTATCCGGTGTTAAAAAGAGCTCATCTGGCGTCAAGATTGGGCGAGTGATATCGCCTTGGCGTTCGTTATGTCGACTTACCACACCGCTATGGAATTGTGATGCGGCCTCCAGTATCCCTTTCTGCTGAATCACAAGGGTTGATTCAGGAAGGTAATCGAACAGGGTAGAGCACTGCTCAAAGAAGAGCGGCAGATAATACTCGATCCCCGCCGGCGCTAAACCGCTCGAGATGTCTTGGTAGATGGGGCAGTTGCCATAATCGACATCAAATCGTTGACGCCAGCGCTGTTTAAAGCCATCAATCGCGTTGGAGTGGAAAGGGTATTCACGCGCCGGCAAAATGCGAATGCGCTCGATCTGTTCAATGGAGCGTTGTGTCTCCGGATCGAATGTCCTTAGAGTATCGATCTCATCATCAAATAGGTCGATACGAAGAGGCGCGCTAGTGCCAGTAGGGTAGAGATCAATAATGGCGCCACGTACAGCAAATTCACCGTGCTCATAAACGGTGTCGACTAGGTTATACCCTGCATCGATCAGTTGTTCACGCATCCTGTCGGCGTCTAATTGCTGACCTTTCTCAAGCCAGAAGACATTGCCACTGACAAATTCTTTAGGGGCGACACGCTGCATCGCCGTCGAAGCAGGCACGACAATGACACCTGACTTTAAACCTTGAAGTCGGTACAGCGTCTCTAAGCGAGTGGAGGTAATATCCTGGTGTGGGGAGAAGCTATCGTAAGCTAGGGTTTCCCAGTCTGGAAAGAGCATCACAGGCAGAGAGTCACCGGCAAAAAAGCGTATCTCACGACGAATACGGCTAGCGCTCTCACTGTCGTTGCAGAGCATCAGTATAGGTCCCTGATGCTTGTCGCGTATCTGATCGATTAGCCAACCGGTGGCGGCCCCTTTTACATCACCAATACGGCGCAAATCACCGGCTTTAGTTGGGGCAATAAACTGATCTAGACCTGACAATCTTGGACTCCAGTGAAAATAGCATGAGAAAGATTCTATTGTAGCGATCAATCAGTGATTAGGGCAGGTAAGTAGAGAAAAAATCACAGTTTTTATCTGTTTCGCAGGTGCGGTATCGGCCATAATAGACGTCTACTCCACATGGACTTGGAATCGCATGAATCACTTCGAGCTGTTTGCTCAAATATTTGCTGTTACGGCCCCCATTTTCTCCCTGGTCATCATCGGATTGCTGCTAAAACGATTTAACCTGTTGAGTGATGGTTTCATCAGTGGCGCCTCGATGTTGGTCTACAAAGCAACCCTGCCTACTCTGTTAGGTTTAGCTACCTACCGAGCGGACGTGGTTGGACTGCTTGATTCCGTTCTGTTTGGCTACTACATCCTGGCGAACTTCGCAGTCGTCATACTCATGGGATTCGTCGCTTATCGGTGGATTCGGCCGGATCAGCGTGCTGTCTTTATTCAGGCAGGTTTCAGAGGTAATCACGGCATCATCGCACTGGCGCTGGTATTGAGCCTTTATGGCAATGAGGGGCTGCAAGTGGCCGGATTAATGGCTGGTTTAGCGGGAATCCTAAACAACGGTCTTTCGGTCGTGCTCTTTTCGGTCTTCAGTACACGCTATCGTCCTACACCATTGGTGGTTGCGAAAGAGGTGGTGCTGAACCCGATGATTATTGGGGTGTTAATCGGTGCGTTGCTGTCACTCTTGCATCTGCGATTGCCACTCTGGGTAGAGGAGTCGGCTCAACTCTTCGGGTCTATGTCACTGCCACTAGCACTGCTCTGCATTGGCGCAACGCTGTCGTTAAAAGCCTTTCGTCTGTCAGGTTGGTTGGCCGTCAATGCTACGCTGGTCAAGTTGATTTGGGTACCACTGCTGTTCACGGCCATTGGCGCCTACTTGGGCATTAGTGGAATGGAGTTAGGGACTCTGTTTCTGTTCCTAGCATCTCCTACCGCGGCTGCCAGTTATGTGATGGCCAAAATTGCAGGTGATGACGATGAACTTGCCGCCAACATCATCGTTCTGACGACCTTTGTGTCGATGATCACGATAACTTTCGGGCTCTACCTACTGCAGTTGTTGGCATTAATTTAGTAGACTAGAAACCTCTTTAATCACCACCTAAAGGAATTTTTCACATGAGCGTATGGACGCCCAATAGCTGGCGCGATCTGCCGGTTAAACAGTTACCGACTTACCCAGACCTAACGGCACTGCAATCGATTGAGGCTGAGCTGAAACAACAGCCACCTCTGGTTTTTGCAGGAGAGATCCGATCTTTAAAAGCTGATCTAGCACGTGTCAGTCGTGGTGAAGCGTTTCTGTTACAGGGTGGTGACTGTGCAGAGAGCTTTAACGAGTTCAGTGCTGATAAGATCAAAGATACCTTTAAATTGCTAATGCAGATGGCCGTTGTATTGGCGTTCTCGGGTAGTTGTCCTGTAGTAAAAGTAGGGCGAATTGCTGGCCAATTCGCTAAACCTCGCTCTAGCGATACTGAGACGATTGATGGTGTCGAGCTACCTTCATACCGTGGTGACAACGTCAACTCGGCCGAGTTCACGGCAGAAGCGCGTATTCCAGATCCTGAGCGTATGTTGAAGGCTTATCATCAATCCTCAGCAACGTTAAACCTACTGCGCGCCTTCTCACGTGGTGGCTTTGCCGATCTGCATCAGGTTCATAAATGGAACCAAGGCTTCGTGTCTCAGTCGCCTGCGCATGAAAAGTATGAAGCGCTAGCCGCACAGATCGATCAAGCGTTGTCGTTCATGGCGGCCTGTGGATTGAATTCAGACAATACACCGCAGCTCTCTGAGACAACGCTCTACACCTCACACGAAGCACTGTTGCTGCCTTATGAAGAGGCGTTGACGCGCCAAGACAGTTTGACCAACGGTTGGTATGACTGTTCAGCGCACATGCTCTGGATTGGTGATCGGACTCGTCAGCCTGATCATGCGCACGTTGAGTTCTTGCGTGGTGTTCAAAACCCGGTCGGTGTAAAAGTGGGCCCAACCACTCAAGTGGATGATTTAAAACGTCTATTAGAGATTCTAAACCCAGAGAACGAAGCGGGTCGTATCAATCTGATTGCCCGCATGGGTGCCGATAAGATCGGCGATCACCTTCCACAGCTAGTGCGTGCTGTGAATGATCTGGGCGTGAATGTTGTCTGGAGCAACGACCCGATGCACGGCAATACGGTAAAAGCGAGCAGCGGTTACAAAACCCGCTCGGTCGATGCGATCCTCTCAGAGATGAAATCCTTCTTCGAGATTCACAAGGCAGAGGGTAGCTACGCCGGTGGTGTTCATTTTGAGATGACCGGTAATCATGTAACTGAGTGTGTTGGTGGTGCCTACCAAATCACAGAATCTGCCCTGGCAGAGCGCTACATCACCCAGTGTGACCCACGCCTTAATGCTGACCAGTCACTTGAGTTAGCGTTTATGATTGCGGATACACTTAAGGCAGCACGTAAGTAATCTGAGTTGGAGCGGTCTTAAAAAGGCCGCGATATTTGGTGACAGGCCTTCAGCCTGTCATCCGCTGGTAAGATTTACTAATAATCTGGAAAACGCTGAGAAAGTGGATGTCAGGCTAAAGCCAGACACCGGTGCCAATAGCTAAGCTTAACTTAATACCCATCGCGGCCTTTTCAAGACCGCTCCAACAGTGCCAGATTCGAATCTGGCACCCCGTTCCCCGTCCGACTGAGAACGAGCACGGTGCTCTTTTTCGTTAAGACGTTGAAAGGATCGAGCCCCGGATGGGCGAGAGTTTCAGCGCCTGCACGGAGCAGGCTCTGAAATGTGCCTTTTGATGTTAGAAAAAGAGTATCGCGCGCAGTGTGCCGAAGGCCGAAGGAGCGGGGTGTGTTTTCTTGCTTCTTCTTTGCTCACACAAAGAAGAAGGCTAGCCGACGCTAGTCGGATAGAAATGCGGTTGACAGGCTGAAGGCCAGTCACCGAAAAGATCGCCCCAAGCTTACTCTAACCGCCCAAACTGCTCAGCTAGGAAGCTCTCTGCACGCTCAAGCATAAAGTATCGGAACGCCTCTGCAGCGGGGGAGAGTACCTTCGATTGTGTATGCACAAGGTTCCAGGCTCTAACAATGGGTGCGCCATCGACATTGAGTATCCCCAGTTTTTGGTGCTCCAGTTCTAAACCGACTGTGTGCTGTGACACAAATCCTATCCCCAGATCGGCCATTACGGCCTGTTTGATCATTTCGTTGGAATCCAGTTCAAACTTATAATGCGGTTCAATACTTCTCCCCTCGAAAAAGCGTTCCATCGCTGCTCGTGTGCCTGAGCCCTCTTCACGAACAATAAACGGGATATCTCGCAGCTCCTCGGGTGTTAACCGCTCATCCAGGCTTCTTAAAAATAACGGGTTTGTGGGCGCGGCCACAAAAACGTGTGGGTGAGCCGCAAAGGGTTCATTTCGGGTCCGCATCTCTTTGGGTGGTCGACCCATAATAGCGAGATCAACTTCATTGTTTTGCAAAGATTTGAGCAGCTGTTCACGATTACCAATCGATAGCTTTATGTCGACACTCTTATGTTCTTCAATGAATTCAGAAATAAGGTGCATCATGAAGTATTTTGCGGTTCTAACAATCCCTATCGTAATTGTTCCAGCTTCTGCGTGAATTAATCTTGCTGCAGCATCTTCAGCGTCTTTAACGGTCGCTAGGATTCTTCTAGCGTAGACCAGCATATATTCACCTGCTGTGGTTAGCGTGACTTTTTTGCCAGCACGATCAAACAACGGCATGCCTACGTTACTTTCAAGCTCTTTAATTTGCATGGTAATCGCCGGGGGAGTTAGGTGAAGAGATTCCGCGGCTCTAATGAAACTCAGCTGTTTTGCGACTTCATTAAAGACTCTGAGCTGACGAAAGGTTGTATTACGCACTGGCTCCTCCGATTAATGCTTTGAGTTATTTATTGTGGTTTATTCAAAATAGTTAAGTTTAACCTTAATGTAAACAGTATCTATTTAATTCCTGATTGAATATTAATGTTAAGTAATCACTTATCATTTTGATAAGAAAGTTTGTGTTGTTCTTAACATTACTTTCCCATAACGTCTCTCCTATGCGATTGCTAAGTTGATTTCAGCCTGGCACTCAAACAGCACAACAATAATCAAGGTTTAATCCAACAGGAGAAATTGACCATGGCAAAAAGCTATCAAGCAGGTGTAAAGGAGTACCGTGAGACGTATTGGATGCCCGATTACACACCAAAAGATACGGACTTTCTGGCGTGTTTTAAGGTAATTGCACAAGATGGAGTGCCACGTGAAGAGGCGGCAGCAGCAGTTGCGGCAGAGTCTTCTACCGGTACTTGGACGACCGTGTGGACAGATCTGCTCACTGATCTTGAGTACTATAAAGGCCGCGCTTACGCTATCGAGGATGTTCCTGGTAATGACGAGGCGTTCTACGCATTCATTGCCTACCCAATTGACCTGTTCGAAGAGGGCTCTGTTGTCAATGTATTGACCTCTCTTGTTGGTAACGTATTTGGCTTTAAGGCAGTGCGTTCTTTGCGATTGGAAGATGTTCGTATTCCGGTCGCCTATGTAATGACCTGTGGTGGACCACCACACGGCATTCAGGTAGAGCGCGACATTATGAACAAATACGGTCGTCCAATGTTGGGGTGCACCATCAAGCCTAAGCTGGGTTTGTCAGCCAAAAACTACGGACGAGCAGTTTATGAGTGTCTTCGCGGTGGTCTCGATTTTACCAAGGATGATGAGAACGTTAACTCTCAACCGTTCATGCGCTGGAGACAACGATTTGATTTTGTCATGGAAGCCATTGAAAAAGCCGAAGCTGAAACGGGTGAGCGTAAAGGTCACTACCTGAACGTGACAGCGCCAACTCCGGAAGAGATGTATAAGCGTGCCGAGTATGCAAAAGAGATCGGCGCCCCGATCATTATGCACGATTATCTGACGGGTGGTTTTACCGCTAACACAGGTCTAGCAAATTGGTGTCGTGAAAATGGCATGTTGTTGCACATTCACCGTGCCATGCACGCTGTTCTAGACCGCAACCCTAATCACGGTATCCATTTCCGAGTGCTGACTAAGATGCTTCGTCTTTCCGGTGGTGACCATCTTCACTCTGGCACGGTGGTTGGTAAGTTGGAAGGTGACCGTGAGGCGACCTTGGGCTGGATCGATCTAATGCGTGACTCTTTTACAAAAGAGGATCGCAGTCGCGGCATTATGTTTGATCAAGACTGGGGATCTATGCCGGGTGTTATTCCGGTTGCCTCGGGCGGTATCCATGTTTGGCACATGCCTGCATTGGTTAACATTTTTGGTGATGACTCAGTTCTACAGTTTGGTGGTGGTACTTTGGGTCACCCGTGGGGTAATGCCGCAGGTGCAGCTGCGAACCGTGTGGCTCTTGAAGCCTGTGTTGAAGCGCGAAATCACGGTGCTGAACTTGAGAAAGATGGTAAACAAATCCTTCTCTCTGCAGCCGAGCACAGCCCTGAGCTAAAAGTTGCCATGGAAACCTGGAAAGAGATCAAGTTTGAATTCGATACGGTCGATAAGCTAGACGTCTCTCATAAATAAAGTAATGGGAGGGTTCCTTAGAGACCCTCCTTAATAAATTGAGCTCTTATTAGAGTTGAGGAATAGATGATGAGTGAAATGCAAGATTACGCATCAAGCCTGAGTGATGTGAATAGCCGTAAATTCGAGACATTCTCTTACCTGCCTGAGATGAATGCTGAACAAATTCGAAAGCAAGTTGAGTACATCGTGTCTAAAGGATGGAACCCGGCGATAGAGCATACAGAGCCAGAGAATGCGTTCGATCACTACTGGTACATGTGGAAGTTGCCACTGTTCGGTGAGACCGACGTTGATCGAGTTCTGAATGAGGCTGAAGCTTGCCACCAAGCCCACCCTAATAACCACGTTAGGTTGGTCGGTTATGACAACTATGCTCAGTCAAAAGGTGCTGAGATGGTGGTTTACCGAGGCAACCCAGTATAACGCTATAGATACCCCCTCTAATGAGGGGGTTTTGCTCTCAATGAATACAAAAGGTAAGAGTATGAGTGCAGTGAATACGGATCAATACATTATCAAGGACGAACCCTTTTATAAGGCGGTAGGCAATGAGGTCGATATGTATCAAGCCGCCTATGCAAGACGTATGCCGGTGATGCTCAAAGGGCCAACGGGATGCGGCAAATCAAGGTTTGTGGAGTATATGGCCTGGAAACTGAAGCGTCCTCTGATTACGGTTGCCTGTAACGAAGATATGACGGCCTCAGATCTGGTTGGACGTTTTTTGCTCGATAAGGACGGTACCCATTGGCAGGATGGTCCATTAGCGACAGCTGCCAGAATAGGGGCAATTTGTTACTTGGATGAGGTCGTTGAAGCAAGACAAGATACCACCGTTGTGATTCACCCCTTAACTGACCATCGCAGAACACTGCCTTTGGATAAAAAAGGGGAACTGATCGAGGCGCACCCTGATTTTCAATTGGTTATCTCTTATAACCCCGGTTATCAAAGCCTGATGAAAGATCTTAAACAATCCACTAAACAGCGATTTGGTGCGATGAACTTTGACTATCCGAAAGATTCTGATGAAGCTGAAATTGTAGATAAAGAGACAGGTGTGGGTCTTGATATCGCCAATAAATTGGTTCAAATAGCCCACCGTGCGAGGAATTTGAAAGGGCACGGCCTTGATGAAGGAATATCAACTCGTTTGCTTGTCTATGCTGGGCAGATGATCGCTGAAGGTGTAGATCCGTTGTCTGCGTGCAAAATGACGTTAGTAACACCATTGACCGATGATCCAGATATGCGAGAAACCCTAGATGCTGCAGTCAACACATTTTTTGTGAGCTAACAGGGGCAGCACCGATGAGTATCGACATGGACCAGTATCGTCAATCTCTTGAGAGCATCGCTCCAGAAATGAACGATGTTTTAGAGAGTCACTTTCATGAAGCCGCACGAGTGATGTCATCGCCTGCCTTACAAGACTATCTTGAGGGTGCACAGAGTTTGGCGAATCTAGGTCGTGGTAAAGAGCTCGTGATCGCGTTTATTGAATGCATGCCACAGGTCGTGAAAGAGTGTGGTGAGGATGTCATGAGTGACTGTATTCATGCAGCCATGAAACTCGCTTCGATGACCTCTGGTGAAGTCATTACTCTGTTATTGCAATCCCTGCCGATTGCTGCAAATCGTCTTGGTGATCCTGAATTGCTGAGAGGGTACCTTACTCTCATCCATCAATTGTCTGCTAAGGCAGCTCGCGGCCTTAGGCCGATGCTGAATCATATGGATGAGCTGCTATCAAAGCTGACGCTTTCAGGACTTCGACGTTGGGCTAACTTTGGGGCGGATGCTTATCGAAGAGATTTTGTTAATCTAGTCAGTTATTTCGAGCTCAAGACCGCTGATAGTCAAAAAATGCTGCAACAAGAGCGCAAGGGTACGCTGTTTATTGATGCGCAACGCAAATTAAATTTTTACTTAAGGGCTTTATGGGGAAGAGATTTTTTTCTTCGTCCCACCTCGGCAGATTACGAAGACTTTAAACCTTACATTGAACATCATGTTATGCATTTGCCAGATGCGGTTGATGATCTCAACCAGGTGGATGGCGTCTCGTTATATCGTGCTCAAGTGGCACACGCTGCTGCTCATATGAGTTATACGACTGACCGAATGGATGCTAGCGGCCTTAGTCAGGCGCAGATGTTCTTTATCGCATTGATCGAAGATGCCAGGGTTGAGTATTGTGCGATGCAAGACTTTCCTGGACTGCGTTCCACTTGGCAAGCGTTACTGTCAATTGAGCCGGAGGGCCGTGAGGAACACCCAACCTTACAGCGGTTGGGTCAGTTTGCATTGATGCTGATGGATGAAACAGTAAGATCAGACGACCCAGAGTTGAATGAATTATCGGCTAAGTTTCATCATGAAATTTCTGCTAAAAAAGACTCTTCTGAAATCAGCTTTCAGTTAGGACTGGCGCTTTTTGCTCTGTTTGATGACCGTAAAGAGGTGCCCAGTCTACGTATTCTGCAGTCCATGCGCACACCTTATCGTGATGATAATCGTTTTGTTTGGGAGTTTGAGCCTTTCAATCTAGCTGAGCATGGTCTGGAGTATATTCCCGCTTCGCAACGACAGTTAAGAAAGTATGTCAGTGCCGTCGAAATGGCGAATGAGGTGGACTGTGAGCTAGCGGGCGATGATGCCCAAGAAGTTTGGGTATGCGCGACAGAGTTCATGCCTTATGAGGATGCAGGTGAAGCGACCGAGTCTTTTAATGACCGCTGGGGTAAAGAGCCTATTTCAGATCCATACCACTATCAGGAGTGGGATTATCAGGTGCAGTTATACCGACCCGATTGGGCAACGGTGTACGAAAAAAGAGCTCAAAAAGGGGATCCAGAAACGATTGATCGGATCTTTCAAGAACATAAGCCGATAGTGCAGAAAATTAAACAGGTTGTTGATCTTCTCTCACCGGATGGCGTTCAAAGAGAGCGAAATATGGAAGATGGTGATGAGATTGATCTGAATGCGGCCATCGATGCGATGATTGCCATCAGAATGGGTGAACAACCCAACCCCAGAATCACAATGCGTAATGTTGTCAAAAATCGCGATCTTGCAGTGACTGTATTGTTGGACCTATCTGAGTCGACGAATGAGACCATGGAGGGATCTGATAAAAGTGTGCTTGAGTTGACGCGTGAAGCAGCGACGCTGGTTTCAAGCGCGATCAATGGCATCGGTGATCCTTTTTCGATACATGGATTCGCTTCTGATGGTCGACACGATGTTCAATACTTTAAATTTAAAGATTTTAATCAGAGCTTTAATGACGAAGCAAAAAGTCGTCTTGCAGGAATGACGGGAGGGCTGTCAACTCGTATGGGAGCAGCCATGCGACATGCTGGAAGTCTTTTGATGAAACAACCTGAACGCCGCAAGCTGCTCCTGTTGGTCACAGATGGGGAACCAGCTGATATCGATGAGCGTGATCCCCAACACCTTAGGCACGATACCAAGAAAGCTGTCGAAGAGCTGTACAGCCAAGGTGTTTTAACCTATTGCTTAACCTTAGACCCCAATGCTGATAGTTATGTTAAACGAATTTTTGGGGCCAATAACTATACGGTGGTCGATAACGTTGATCGTCTGCCAGAAAAGCTACCCAGCTTATTTGCCAGCCTGACCTGTTAGGAGTCGTTATGCAAAAATCAAAAACATACGTCGGCATTCACAATGACCTTTACGGAGGGATGACCGATACCGGAAAAATCATCAGGGATGCTTGGGCTTTTGGTTTGATTCCGGAAACGGAAAGTTGTGAGGGTTGGTTAGTGCAGGGGCTGGAGACACTCTGGCGTCAGGTCAATGATGAGTGGGAGAATTATGGATTTTCTGTCAGTCAGTTGCCAGATGAGATCCGAGTGCGTTACCTACATATTCAAGAACAAGCCATTGTTCATGCAAAATCAAAGGGGTGGGACGCGGATAGAGATTTGATGGCAGATTAACTTTTATTTAGTAAGCCTCGATGTAAAAGCATCGGGGCTTTTTTACGTCGGTTGTTAGTTAAGTGATTTCTTAATCCTAATATAACCTCATTTTAATTGCGCTTACTTAGCACACTGAATACTCTTAGTTAATAGAAAATAAACATAAGAATATAACTGAAGGTATTAAATGGCACTTAAAGCGTTAATTTTTGATGTCGACGGTACATTGGCAGACACCGAAATGGCGCATATGGCTGCTTTCAACTATGCCTTTGAAACAGCGGGCCTCACTTGGTTATGGGATTTAGAGACCTATACAGAGCTGCTTGAAGTCTCGGGCGGCAAAGAGCGAATTCGTCACTACTGGAACCAACGGCCTGATCGAGGTGTTCAAGTCAGCGAAGAGCGCATCGACTCAATCATTCCAGAGCTGCATGCCACTAAAACTGCTCGTTATGAAGAGATGGTTGCTTGCGGAGAGGTTGCGATGCGCCCTGGTGTTTTAGAGCTAATTAAAGCCGCGAAGTCTGCTGGTTTAAAGCTAGCCATCGCCACAACGACCAGTCCAGCCAATATAGAAGCACTGCTCTCTCACGCCATGGGCGATGACTGGCAGGAGACGTTCACCGTTGTCGAAAACGCAGAAACTGCTCCGAATAAAAAACCGGACCCCAGTGTCTACCTTCAAGCATTGGAGCGTCTTGGTGTCTCATCGGCAGAAGCTATCGCCATTGAAGATACCAACAATGGGTTAAGAGCCGCTAAAGGCGCCGAATTGGCTACTGTAATAACCCCTAATGAGTTTTCCAAGCACCATGATTTCACAGGGGCTGACTTAATTGTTCCTTCATTAAGCGATGTGAGTTTAGAGCAGTTGGCTCAACTGATCGCTTAAGGATACCGATTTTTAAAAATAATAAGAGGCAACTGATATGCCATTTAGAACCAATAGAACGACCTTAACTCAATACCTCATTGAGGAGCGTCGTCGTTACCCAAGCGCCAGCGGTGATTTTAACGCCTTGATTTTGGATGTTGCGATGGCCTGTAAGCAGATCGCGAAAGCTGTCGCTTATGGCGAGTTAGCGGGCCTGCATGGTGAGCACAATGAAGATGCTGGTGGCAGTATCAATGTCCAGGGTGAGGCTCAGAAGAAACTGGATGTGCTCAGTAATGACATCTTCATCAAAACGACCGAGTGGGGCGGACATCTTCTCGGCATGGCCTCGGAAGAGATGGATGAGGCGCTGGATATCCCAGAGGGGAATCCGAAAGGTCGCTATCTGATTGTATTTGATCCACTCGATGGCTCATCGAACATTGATGTGAACGTCTCGGTGGGCAGTATTTTCTCGATTCTTCGTGCACCGGATGATGCAACAGCGCCTATTCAAGAAGAGGTATTTCTTCAGCCCGGATCACAACAGGTAGCGGCGGGATACGCGCTTTATGGTCCCTCGACCATGCTGATTCTTACGGTGGGTAACGGTGTAGTTGGTTTTACTCTGGATCCCGCTTTAGGTGAGTTTATGTTGACTCACCCCAGCATCACCATTCCTGAGGAGACTCAAGAGTTCGCGATCAATACCTCTAATAGCCGTTTCTGGGAAGCGCCCGTTAAA
Source organism: Marinobacterium sp. xm-d-530 (assembly GCF_013283365.1). Lineage (GTDB taxonomy): Bacteria > Pseudomonadota > Gammaproteobacteria > Pseudomonadales > Balneatricaceae > Marinobacterium_E. The sequence continues at coordinate 198,468 of NZ_WBYM01000002.1, read as the reverse complement.
CGTTACGTAGATGAGTGTCTTGCGGGATCGACGGGTCCGCGCGGTAAAGACTTCAACATGCGTTGGATCGCTTCGATGGTAGCGGAGGCGCACCGTATCCTAATGCGTGGTGGTGTCTTCATGTATCCACGTGACACCAAAGATCCAAGCAAAGCCGGTAAGTTACGACTGCTCTATGAGGCAAATCCTGTCGGTATGATTATCGAGCAGGCCGGTGGTCGTGCCAGTACAGGCAGCTACCCAATGCTGGATGTGAAACCGACTGAGCTTCACCAACGCATAGGTTTGGTGTTTGGTTCTAAAAACGAGGTCGAGCGCATTGAGCGTTACCACAACGAACCGATCGAAGAGAAAGGCGAAGATATGCCGCTCTTTGCTGAACGCAGTCTATTCCGCGATTAAGTTACTGGACCTGGAGAAACATTATGTCAGAACGTCACCCAATTATTGCGATTACCGGCTCATCAGGTGCAGGTACTTCAACCGTTACTCGCACATTCTCAAACATCTTTCGTCGTGAAAATGTTAAAGCCGCGATTGTCGAAGGCGATAGCTTCCACCGTTACGATCGTACCGAAATGAAAAAGCAGTTGGCGCAAGCCGATGCAGCGGGCAATAAACATCTCAGCCACTTTGGTCCAGAGAACAACCTGTTTGATGAGCTCGAAGGCCTGTTTAAAAGCTACTCTGAGACGGGTACCGGTAAAAAACGCTTCTACCTGCACAACCAAGATGAGGCTGAGCCTTACGGACAAGAGCCAGGCACCTTCACACCTTGGGAAGAGATCGATAAAGATACCGATATCCTTTTCTATGAAGGCCTGCACGGCGCGGTGAAAACTGAGCAGAACGATATAGCCCAATACCCAGATCTACGTATCGGTGTGGTTCCCGTCATCAACCTTGAGTGGACGCAGAAGCTTTGGCGCGATAAGAACCAGCGTGGTTACAGTGCTGAAGCGGTAACGGATACGATTCTGCGCCGCATGCCTGATTACATTCACTACATCTGCCCTCAATTTGAACATACGCATGTGAATTTCCAACGCGTACCGATGGTCGACACCTCTAACCCTTTCATCGCTCGGGACATCCCTTCTGCCGATGAGAGCATGGTGATTATCCGCTTTGCTAACCCTAAGGGGATCGACTTCCAGTATCTCTTGAACATGATTGGCAATAGCTTCATGTCACGTGCCAATACCATTGTTGTCCCTGGGGGCAAGATGGAGCTGGCAATGCAGTTGATCTTCACACCCTTTGTATGGCGCATGATGGAACGTCGTAATCGCGCCTTGGGTCGTGGTTAAGGCCGTCGCTAATTAGGAGCAACAGATGAACAGAACAGCACCGAATGCCGCTATGGCAAATGAGATGGCCAATGCGATTCGCTTTCTAGCGATCGATGCCGTCGAAGCCGCAAAATCGGGACACCCAGGTGCACCGATGGGTATGGCAGAAATTGCAGAGGTTCTTTGGAACCGTCACTTGAAACACAGTCCAGCCAATCCACACTGGCCAGATCGCGACCGTTTTGTTCTCTCTAATGGTCACGGTTCAATGTTGATCTATGCACTGCTGCATTTAACGGGATACGATCTTCCAATCGATGAACTTAAACAGTTCCGCCAACTGCACTCTAAGACACCAGGTCACCCTGAAGTGGGCGTTACAGCGGGTGTGGAGACTACGACGGGTCCATTAGGCCAGGGTATCTCGAATGCTGTCGGTTTGGCACTTGCCGAGAAGATGTTGGCGGCAGAGTTTAATGAATCAGGGCACACTATAGTGGACCATTTCACCTACTGTTTCTTGGGTGATGGCTGCATGATGGAGGGGATCAGTCACGAGGTCTGCTCACTGGCTGGGACCCTAAGAACGTCTAAGCTCATCGCGATCTACGACGACAACGGTATCTCGATTGATGGCCACGTCGAAGGGTGGTTTGCTGATGATACGCCGGCACGTTTTGAAGCTTATGGCTGGAATGTGATTCGTGATGTAAACGGTCATGATGCGTCAGCTGTCGATGCAGCGATTCGTGCAGCCAAAGCTCAAGCGGTCTTAGCTGATGGCAAACCGACACTGATCTGTACTAAAACCGAGATAGGTAAAGGGTCGCCCAATAAGGTCGGTACACACGACGTTCATGGTGCCGCACTGGGTGCTGACGAGGTCGCTGCGACACGCGCTGCACTGAATTGGAATCATGCGCCATTTGAGATTCCTAGCGACGTGAAGAGCGCTTGGGACTGCACCGATTCAGGCAGAGCAGAAGAGGCGGAATGGGATATTCGTTTTGCTGAGTACGCTAAAGCATTCCCAGAAAAAGCCGCAGAATTCAGACGTCGTATGATCGGTGAATTGAGCGATGAGTATCAATCTAAGATTGCCGATGTCATGGCTCAGATTGCTGCAGCAGAAGGGGACGTAGCGACTCGTAAAGCGAGTCAAAATGCACTAGATGCTATCGCACCTCTTGTTCCAGAGTTTTTTGGCGGCAGTGCTGATTTGACCGGTTCGAACCTGACTAACTTCAAAACAGCCACCTATGCAGGCCGAGATACTTGGGGTAACCACCTCTCTTACGGTGTTCGTGAGTTTGGTATGGCTGCGATTATGAATGGTATGGCACTGCATGGTGGCTACCTACCTTATGGTGGTACCTTCCTCACGTTTAGCGATTACTCTCGTAATGCGATTCGAATGGCTGCACTGATGAAACAGCGTGTGGTTCATGTCTTTACTCATGACTCCATTGGTCTGGGTGAAGATGGCCCAACACACCAAAGTATCGAGCACGTTCCAAGCTTGCGCATCATCCCAGGCCTTGATGTCTGGCGTCCTTGTGATGCCCTTGAAACGGCAACGGCCTGGGCGCACTCGGTTGAGCGACAGGATGGTCCCTCTGCTCTAGCGCTGTCACGACAGGGGATGCCTAAATTACTGAAGGCGGCCTCTGATGCAGATAAGGTTCGCAAAGGTGGCTACATCCTCTCTGATATGGCCAGTCCACAAGCGGTGATCATGGCAACCGGTTCTGAAGTGCAATTGGCGTTGCAGGCTCAAGAGACTCTAGCGGCTGAGGGTATCTCAACTCGCGTTGTCTCAATGCCTTGTACCAATCTGTTTGATCGCCAATCTGAAGATTACCAAGAGCAGACGATTCCATCGGATCTTCCGGCTGTTGCAGTGGAAGCTGCGCATACCGATTTCTGGCGCAAATATGTGGGCAGAAAAGGCGGTGTTGTAGGTATCGACAGCTTTGGTGATTCAGCACCGGCTCCTGTTCTCTATGAGTACTTCGGCATTACTGCTAACGCAGTTGCTGATGCTGTTCGCCAGCGAGTTTAGGGGTAACAGAAATGTATAAAGCGATGTTATTTGATCTTGACGGTACCTTAGTCGAGACGGCGCCGGAGATCTATGATGCCACCAATGCCACTTTAGAAGAGTGTGGTTATGCAAGGGTGACTCAAGAACAGGTCAACTCGTGGATAGGGCACGGCACACGTGCGCTGTTGATTAAAGCCCTGGCTTACATCCACAACCAATCCATTGAAGAGATTGAGTCTGGACCTATTTTGGCAGGCGCACTACCTGTCTTTGATAAGCACTATCAACGCTGCTGCGGTACCACCAGTTACCTCTATCCACATGTTTTAGAGGTGGTTAAAAAGCTTGGGTCTGAAGGGGTCAAGTTGGCAGTGGTTACCAATAAAGAGAGCCGATACACCGATCGTGTGTTAGCGGCTCACTGCTTAACGGAACTCTTCGATATTGTAGTCAGCGGCGACAGTTTTCCAGTGAAGAAGCCTGACCCAACGTCAATTTTAGACTGCCTTGAGCAGTGGCAAATCTCAGCAGAGGATGCACTGTTTGTGGGTGACTCCTCGATCGATGCGGCCACGGCGCGTAATGCAGGCATTGATGTTTGGTTACTTCCTTACGGTTACAACATGGGTGAACCGATTGAGTCGGCTAACCCCGATCGCGTCATTCAAGACTTTTCAGAGTTGGTGGATTAACCCATCAATTCAATAACTTAATCGACTCTTCGGAGGTAAATAATGGCACTTGTATCCCTACGTCAGGTACTTGATCACGCCGCAGAGAATAGCTACGGTGTTCCTGCGTTTAACGTTAACAACCTTGAGCAGGTGCAAGCGATCATGCAAGCAGCGCAGGCAACAGACAGTCCTGTGATTCTGCAGACATCTGCTGGCGCTCGCACCTACGCCGGTGAGGCTTATCTTCGCCATCTCATTTTGGCGGCTATCGAGACACACCCGGATCTTCCGGTTGTCCTGCATCAGGATCACGGTGCATCACCTGCAGTCTGTATGCAGTCGATCCGCTCTGGTTTCTCCAGTGTCATGATGGATGGTTCGTTGATGAGCGATGGTAAAACGCCATCCACCTACGAATACAACGTCGATGTCACTCGACAAGTCTGTGAAATGGCGCATGTTGTCGGTGTATCGGTTGAAGGTGAACTGGGCTGTCTTGGTTCGCTAGAGACAGGCGAAGCCGGTGAAGAGGATGGTCAGGGTGCTGAGGGTATTTTGAGCCATGATCAAATGCTGACCGACCCTGATGAAGCTAAAGACTTTGTTGAGAAAACTGGCGTCGATGCCCTAGCAATTGCGATTGGTACCAGCCACGGTGCGTACAAATTTACACGCCCACCGACGGGCGATATTCTCGCAATTGATCGTGTCGCGGCGATTCATAAAGCAATCCCGAACACCCATCTGGTGATGCACGGTAGTTCCAGCGTGCCACAGGAGTGGTTAGCGATCATTCGTGAGTTTGGTGGCGAGTTGAAACCGACCTACGGTGTCCCTGTAGAGGAGATCGTTAAAGGGATTCAAAACGGTGTTCGTAAGGTCAATATTGATACCGACATTCGCTTGGCAATGACCGGTGCTATGCGCCGTATGATGGCCGAGAAGAAGAGCGAGTTTGACCCACGTAAATTCCTAGCCGCTGCCCGTGATGCAGCCTCAGGTATCGTCAAAGATCGTTTCGAAGCCTTCGGCTGTGCCGGACAGGGCAGTAAGATCAAACCGATCTCAATGGATGACATGGCGGGTCGATACTAATCGATCCAAGATCCATTCAAAAAGTTGGAGCGGTCTTGAAAAGGCCGCGATCTCTCTTAAGATCAAGAGCATTTCTATCCGACTGGCGTCGGCTAGCCTTCTTCTGTCTTCAGCAATGGTGCCGGTGACAGGCTCTCAGCCTGTCATCCGCCGTGAGAATTTAATGCCTATCTGGAAAACACCGAAAAAACAGATGACAGGCTGAAGCCAGTCACTGTTGCTTTCAGATAAACTCTAATGAATACCAATCGCGGCCTTTACAAGACCGCTCCAACAATCACTCAACGCCAAACGCAACCATCTCAGCCTCTGCACAGAGCCTTTCATTGGCGGATAAGGTCAACTTAACTCGCACTTTACGCCCCTCGATGGATAGCAGCTCGCCATGCAGCTCTAACTCTACGCCCATTGGAGTGGGGGCGATGTATTTAATATTTAATTGCCCTGTAACGTGGCGTTGAATCTTTGCATCTTTTTCGAGTGTTTCATGCTTCTGAAGGTAGCTGAAAGCGGCCGCGGATGCAGTGCCGTGGCAGTCGAGTAGGGAAGCGACCGCGCCGCCGTAGAGGTGTCCAGGAACACCACCACTGTACTGAGGCTCTGGCGTGAAGTGAGCTAGAGTTGTGTCACCTGTTACATAACTTTTCAGGTGCCATCCATCCGCGTTTGATCGACCACAGCCAAAACAGTGGCTATGGCTCTCTGGATAGAGATCTTGAATGGCTTGGTTCATTGAGACTCCTTCTCACATCTTTGAATAGAGAATAGCAATTATCTTATCTAGGTTGATACATACTGATGGATAAGTTGTGCTCTAATAAGCCATCCCCGATGTAAGAGAGTTATTATGAAGCTTTTCCAATATGATCATTGTCCATTCTGTGTTCGTGCTGACATGGTCGCTAAATACAAACAGGTTAATTTTGAGTCGATTTACCTGCTGAATGACGATGCCGACAGCTGTATTGAGCGTGTTGGCAATAAAATGGTGCCGATATTAGAGATTGATGGCCAATCTATGGGGGAGAGTCTTGATATCGCTCATAAGTTGGATGAGTTAGGCAGTGCTGATCAGGTAATTGTCGAAGGTGGTGATTCTGATCGTTTCACACAACCACTGATGTCAGTTAATCGCGCGATTTTCTCACTGCTTTTTCCTCGCAATGTACAGATCGGTTTGCCTGAGTTTGAAACTCAATCGGCAATTGATTTTTATCGCGTAAACAAGGAAGCAATGATTGAATGCAGTTTTGAGCAAGCTCTGGACAATACAGCTGAACACCAAGCCCTTGTAGAGCAGGTTTTAAATGATTTGCCTAAGCTGATTAAGCCTTCGGATAGAGGTGGGCAGCTTAGCTGGGATGACGTTATGATTTTTCCAATGTTGCGCAACTTAACCGTAATCAAAGATCTTCAGATGCCCACGCATGTTGTAGATTACATCAATGAAGTAGCAAAACTGACCAATGTTGAGCTCTACACAGACCGAGCCATCTAAGGGAAGAAAAAAGAAGAGAGGGGAAAGGGCTTCACCCTCTCAAAGGGGTGTTTACAACAGCTGGGTTCATAATAGTGTGCAAAGCTGACATTTAGCTGATGGCTAAAATTTTTCACAAGGACGTTAGATGACACAGTTTGCGCGTTACTATCAGCGTTATTCACAAGCTCGACTAAAAGCACTGATTATCCTCAGTCTAGCGATTCTGCAGTTTCCTTTAGCCGTGTCGGCATCTCTGGTCGCACTACCTGCCATTGCTCAAGACCTTCAAGTCAATGCGGTATTGATCAGTTGGATACCGGCCATCTTCCTTCTGGTGAGTTTGATCTCCCAACTGCCAGGCGGTCGTCTATCGGATCTCATTGGTCTTAAAAAGGCTTTTCTCATCAGTTGTGGTCTTTTTGCGTTGGGTGGCGCCATGGCGGCTTTTGCGCCCAATATTGAAATACTGTTAGCAGGGCGTGTGGTACAGGGGGCTGCCGGGGCTATCCTAGCCAGCGCGGGTATGGCCATGATCTCCCGTATCTACGCAGCAGGTGGACGAGGGGCCGCTTTGGGTTGGATGACATCAGCCGTCTATCTCGGCATGACTGCAGGCCCGCTAATAGGTGGCTGGTTGGTCGATCTGTTTGGCTGGCGATCTGTGTTTATGTTGCCGGTACCGATATTACTAGGGGTCATTTTATCGATTCGACTGTTTATTCCGGGTGAATGGAAAAGCAGTGAAAAGCATAAGATCGACTGGGTCGGTACAGCCATTTTCTCAGCCGCCATTGCAGCTCTCTATTTTGGCAGTACTCGCCTGATTGAACTCAACGGTTGGTTGCTTGCACTCTTAGGAGTAGGTCTGGGTTATCTCTTCATCAAATGGTCTGGCAAACAGGCATTTCCACTGGTGAGAATCGACTTGATGATGAAGAATAAAACCTTCATCAACTCTGCAACCGCGGCCATGTTTATGTACGCCAGCCAGTACGGCATTGTCCTGATTTTGTCACTTTATCTGCAATACAACCGCCAACTGTCGCCAACGGATACTGGGCAGCTGATGATGCTTCAAGCGTTGATGATGACTATCATCGCGCCTCTGGCAGGACGCGTCTCTGATCGAATAGGGCACCGTCTACTGGCGACGGGAGGAAGTTTGTCCATAGCCCTTGGCTTACTGGCGTTAGCGTTGATGAATCACGAGACACCACTTTGGGTGATCGGGCTCTGTATAATGGTGATTGGAACGGGCCATGGCATGTTCTCTACCCCAAACAACTCCGCCGCACTGGCAACACTCCCTGCAGAGCGAATGGGTATAGGCTCAGCCATCCTCAGTCTATCGAGACAGAGTGGCCAGTTGATCGGAATGGCGGTGATTACCCTGTTACTAGGACTCTACTTTGCTGGCGCCGCAATAGGGGAGTCTGATCCACAGCTTCTCGAAAGTGTCACAACCAATGCCCTGACAGTATCGCTGTTAACCGCACTGCTAGCGGCTTGGTTCTCGTGGAGAAAGGTTTAAATTGAAGCGGGTGACAGGCTAAAGCCTGTCATCCGGTCGTGAACTTACCGACTCTCTGGAAAACTCTGAAAGAGTGGATGTCAGGCTAAAGCCAGACACCGGTGCTAATAGCTAAATTCATATGAGCACCCATCGCGGCCTTTTCAAGACCGCTCCAACAGTGCCAGATTCGAATCTTGTGCCGATTTGTCCCCGTCCGACTGAGAACGAGCACGGTGCTCTTTTTCGTTAAGACGTTGAAAGGATCGAGTCCCGGATGGGCGAGAGTTTCAGCGCCTGCACGGAGCAGGCTCTGAAATGTGCCTTTCGATGTTAGAAAAAGAGTATCGCGCGCAGTGTGCCGAAGGCCGAAGGAGCGGGGTGTGTTTTCTTGCTTCTTCTTTGCTCATACAAAGAAGAAGGCTAGCCGACGCCAGTCGGATAGAAACGCTTTTGATCTTATTGAAAATTATCCAGCCCTTTTAGAATCAACATTCACGTGTGCCTAGCCACGCTTTATGTTACTGTGCGCGCCTTAACATTTTGAGTGTCCTCATGTCTTTCGAATCTCTTGGCCTTTCGGCTCCTCTTACCCGTGCAATAGCTGAAAAGGGCTATTCAGAAGCGACTCCTATTCAACGCGAAGGCATTCCTGCCGTGATGTCCGGTAAGGACGTTATGGCGGCTGCGCAAACGGGAACGGGTAAAACGGCTAGCTTTATTCTGCCTCTGCTCGAGAGATTGCAATCTGGCCCTAAGGTAAAAAGCAACAATGTTCGTTCATTAGTGCTGACACCGACTCGTGAACTGGCGGCTCAGATCCAAGACAATGCTGAGTTCTATGGCAAATACACCGACCTCAAGAGCAATGTGGTTTTTGGTGGGGTTAAGATCAACCCACAGATGCAAAAGCTTCGCTCTGGCACGGACATATTGATCGCGACACCGGGTCGTCTTTTAGATCTCTACTCGCAGAATGCAGTTCGTTTTGATCAGCTAGAAGTGCTGGTATTGGATGAAGCTGATCGCATGCTCGACATGGGCTTTATTCGTGACATTCGTAAGATCCTTAACTTGCTGCCTAAGCAGCGTCAGAACCTAATGTTCTCTGCGACCTTCTCCCCAGAGATCAAAGAGCTGGCTCACGACATCGTCAACAACCCAGTAGAGGTCTCGGTATCACCAGAAAATGCGACCGCTCACACCGTTGAGCAGTGGGTCATTGGGGTTGATAAGAAGAGCAAGACAGCGGCTCTCATCGATTTGATCAAGACCAACAACTGGTTTCAGGTACTGGTCTTCAGCCGAACTAAGCATGGTGCAAACCGTCTAGTCGTTCAGCTGGATAAGGCGGGTATTACTGCAGCGGCTATCCATGGCAATAAGAGTCAGGGTGCTCGCACGCGTGCATTGCAGGCCTTTAAACAGGGCGATATTCAGATCCTTGTAGCTACCGACATTGCGGCACGCGGTATCGATATCAAAGAGCTGCCTCACGTGATTAACTTTGATCTTCCCAACGTGGCAGAAGATTATGTACACCGTATCGGCCGTACCGGTCGTGCCGGCAGTGTGGGTCAGGCGGTATCACTGGTCTCAATTGATGAGTTTGATCAGCTTCGAGCGATCGAGCGCTTGACGCAGAAACTTCTGGAACGTCGCGACTTGAAGGGATTTGCGCCGAACAACCCACTGCCAGAATCTAAGCTACAACCGCCGTTGAAGCCGAAAAAACCTAAAAAGCCAAAGCAGAAAGCGGAGGGTGCATCAGCACAACCAGCACCGCGTCAAAATCAGCCAAGGCGCAATAGACCGGCTGATGGTACACCCAAACGTAAACCTCGCCGTTTTGGTGGCAATCGCAAAAAGCCAGTCAACCGCGATCTGTAATCTGTTTTAATCGACAGGTTATCCGGTCATCCGCTTTGAGAAGTGTTTCGTATCTTATTACATGAAAGAGACACTCTACTACGACGGAAAATGTTCGCTCTGTGTTGCCGAGATGGATAAGTTGGCAGTCATTAAGGGCGAACAGTTAGAACTCCAAGATATCCATGAGTTATCGGATCAACTGACAGAAGAGGAGCGTATTAACATGCTTAAGGTTCTTCATCTGCAGCGTGGTGACCAGTGGGTAACTGGAATCGATGCGAACATAGCCGCTTGGCAGCATACCCGCTGGGGCTGGATTTGGCGCATCCTTGGTTGGCCAATCATCAAGCCCATAGTCAATCTGGCTTATAAGCGCTGGGCACGTTGGCGATACGATCGACTCTATACTAAATAAAGATGCTTGATTAGACTGTCGACATTCTCACACTTTATAGGTCATCAGCGTGTTTATTGAACTTACCGATCTCTTTCTCCTGACTCTAGTCGCTGGTGTTATCTATGTTTGGTACAAAGGCCTAGCCGTTAGAGAGCGCGCACTGAAAGCGGTTGAGAGTTACTGCAACAAGTTGAATCTGCAGTTGTTGGACCAAAACGTATCTCTGCGTGCGCTTTGGTTAAAACGAGATGATAGAGGTCGCTTGGCACCCTGGCGTCGATATCAGTTTGAGTTCACCACGACCGGCGATCAGCGCTACCGTGGCCAAGTGGTTCTGCTTGGCAATCGTCTAGAGAGTATTACCTCAGAGGCTCATAAGTTTGAGGATTAGCCATGTCTAAGCTCAATTTCGATAACAGCTATGCCCGTTTACCCTCTCACTGGTATCAGTCGGTCTCTGTCACTCCGTTAAAGAACACTCATTTAATCAGCTTCAATGCACCACTGGCTCAAGCATTAGGGCTAAATCCCTGTGAATGGGCGCCCAGTCAGCTGGTGGAAACTTTCACCACTGAGCAGGGCCCAGAGGGTGCTGAACCCTTGGCCATGAAATACACTGGACACCAGTTCGGTGTCTATAACCCAGATCTCGGTGATGGGCGTGGTATCTTGCTCGGCGAGCATCTAGACCCTGCTGGCAATCGATGGGATCTCCACCTTAAAGGGGCGGGTAAAACCGCCTATTCGCGCTTTGCTGATGGCAAAGCGGTACTTCGCTCCAGTATTCGTGAGTACCTTGTCAGTGAGGCGATGTTTGGTCTGGGTATTCCCACCACACGTGCGCTGGCTATTTTTGGCAGTGAGGAGTTTACCCTACGAAATGGGGCAGAGCCCTGTGCTCAAGTGCTTAGGGTGACACCCTGTCACATACGTTTTGGCCACTTTGAGTACTTCTACTATTCTGGTCAGCATGAGGACCTGAAACAGCTTGCCGATTACGTGATCGATCGTTACTACCCTGACGCGAAACAGGCCGAAAATCCTTACCTGTTCATGTATCAACAGGTGGTTGAGCGCAGTGCCTACCTGGTTGCACAGTGGCAGAGTTACGGGTTTGTTCATGCCGTCATGAACACCGACAATATGTCGATCATAGGAGAGACCTTTGACTATGGTCCGTTTACCTTTATGGATCGATATGAGCCGGACCACATCGCTAATAAAAACGATGACAGAGGTCGATACGCGTTCAGTAATCAACCGAGCATCATGCAGTGGAATCTTGCGGCCTTAGCTCAGGCGTTAATCCCTCTGATAGATAAATCCGACTTGGAGGCTCAACTCGAGAGATTCTCAACGCTCTATTTTGATGCCTATTACACAAAGCTCTCTCAGCGATTGGCACTACCGAATCCAGGGGTCACCCACAAAGCACTAATTGATGAGATGCTCACGTTGTTAGAAAAACAGCAGGGTGATCTCAATCGTTTTATTCTGGCTTTAACAAATCTAGAAAAGGGCGACGCTTTGGGTGCCGAAGTAGAGAGCCCCGAATCCTATTCAGAGTGGTTAAGCCGATTCTATGCAGTACGTCACTCAGAAGATGAGCAACTAAGATCACGTCTGGATTACGCAAAAACCTTAAACCCTGTCTATATTTTACGTAACTACATGTGTGAAGAGGCGATTCGCGACGCTCACCAAGGTGACTATCAACGCGTGAATCATCTGCTTGCCATGGTTCGTGAACCAACTAAGTACTATGCGCCACTGGCAGACTATGCAGATGCTCCACCGAAATGGGCAGAGGGGATTTTCTTAACCTGCTCGTCATAGCGACCTCAAGCGCACAGTACTTCTAATTATGACAGGAGAATCTGGTGCGCAATTTACTGCTGGCATTTGATGGCACTTGGCAAAAAACCGATTCAGATTTGAGTGATGGCGATCAAAACAGCCATGTTGTGCGGTTGGTTGAGGCTCTTCACAATTCAGAAACAGATATTCCACAACAGGTTCATTATCTCCCTGGAGTAGGCACTTCAGCCTGGCAACAGATTCGAGGAGGCATCTTTGGTTGGGGACTCTCTGACAAGATAGCCGAAGCCTATTTATGGTTGATGGAGCACTACCAAACGGGCGATCGGGTCTACCTGGTCGGCTACAGTCGTGGGGCGTTTGCAGCGAGAAGCCTGTCAGGTCTTATTGATCGATTGGGTCTGCTTAGATTGGAGCATCTAGAGCAATTCGATTCCTGCTACCAGCTCTACAGACGCGGCACCCGTCGTGAACAAAATCGATTCAAAGCCCAGATCGCCACCCCGATACAGATTGAGGCTATTGCCGTTTGGGATACTGTCGGGTCGTTGGGCATTCCATTAGGTAGCTTTAAACAGTTAAACCGCTATCTTTGGGGCTTTCATGACACACGCTTAGCTTCCAATGTGAAGCGGGGCTTTCAAGCACTGGCCATTGATGAGCATCGTGCTGATTTCATACCGACACTCTGGTCCCCCAAGCTTGAAGAGCATCAGAGTGTTGAGCAGCGGTGGTTTGCCGGATCGCATGGGGATGTTGGCGGAGGGACAGGCTCAACGCTCTCAACCCATTCGTATCAATGGATATGCGAGTCACTGATTCACTCGGGTCTGCATCTGGATGCTGAGTCTGTGAAGAGTCAAACGTCTAACTTTGAACTGCCTCACGACTCGTTTGATCAGTTTTTGGGTGGGCTGTATGACTGGTTTAGCGATCGCCATTGGCGTCCAATAGGCGTTTGTCAGAATCGATTTGAGACGATCGATCTGAGTGTGTTTGAGTTAATGAACAACACCAGTTACCGTCCCAAAAATCGAGTAGGTCCCCATCTGACCTCCTCTCTATCTTACCAATTGTGTGAAATTGATCATCTATATCAGTTTCAGACTTGTTTTCTCGACGGGGAAGAGGGGATACTGAACGCTTCTTAGATTTCAAGGAATGAGTGTGAAAGTTTGGGTTGATGCGGATGCGTGTCCTGTGGTGATTAGAGATATTCTCATCAAGGCAGCACTCAATCGAAAAGTAGAGATGGAGTTCGTTGCAAACCACTTCTATCAGTTACCTAATTCCCCCTATTTAAACTGGCGTCGAGTCCCTCAGGGTGCCGATCAGGCTGATCAAGAGATCGTTGATCGAGTGACCGCTGGTGATCTTGTCATCGCTACAGATCTGCCGTTGGCTAATGATCTGATCGATAAAGGGGCTCGCGTACTTACCCATCGTGGCGAGGCCTTAACGAAAGAGAACATCAAAGCGCGCCTCAATCTGCGTGACTTCTACGAAACCATGCGCGCTAGCGGTATTCAGTCTGGTGGCCAATCGGGTATGAGTCAGGCAGATCGTCGTGAGTTTGCCAACGCGTTGGATCGCGCCTTAACGGCAGCACAGCGTCAAGCGAAGCAAGGAGGCAATGCATGAATTCATTTTGGGATATGCTGATTTCACTCAATCTGGACCTGGTCGCGTTGATCTGGTTTTTGATCTGTTTCAACGGCTATTTCATATACGCTAAGCGAGCCAGTTATCGTGTCACCTGTCTGGCTAGCCTAATGCACCTCTATCGTAAGGAGTGGATGCGCGCGGCGCTGGATCGTGAGGTGAGGGTGGCTGATACCACAACGATCACCAATCTTGAGCGCGGTGTCACCTTCTTTGCCAGCACCACCATGCTGATTTTGGCCGGCCTTCTGACCCTGCTCTCTCGCTCTGATATGGCGATCGACCTTCTGTCTGAACTGCCGTTCACAGAGCCGATGACTCGACTGCAATGGGACCTGCGCATCATCGTGCTGATGGTGATGTTTGTATACGCCTTCTTTAAGTTCACCTGGTCTATTCGCCAGTATGGATTTGTCTCGGTCATGATTGGTGGCGGCCCCAACTCCAAAGAGAATGCCGATCCACGGACTCTCGATATGTACGCAGAACGCTCGGCTCGCATGGCCAGTATGGCGGCAAATAACTTTAATGCCGGCCTACGAACCTACTACTTTGCCATCGCAGTGCTAGGGTGGATGGTCAATACCTGGCTCTTTATGTTCTTGTGTGCAGTGGTTGTCTGGATTCTCTATCGTCGTGAATTCAGCTCTTCGACGCTAAGAACCTTAATGATGAGTACTGATATCAACGCCAAGGGTTGAAATTAGATCGGCATCCCCCATATCTGATGGAGTGTTAATCAGTAACTTGGGAATTCAGGTCTAAGCTATGACAACCGAAACGAAACAAGAAACTCTTGGCTTTCAAACCGAAGTGAAACAGCTGCTGCAGCTGATGATTCACTCTCTATACTCTAATAAAGAGATCTTCCTACGTGAATTGATCTCCAACGCTTCAGATGCGGCTGAAAAGCTACGCTTTGAAGCCTTGTCTAACGCCGACCTCTACGAAAACGATGGTGAACTGCGTATTCGCGTCTCTGCTGATGAAGAGAACAATACCATTACCATCGAAGATAACGGCATCGGTATGTCGCGCGATGAGGTCATTGAGCACCTAGGTACCATCGCTAAATCAGGTACCGCTAGCTTCCTGCAAAATCTGACCGGCGATGCTGCAAAAGATTCACAACTGATCGGTCAGTTTGGTGTCGGTTTCTACTCGGCCTTTATTGTGGCTGATCAGGTTGATCTATACACCCGTCGTGCTGGTCTAGACGCGGCAGAGGGTGTTCACTGGTCCTCTAAGGGTGAAGGCGAGTTCGATATCGCAACCATCGACAAGCCCGAGCGTGGCACGCGTATCGTCATGACTCTGAAAGAGGATGCGAAAGAGTTTGCCAGCGATTGGCGCCTTCGCTCTCTAGTCACCAAATACTCAGATCACATCGCGATGCCTGTGCAGATGGAGAAACAACCCATGCCGGCAGAGGGTGATGAGGAGTCATCAAAGGATGCGCCTGAGATCGAAACGGTTAACAGCGCAACGGCGTTGTGGACTAAGAACAAGTCAGAGGTGACCGAGGAGGAGTACAAAAACTTCTACCAGCATGTCTCTCATGATTTCCAGGAGCCAATTAGCTGGGCCCACAACCGCGTTGAGGGTAACTTAGAGTACACCAGTCTTCTCTACCTACCGTCCAAAGCACCGTATGATCTTTGGAACCGTGAAGCACCTAAAGGGCTTAAGCTCTACATTCAGCGTGTCTTTATCATGGATCAAGCGGATCAGTTCTTGCCGCTCTACCTGCGCTTCATTAAAGGTGTCGTTGATTCGAAAAACCTATCACTAAACGTCTCTCGTGAGATTCTTCAGAAAGATCCAAACGTTGATAAGCTGAAGTCCGCTCTGACTAAGCGAAGCCTCGATATGATCGAGAAGTTCGCTAAGAAGGATGCCGAGAAGTACCTAGAGTTCTGGAAAGAGTTTGGTCAGGTCTTGAAAGAGGGCCCTGCGGAAGATCATGCGAATCGTGAGCGCATTCTTAAGCTAATGCGTTTTGCATCGACCGAGAACAGCAACGGCGATCAGAACGTCAGCCTAGACAGCTACATAGAGCGTATGGGCGAAGATCAAGAGAAGATCTACTACCTAGTCGCCGATAACTACAACGCGGCTAAAGCGAGCCCACATCTAGAGATCTTCCGTAAGAAGGGCATTGAAGTGCTGCTTCTGACTGATCGCATTGATGAGTGGATGATGAGCCACTTGATGGACTACTCAGGCAAGTCGTTCCAAGACGTCACCAAAGGCGAGTTGAAACTGGATGGTGAAGAGTCTGAAGAGAGCAAAAAAGCTCAAGAGGAGCAGAACGAGCAGTACGCATCACTGATTGAACGTCTTGGCGGTGTATTTACCGACCGTGTCGACTCTGTCCGTGTCTCACAGCGTCTAACCGACTCTCCAGCCTGTCTGGTGCTTGGGGATTACGATATGGGTCTACAGATGCGTCGTATCATGGAAGCGGCTGGCCAAGCAGTTCCAGAGACTAAACCCGTCTTTGAGTTCAACGCAGAGCACCCACTGATCGGTAAGCTTGATCAAGAGTCCGATGAAGATCGTTTTGCTGATCTGGCAATGATTCTATTGGATCAAGCTCAACTAGCGACCGGCGGTCAGCTAGAGGATCCAGCAGCTTACACAGCTCGTCTGAACAAACTGCTGTTAGAGTTGAGTGCTTAAACACTCCACTTGAAGCAAAAAGGCCTGACACTGTCAGGCCTTTTTTGTTCGCGGCCTTTCCAAGACCGCTCCAACAAAATTAGGCACAGTTGGAGCGGTCTTGAAAAGGCCGCGATTACTATTTCAGGTGACTGGCCTTCAGCCTGTCATCCGCTGTCAACTTTACTGTTTATCTGGAAAACGCTTAAAGAGTGGATGTCAGGCTAAAGCCAGACACCGGTGCTGAGAGTTGGGTCAGACCAAAGGTCAGACCCGCAGCTGCGTAGCCAGTTTAACACTCTGGTGTCTGACCTAAGGTCTGACACCGCTGTTAACCGTTTGCCTTAGCCTTACGAAATAGATCGACACTGAACACAATCAGCCCCACCCAAATAAAAGCAAAGCTGATAAAACGATCGATGCCGAAGGCTTCGTTCAAAATGAACACAGCGCTAAGAAACTGCATGATCGGGGCGATGTAGTTTAGGAAGCCTACGGTACCTAACGGAAGCTTTCTGGCGGCAGAGGCAAACAGCATCAGTGGAACAGCGGTCATGACGCCGGCACCGATTAACTCCCAAGTGAATGCTCCGAAATGATCAACACCCTGGGTGGCTAGCAAGCTTAGGTAGATCAGAGCGATCGGCAACATGATTAGGGTCTCAATCAACAATCCGCTGACTGAATCGACCGCTATCTGCTTACGCACGACGCCGTAAAAGCCGAACAGCAGAGATAGGCTAACAGCGATCCATGGGAACTCACCAATGGCGACTATCTGCCATAAGACCCCGACAGAGGCAAAAAAGACCGATGTTTTTTGTAGCCTATTGAGTTGCTCTTTAAAAAAGATCAGCCCCAACAACACCGCAACCAAAGGCGATAGAAAATACCCCAGGCTGGCCGCGATCACTTGGCCACTGCCTACCGCCCAGATATAGATCCACCAGTTACCACTGATGAGCAGTGATGAAATGGTTAACCAGAACAGCGTCTTTTTGGACGTTAACATCGTCCAGGTGGAGCGAATTTTTTTCTGCAGAAGAATCAGCAAGCCAACAAAGAGCACACACCAGACAATACGGTGTGCTAGCACCTCGTCGGCCGGTACCTCAGCAAGTAGGGTAAAGTAGAGCCCAAAGCAGCCCCAGATTAGATAGGCTAGGGTGCCTTGGAAAAGCCCTTGTCGATACTCTTTGTGTGAGTCCTGTTGTGACGCTATTGATTGGTTCAAGCGTCTAGCTCGACCATATCAGGGTGCGATTTGAGTGCGTCGATCAAGGCATCCATCTCAGCATCGGTACCAATGGTGATGCGAAGGAAGTTGGCGATCTCTGGACGACTGAAGTGGCGAACTAACACTCCTTTAGTACGTAGATAGCCCATCAACTCACCCCCCTCAATAAACCGGTGCTCGGCAAAGAGGAAGTTGGTTGCTGATGGAAGTATGTTGAAACCTAACTTTTCAAGGCGATCACGAGTGGTCTCGCGCGTTGCGATGATTTTTTCACACATCTCCGTGAAGTAGGCGCTATCTTTCAATGAGGCAACACCAGCAGCGATCGCGAGCATATCCATAGGGTAGCTGTTGAAGGAGTTTTTAACCCTGTTCAAACCGTCGATCAGATGGGGTTGTGCGACGGCATAACCGATGCGCAAACCAGCAAGTGAACGCGACTTAGAGAAGGTCTGTGTCACCACTAGGTTGGGGTATTGATTCACTAGCTCAATGGCCGATTCGCCACCAAAATCGACGTACGCTTCATCCACCAATACAACTGTTTCAGTGTTGCGATCGAGTAGGTTTTTGATCTGCTCTAACGGCAGAGCTAACCCAGTCGGAGCATTCGGGTTGGCAAAAATGATACCGCCATTATCCAGTGGGTAATCTTCTAAAGAAATTGAGAAGTCATCATTAAGTTTTTGATTTTTAATATCAATTCTATAAAGATCGGCATAAACGTCGTAGAAGCTGTAAGTGATGTCTGGTTTGACCAGTGGCTTCTCTTGACGGAAGAAAGCCATAAACGCATGAGCCAACACTTCGTCTGAGCCATTACCGACAAATAGATTTTCGTTAGGCACACCCAGAGTGGTTGAAAGCTCGTTGATGAGCGCAGAAGACTCAGGATCTGGATAGAGGCGTAAGCGATCGGTCTCAAACGCGTTTAACACTTCCTGAACCCCATGTGCAGGGGGGTAAGGATTCTCATTGGTGTTGAGTTTAACTAAGTTGGCAACCTTAGGTTGTTCACCGGGTGTATAAGGAACGAGATCATTGATCTGCGGGCTCCAAAACTTACTCATAACGAAACCTTACAAATGGATAAATTTGAGCTGAGATAGTATCAGAAGCGAAGTAGGGAAAGAAGAAGAGGTCGACCGGTGTCAGCTATTGATACTGCCACCGGTCGGGTGTGCCGAACTTGCCCTCAATAATTAAGGTCAACTTCAGTCAACTCCATATAAACAAAGTTAAACTTTGACCACAACCTTTTTTATTAAGACTTAGGTGGTACGGGGAGCCTAGTAAAGTTCGTCGTAAGCGTCACGTAACTGACTGGCTAGAACGCGATCATCCATAATATCTTCGATCTGACGTCTGCGCTTAGCATTGTATCTGGATCGGTTACGTTGGCTCTCTTGCTCTTCGAATTGATCATTCCAATCGTCGAGGTCTTCGATCTTTTCATCGACACGGACTTTGCTGCCCATCTCTTAATCTCACTCTATAAAATTGATCGCTCAGTTCTGACGCTAGTCACGGTCGAGGGTTACCGTTAATGCGGAATATAGTTCATGCTTAGAATTTTGAGAAAATTAATTTTTTCAATCTGATTTCAATAAAAATCGATATTTTAACTATCTATAAAGTTGACCTGATCAAGAGCCTGAGCGAGGATCGCTTTTTTACGAGAAGTGAATGCATGCATCTTTTTAGACTCTCATTGCCGGTTCTATTTGGCTACCTTCCACTTGGGATGGCCTTCGGCGTGCTGTTTGTCACCGAGTTGGGATTGGATTGGTATTGGGCCGTCGCATTCAGCGTCATTGTGTTTGCCGGCTCTGCCCAGTTTTTATCGGTGGGTTTGATTGCCAATCATGCAGGGCTGTTAGAAGTGTTTGTGGCTGTTTTCCTCCTGAACAGTCGCCACATCTTCTATGGCCTGACACTGCTATCTTCGCTAAAGCTTACTGGGTGGCGTAAGGCCTATATGGTCTTCGCATTGACCGATGAGACCTTCTCACTGATTACCGGGCTGCCAAAAGAGAGCGGCCTGCAGCAGCAAGATTATTGGCGCTTGGCAGGCATCAATCAGAGCTACTGGGTTTTCGGTACATTGATTGGTGCACTATTGGGTGCTCAACTGACACTGCCCGATTTAGGTTTGGAGATAGTGCTGCCAGCACTGTTCGTGGTACTGGCCGTTGAACAGTATCGAACGCATAGAGCGGCGGGTTTGATGTTGATAGCCTGTTTGATTGGGCTGATTGCCATTTGGCTTTGGCAAGATCAGATGCTGTTGCTATCGATCACTACCGCACTGGTTCTAATGTTAATTAACTACTTGAGGCAGCGATGGACCAGTCACTCTATCTGATCAGCTTTATAGCGTTAGCAGCGTTGGCAACAGTGGCAACACGTGCGCTACCGTTTCTCTTTTTATCGCGTCACAGTCAGCACCCACTACTGGAGTATCTGGGTCGCTATCTGCCACCGGTTTTGATGGTGCTGTTGGTGGTGTATGCGGTCTCTGATCTGCCGATGGCCAATCAACAGTGGGTAATCAGTCTGGGAAGTTTAATACTGTTAGCCGTGACTCAGTGGTTGAGCAAAAATGCGCTGCTCAGCATTGCGCTCGGCAGCCTGTTGTACATGCTATTGATTTAAATACCGCAGTACATACCGTGCAGAGTGCTGATAATTCGTTGTGCACGATCGCCTTCAAGTGAGTAGTAGATCGTTTGCGAATCTCGACGAGTTTTAACTAGGCCATCACGACGCAGCACCGCTAGGTGTTGTGACAAGGCAGACTGGCTAAGATCCAGATGCTCGTTTAGTTCGGTGACAGAGAGCTCTTTACCTTCCAAGTAGCAAAGAATCATCAAGCGACTACCGTTCGCGAGTGCCTTCATCAAGCGCGCGGCCTCTTTTGAGTTTTCACGCATTAGCTCTAATGTGTCTGCGGGTAGGCGTTGTGTATCTGTCATAGTTGAACTCGGTATTGATCTGTCCCAAAAGGGATGTTGATTTGCTTAATTAGCAGTTTTGAATATAACGACTTGATGGGTGTTTGTAAATTTTTATTATCCTATCGCATCGTTTAATCGCCCTTAATTGCGCTGAGTCAGGCTCATTTCGACAGTTAACGCTATACTGCAATTAATCACATAGTAGAGGGTAGGAGAGTACTTATGTTCCAACGAGTCCTGGTCACCAATGAAGAGTCACACTACTCCCCGCAGCCACTGTTAAAAGCGTCGGCACTCTGTGCAGAGTCGTCTCATATTGAGTGGTTTCAGTCGGTCTATAACGCTGCGTTTGAAACGGCGACGGCGGAAGATCAACCATCACAAGAGGATGCATTGGCACTCTATGTGACGCACAGGCTCAACCAAGCTGAGCGGCACATCGAAGAGTTAGACCTACCACAGGATGTAGCGGCTGATATTCGTTGGCACCCTAGCTTTCTTAAAGCGGCACTAGAAGAGTCAGATCGTTACCAGCCTGACTTGATGGTGGTACCCCGTGTCAGAAAACATGATCTGTTGGATTGGCTAATCGGTGGCGATGAGCAAGAGTTGGTCCGCCGTCTCCATGAACCGGTTCTGCTAGCCAGTGATCAACCCTGGCAGGCCCACCCAAGGATTGCCGTAGCCATTGATCCGTTCCATCTGGATAGTCGCAATCACAGGTTGGAGAAGCAACTGCTTGAGGTGGCTGATCAGTTTGCACAACGGCTGTCAGCTGAGCTTCATGTCGTTCACTGTTTTCAAACACTTCCACAGAGCGTCATCTATGATGAGCATTTAGTGGAAGATTTTGAGTCGCTTCAAAAACAGGTGGGTGAGGAGCATCGTCAAAGAATTGAATCGTTGATTGAACCTCTAAACCGTCCATTGGGTTCGCCACTGCTTAAATTGATTGTGGGGGATGCGGATGAAAAATTGCCTGAGTTCTGTCAGCAAGAGAAGATCGATCTGTTGATTCTGGGCGCACCCGAAAAAGGGTGGGTGGAGCGCTTCTTAATGGGCAGCACCACCGCACGTCTTTTAAATAGAATAGAGTCCGATATTTTGGTTATTCACGATCAATAAAGTATTTAAAGATCGAACTTAGCCCAGACTGGTGCATGGTCAGAGGGTTTTTCCATACCGCGAATATCAAGATCGATGCCGGTCTCCACGCACTTTTGCATTAGAGGTTTGGTCGGCATGATCGCATCGATACGCAGACCCCGTTTAGGCGTGTCCTCAAACCCGCGACTGCGGTAATCGAACCAACTAAACAGATCGTTGGTCTCTGGATGCTGTTCACGGAATGAGTCAACCAGTCCCCAGTCATACAGGCGCTGTAACCACTCACGCTCTTCGGGTTGGAAGCTGGTTTTACCGGTTTTAAGCCAGCGAAGACGGTTGGGTTCACCAATGCCGATATCCTTATCGGTCGCAGAGATGTTCAAATCCCCCATCACAAGTAGATTGCTGTTGGGGTCATTATCATTTTGTAGGTAGTCACTGAGATCCGCGTAGAATTTGCGTTTAGCAGGGTATTTTGTCTCGTGAGCTATGTTTTCACCCTGTGGGAAATAGCCGTTAATAACACGCAGTGTCTCGCCCTTGGCTGTTTTGAAATCCCCGATGATCATACGACGTTGAGCATCCTCATCATCGGTGACAAACCCTTTTTGAATCGATAAAGCCGGCTCTTTGGAGAGAAGGCAAACCCCGTAGTGGGTCTTTTGACCATGGAAATAGGCGTGGTAACCCAGCTTCTCCATCTCTTCAATCGGGAACTGATCATCATGCACCTTGGTCTCTTGAATACCGATGACATCGGGCGAGTGGCTATCCACCAAAGCCTGCAACTGATGAAAACGCGCACGAATGCCATTGGTATTAAACGAGACAACAAACATAACAACCTCCAAAGTCTAGTGGCTTGGATGCTACCGAAAATGGGGGAGGGTTAAAAGAATAACCCAATTATTGTTGGAGCCTTATCAAAGATGAGGCGATCTTTTCGGTGACTGGCTTCAGCCTGTCATCCGCAAGTATGCTTTACTACTTATCTGGAAAACGCTGAGAAAGTTGGGTCAGATCAGAGGTCAGACCCGAAACTGCGTAGCAAGTTTGATACTCCGGTGTCTAATGGAATGGTCCGTCCCGCTTCTTAAACGGCATCACAATGTGCCAGGATATTAGTTACCACACTTTTATCCAAAGGAGACGGACCATGACGCAGACTATATCAAACGCAGAAGTGCATACCCTAGCAATTGATTTGGCGAAAACGAGTTTTCATATACATGCGGCTGATCGATCAGGGGTGAAGATACATTCAAAGCCGGTAAATCGATCGAAGCTTATTCAATACGTATCGAACTTACAGCCTTGCACAGTAGTTATGGAAGCTTGTGGTGGAGCAAATCATTTTGCTCGGAAGTTCACAGCTATGGGGCATACGGTAAAGCTAATCGCTCCCCAGTTTGTTAAGCCGTTTGTAAAGTCGAACAAGAATGATGCGTTTGATGCCCAGGCAATATGTGAAGCATCGCAACGGCCGGATATGCGTTTTGTATCGCCTAAAGATACAGCACAACAAGATATTCAGAGTATTCATCGAGCGCGTAGCCTAGTTGTCGCTCATCGCACGGCTCTGTCGAACCAGATAAGAGGTTTACTTACTGAATACGGTATTGTGCTTCCGCAAGGTATATCGATCTTGCGAAGAAGTTTGCCGTCCATTATCGATAGCGATAACAGAGAGCTTTCAATTTTATTTAGAGAACTACTTCAGAATCTCTACAGTGCACTGATCACGGTAGATCAGCAGGTAGAGAGCTTTAATCAAAAGATTGAGTTATTAGCCAGACAGGATGAACGATGTGTTCGTTTGCAAACCATACCCGGTATTGGACCCATGGCTGCAACTGCATTAGTGGCGACCTTAGGTGACGGAAGTGCATTTAAAGATGGGCGTGAGGCTTCAGCGTATCTAGGGTTGGTACCAAGACAGAACTCAACCGGTGGCAGATCGACGCTATTAGGTATCAGTAAACGTGGTGATCAATATTTACGATCGTTGTCGATACATGGTGGTAGAGCGGTAGTCAGGACATCGCCTAAGCATAACGACTACCGCAGTAACTGGATTACAGACCTTGCACGACGTCGAAATGTGAATGTGGCATCTGTAGCGGTGGCCAATAAGAATGTTAGAACTGCTTGGAAAATATTGCAGGATGGCAATAACTACCTAGCGGCCTAAAACAGAAGTTCGACTGAGCTTTAAAGTACTCAGTCTAACCAATTAACGTTAATCTCGAGTTGCTAAGAGAAAAGTAGATAGATGGCAAATAGGTAAGACCTATACTTCCAACAGCTTGGCGAGGTCTATGGCTCAACGAAGCCGCAAGTCTGATTAAGCAGGAAGTATGCAGAATCCATTGGGGCTAGGAGAAATAGATCTTCATCAAAAGCCGGATATATGACTGCAGCTCACCTTAACCATTGATACTTTTATCTTGCATAACGCGGGACGGACCATATATGACCTCTGGTCTGACACCACGGTTCCCCCACGCACCTATTCCTTCGCGGCCTTTTCTAGACCGCTCCAACAGTGCCAGATTCAAATCTCGTGCCAGTCGTCCACGTCCGATCGAGAGTGAGTACGATGGTTTTTCACGATTAAGAGTTCAATCGGCTGAGGCCCGGATGGCCGAAGTCTGCAACGGAGGCAGGAGCCGACTTAGTGCCATGGATGGCATGTATTCCGTTAATGCAGGAGCAATTAACGGTTTGCAGTGTCCTATTGGACTTCAGTGAAAAATCATTGAACGGAGCGTGCCGCAGGCCGAGTGAGCGTGGTCAGTTTGATCCTCAGGATGTGGTGAATACCGAAAGTGCAGGAGCACACTTTCGGTGCTGCTTACTTTTTGCTGACCAAAAAGTAAGGCTGGTCGCCTTTAGGCGATTAGAAAATTTTAAAAACAAACGTTAGT
This sequence comes from Marinobacterium sp. xm-d-530, assembly GCF_013283365.1. Taxonomy (GTDB): domain Bacteria; phylum Pseudomonadota; class Gammaproteobacteria; order Pseudomonadales; family Balneatricaceae; genus Marinobacterium_E. The sequence goes on along the minus strand of NZ_WBYM01000002.1, from coordinate 173,735 downwards.
CCAATAGCCCTACTCAATCACATCATTTGCGCTTCTTAATTGGATGCAGCCTCTCACACAGGGTAAGCTTAAGTGATTGAATATTAATGATCTCAGATAGGTAGAGCATGAGCGGTTACGATTACGATCTTTTTGTTATTGGTGCAGGGTCTGGTGGTGTGCGTGCGGCGCGTATGGCGGCGGCGAAAGGGGTTAAAGTGGCCGTGGCAGAGGATCTCCATTTGGGGGGGACCTGTGTCAACGTTGGTTGTGTGCCTAAAAAACTCTATGTCTATGCATCGGAGTACATGCAAGAGATCGAAGAGGGGCGAGGCTTTGGTGTCAATGCAGACTCAGTCAGCTTTGATTGGGCGACGCTGCGTGATAACAAAAAGCACGAGATCGCTCGCCTCAATAGTATCTACGGTAAATTGTTGGATAACTCGGGTTGTACCCGCATCAATGGACGTGCGACGGTGACAGGCCCTAATTCAGTCAGCGTGAATGGTGAGACAATAACGGCTGAGCGTATTTTAGTGGCAGTTGGTGGTTGGCCGTTTGTGCCCGATATTCCTGGTAAAGAGCACGCCATCACATCAAACGAAGTCTTTGATCTAGACAGCTTCCCACAGCGCGTCATGGTGGTTGGTGGCGGTTACATTGCCATTGAGTTCGCCGGTATTTTTGCCGGTCTGCAAGCACAAACGGAACTGGTCTACCGAGGCGATCTATTCTTGCGTGGCTTTGACCAAGAGGTGCGCGAGTTCACGGCAACTGAAGTGGCTCGCAAAGGCATTAAATTAAGCTTTAATACCGATGTCGCCAGCATTGAGAAACGCTCTGACGGTGCACTCGATGTGACCCTGTCTAACGGTGAAGTCCGTGTTGTTGATCAGATTCTGTACGCCACAGGTCGTGTGCCTAAAACGGCCAACCTTGGGCTCGAATCAGCAGGCGTAGCGATGAATAACAAAGGTGCCATTGAGGTTAACGATCGTTTCCAAAGCTCAGTGCCATCAATTTACGCCTTAGGTGATGTGATCGATCGTGTTCAGTTAACGCCTGTCGCGCTCGCTGAGGCGATGTCGTTGGTTGATCACCTCTATGGCAGCGGTGAGGGCGAACTGCCTAACTATGAGTTAATCCCAACGGCGGTCTTCTGCCAGCCCAATATTGGTACTTTGGGACTAACGGAAGAGCAGGCGCGTGAACGCTTTGACAGCGTGGATGTTTACGTTTCTGATTTCAGAGCGATGCGCCACACCATCTCGGGTAGTGAAGAGCGCACACTGATGAAACTGATCGTGGAGTCTGCCACTGATAAAATCGTGGGCATTCATATGGTCGGTGCGGATGCTGGAGAAATCTTGCAAGGTCTTGCTGTTGCAGTGATCGCTGGCGCGACTAAACGTGATTTCGATCGAACGATCGGCATTCACCCAACGGCTGCTGAAGAGTTTGTAACAATGAGGCAGAAAACCCGTTAACCATTAAAGCCACTGGTATCGGTGTGTTTAATGGCCGATACCAGTGTGTTACTTCTTATTGTGCAACCACCAACACTTCTAGATGGTGAAGCCAACTGTGTTTGCTTAACGTCTCTTTAAGCGCCTGCTTCAACTGACTGGGCGTCAGTGATTTCTCATCCAGTAACGGCTGCATAGCCGGTAGTAGACGAATCTCTAAATCAACCTTCTTCGGCGAATAGTAGAGCTGCAGCTGATAACCACTGCTGCTGCCAACGGCATCGTTCAATGCAGCATCAACCGCTTCTCGAATGGTGCCACGAGTCGGCATGATTGGGCAGCTCAACTCATCTAAATGCTCATCATTGTAGGTATCGATGTGGAAGATCACTTGGCTGATCTCCGGAAACGCCTCGGTCAACGCGCAGACAGCTTGGTCCCCTAAATAGTGGCCTTCGCTGGCGCTTAAATGCGGAGCAACCTGAAGGTGCATCTCTAGAATGATCTGGCTTCCCATAGGACGCGATTTGAAGTCGTGAACATTAATGATGCCCTCAACCTCATTCACAACGGCACGAAACTCGGCGGCTTGCTCTTCGGGTAGGGCGGTATCAACCAACTCAGTAAGACTGCGTTTAACCAGTCCCCAACCGATCTTAGTGACTAGGCCCGCTACCAATACTGCCGCCACTGCATCAAGCCAAACCCAGCCGAGCATGGCCCCAATGAGTGCAACAAACACCACAATCGATGACAGTGCATCGGTACGAGAGTGCCAGGCGTTCGCAATCAATAGATCCGACTTAAGGCGCTTGCCCACCGCAAGGCTGTAGCGGAAGATCCACTCCTTAGAGATGATCGAGATGGCAGCAACAACCAGAGCCGGCCAGGTAGGCACCTCGGCAGGGACACCTGAGAATAGATTGCTGATTAACTCGTAGGCCATACCAAGACCGACCAGAATCAAGACAACACCCAACGCCGTGGTACCCACAGTCTCAAAACGACCATGACCCCAAGGGTGATCTTCGTCGGGCTCTTGATGGGAAATGCGCAGAACCGCAATCACCATAAAATCGGTGGCAAGATCTGAGAGCGAATGAACACCGTCAGCAATCAGGGCAGCCGAGTTGGCAAAATAACCAACCACAATTTTAGTCACCCCTAAAAAGAGGTCGACGGCTGAACCAATGAGTGTGACTTTTTCGGCCTCTTTACGGCGGGTATCCAATTCGTTTTGCATGAAAGCTCCCAGAGTTAACTCTGATAAGGATAAGTGACTAAGGCATTCAGGGCCAGAGTCTCTGTAAAATGAATGTGATAAAATTTTGTCTATTCATTCATGACTATTGGCCTAGCGACATGTCTTCAAAGCCGTCAGATACGACACCTAACTCAAGTAGAGCGTCGTTTAATAAGTTACCCCAGCTTGTGCTATTAGGTATCGCCGTCGGCGTCGTCACCGCATTGGTGATGGGGCTGTTCCGTTGGCTCATTACGCTACCGACTGAACTGGTTAGCGGGCTTGGGTTGTCGACATCTGATCCTTGGGTTCTTTTTGCTCTGCCTGTAACGGGTTCTGTGCTCTTATGGCTCTTTTGGAGTGGTCAATCTAAAGACAGCCGCCGAGTGGGCATACCGCATCTTTTTGAGCACCTCTCTTACCAACATGGCGCCTTACCCTTTAAAAACTTATTGAATCAGATCGTGGGTGCGACCTTGGCCATAGGCACCGGACAACCCGTAGGTCGTGAAGGGCCTGGGGTTCACATTGGTGCGGCGTTCAGTAGTTGGTTGGGCACCAAAGTGGGCGTCTCTAACAGTTATCAAAGGCTGCTGATAGGCTGCGGCTCTGCGGCCGCCATCGCTGCGCTCTTTAATACCCCGTTAGCCGGTGTTCTGTTTGCGATGGAGGTCATTCTTCTTGAATACAGCCTGGTCGGCTTTACCGCCATTATTGTCGCTTCCATCAGTGCCGATGCCATCTCCAGAGCCCTATTTGGTTCTCCAGAACTGTTGGGTCACAGCCTGAAAAGCAGTGACCTGTTTGCTCACCTGCCAGTTCTGGTGCTGTTGGCAGCCCTTATTGGAGTGGGGGCGTTTCTGTTTCACGAGATCGTCACGCGATTAGCAAAGCAGCGTGGGCAATATTGGCCAGCGAAATTGATCTTCTCCGGTCTATTAGTCGGTGCGCTGGTTGCTTATGAGCCGATCCTGTTCACCCCAGTACACGAAGTGATGCTGGGTACGCTTGATCAAGCCTATGCGGAACAAGCCCTCTATCTATTACTCCTCTTCTACCTATTTATACCGCCTCTAGTAATCGGCCTAGGCATACCTGGAGGAATGATAGGCCCCTCGCTTACCTTAGGCGCGTTGATTGGATCCATCCTTGGGTATCAATTACTCGGTACCGATTTTGAGATTGATCAGGCAAGCCTATCGCTAATCGCAATGGCTGCGATGTTATCAGCGGTCATACATGCACCACTGGCAGCTCTACTGGCCGTATTTGAACTCAGCGGCAATGTCCACACCCTAACGCTAGCCCTCACGGTAATCGTACTCTCAGACCTGATCATGCGATCGCTGTTCAATCGCCCCTCGATCTTTGAACGACTGCTGTTGCTTCAAGGCTTAAGTCGAAATACTCAAATCTACAGACGCGTCATGACCAGCCACAGCGTTAAAGAGTTGATGATTCAGCTGAGTGAAAGTGATGCTGATTTTGCGACGGATGAACAGGTTGTGATTGAGTCCAAAGCGACCCTGTTACAAGCGATGGAGCTGATGCAATCGAGTGGCCAAGATGAGTTGCTTGTCTCTAGAAAAGGCCGCCCCATTGGCAGGGTGTTAAGAGACGATATCGAACGCTTTTTTAAAGAGGCGAGTGAGTAATTCTGCATCAGTGTCGCCAAAGTACTAACTTAAGTTCTATTTTCGACATTATGAACAAGTTAGGCCCAAAATAGACAATTTAAGATTACATTGCCAATGTAAGTTATTGTTTATTATAGGCTTAATGGTATTGGTTAAATTTTAACCAATTTTCTGCTTTTACCTTTTAATGACGCTTTAGTTCACCTTTGATGACTCTGTGCACAGGGTTATCCACAGATAATGTGAGCACACTTTGCTAGCCCCCATGGTTACTGGGGTGGTCGATTTTAGAGAATTAAAGGTTAAAAACGATCAGTCGATGTCAAGGATTTTGTGGGTCTGAATGCTCAATTTCCATTGAGGATTTTGCATACAATATTCGATACAACGTGCACGATTTTCAAGCGCGTTTTGGTCATCCAGGGGTTGGATGTAGAAGTGTTCGAAGCTTAGATTTTGGAACTGTTCTGGCTGTGCTCTGAGCTCTTTTTGCGGGTAGACCAGCTTCAACTCGTGGCCCTCTAAAAGAAGAATCTCGGAGCTCCCTTTGGGGCTGACACAGACCCAATCGATTCCGTTTGGAAGCGGTAGGGTGCCGTTGGTCTCAATGGCGATCTCAAACCCTTGGTTATGTAGAGCATCGATCAGATCGCTGTCCATCTGCAGGGCAGGCTCGCCCCCGGTGATGACGACAAAGGGTTGTCCTTGCTTAGGATCTGGCCAGAAGCTAGCGATCCTTTGTGCCAGGGCTTCGGCGGAGGTGAACTTGCCGCCGTTTTGACCATCGGTACCCACGAAATCGGTGTCACAGAATTGGCAGACTGCAGCCACTCGATCGGCTTCACGACCACTCCAAAGATTACAACCGGTAAAGCGACAGAACACCGCAGGGCGTCCTGCGTGAAAGCCTTCGCCTTGTAGGGTGTAGAAGATCTCTTTTACGGAGTAGGTCTTTGCCAAAATTAAGCCTCTTCTGCCTCACCGCCCAGGGCTTCCAAAAGCTCAGGGAGTAGGCGGGTAAATTCAATGCCCAACAGGGCTAGATCAGCATCCAGTGCCAGTGCTTCGTCCTCTTGCTCGCGGTCGCTCTGTTGCTCTTGGTACTGATCCGTCATTTTAATCGAGTGCAGGGTTAGATCCGAGTGCATGACAAACTGCAATTGATCACGCCACACCAGTTCTAGGCGCTCTGCTAACATGCCTCCGCTAAGGTGCGCTTGGATCTCTTTATCTGTCAGGTTTTGGCCTTTAATCTTGATCTGGCTGCTGGTCTCTAGAGGATCGGTAAACTCGGTGACAGCACCCAGTTCAAGTGCACGGGGTAGATCACGGTTCTCTAGTAGCCAGTCGCTGAATACTTTGTTGGCAGGAAGCGCGGTCGAGGTCAGTTTTACCGAGAGTGACCCTAGATCTTCACGCAGTGTGCTTAGCAGCTCTTCTGCGCGCTTAAAGCTGCTGCCTTCCACAATCAGTAGTTTATGGTGAGGCGCAATAAGAGCACGTGTGGTTTTACGGCGTGTAAATGCGCGTGGTAGCAGTGTCAGAGTGATCTCGTCCTTAAGCTGCACCTTCTCTTTACGGTAGACCTTACGATCTTCGGTCGCCTCTATCTGTTCTACCTTCTCGTTGAGCTGATCTTTGATCACGCTCGAGGGTAGGATCTTCTCCTCTTCTCGCAGTGAGATAAGGTGAAAGCCGTGACTGGTCAGTACCGGTAGATCGATGACACCTGGCGCCACTTCACCCCAACCCACTGAACGTGGTTCTGCGCCTTTGCAGGGTACGAAGGGTCTGGCTTCTAGCGCCTCCATCAGTGCGGCTTCATTGAATGAATCACTGGGAGAAAAACGGTACCAAATAGCGTTACGAAACCAGAGCATAAAACCTCTAAATGCGGATTAGGTGAAGGGGCGCTATTATGTTGCTCTGATAGAAGGGATGCAAGCAGAGAGCCCTCTGCTTGCGGTTAGTTTCTGAGCTTAAAAACTGTTACGAGCCGATTTAATCGCTTCATCGATGTAGTAACCGTAGAACTCTGGCGTGTTCACACCGACGATCTTTTTAGCGCGAGTCTCGCCCTTTGCATCGACAAATAGAATGGTCGGGGTGAAGCGTCCACCCAAGCTTTTAGCAACCTGTTCAGCCGAGCCCGTTGAGCCATCAAAGTTGATAACGGGAGTAGGGTTGCTCAGATCCAGTACCTGAATAGGGGGTGCATCGTTCGTTTGTAAAAGAGGTTTTAGGAAATCCTCTTTGACGGTAACACAGAAGGCACAGCCATCCTGAGAGACCAACAGAACAATTACTTCGTTAGGGTTCGCTTTACCAAGCGACTGAAGATCCGTAGCTGTCTCAAGCTTTACCTCGGCTTGGGCGCTTATCATAAGGCCCAAGCTGAGAAGAAGTGCGCTACAGGTTTTCGATAAAATCGACCGCATATTCCACCGCCTCGTCGGCAAACAGATCTAAGAAGAAGTGATCTGCATCCTCAACGACTACTAGTTCAATGTTCTCTTTGTCGATACTTTCCATCTTTTCAGGAAGATCTGCAACCACGGTATCCAAGCTGCCTGCGATGACTAGAGTAGGGATGTTCGTCTCTTTTAACACTGTGGGTGTGTCGTACTCTGGGTAGTTGCCGTAGTAGCTTAGGACGGCTTCAGCCGACGCACCGCTGTTCTCACAGTAGATGACGCTGATGCCATCGATTATCGCTTTAGGGTCCATGCCCTTAGCTTTCTCTAGAATCGGCTCGATGGGCGTTTCATAGCGTTTGCCATAACCCTCTAACGTCTTGCCGTAGTCCCAAGTTGCAGGTGCTAATAGAACTTGGCCTTTGATCTTATCTTGGTTAGCTGCAGCAAATTGAGCCGTCTGGTTGCCGCCACGTGAGTGACCCATTACCCAACGATCGCCTGCGCCCTGTCCATCCAGCCAAGTCTGCCAAGCATCCATTTCAGCCAGTGCTTGCTGCATGGTGTGTTGAGCCGGAACGGTACAGTCGTACATCGCTGATTCGCGGTTATCCAATCCATAACTTAGGTTGATGGCTAAAGTAGAGATGCCGTAATCGACCATCTGTTCCTGCACGTAGCTGATGATCTCCATCTCGTTGTGAGCCAGGGTGCCGTGCGTCAGCATTAGGACACCGTCTGCTAAGGATTTATCAGCAGCCAGTTCAAGATTGCCGTTGAGTGTTAAACCCTCAAAAGGAATCTGAACCTGTTCAGCCTGTGCAGTTGCTGCCATAAGTGATGCAGCGAGTAGGGTGGTCGATAGTCGAAGCATTTAAAACTCCATTAAACTTAAAATTTTTATCGTTTCTAGGTATAAAAAAACCGAGGTGGCTAAACCTCGGTTTCTATTAGAGACCGTCGTAGGCCAGTAAGCAGTATACGGGGACGCCGGTGTCTTGGATTTTTTGTGATCCGTTAAGGTCTGGCAGGTCAATCAGCGCTGCTACCTCAACAACGCTAGCCCCTAGACCGTTGATCAGTGTGCAGGCCGCCAGTGCTGTGCCCCCAGTGGCAATAAGGTCATCGATCAATACCACTTTGTCGCCAGCGGTAACGGCATCCTTCTGAATCTCCACGGAGGCTGTGCCGTACTCTAGCGTATAGTCTTGGTGAATCGTTTCACCGGGCAACTTGCCTTTTTTACGAACCAAAATCAGAGGCTTGTTCAGCTGGTGCGCAATAATCGCACCAAATAGAAAACCTCGAGCATCGATACAGGCGATGTGGGTAATATCCATCTGCATGTAACGATCAATAAAGGCGTTTGCGACCATGCGAGAGGCACGTGGATCTTGAAAAATCGGCGTAATATCACGGAACAGAATGCCAGGCTCTGGCCAATCTGGAATAGAGCGGACAACCGATTTTACATAGTGCTCGTCGTAAGACATTAAAGATCCTTATTTAACCGTGGTGTTGATTGCACTCTGGGCTGGGTGCTTCACCAGCCGCATCCAGCAGCGCTGCTTGATCAAGAATTTCCAGCTCTTTACCTTCAACACGAATCAGCTCTTGTGAAGAGAAGCGTGTAAAGATTCGACTGACCGTCTCGACCGCTAGGCCAAGGTAGTTGCCTATTTCGTTACGTGACATCGAAAGTCGGAAGGATTGTGCAGAGTAGCCACGCAGGGCATAACGTTGCGACAGCTTGAAAATAAAGGTTGCGATACGTTGTTCAGCCGTCTTTTTAGAGAGCAGCATCATCATCTGTTGGTCATCGCTGATCTCGTGGCTCATAGAGCGCATCACAGAACGACGCAGCTCTGGCATTTGACCTGCCAGATCGTCCAAGCGTGAGAAAGGGATCTCACAGACAGTGGTCGTCTCAAGCATCTTAGCCGACATTGGGTAGCTGCCTGAATCGAATCCGGCTAGGCCAACCAGTTCACCTGGGAAGTAGAAACCGTTGATCTGCTCTTCTCCCTCAGGGTTTACAGAGTAAGTTTTTAACGACCCCGCACGAATGGCGAACAGTGACGTGAACTCTTCACCCTGTCTAAACAGGAAGTCGCCTTTGTGAAGTGGTTTACTCTTATCAACGATGTCGTCGAGGCGAAGCGCCTCTTCGTCGTTTAGAGAGACAGGCAAGCAGAGTGTACTCAAGCTACAGGTGTTACAGCTTACCTGGCCGATGCTTGCGAGTTTGATGTTCTTGGTGTCAGACATAACGGCTCCTTAGTTGTCTGACAGTATATCCAAAAGCGCTTTATTGACCCAAGTCAATTTAGATAAAAAAGTGGACTTTTTAGCGGTCCACTTTTAATACAATTTGCTGGGCGGAATCGGATTAGATGATTTTAGAAAATCGCTGTTCTGAGTGATCGATATAGGCATCAAAGGTCATGCAGATTCGACGAATCAACAAACGCCCAGCGGCGGTGACATCCATTCCATCCTCACTTAAATGAATTAGGCCATCCTGTGCCATAGGCTCAAGCAGTTTTAATTCGTTAGCGAAATACTTTTTAAAGTCGATGTTGAGCGCTTTGGATTGATCCGCAAAATCGAGTTGGAAGTCACAGATCAGGCGGGTAATCACCGCTCTGCGAATTTTGTCATCCTCATTGAGGCAGTACTCTTTGGTTAATGCTGAGCCCTGAGATTCAATATCCTGCGTGTAGCGCTCAATGTTAGGGCTGTTCTGTAGGTAGTAATCACCAATCTGACTGATGGATGAGACGCCCAAACCAATCAAGTCACACTGTGAGTGGGTGGTATAGCCCTGGAAGTTTCGATGCAGCGTTCCATCGTCTTGGTGTTGTGTCAGTGTATCGTCTGGCAGAGCAAAGTGATCCATACCAATGTTGCGGTAGCCCGCTGCAGTCAGCTTCTCAATGCTTTGATGGTGAATCGCCAGTTTAGTTAGCGCATCGGGTAGCTCATCGGCATTGATGCGACGCTGTGGTTTAAAGCGCTCGGGTAGGTGAGCATAGTTAAATACCGAGAGACGATCGGGTCGTAGCTCTAGAATTCGGTCCAAGGTCTCGGCAAAGCTCTCTTCAGTTTGCAGCGGCAAGCCATAGATTAGATCAACGTTGATTGAGCGAAAGCCCAGTTCACGCGCCTCTTTAAGCAGGTCCGTTGTCATCTCGAGAGATTGCACGCGGTTTACTTTGATTTGAACCGCTTCATTAAAATCCTGAACCCCTATACTGATGCGGTTGAAACCCAATTCACGCAGCAGTTTTAAGCGGCCAGGTGTCATCTCGCGAGGGTCGATCTCGATGGCGTAGTCACCCTGATCATCATCACGCAGTTTGAAGGCCTCTTTTAGTGCCTGCATTAAGCGAGCGGTCTGCTCATCATCGATGAAGGTGGGTGTACCACCACCCCAGTGAAGCTGATCCACTTGAACGTCACTGCCCAGTTCAGCGCTGCGCAGTTTAATCTCTTTTAACAGCGTCTGAAGGTAGGGTTCTGCGCGGGAACGATCTTTTGTGACCACTTTGTTGCATCCACAGTAGTAGCAGACGTGTGCACAGAAGGGGATGTGAATATAGAGTGATAAAGGCTTACGACTGTCGCGCTCACTGATCGCTTTAGAGAGCGTTTTGACACTGTCTGGAGTGTCAGTAAATTGCAGTGCGGTTGGGTAAGAGGTGTAGCGTGGACCTGCTAAATCATAACGGCGAATCAGGTCGGTATCCCACTGGATGTTGGTCTGTTGCAGCACAGTAATATTCCTTAATCATCAGATGTCAGAATATTAAGCAATAATAGAGGTTTATGTGTTGATACGGGTCAACCGCTACGCGCTTAACAGTGTCCAAATGCCCATCAGTATCAACAGCAGCCCCGAGAGTTTGCGTACCAAAGTGTGGGCGACCAGCTCGCGTAGTTGTTTAGCCAGTAGTCCAGTGGCGAGCATGGCTGGTAATGTACCCAAGCCAAAGCCCAGCATGAGTAGAGTGCTTTCTGTAACGCTCCCGGCGGCTGATGACCAGATCAAGGTGCTGTAGACCAGACCGCAAGGTAGCCAGCCCCAGCCAATGCCCAGTACTAGGGCTTTAAACGGGGTATCGGCAGGCATAAAGGGTTTAAGGAGAGGCGCTATCTGTTTCCACAATAGCGAACCAGCCTGTTCCAGTTTGGTTAAACCAAACCACCACTGTGCGATGTAGAGGCCCATGCTGATCAGTAGAAGGCCTGCAATCCAGCGTAGCGCAAAGGCTATCTCTGTCTGTTGTAGGGTTGCACCTAACAGACCAAGAATGGCACCCGCTGCACAGTAGCTAGCGATACGTCCAAGATTGTAGCTAAACAGACCTAATAGGGAGTTGGCTCGACCTGTTCCACCTATACTGAGACTCGAGGCAAGTCCACCACACATGGCTAGGCAGTGTGTTGTGCCAAGAAGGCCAATGATGAATGCCGAGGTGAAGCTAAGAGAGGCGGGCAGCATGCTCAATCTTTTGGTGTTTCAGAGGATGGAGCTTCAGGCTCTTTTTTGACGCGCGCGTCTTCAGGAATCATATCTTCATCATCGTCGTATAGAATGCGATGAGCAGGGGACTCTAGGTCATCAAATTGACCAGAATTAACGCTGTAGAAGAAAGCCCAGGTCGCAAAGGCTACCAAGATGATCGCGACAGGGATAAGTAAATAGACGATTTCCATAAAAACCTACAGCTGTTTGGTTAGACGAAGGGCATTGCCGACAACAATCAGCGAGCTAAGGGACATGCCAATAGCCGCCATCCAGGGGGCAATAAAACCACTTGCTGCTAAGGGTAGCGCGATTAGGTTGTATAACAAAGCCCAGCCAATATTTTGACGAATGATGTTTCGTGTTTTACGAGCCATGTTAAGGGAGCCAGGGATGCGTCTTAGATCAGAGCTGACCAACACAGCATCAGAGGATGTTTTGGCAAGGTCTGTCGCGCCGTTCATCGCAATAGAGGTCTGCGCACCGGACAGAACGGGAATGTCGTTGATACCATCGCCAATCATCAGGATGCGTTCACCGTCGTTTTGCATCGCCTTTACACGAGCTAGCTTATCTTCTGGCGACAAGTGCGCTTCAACATGATCGATCCCTAACTCAGAGGCGATGCGTTGTGCATTCGCTTCGCGATCACCGGTTAGCATGCCAACAGGTAATCCTAATGCTTGGATCTGCTTAACCGCTTCAATAGCCTCAGGTCGAAGTTGATCGTCAATCGAAAACCAGGCGAGAGGGCCGGAGCTATTACCCATCAGAAGAAAAATCCCTGTCCCTTCTGGGTGAGTGGGAGGTTGGTTTCCAAAGAGTTCGGATACAAACCCGGGTTTACCAATACGATAGGTGTTTCCGTTAATCGTTCCCTCTACGCCTCTACCCACATGGTTAGTGGCCTCTTCAACAGAGTATTCAAAGTAGGGAGCAAAAGCGGACGCGATGGGGTGCTCTGAGCGGCTCTCAATTGCTGCCGCTAGTTGATTGAGCTCATCAACGGACTGCTCACAGAGAGGGGTGGTCTCACGCAACGTCAGTTTGCCGGTGGTCAGTGTGCCGGTTTTATCAAAGTAGACGGCCGTGCACTGTGCCAAACTCTCTAATACATGCCCGCGAGTAACCAGCAGTCCCATTTTACGCAGAGAACCTATGGCTGCTGTTAAAGCCGTCGGTGTAGCCAAGGATAGTGCGCAAGGGCAGGTAACTACTAGGACAGAGAGTGTCACCCAGAAAGCGTCTGAAGGGGATATCTGCCACCAGATAAGACTGACAACGACAGCCGTTAGAAGAACACCAGCGACAAAATAGCTCGCAACCTTGTCGGCAATCTGAGCCGCCTTGGGTTTATCAGCCTGAGCACGATCCAATAGATTCAAAATGGAGGACATGCGCGACTGTTCAGCACTGCTGGTGATCTCCATCTCAATCGCTTGCTCCATATTGATGGTACCGCCTACTAAAGGGTCGCCAAGCGCTTTGCTGACGGGCAGAGGCTCACCGGTGAGGGCCGATTCATCAATGCTGGTGTGTTGCGTAAAGAGTATGCCATCAGCCGGTATGGAGTGACCGGGCTTAACCAGTACGCGATCCCCTGGATTGAGTTCCGATACAGGGACAAGCTGTTCGCCGGTCTCGGTCAATCGCGTAGCGCTGGCTGGAAGAATATTGGCCAACTCATTGCCAGCCATACCCGTTCTGTGGCGAGCTTTCATCTCGAAGAAGCGGCCAATCAACAGGAAGAAGGTGAACATCGAGACCGAGTCGTAGTAGACCTCGCCGCTCTGTGTGATCGTAGCCCATACGCTGGCTATATAAGCGCCACCAATAGCGATAGATACCGGCACATCCATACTGAGGTGTCGGGTGCGAAGATCCCGTCGGGCCGCGTTGAAGAAGGGGCGCGCGGCATAAAATACAACAGGGGTGGCAACAATGAAGCTGGTCCAGCGAATAAAGTTCTGGATGTGCTCCTCCATGAAGAAGGCGTCACCTAGGTAGAGTGCCGATGACATCATCATCACCTGCATCATGCCGACACCGGCCACACCGAGTCGGCGCATCGCCTTTTTTTGCTCCTGTTCGTAGAGCTTCTCTTCTTGGTTGGGCGTAAACGGGTGAGGTGTGTAACCGATCGAAATGATGGCGGCCATCAGTTCACTTAAGGGTTTCTCTGACGGGTTCCAAACGAGTCGAGCGCGGTGGTTGGTTAGGTTAACGGTAAAGCTAGTGACACCAACCTGTTCGGTCAGATGCTTCTCTAAAAGCCAAACACAGGCAGCACAGTGGATCCCTTCAATGACAAAGAGGGCCTCTTTGCGATCGGAGTCTATGGTTCTGACGAAGGGTGCTTGAATGGATTCATTATCATAGAGTGCGAGTTGATCTTCGGACTCTATTTCAGTGGGGCGTTCTTGCTGTTGATTGCCGCGGTGCTGGTAGTACTTCTCTAGACCTGATCCCAGTATTGTTTGGGTGACCGCGCGGCAGGCGGGGCAACAAAATGACTCTTGCTTTCCATCAATTGAAAGCTCAACCTTCACCCCCTTAGGAATAGGGGTGGCACAGTGAAAACAAGAGTCTTTTGGATTACTCATTTTGGTCTGTTAGAACTTACCCACCTTGAAGGTATTTTGATCGTAAGGGGGCAATATTTCGCGACGTAGACGCCAGTTACCCTCAGTGTTGGTAATGATCAGGTAGCGTTTGCCGGTTAGTGTGCTCTGTAAGTTGCCAACGTAGACGCCTGTACCGCCCACTGAGCGAACCGTTAGGCTTTGATCATACTTCTGGTGGGTAGGGTGAACCAGGTCAACGGATAGTTGATCACCCAAAAAACTGTTCGATTTAAGATCCAAGCGAATATCACCGGTCAGTGTGTCCAACAATACTTCACCATGAATGCCTAAGCGATCCGCTTCATCTGAACGGCTGGTGTCGACATTAGTACCACGTGCCTCTTTGTAGTAATCGTCTTTAACCACGCCATCCATAGTCGTAATAGCAAGATAGAGGAAGGTTGTTCCATAGATAACCACAGCGATCAACGGCGCCAATACAAACCATAGCCATTTCTGCTTGTACCAAGGGCCAATGTCGTGAGTCTGTTCAGTCATGTAAACCTCAAAATAGTGACTAAAATAAAGCGCGGATATCCCTAAGAATATCCGCGCGCGAGTATATCACAGATTCTCTGTGACACTGTCTTAACGCTTAGGCGCAGGACCTATGAAACGACTTTCTGATTCAGCTTCAACGCCTGAGCCATCAGTCGCTGTTACGATAAAATCGATCTCATAGTTTGCTCGCTCCATAGCGCGAGGATCCAGAATGATCGACAGGTTGTGATCGAGTAGTTCACCAACGGCTACGTTTACAACGGTATCACCATTGATGATGGCATCCTCTAACCCTTCAACACGGATCTCGTACTGGTAATCACGTTGTGATTTGTTTGCCAGTTTTAGTGTGTAGGTGTTACGGATCAACCCATCATTAGTAGTGCTGTAGAGCTGACCGCGTTCACGAATAACGTCCACCTCAAGCGGCACTCGTGTAAAGAGTACATAACTGAAGGCGATGAACATGGCACAGATCGCGACGAAGTAACCGATCAAGCGAGGGCGGAAGATATGGGTTTTTTTACCGTTAAGCTCATGCTCGGTGGTGTAGCGAACCAGACCTTTCTCATAGCCCATCTTCTCCATGATGTTGTCACAGGCATCGACACAGGCACCACAAGCGACACACTCATACTGAAGACCATCACGGATATCGATACCGACAGGGCAGACGTGCACACAGTGACCACAGTCGATACAGTCACCCAGGCCTTCAGCCTTGTGATCGATGTGGCGTTTACGAGCACCACGATTCTCACCGCGTTTCTCATCGTAAGAGATGATCAAGGTATCTTGGTCAAACATAACACTCTGGAAACGAGCGTATGGGCACATGTAGATACAGACCTGTTCGCGTAACCAGCCAGCCGCACCGTAGGTACCAACCGTAAAGAACGCCAACCACCAAAGTTCCCAAGGTCCAAGATTGAAGCTCAGAATGTTTGGAACCAGTTCGCGTACCGGTGAGAAATAGCCAACAAATGCAACGGCTGAAACGGCACCTATAGCAAGCCAGATAAGGTGCTTAGCCAGTTTGCGCAGAACCTTGTTCGCACTCCAAGGCGCTTTGTCCAGCTTCATGCGAGCGTTGCGATCACCCTCAGTTAGTTGCTCGATACGAATGAACAACCAAGTCCAGACAAACTGTGGGCAGGCATAGCCACACCAGAGACGACCGGCAAACACCGTAACAAAGAAGAGGGTGAAGGCCAGAATGATCAGCAGCCACGAAAGCAGCATGAAATCTTGTGGCCAAAACGTGAAGTTAAAGACATGGAACTGGCGGTTTGGCAGATCAAATAGCACGGCCTGTTTGCCATCGTATTGGATCCAAGAGAAACCGTAGAACATCAGCAGCATGATCGCACTTGAGATGTTTCGTAGATTCTTGAATAGGCCGGTCGTGTACTTGACGTAGATCTCTTCACGCTTCGCGTACAGATCGTAGGTTTCAGTAGCGCCAGAGCCCTTTTTTGGGGTGACATCTTTAACTGGGATATTAGACATGCAACTCGCCTGTGCTTATATGACTTGATTTGATTGTCTATTATAAATGGAATAAAAAAAAGGCGACTTGATATATATCAGGTCGCCTTTTCTTCTGCAGGGGGTCTATTAGTTGTTAGACAAGCTGTAGACGTATGCAGAGATCAGTTTGATCTTATCTTCTGAAAGAAGATCTTTGTGCGCTGGCATTACGCCTGCACGGCCAGCTCGGATAGTGTGAGCGATCTGCTCAAACTTGCCGCCGTATAGCCAAGTGTCATCAGTTAGGTTTGGTGCACCCAGTGCCGCCATACCTTTACCTGTTGGCATGTGACATGCCGCACACAGAGTGTTGTATTGTGCTTGACCACGTTCAGCGGCTGCTGCGTCGTGTTCGTTGCCGCTGATGCTAAGCACGTAGTTAGTCACGTCTTGAACACCATCTTCACCCAGTACCGCACCCCAAGCAGGCATCGCACCACGACGACCATTGACGATAGACATCATAATGGTTTGTGGCTCGCCACCGTACAACCAATCTTTGTCGGTTAGGTTAGGGAAGCCGTAAGCACCCTGACCGCCAGTACCGTGACAAACAGAACAGTTGTTGGCAAACATGCGCTGACCCATTTTAAGGCCTGCTTCGTTACCTGGTTGGTTTAGCTCTTCAATTGATAGCGAAGCGTATTTAGCGAAAACAGGTTTGTAGACCTCTTCTGCGTGTGCCACTTCCTCTTCCCACTGGTTAGCCGACGTCCAACCAAGAAGGCCCTTGAAGTTACCAAGACCTGGGTAAAGCGCTAGGTAACCGAGTGAGAAGATAACCGTACCAATGAATAGTTGGAACCACCAGCGTGGTAGTGGGTTATCAAGCTCTTCGATGCCATCGAATTCGTGGCCCGTAGTCGCTTCAGTTGTTTCTTTGTGTGTTTCACTTTTGCGCGTTGCTAGAAGCAGCCAAGTACAGCCGATAATAACGGCTAGAGTGATGACTGTGATCCATGCGCTCCAAAAAGCACTCATCTTTCTACTCCTTACTCGACGTCTTTGTCAGTTTTTCTGGTGCGTTCATCAATCTCCTCGTCCTGGAAGGGGAGGTTGGCTGCATCGTCAAACCGTTTGCGGTTTTTCGGATTCAGTACCCAGATGAACAGGGCCAGAAACGTTACCAGCATCACTACTGGAATGTATGGACCGTAGACGTCGTAGCTCACTATTAATTACCGCTTGTTGTTGTACACAGTATGCATCTTGCCTAGCGCTTGTAGGTAAGCAACTAGAGCATCGATCTCATATTTGCCTTCTACGTTTTCACGCGCTGAAGCGATTGTTGCATCGTCAAATGGAACGCCTAGCTTACGAAGAGCTTCCATCTTCGCAGCCGTATCTTTACCCGTTAGCTTCTGTTCGAACAGCCAAGGGTAAGATGGCATTTTTGATTCAGGTACAACGTCACGTGGGTTGTATAGGTGAGCACGCTGCCAGTCATCTGAGTAACGACCGCCGACACGAGCTAGGTCTGGACCTGTACGCTTAGAACCCCAAAGGAATGGGTGCTCGTAAACGTGCTCGTTAGCAGTAGAGAAGTGACCGTAACGCTCAGTCTCCGCACGGAAAGGACGGATCATCTGAGTGTGACATACGTGACAGCCTTCACGGATGTAGATATCGCGACCTTCAAGCTCTAGAGCTGAGTAGGTGCGAAGACCTTCGATTGGCTTAGTCGTAGAGCTCTGGAAGAACAGAGGTACGATCTCAGCCAAACCACCACCACTGATCACGATGATGATCAGTAGGGCAAGGAGGCCGACGTTCTTTTCAATAGTATCGTGTTTAATCATCTTAATGTCTCCGGTACTAATTACGCAGTAGCTGCTGATGGATCTGGGTTTTCAGCTTTAGCTACTGTGCTGCCTGCACGTACGGTCTGCCATACGTTGTAAGCCATTAGAAGCATACCGGTTACGAAGAAGACACCGCCTAGGAAACGTACAAAGTAACCTGGGTGGCTCGCTTCTAGCGCTTCTACGAAGCTGTAAGTAAGCGTGCCGTCTTCGTTAACTGCGCGCCACATTAGACCCTGTAGGATACCGTTAACCCACATTGCACAGATGTAAAGAACTGTACCGATTGTTGCCAACCAGAAGTGAGTGTTGATTAGGCCGACGCTGTACATCTGAGCCTTACCAAACAGCTTAGGAATCATGTGGTAAACCGCGCCGATAGAGATCATTGCAACCCAACCTAGAGCACCAGCGTGTACGTGGCCGATAGTCCAGTCAGTGTTGTGTGACAGTGCGTTGACTGTCTTGATTGCCATCATTGGGCCTTCGAATGTTGACATACCGTAGAAGGATAGAGAGACAACAAGGAAGCGAAGAACTGGGTCTGTGCGAAGCTTATGCCAAGCGCCAGATAGCGTCATCATACCGTTGATCATACCGCCCCAAGAAGGTGCAAGAAGGATCAAAGACATAACCATACCCACTGACTGAGTCCAGTCTGGAAGCGCAGAGTAGTGTAGGTGGTGACCACCAGCCCACATGTACGTTGCGATCAGTGCCCAGAAGTGAACGATCGATAGACGGTATGAGTAGATTGGACGCTCTGCTTGCTTAGGTACGAAGTAGTACATCATGCCTAGGAAGCCTGCCGTTAGGAAGAAGCCTACTGCGTTGTGTCCGTACCACCACTGTACCATCGCGTCGACAACGCCAGGGTAGACTGAGTAAGACTTCCAAAGTGTAACAGGCATAGAGATGCTGTTAACGATGTGAAGCACTGCAACAGTGATAATAAATGCCATGTAGAACCAGTTGCCCACGTAGATGTGCGACGTTTTACGGTTCTTAACGGTACCTAGGAAGACGATTGCGTATGAGATCCATACAACCGCGATCAAGATATCGATAGGCCATTCAAGTTCAGCGTACTCTTTAGTGGTTGTCAGACCCATCGGCAGCGTGATTGCTGCTGCGACGATGACTGCTTGCCAACCCCAGAAAGTGAACGATGCTAAACCGTCAGAGATTAGACGCGTCTGACAGGTGCGCTGTACAACGTAGTAAGACGTTGCAAATAGTGCACATCCGCCAAAGGCGAAGATTACTGCGTTGGTGTGCAACGGACGAAGACGTCCGAAAGAGAACCATGCAGTGTCGAAGTTAAGTGCCGGCCAGACTAGTTGTGCGGCGATGAGTACACCCATCGTCATACCAACTATGCCCCAGACTACAGTCATGATGGCGAACTGGCGTACAACTTTGTAGTTGTAAGTCGTGTTTGCTGTTGCAGTGCTCATTTCATGCTCTCATCAAAGCTAAGTGAATTGATAGTTTTTGAAACCGTTGCGAATTATCAGTTATGGGGCAAGATTTTTCAATGCAAAACGCCCCTAAATAGGGCGTTGTAGCTATCCATTAGTATTATCTAATAAGTCGGTTGTCGTGAATTTTAAAAAGGCGGATATGATTCTTGGTTAGTATAAGTTACTGATATTTATTGATTTAATTGTTTATTACGATTGGTTCAAACTATATATCTGTTTATTATTTGTTCGATTTTAGTCAATTTGTTGATTCATCAAAAATAACGCTTTTTTGATATGTATCAATTTTCATAAAAGTGACTGATTTTTGCTATTACGACGGCTAACTCGTTAAACTGTCGCCTCTGTTTTAGGGAGAGGTTCCTTTGAATCACATTATTATCTATTGTCGCAGTGGCTTTGAGAGTGAGGCCGCCAGTGAAATATCAGTAAAAGCTGCGGAGGCTGGAGTTTACGGTTATCCGAAGTTTGATGATTTGGCGGGTTATATAGAGTTTGTGATCAACCCTCCTCACAACGCGCTGCAGTTGATGAGTAAGCTGCGCTTTCGCGATCTCATCTTTGCGCGCCAATGGATCGCCTGTGAGCCAATGCTGCAGGGCGTTTCGTCAAAAGATCGCCTAACACCCATAAGTGAAGCGGTTGCTAAGCTGCCCAAAGCCTCTGAGTTGTTGGTTGAGAGTGCGGATACTACTGATGGCCGCAACCTTAATGGTTTGGCTAAAAAACTCGGTAGTGCTGCAGCAGGCTTTTTACGACAGCAGGATCTTTTACTTCCAAGAAAATCAAAGGCTGAATATCGGCTACATATCTTCCTGCTCGAAAATAATCAGATTTGGGTCGGTGTCAGTCCGATCAATAACAGTTCCAAATGGGAGCAGGGGATTAAGCGACTTAAATTCCCAGCCGATGCACCGAGCCGCTCTACATTAAAACTTGAAGAGGCGTGGCACTACTTTATCCCACAAAAAGCCTGGGATGAGCGGTTGCAGCGCGGTATGAAAGCAGTCGATTTGGGGGCGGCCCCCGGTGGCTGGACCTATCAGCTGGTTAAACGCGGCATGTTTGTCACAGCGGTTGATAATGGGCCCATGAAGGGTGATCTAATGGAGACCGGTCAGGTTGATCACCAACGCGAGGATGCCTTTACCTTTGCGCCTGCCAAGCCAGTGGATCTGATGGTGTGTGATGTCGTTGATAAACCGACACGTGTCATTGAGTTGATGGCAAAGTGGGCCATTAATGGTTGGGCTGATCGTTTGATCTTCAACTTAAAGTTGCCAATGAAAAAGCGCTACATTGAAGTATCAGATCGAATAGAGCAGTTGGAGATGATTCTTCAGGAACATGAAAAACCCTACCGTCTGGTAAGCAAGCATCTCTACCACGACCGTGAAGAGATCACTTGCTACCTGGAGTTAGACGTCTAATTAGTGCTCGTAGATTTTGATCAGCTCGTCACGCTCTAACATAGGGCGGAGTTTGTTCATCAGCTCAAGGCGTTCCTGAGATTGATACCAACGCTCCCAGTCAGCCAGTGTACTGTAGGTGGCAATGACTAATCGGTGCTCTGGATCATTGATGTCATGCATGACCTCACCTTTGATAAAGCCTGGTGAGCGCATAGAAGCTTGCAGAGTCTCTTTAGCAATGGCCGTGTATTGTGGCTCTAGTTCGGCAGGAACCTTACGGTTTATAAAAACCTTGATCATCGATTTGTCCTCTAACTACTTGTTATACCTTGAGAATAACGCTCGGATTTGTCTAGGTAAAGGTGAATCGGGCTTAAACTCGTTGGAGTTTTTAAAAACTATTTGCGACAATGCGCGACTTGATTGAAAGGATAGTGCAATGAGCATTGAAAAACCCATTGAACAGCTGGATGCGCGCGGCCTCTACTGCCCAGAGCCAGTGATGATGTTGCATGGTAAAATTGCTCAACTTCAAACGGGTGATCTCTTTGAAGTGATCGCGACGGACCCCTCTACAGAGCGTGATATCCCAAAGTTTTGTAACTTCTTAGGGCACGAGTTGGTCAGTCATGAAGTGAAGGATGATCTTTTCATCTATCGAATACGGAAAGGTGGATGAGTAAAATCATTCAACAGATAGCCTCTGATACAGAGCGCCTTCTGCAAGAGGCAGAAGAGATTTTAATCAGAGTTGAACAACAAGTTGATCGAACTGAACCTCGTCAACTTCAAGAGAATAAAACAGTGACAGAACAGAACACAGCTAAGCCTCGCAATAAAAACCGTGAAGCTAACCAAGCCGCAGTCGAACTGCTTATTGCCGCTTACCCCAACACATTTAGCCTGGAAGAACCCAAGCCTCTGAAAATTGGTATTCAAGAGGACTTAGTGGCGGATGAAAAAGTAAGTCGCGGTAAGATTAAGCGTGCGCTAGCGACTTATGTTCGTAACCCACGTTACCTTCAGTCAATGGTTGTTGGCGCTCAGCGTGTCGATTTGACCGGTGCTGAAGTAGCTGAAGTGACTGCTGAAGATGAAAAGCATGCTAAAGCTAAGCTAGACGAATACAAGCAGCGCCGTAAAGAGCGCCATCAAGAGGCTCGTAAACAACAACGCGTTGCTCAAAAAGAGGAGCGTCTTACCTCTAAACTAGAAGCTCTCGTTAAGAAGTTCTAATCGTTCGAGCAGGGCAGCGGATCTCGCTGCTCTGTTTTTCTCTCCCCTTGAACTCTGAATTTCCGCCTATATATTAGTAATTAATGATATAGGAGACGTTATGAGTCAATCAGTCAATCTCAGCTGCCCACACTGTTTAGCAACCAATCGAGTGCCTAAAGATAAGCTCGATAGAGGGCCTGCCTGCGGTAAATGCCGAAAAGCGATCTTTACTCAGCAACCGATCGCCCTGAGCGAAGAGAATTTCGCTAAGTTTATTCGCAATACGGATATTCCCGTCATTGTTGACTTCTGGGCAGGTTGGTGTGGACCCTGTCGAATGATGGCACCGGCGTTTGCCGAAGTGGCAAAACGCACTGAACCAAACGTGCGCTTCGTTAAAGTTGATACCGAAGCCAATCAACAGTTGGCCGCTCGCTATAACATCAGAAGCCTACCAACCGTTGTCCGTTTTGAGGGTGGTAAAGAGGTCAAGCGTCAGTCGGGCGCAATGAACATCAGCCAGCTGCAGCAGTGGGTGGGTTAATTCAGTTCTGATTACCCGGACGAAGTCCACACTGATCCAAAATATTCTGCCAAGATTGGGTGTGGTTCTCTCGAGCTTTTAGATACCTAGACCAGACCTCTCCTTCGGGATGGGTATAGGTGTCTAGCCATCGGCTTTGAGGGAGGTTGAGTGACGCGATGATGGCTTGATGAAGGTTACTCCATTGGCGGCCTGTACGTTCAACCTGAGCGATGTAGGGTTGCAAACTGTTGACGTAAAACTTCATAAAGACGTTCCAGAGTATCTCTGACTTCTGGTTTTGCCTCTGATTAAAGCAGATCGGTCTGTCATTGATTCTTTGGTTAATCGCTTCTGAGGTCTGCTCTAAAACCTGAGTTAACAGTGCCATACTGGCGAGCCACTCTGATCCGAAATTGGATCGATAGAGCGTTTCGTAGTCACGCTCCAGCTCATTGGCAAAAGAGGGTGTTTGCCAGTCTCTATTGTTTTGGGTTTCAGCGATCTCAGCAAAGCGCTGCATTGTCAGCATTAACTCTGAGGTTGAGTAGTCTGCATCGGGTGGCAGCGGTGCAGCCCCCAGTGAGAAGTGTTGTTCCATCTCTGGGCTACTGTATAGACTGTTCCATATCTGCTTTGGCCAGTTATCGTTCTTGATCTGATTGATCTCTTGAACACGCGCTAACACTTCAGTTTGACTACTGTTGCCTGTGAGCAGCTTCTGACAGCTGCGTAATTTAGGGATGAACTCCAGTTCGTAAATCAGTCGTTGTGATCCACCGGCCAATTTGCCAAGGCTGGTGTTTCTCTGTGCGATTAGATTGATCAGCCCACACTGCTTAAGATCGAGAACATCGATCAGGCCTTCGGTAATGGGTGTCAGGGTTTCAGTTCGCTCTCTTCGATCCGGAAGAATAGGGTAGAGCTCAGAAGTTTTGCTCAGCTGAAGATCAAAATCGATATCTATGGCTCGACTGGTACGCTCGGCATAGGTCTCAATCAGTGACTGGGCTGGATCGGTATCGATACAGCCCGCGATAAAACTAGTTGAAATTAGGAGGGTTAACCAGTGCTTCATTGGATAGCTTATAGAGTCGTTTTATCAGTAGTACGGCGGCAAAGCTTAAGCCGATGAGTATGCCTAACCAGTAACCAACAGCCCCCATCTCTAAATACTCGGCAATGAGGTAACCGCTGGGTAGCCCAAGTATCCAGTAAGCGATAAACGCGATCAGCAGTGGGATTCGAGTATCTTTGTATCCGCGCAGTGCGCCATTCGCGGTCAGCTGGAGCGCATCGGAGAATTGGTAGAGTGCAGCGTAGCTAAGCAGGGTTGAGGCGATGGCGATGAGTTCAGCATCTTTAGAGAAGAGTGCAGCAATGCCATCGGACAGGATAAACAGAATCGTTGAGCTGAAGCAGGCTATCAAAAGGGCGATGCGCAGTCCCAGGAATCCTACTTGCTGGGCGTCAGCAAAGCGTTTAGCGCCATTGAGCTGGCCAACCCTAATGGTGACGGCCAAGCAGAGTGAGAGCGGCATCATAAAGATCAGGCTCGATATCGAGAGTGTGATCTGGTGAGCAGAGATCACCGTTGCACCGTAATCGGCCAAAAAGAGCGCAATCAGGCAGAACATGGTGGTCTCAACACCAAGGCTCGCGGCAATCGGTATGCCAATAGAGAGCTGATGTTTGATCTTCTCTCTGTTCGGTTTGAGGGTCTGTTTGAAGAGGTTCAACGGTTTGAAATAGCGGCTGTAGATCAGATAAGCAGCACCGGCTATGAACATGTACCAGAATACAATCGTTGTCGCCCATCCACAGCCCACGCCGCCCATTTCAGGCATACCCAGTTTGCCGAAGATGAAAATATAGTTAAGAGGTAGATTGAGCAGTACAGCGCTGATGCCTATTTTCATGACAATTTTTGTCTGCCCATGTCCCTCAGCGAACGCCCTGATCGATTGATAGAGCAGCATGCCTGGTATGCCCCAGCTGATCGCAAACAGATAGTCATTGGCAGTGGATTTAAGAGCCGGTTCTACAGACAGTAGGGTAAGAATCCAGTCAGAGGCGCCATTGATGAAGAGCCAGCTGAGCACGCCGATCGCAAGTGTGATCAGAAGGTTGTTAAACAGTTCTGAGGCGGTCTCCTCCTCACGTTTTCCACCAACATGATGTGCCACGATAGGGGTCAATGCCATCATAGCGCCTGCCAAGGATAGCGAGAGTGGCGTCCATATACTTGACCCCAGAGCAATAGCTGCTAGCTCTTCAGCGCCCGCCCAAGAGGCCATCAGAGTATCGGATAGACTCATCGCTGTTTGCGAGGACTGAGCCAGCAGCATGGGCCAAGCAAGGTGGAGTAGCTGCTTGATCTCTACTCTGGAGTTGGGCGGAAAAAATGACATGCTAGTTTTCGTATAAGGGGCGCTTAAAGCTCTCCCGCCTCCTCAAGCACTGTCCGTGCAATACGAAAGCACTCAACGGCGGCAGGCACGCCGGCATAGATGCCGACGGCATGAATGGCTGCTCGAATCTCGTCAACACTGCAACCATTATTCAATGCGCCCTTGCAGTGGGTAGCCCATTCGTGACTTTTGCCCATGGCGCCGAGCATCGCTAAATTCATTAACGAACGTGTTTTGGGATCAATGGCATCATCGCCCCAACCGAAACCCCAGCACCAAGCGGTCATCGCCTCCTGAAAGGGACGGTTAAAGTCATCAGCAGCGGCTAGGTTTTTATCAACGTATTCAGCACCCAGTGTGCTGCGACGCATCTCTAAACCCTTATCAAAAAAGTTATCCATGTTGATCTCCTGATCGTTTCAGTCACACATAAAAAAACCGGGCACACAGTGTCCGGTTTTTTACATCGATTTGGAAGATTAATCGATACGAACTTTTACATAGCTACCAGGCGCAGCTTCAATCGGTTTGTTCTCTTTGCTGCCAAGAGTTTTAGGTGCATCCACTTTTTTACCAGCACGACGACGAACCCACTCAGCCCAGTTTGGCCACCAAGAGCCTTCAACTTTTTCAGAGGTTTCAAACCAGTGGTCAGCGCCTTGGCCCTGTTCACCTTTAACCCAGTAGTTGCGACGGTTTTTAGAAGCTGGGTTGATTACGCCGGCAACGTGACCGCTTGCGCCAAGGACGAACTCGATCTCTGAACCAAAGGTCTCTGTCGCTTTGAAGGTCGCTTTCCAAGGTGCAATGTGGTCTTCAATGGTCGAAAGGAAGTAACAAGGGATTTTGATCTCGCCTAGATCGATCTTCTCACCACAGATCTCCAGTGCATTCGGCTCAACCAGTTTGTTCTCTAGGTACATCTTATTGATGTAGTAGGTGTACATGGCCGCTGGAAGGTTAGTGCTGTCCGAGTTCCAGTAGAGGATATCAAACGGCGGTGGTGTCTGACCTTTTAGGTAGTTGTTAACAACGTAAGACCAGATGAGATCGTTCGAGCGCAACATGTTGAACGACGTCGCCAGTTCGCGTCCGTTTAGGAAGCCTGCTTGGCTCACTTTCTGCTCCAACTGTTTGACTTGGTAGTCATCAATGAAGACGCAGAGATCACCTGGATCAGAGAAGTCTGTCAGTGTTGTTAGGAAGGTTGCGCTTGCGATGCTGGTATCTTTACGCTTCGCCATAACCGCCAGTGCAGTTGCTGTTAATGTGCCACCGACACACCAGCTCACCGTGTTGATCTTATCGCTGCCTGAGACCTCTTTGGTCACACGAACGGCTTCGAAGATACCTTCTGACACAAGATCATCCCAGCTAAGGTTTGACTGTTCAGAGGTTGGGTTGCGCCAAGAGACTAGGAAGGTGTTTTGGCCCTGTTCAACACAGTACTTAACAAATGAGTTGTGTGGCTGAAGATCAAGGATGTAGAACTTGTTGATGCTCGGTGGAATGATCAGAGTCGGGCGAGTGTAAACCTGTTCACCCTCTGGCTTGTAGTGAATCAGCTGAATGACATCGTTCTGGAAGATAACAGAGCCTTCGGTTGTCGCAAGGTTTTCGCCCAGCGTAAACGCGCTCTCATCAGTCATTGAGATGCGACCTTTCTCAAAGTCGGCTAGTAGATTTTTCATACCATCGAGCAGTGACTGACCCTTAGTATCAAGCGCCTGTTGCAGAACTTCAGGGTTAGTTGCTGCAAAGTTAGTTGGCGACATCGCATCGATGAACTGGCGAGTGTAGAACTCCAATTTGTTCTGATCTTGATCCGATAGGTTCGCGCTCTCAGCCATCTGAGTCAGCATCTTAGAGCTCAGTAGGTAAGACTGCTTGATGTAGTCGTAAATAGGATTAGTTGACCACTCTTCAGCCTGGAAACGACGATCGCCACGCTCTGGCTCAGCAACCGGTGCTTCAGTAGTATTACCGGTTAACAAGTTGCGCCATAGGTTAAACTGCGCGGTTTGGTAATCGGCGATTGCACGCATCCACAAGGTTGGATCTTGCAGTGAACGCGTCGCAAGTTCTGTCCATGACTTGGTGAATTGAGAGAACATATCCTCAGCACCCTTGCCAGAGAAGTTTTCAAGCATCTTGCTTGTCTCTTGGCTTACGTAATTGATGAACTCTTGAGGATCGGTCGGTCCGTTACCTTTAGTCGCCATGGTAAAACTCCAGTGTGAATGACGTTTAATGCAGTCAATGTTGCACCGCAAAATATTATCGTAGAATAACCCCAAGATTCGTAGGGAACAAGTTAGAGGTTAGTCTTACTCTATGGCTTTAATGTTAAGGGATTTTTAAATCGTGAAATTGTTGGAATTAATGACGACAGAGGGTTGCCATCTGTGTGATCAAGCACTCCCTCTGTTGGTCTCTGGTATTGATCCGTCAAAGTATGAAGTGGATCTGGTCGATATAGCCTTTGATGACGAGTTGATGAATCAATATGCCACCCGGATACCGGTCTTGGTCGATCCTCAATCTAAGCAGTCACTGGATTGGCCGTTTGATGCTGAGCAGTTGGCACAGTTTATCAGATCAGTTGAGGGCCAGTAGGGCCTGTTCGGTCGGTGTTAGCATCTGTCGTGTTTGGCCCTTACGCTGTGCGTAGATGACAGAGAAGCTGAGAACATTCTGCACATAGGTACGGGTCTCATCAAAGGGGATGAGCTCTATGAATATCTCCAACGGCAAATTCTCACGGCCCTTCAGCCAACGGCTGACACGGTGAGGCCCCGCATTATAGGCCGCCGTTGCATAGATTCGATTTTTATCAAATTGACGATACATCTGCGCTAGGTAAGCTGTACCTAGCTGTACATTGAAATCAGGATCGTAGAGGCGGTTACTACTTTTATACTTCACCTTGATTGCTTTGGCAGTTCGCTTAGCTGTTCTGGGCATCAGCTGCATGAGCCCTCTAGCACCAACACTGGATCGAGCCCAGGGGAATAGGGCGCTCTCCTGTCGAGCTAGGGCCTGTGCCCAGATAGGGTCTATATTTCGCTTATTGGCATGTTTGATAAAGAGACTCTCAAACCCCTCTGGGAAGCGAAGGTCCATATCATTCCAAAACTCATGGTAAGCGGCGGCTAGAATTCCCTGTTGGTACCAACCTAGCTCATTCATCAAGTGCGCGGCGTGTTGGATCTCATTCGAAGACATCGTCTCTATCCAACGATTAAACTCAGATCGTGAGACTGTATAGCGATCAAGCGCTGTCAGCTCTTTAATGCGCAGGTAGTGTTTGGAGTCTCTTAATTTAGCTAGCAGGGTTGGATCAAGCGTGATCGGTTCATGATTCAAATCAGCGGGTTGCCCAAGATGATCAGCTGCTAGAAATCCGTAAAAACTGCGCTTGGTACGCAGTGTATTTAATATTTCTGTGCGCAATGGATTATTGGGGAGTGCGGCTAGCCAATATTGCCAACGAGGGGAGTCTTGCAGCTCTTTAGGGAGCTTAGCAATCAGGGTGGCGACCTCTTGCCAGTCCTGTTCAAGCAGGGCTAAGCGTATGCGCCATTCAGTGAGTTCAGCACTGGCAAAGGTTGGATCAAGCTTGGCGAGTTTGATTCGATCATGTGCATCAAGCTCCTTAGCGACCCTTACACCAACACGCGTGAGCTCTTGTAAATTATCCGCCAGACTCAGATCAAATCCTTTGCCCAGTTTTAGCAACAGATTTAACGCTTCATATGGGTCGTGACGATACGCACGTTCAATCGCAATGCGTTGAATTTTGGCGAGCTGCTTAGCTGAGTAACCGCTGCCCATTCGAAGGACTTTAAAGGGTGATCGATAGACCGATCGAGCCGCATCAGCAATGCGACGATCAGACTCTGACTTAACAAAGCGCAGCGCATAACCCGACAGTCCCCATTTGTTGGCATCCAACGCATTGAGAACCCGTTTGAGTGCGACATCGCTGGTCAGATCACCATTGGCTCTAAACAGTCTGAATAGATCATCACAACTGTCTGGCTGAGAGCGGCCCACACTCCAGAGTGATGCCGCAAGTTTAGAGGCTTCAGTTGTGCGCTTTTGTCGATAGAGAGCTTCGGCATAGCGGCACTGCATCTCAGTATTAGGGGAGTCGATCTCAGTGTAGTGGCTGAGGAATGCCCCCCAATCTCTCTTTTCCCCTAGATGCTCTGTGTAGTTGAAACGCAATAGCCCCTCTAAGTGTGAATCAGGGTACCGGTTGGCAAACTGTTGAATATCCTCTGGCTTGAGTCGATTCAGTTCGGCACTGTACTGATTGAAGACTAGGTAGGGGTAGAGGGGGTAAGACTCGAGCTGTTTAGCGGCGGGGTCATCAAGATCTAAGCGACCCAGTTTGGCGAGTCTCTCGGCTTTTAGAAATGCGAGTTGCTCTGCACTCTCTTTACCTTTGGCCATTGATTCTATGCTGATGGCAAAAGTGCTAAAGAGAATGGGGGCTAAGTATTTGTTCAATTTATTCGTTGTTAACAAAGCTCGCACTCAAATAAGTCTCTGCACTAACTATGGTTTAAATCTGCAAAAATTTCACCCCTTGTCAGGTTAATTTTTAGCAACTGAGTTAAACTACGCGACCAGTTTTACAATTAAGCGACTCACATGGCATTTATTCGATTTGATCAGGTCTCTCTGGCCTTTGGTACCCGAGCAATTTTAGACAACGCAAACCTGCAAATTGAGGCGGGTGAGCGAGTAGCGCTGGTCGGTATTAACGGTACGGGTAAATCAACCCTACTAAAAATCGTTTCGGGTGAAATGGACGTTGATAGCGGTGTCATTTGGCGCAGCCCAACCGCTCGAATTGCTCAGTTACCACAGAGCCTACCCGCGGCCGATGAACGATCGGTTCGCAGTGTTGTAGAAGCAGGTTTGGCTGATCTGGTTGAGTTGCGAGATCGCTACGAGACATTACTGGCTAACAGTAATGCTTCGCTCGATGAGTTGGAGCGTCTTCAGCATGATCTGGAAGCCCGTGATGCTTGGTCACTTGAGACGCGTGTGGATCGTATTCTTAGTCAACTTCAGCTACCTGGCGAAAAGCTGATGTCTGAACTCTCAGGTGGCTGGCGCCGTCGAGCTGCCTTAGGGGCTGCACTGGTTCAAAGCCCTGATCTGTTGCTGCTGGATGAGCCAACCAACCACTTGGATATTGAGACCATCGAGTGGTTAGAAGAGGTATTAGCCGCTTACAAAGGCGGGCTTCTATTTATCTCGCACGACCGTGCTCTAGTCGAGCGTTTAGCAACCCGTATTATTGAGTTAGACCGAGGTCAGTTGGTCGACTTTCCAGGCAGTTATGCAACCTACCTTACGCAAAAAGAGAAATTGCTCGAGGAGGAGGCCAAGCAGGCCGCTCTGTTTGATAAAAAATTGGCGCAGGAAGAGGCGTGGATACGTCAAGGCATCAAAGCTCGTCGTACCCGTAACGAGGGACGTGTTCGTGCTCTGAAGCAGCTGCGTGTTGAGCGATCCGAACGCCGTGAACGTCAGGGTAAAGCCAAGTTCGATGTGGAAGAGGCGGTTCGCTCGGGTAAGTTGGTGGCCGAGCTACAAAATGTCTCACTGAGTTATGCGGGACAGCCAGTCGTTAAGGATCTGTCAGTGCGTATTCAGAGAGGCGATCGCATCGGTCTGATTGGTCCGAACGGTATTGGTAAGAGTTCGCTGCTTAAGTTGATTTTAGGGGAGCAGGCTCCGGATCAGGGGGATGTGCGCCTTGGTAGCCAACTGGTGGTGGGTTATTTCGATCAGCTGCGTGGCCAAGTGGACCCCGAGAAGAGCATCATCGATAACGTCTCAGGCGGTCGTGAAAGTATCGATATTAACGGTCGATCACGTCATATCATCAGTTATCTTCAAGATTTCCTGTTCACACCAGAGCGTGCGCGCACACCGGTTAAAGCCCTGTCCGGCGGCGAGACTAACCGCGTGATGTTGGCTAAGTTGTTCAGTCAGCCCTCGAACCTGTTGGTGCTCGATGAGCCGACCAATGACTTGGATGTCGAGACACTGGAGCTGCTCGAAGAGATTCTGCTCGACTATCAAGGGACGCTTTTGTTGGTGAGCCATGATCGTCAATTCCTCGATAACATCGTCACCAGCACGCTTGCGTTTGAGGGTGAGGGTGTCATTCGTGAATATGTGGGCGGTTACCACGACTGGTTACGTCAGCGACCTAAAAATGTAGTGACTCAGAGTGTTGTACCAAAATCTGAGCCAGCTAAACCGGCTAAAAAAGAGGCTGCAGAGGCTAAAAAGCCCGTTAAACTCTCCTATAAACTGCAGCGAGAGTTGGACATGCTTCCAGAACAGATGGAGCAGACTGAAGCGGCCGTTGAAGCGCAGCAGGCCGTTTGTGGTTCAGCGGACTTTTATCAGCGACCTCATGAAGAGGTCACCGCTGAACTTGAAAAGTTAAGCACTCTAGAAGCCCAGTTGGAGACGCAGATGGAGCGCTGGATGGAGTTAGAGGCGATGGCTGAGGGTTAATGCCCCAATCGTACGGCCAGAATATCGCACTCTGCGCCGTGCAGAACGCCATTGGAGGTGGACCCAAGTAACAGCGATAGACCATGGCGACCGTGAGAGCCAATCACGATGAGATCAGTTTTAAGATCTTTCGCGACGGCATGAATCTCTGAACCAGTGTTGCCCGTTGCGACAATCGCTTTATTAATAGGGTAGCCAAGGCTGGTGGCAAGGGCGCTCAGTTTAGACTCGGCGTGGTTCTCAATTTGAGTTTGGATGTCGGCAATGTCGACAGGGATCTCACCGCCATAGGCGTAGCTGACAATCTCGACCACATGAATCAGATTGAGCTCAGCTTGATTCTGTTCGGCTAGCAGTTTGGCTCTTTCAAGCACAACACCAGACTCTTCAGAAAGGTCGATGGCAACAAGAATACGATTGTAGTGACTCATGGTGATTCTCCCTGTTTAGTCCCTACTACTATTAATAGCAGACAAGAAGGTTTTTAACATATGAAGTGGGCAATTATTGTTCTGATCATGCTCTCTTTGATCGGTTCTATGATGTGGGTCATGCCAAGTCCTCGTCAGCGCTTCCAATCTAAGCTCAGACTAGAGGCACGCAAGCTCGGTTTTCAGGTGCAGCTATCGCGTCTAGAGATACCCAGAGCCAAGGGCGAGATGGAGTCAGAAATTATCAATATGGCGGCTTACCGTATGCTGCGTGGCAAATTGGATCGATCAGCAAAAGAGCAGTGGGTTGAGTGGATGGTGGCTCGAGTCGACGCCATGGCCGCTGATGGCCTTCCTGAGGGCTGGTCCTGGGCAAAGGGTGAAAGATCTTTGAGTCCTACTAAGCTGAAAGCGCTCAGTGATTGGCTTGATCAGTTGCCTGAAGAGGTCGTTGCGGTTGAATCAACCGCCATTCACCTGACGCTCTATTGGCGCGAACCCGATCGGGCTGGCGCACTGGATGAGCTAGGTGAAAAGGCCAATCAACTGTTAACGGAGATGATTTAATGAGCGGCGAGTTAACCCCAGGGATTTACAGACACTATAAAGGCAATGACTACGAAGTGATTGGAACCGCCAGACACTCAGAGACAGAAGAGTTGATGGTGGTCTATCGAACACTCTATGGCAACTTCGATCTCTGGGTGCGTCCCTATGAGATGTTTGTTGAAAAAGTGCGTTTAGAGTCTGGGGAAGAGGTTGATCGATTTTCACTGATCTAAACAGCTCTCTTAGCACTTATTATTAAGGCGTTTATTTGCA
Organism: Marinobacterium sp. xm-d-530; assembly: GCF_013283365.1. Lineage (GTDB taxonomy): Bacteria > Pseudomonadota > Gammaproteobacteria > Pseudomonadales > Balneatricaceae > Marinobacterium_E. The sequence continues at coordinate 141,161 of NZ_WBYM01000002.1, read as the reverse complement.
TTTATTTTTTAGCGCTGTATTGTTGCGCCGATAAATTTTTTGCAATGCTCACTTGACGCTGAAGTCAGTTTCCACGTATTTGTAAAAATAGACAGAGTTTTGAATAGGTAGATAAAGATGGGTAAAACCCTGGTAATTGTGGAGTCACCAGCCAAGGCCAAGACGATCAATAAGTATCTTGGTAACCAGTACGTGGTTAAGTCCAGCGTTGGTCACATCCGTGATCTGCCGACCAGTGGTAGTGCCCAGAAGTCTGATCCTAAAGAGCGCGCTAAACAGGCTGCTTTGACACGCAAACTCTCGCCAGAGCAGAAGGTTGAGCATAAAAAGCGCAAACAGAAAGAGCAGCTTATTGCCCGTATGGGGATTGATCCCAACAAGGATTGGGCAGCTCATTATGAGATCCTTCCCGGTAAAGAGAAGGTCGTTGATGAACTGCGCAAACTGGCTAAGAGCGCTGATCAGATCTATCTCGCAACCGATTTGGACCGTGAAGGGGAGGCCATTGCATGGCACCTTCGCGAAGCGATTGGCGGTGACGATTCACGCTACCGTCGTGTTGTCTTTAACGAGATTACCAAGAAAGCGATCAATGAAGCGTTCGAAAAACCGAGCGATCTAGACCTAAATCGTGTTAATGCGCAGCAAGCGCGCCGTTTTCTTGACCGCGTTGTTGGTTATATGGTCTCTCCACTTCTTTGGGAGAAGGTCGCTCGTGGTCTGTCGGCGGGTCGTGTTCAATCCGTTGCAGTACGCCTGGTCGTTGAACGTGAACGTGAAATTCGTGCCTTTATTCCAGATGAGTATTGGGAGTTGCATGCGGATGCGCAGACCCAAGGTGATAAGGCGGTTCGTCTAGAGGTCGTTAAACAGGCCGGTGCGGCATTTAAACCGACCAATGAAGATCAGGCGATGGCTGCAGTCAAAGCGCTGCAAAGTGCCTCTTATGAGGTTGTTAATCGTGAAGATCGTCCAACCAGTAGCAAGCCCTCTGCGCCGTTTATCACCTCTACCTTGCAACAGGCCGCCAGCACCCGTCTAGGCTTCGGTGTTAAGAAGACCATGATGCTCGCTCAGCGTCTCTATGAAGCGGGTTACATTACCTACATGCGTACCGACTCGACCAACTTGAGTAACGAGGCGGTTGAAGCGGCACGAGAGTTTATTGGTTCTCAGTTTGGTGGTGAATACCTGCCACCTCAGCCGATTCGTTATAGCTCTAAAGAGGGCGCACAAGAGGCGCACGAGGCGATCCGTCCATCTGATGTCAATGTTACCTCTGACTCATTGAACGGTGTCGATGCCGACGCAGTTCGACTCTACGACCTGATTCGTAACCAATTCCTAGCCTGTCAAATGACACCCGCTCGTTACCTAAGTACCCGTGTCACAGTGAAAGCGGGTGCCTATGAGCTGACCACTAAAGGTCGTGTCTTGCAGTTCGACGGTTACACCCGTGTGATGAACTTCCGCGGTAAATCGGATGAAGATCAGATCCTACCTGACATGCAGGTGGGTGAATCACTAACACTTAAAGCCTTGGACCCTAGCCAGCACTTTACGAAACCGGCACCGCGCTACACAGAAGCGAGTTTGGTTAAAGAGCTTGAGAAGCGCGGTATTGGTCGTCCGTCCACCTACGCAGCGATTATCTCGACAATTCAAGATCGTGGTTACGTCGAAGTTCAAAACCGTCGCTTCTATGCACAAAAAATGGGCGATATCGTTACGGATCGTCTGGCTGAAAGTTTCCCAGACCTTATGGACTTCAGCTTTACCGCGCGTATGGAAGAGAAGCTGGATGATGTGGCAGATGGTGACATCAACTGGAAGGATCTTCTTAACAACTTCTACACACAGTTTGAAGGCGAACTGGAAGCGGCTCAATCAGCGGATGGTGGCATGCGTGCCAATGATCCAACCGAGACCGATATCAGCTGTCCAGCATGTCAGCGCCCAATGATGATTCGTACGGCAACGACGGGCGTCTTCTTGGGTTGCTCTGGTTATGCTTTGCCACCTAAAGAGCGTTGTAAAACGACCATCAACCTGATTCCTGGTGATGAGGTTGTCGCAGTGGATGCAGACGATGAGGCAGAGTCACGTCTGCTTCTAGAGAAGCACCGTTGTGGTAAATGTGGCTCCTCTATGGACTCCTACTTGATCGATGAGAAGCGCAAGTTACACATCTGTGGTAACAACCCAGATTGTGACGGCTTTGAGGTCGAAGAGGGTAACTACCGTATCAAGGGCTATGAAGGCCCTGTAGTCGAGTGTGATAAGTGTAGCGCTGAGATGCACCTTAAAACGGGCCGTTTCGGTAAGTTCTTTGGTTGTACCAACTCAGAGTGTAAAAACACACGTAAGCTGCTCAAGAATGGTGAAGTGGCTCCGCCTAAGATGGATCCAGTTCCGATGCCGGAGCTTAAGTGTCAGAAGGTTGACGATACCTACATCCTGCGTGATGGAGCCAGTGGTCTATTCCTGGCAGCAAGCCAATTCCCACGTAATCGTGAGACCCGTGCACCTCTGGTCAAAGAGTTGATTCCACATAAAAATGCGATTGACCCTAAATATCACTTCTTAATGGAAGGGCCTCAGCAAGATGAGCAGGGTAACCCCGCTCAAATACGTTACAGCCGCAAAACCAAAGAGCAGTACCTTATGACGGAAGTTGACGGTAAGGCGACTGGTTGGAGAGCTTACTTCACCAATGGTATGTGGCAAATTGAAGCAGCCAAAGCTAAGAAGCGTTAATGGCTGACCTATACTCCCAGCGTGTGAATCAAACACTCGCGTTTGCACAATATGCGCTGGTGGGTATCAACACTGAGTTGACCGGTGAATCGACCAATCGTATGAAGCTTCGTGGCCTGCAAGAGGCTGCGCTGTTTCATTTAGACAGCGCCTATAAAGCCTATCTTAATGAGTTGGCTGAACGTGAGCGTGTCCTGCTGACCCAGTCGACACCCTCTGAATTGAGCAAGGCTTTTAAGCAACAGGGAATCCATTCCAGTGAGTTGGATGAGATGGAGCTGCTCTGTCAGGATTCCGGTAGTTGGTTGTCTAAGTTGATCAGTGCCATCAAAGCTATTCATAAACCCCTACCTCCCTCGCAAGAGAGCGCTAGCCAATCTGACATAGCAATTATAGATTTAGCGAAAGAAGCGAGCCTTGAGGAGCAACTTGAGACTCAGTTGCAGGGTTGGTATGAGCAGTTACGAGCGATGATCCTGAGGCATCGCTCTAACGCGCAAGAGTGGTAAGCTCAGTTCATTCCTTTCGTTTCAACACCCTTCACAAAGAGATGATCATTTAGATAGTGTCTTGTAGCATCCCCTAGTGGGGCTGATTTTCGACTGCTCACATCCATCTGAACTATGGTCGTCTCAGCCGTCGCGACACAGACATCATCTTGGAATAGCACCTGGTAGAGTCCAAATGAGCTGGTACCCACGCGAGTTACACCGGTGCCAATATCCAGACGTCCTGGCCAAGTGATCTCACCTAGAAAGTTCAAATGCAGACTGGCAATGACAAATTCGCAATTGTCATTGGCCAGTGGGTCTTTTGGATCGTAGAGAAATTCGACACGGCCCGTCTCTAGGTAGGTACTGAATGCGGCATTATTCACGTGGCCCTGACGATCGGTATCGGCATAACGGATCTTATCGAATGTTTGGATAGGAAAGTCGGTTAACTGATACGGCTGCTGATTTGGCTTGTGCGATCCCACACTGTTCTCCTTGTAAGTGGTACTCCTCTATTGAGCCTATGATGGTTCTGGGTCTGATTCAAGCTAAATAAAAAAGCCGCTCAAAGAGCGGCTATGGGGGTCTTTGCTACAACGCAGCAAAGGGGGAGGCTAAATTTTTTTACGTACCAATAGACACTCAGTGTCGCTACAGATCTGAGTGCGTTTCAGTTGGCTGACTAACGCGTCATCGGCAGGGTCATTGTGCCAGCAGATCAGTGTGTGACAGGTTCCCGCTTGCAGTGCGCGCTGAGCCAGTTTGTCTAAACCATGGCGCTTATCACGACGAAGTATCCACACTTTCTTAAGGTCGACGCCTGCATCCGCTAGCACCTGCTTAGTTAATGATTTTGGCGGCTCTAACATAACTAGCCAGCTCTCTTTTTGACTTAATGCGGCAAGCATCGGCATAAGCATGGTGTTCAAATTTACCTGTGAGGTATGCTGAACCAGCTCAGTCAAAACCAGTGGTTTAAGACTCGCATCATTCTGTGCAAATTGATTGTAAGCAAGCATGGTCATTACCTTTAAAAGTCATTCTGTTGACGAATCACGCCAACACCCAAGCCTTCGATGGTTAACTGCTCTTCACGAAGATCAACTTTAATCGGGTCGAACTCTTCGTTTTCTGCTATCAAGTAGACCATGTGACCATCGCGGTGGAAGCGTTTTACCGTGACGTCTTCACCGACACGAGCAACGACTATCTGACCCTCACGTGCTTCACGTGTTTGGTGAACTGCTAAGAGATCACCATCCATAATGCCGATGTCTTTCATACTCATGCCGCGGACACGGAGTAGGTAGTCTGCTCTTGGGCGAAAGAAGTCTGAGCTGATGGTGCAGTAATCATCGATGTGTTGTTCAGCGAGGATGGGTTCACCTGCGGCAACCTGACCGATGATCGCTAGGCCCTCCTGCTCCTCCTCTTCACCGACGATACGGATACCGCGAGAGGTGCCAGGGATCATCTCAATGGCCCCTTTACGTGCTAAGGCCTTTAGGTGCTCCTCTGCTGCATTGGCAGATTTAAACCCTAGATCGCGAGCAATATCGACGCGTGTAGGTGGAAATCCTGTTTCATCAATATGGCGACGGATGCAATCAAGCACCTCTTCTTGACGATTTGTAAGCTTCATAAACGCCCCCTATGACAGTACTGATTGGAATTTAAATGACTGTCTGTTTATTCAGTATTTGTATTTTTATACAGTATTTTAAATGTCGTCAAGTTTTTTCTGTTTGTATATCCAGTATTTTTGTATGATGGCCAACTAATTCGGAGGCGATGTGCTTAACAAAGAGACCCAAACCACCATACAGACAGCTTATCGCGCATTTCTAAATGCTCGCGATTTAAAGGCTCGTTATGCACAAAAGCATATGATTGCAGCGGTCGCACGGCAGTTGGGTGGTATCTTGTCGGACGATGCGGGTCAGCGTCTGGGTGAAAATCATCTGGTCGCCGTAGAGGCTGGAACGGGCACCGGTAAAACCATTGCTTACCTGCTGGCCGCACTTCCAATAGCGCAGGCTAAAGGTAAAACGCTGATCATTTCGACCGCTACCGTTGCGCTTCAGGAGCAGCTTTTATTAAAAGATCTTCCTGAGTTGGCTGAGCACGCCGGTATTGAATTTAAGTACGAAATTGCTAAAGGGCGTCGGCGCTACCTCTGTGTTAGCCGATTAGAGTCTCTTCTTAGTAATCAGCAGGATCTTTCACAGTCAGCCCTGTTTGAAGATGAGTTGGCCCAAGTTTTGGGGCCTGAACAGATCAAAGAGTACAGCGGCCTGTTGGATGAGTTTGCCAGTGGTCGTTGGAAGGGTGATCGTGATGAGCTAGAGCGCAACCTGGATGATGAGACCTGGATGCCGCTTACCTCAGACCATATGCAGTGTACTAATCGTCGCTGTGCGCATTTCAACGCCTGTCCGTTTTATCGTGCTAGGGCCGATATTGAGACAACCGATCTCTTGGTGGTCAACCACGATCTTGTACTGGCTGACTTGGCGTTAGGCGGTGGTGCGATTCTTCCTGAACCGGCCGATTCAATCTACATATTTGATGAGGCGCATCATCTGGGTGATAAGGCGACTAACCACTTCGCGCTCTCTATGCGAGTTAAAGCGAGTGAAAAGGCCTTCAAAACCCTGGAGCGTCAGTTAAAAGGGCTGTTGGATGAAGCGGATTCTGCATTGGTTTTGCAAGATCCAATCAGTCGTATTCAATCCAGTCTCAATGTGGTTCAGGGGCATTTGCAGCGTCTGGACGATCTAGTCTCTGAACAGTTTTTGCCACTCCCGGTGGATGAGCGCAGGTTGCGCTACCCGCAAGGCAGGGTACCCGACAGTTTGGCTAGCCTGACACGTGAATTGGCTCAGTTTTTATCACAGGTTGATCCTCAGTTAGAGAAGATTATTAATGCCCTTAAAGGGGCGATGGAAGATGAAGAGTCTGCACTCGATAAGGGTGTAGGGGAGCGCTGGTTGCCACCGCTAAGTACCCAGTTTAGCCGTGTCCAGAAGATGATGTGGCTGTGTAGAAGTTTTTCGCAAGATATTGAAAATGAAGAGGATAAAGTTGCAAGGTGGTTGGTTCGTCATGAGTCTGAAGCGGGTCGCGATATTGAACTTCACAGCGCCCCTGTCTCCGCTCAAAACCATCTTCAAGATCTGCTCTGGGATCAGTGTTACGGTGCGGTTTTAACCTCAGCAACGCTAACGGCCCTTGGGCGGTTTGATTCCCTCTTTACTCAATTGGGTCTCCCTTTGGATACGCCAGCACTGCGAATGCCTAGTCCTTTTGACTACGCCAATAAGGCCGTTTTGCATGTCCCGAAAATGAAGTTCGATCCTTCAAAAGCGGATCTTCATACCGAAGAGGTTGCTGATTGGCTTAACCGAGAGTTACCCAATTTAACCTCTGTATTGGTTCTGTTTACCTCTTGGCGCCAAATGCGTCGAGTCGAAGAGTTAATGGATACCAAACTGCTGTCGCGTTTAACGGTTCAAGGTGAACTCAGTAAGCAAGCGATGCTGATAGAGCACAAAGCGAGAATCGACCGTGACGAACCCAGTGTTATTTTTGGTTTGGCGTCGTTTGCAGAGGGTGTAGATCTACCCGGTCACTACCTAAAAGATGTTATCATTACCAAGTTGCCTTTTAGTGTTCCAGATGATCCTGTGGATGCGACCTTGGCTGAGTGGATAGAAGCCCGCGGTGGTAACCCTTTCATGGAGATAAGTGTACCCGCAGCCTCTATCAAACTAACTCAAGCGGCAGGCAGATTACTGCGTACGGAGAATGATTCCGGTCGTGTTGTTTTACTTGATAGGCGTGTCGTGACACGTCGTTATGGACAGCAGTTGATCGATGCGCTTCCTCCTTTTGCGCGCCATTTTGAATGATCTATTGATTGAGAGATCCCGATTTTGACTACAGATACCAACCCTGAACAGCAACAAGGTAATCAAGATTCAAATGAAAAGCGGCGTCGCACCCAGCGTCGTCGTCCCCGCAAAAGCCGTGACGACAAACCTCGTCGCTCGCAAGAGTGGAGCCTTGATCAGTTTGTTGTAGAGCCTCAAGAGGGTAAGGATCGTTTCCACGATTTCTATCTGCCAGACTCATTGATGCGTGGTATTCATGAGCTTGGCTTTGAGTACGCAACACCGATTCAAGCGGCAACGATTAAGCCGGCACTTCAAGGCCGTGACATCATTGGTAAGGCTCAGACCGGTACCGGTAAAACTGCAGCTTTTCTAATCGGGATCATTACCGATCTTCTCGACTTCAAGTTGGATGTTGAACCGCGCAAGGGTGAACCCCGTGCATTGATCATTGCACCGACACGAGAGTTGGCTCTGCAGATTGCAGCCGATGCAGAAGGCCTATGTAAATACACTGGTTTAAGTATCGTCTCGCTGGTAGGTGGCATGGATTATGACGTGCAGCGTGCAGCACTCGCCAAAGCGCCTGTCGATATTTTGGTCGCGACACCGGGTCGCTTGATCGACTTCGTCAGAAATCAGGATATCGATCTCTACAACGTAGAGGTGTTGGTGCTGGATGAGGCTGATCGTATGTTGAGCATGGGCTTCATTCCCGATGTGCGTACCATCATTCGTTCAACACCGCGTAAGGGCGCTGAGCGTCAAACACTGCTCTACAGTGCGACCTTTACCGATGAGATTATGCGTTTAGCGGCGCAGTGGACGCGTGATCCGGTCACGATTGAGATCGAATCAGAGCATCAAACTACGGATAACGTTTCTCAAACGGTATTTCTTGTCTCAAGTGATGAGAAGTACAACTTGCTGCGTAACTACTTACGTATCAATGGCGTCGAGAAAGCGATCGTATTCTGTAACCGTCGTCATGAGACGCGTAAGTTGGCAGAGCGTCTAGAGAAAGACGGTGTCAAAGCGGCCATGATGTCGGGTGAGATCCCACAGAACAAACGCATCAAAACCCTAGAGGGTTTCCGCAGTGGCAAGATCGAAGTCCTAGTGGCTACCGACGTTGCTGGTCGCGGTATACACATTGATGGTGTGAGCCATGTTGTGAACTATCAGCTTCCTGAAGATGCGGATGACTATGTTCACCGTATTGGTCGAACCGGCCGTGCAGGCGCTACCGGTGAATCAATCTGTTTTGCCTGTGAAGACGATTCGTTCCTTATCCCAGACATTGAGTCGATGACCGGTGTTAAATTGAACTGTATCCACCCTGATGCTGAATTGCTGGTTGATCCAAACAGTGTTGTAGTGGAAGAGGCTGTTGAAACAGAGTCGACCGAATTGGAAGCGACAGAGACTGAAACTGAAACCGTTGTTGACGCGCCAGTGGCGGAAGAGCCTCTAGCAAATGAGTCAGTCGACCTAACGGAAGTCTCATCAGAAGAGACGGCTGGCGAGATTGATGTGCTACCCCTTGAAACAGCTGCTGAGACAAGCGAAGAGCAGTTAGATTTAGAGATCACTGAAGAGAACGACGATAAGGAGTCTCGCAGTTAATGAGTGGTGATCGTCACGGCCTAGCGGGTATTCAAAAAATAGTGGCCATGATTGTCAGTGCGTTCTTCGCAGTGATTGGCTTGCTAGGCTTTAGCAATAGTGGAGATCCGGTTCAGCTGATCCTCTTTCTCGTTGCAGCAATCATCTCTTGGTATGTGATTGGAATGCTGTTCAAGTTGGTTGAACGAATTTTAGACTCCTTAGGTTGAGTTAGGTAAAGGTAATGCAGACAGTGACTAAGGTTGCCGTGTTAGGCGGTGGGAGTTTCGGTACCGTCATCGCCAATATGACGGCTGAAAAAGGTATCCCGACCTCCTTGTGGGTACGTCGAGCTGAACTGGCTAATGATATTAACCAGCAGCGTTGTAACGATCGCTATGTGCCCAACTACCCATTAGCCGACTCCTTGGTTGCGACTGATGATATCGAGTCCGCATTAAAAGACGCTCAGGTTGTCTTTATTGCGATTCCAAGCAGTGGCTTTCGAGCGGTTCTGAATCAAGCTAAACCCTACCTCAGCGATGATCAATTGATCGTCAGTACGACTAAAGGCATTGAAGCCGTTAGCTTCAGTCTGATGAGTCAGATCATGGAGCAGGAGTGCCCAACACATCGATCTGGGGTGATCAGTGGCCCTAACCTGGCCAAAGAGATCGCCAAGCGTGAACTGACCGCTACGGTCATTGCCAGTAACGATGAGAATCTTCGAGAGACGGTTCAAGAGCTTCTTCAGTCTAGCTATTTCCGTGTCTATGCCAGCGCTGATACCTTCGGTGTGGAGCTCGGTGGCACCTTGAAGAACATCTACGCCATTGCGTCCGGCATGAGTGCTGCGTTGGGTATGGGTGAAAACACTAAAAGCATGCTGATCACGCGCTCTCTAGCAGAGATGAGTCGTCTTGCGGTGAGCATGGGCGCTAATCCATTGACCTTCCTTGGATTAGCGGGTGTGGGAGATCTGGTCGTGACCTGTCTATCACCTCTGTCACGTAACTACCGAGTTGGTTATGCGTTGGGGCAGGGTAAGTCGTTGGATCAAGCAGTGGCTGAGCTGGGAGAGGTCGCTGAGGGTGTCAATACACTGAAGTTGGTGAGCGAGCACGCAGAGCAGCAAGATGTCTACATGCCTCTTGTGCGTGGCCTCTACGAGGTAGTCTTTAATCAGGCGCCCGTCAAAGTGGTCATCGGTAAGATGATGGAGGGTGCCCACAGTGCCGATGTTGAGTTTACACTGTCGGGTTCCTGAACATGCGAATCCTATTGATGCGTCATGCGGAGGCTGCCCCTGGCTTCCCGGACGAATCACGTCGCTTAACCCCTTATGGGGAGGCGTCACTGCAAAATCGCCCTGAAGGTCTACAACCTTTCTTAGATGAAGTGACCCACATCTTTGTCAGCCCCTATCAGCGTACTCAGCAGACATTAGCTAACCTTCTGCCCAATCGGGAGGCTCTGCTTCTTGATCTGATTACCCCTGAGGGTGAGCCTGAAGCCGTGTTTAACTATCTGCAATCTCTGCCCGATGAGAGCAGGGTTCTATTAGTGACACACATGCCCTTGGTGGGTCGTCTATTCAGCTCGCTCGTTGAGGGTGAAAGTCGCTTTGGCGTTGGGTTTATGCCCGCTCAAATCGAGGTGGTCGATTGTGATCTGCCTGCAGCGGGGCTGGGTCGCTCCATTGCTCAGTTTACTCATTACCCCTGAACCTACCGCTTACATTTGATAGAAAACAGCATGATTCATCCAAGAGAGATTAGGTTTACCGTTCACAGTCGAACCATTACTGCACTGCAGTGGGGTGAGGATGACCAACCGTTGATTTTGGCACTACACGGTTGGCTAGATAATGCCGAGAGTTACTACAAATTAGCGCCTCACTTGGCGGGTTTTCGTGTTGTCGCTATCGATATGGCAGGGCATGGTCAGTCAGATTGGCGCAGTGCGGATTCGGGCTATCCTGTTTGGGGTTATGTAGAAGATCTTCATGCGGTTAAGCGCCAACTTCAACCCGATGGGGCAATTCGAATACTGGCTCACTCGTTAGGTGCTGGTGTGGCGTCTCTCTACGCCGGGACATTTCCGGATCAGGTGTTAACACTTGGCTTGATAGAGAACCTAGCTCCGTTTACAAACGCCCCCGATCAATTTGCTGAGAATTTAAGCCAGTCGATAACGGATAACTTGTCGATTCAAAAACAGGCTTCTGCTAAATCCAAAGCATTGCTGACCAAGTTAAGAGCAACGGGTCGCTTCCCTGTGCCAGTGGATGCGGCTGAGCGCTTAGTGGTGCGCAGTAGTGAACAACTGCCCAATGGAGAGCTCAGAATACGAGTGGATCCCAGACTCAAATTGCGCTCTTCAGTACGTTTAACAGAAGAGCAGGTTCGCAGCACTCTTGCTCAGATAGAGTCACCTGTTTTGGTGATTGCGGGTCAGTCAGGTTTGAGCCAGGAGCTGACCCAAGCACGCTTACCCTTCGTAAAAAATATCGAATTTAGATGGATGCCGGGTGGGCATCATCTACACTTAGAGGATGAGGTCGTGCCACAGATGGCTGCGGCATTTAATGAGTTTTTTGGTTGAGTGAGTGTGTTGAATGATTAGGCTAGTGTTACATCGACTGTTACCTCTGTTTCTATTCTCCTCCATGACGTATGCGAATGGGGCTGCTCCTCTGCCCAATGGCATCAGTATTGACCCATCCGCTGAGCTCGATAAACAGACCACTCAAACCGTTCGAGATTATCGCTTTCCCTTAGGCGCTGTCGTTAAGATCAATCGAGATGTTCGCATCGATAAAGAGCAGCAACTGTCGGGCCAACTCACGCGTACAACCTGGGAGATGCCAAAATCATTTGATCCCCATGAACTGCTGCAGGTGCTTCGTGATCAAGTAATCACCCAAAAAGGTGAGATCCTGTTTGAGTGTGATGGTAGAGATTGCGGAACCAGTAATATCTGGGCGAATGACCTATTTAATAATGCCGATCTCTATGGTCGTGATGACTACCAACGCTATTTTGCTGCCAAGCTGGGCGACCAATACCTTGCGGCTTACGCGGTAAGGCGGGGTAACCGACGTGTCTATCTTCACCTCGATCAGATCACTGAAGCGGAACAGGCGGTGCCTTGGTTGGTGCTACTAGAAGATCGTGGCTGGGTTAAACTACCCAACATCGAAGAGCCAACCCTTAAGCTGTTAGCTGATCATCTAAAGCAAAACAGTTTGCCCATTCGATTGGTCGGTCATCAGCAGGGCAGTGATCAAGGAATTGCTGAACAGGAATCAATGCGCTTAGTTGAACAGGTGAGGGCTTATCTGGATAGGGCAGGCGTAGCCACTGGCCAACTCGAAGTACACGGATTAGGGGCATTAGCACCCAGTGTGCTGGGTGCCGACCAATCTGCTGTGGTCGTGATCGCTAAATAGAAGATCCGATTGGGTGTCAGACTGGAAGTCAGACACCAAACAGCTGAGGTGATTAGTTTACCAGTGACAGGAATTCTGCACGTGTTGCGGGGTTAGATCGGAAGCTACCCAGCATCATCGATGTCTTCATCATCGCGTTTTGCTTCTCGACACCGCGCATCATCATGCACATGTGTTGCGCTTCAATCACCACGCCTACACCCAGAGCACCGGTAACCTCTTGAAGTGCTTCGGCAATCTCTTTGGTCATGTTCTCTTGGATCTGAAGACGGCGTGCGTACATGTCGACGATACGCGCTATTTTCGACAGACCAATCACTTTACCCTGTGGAATGTATGCAACGTGGGCTTTGCCAATGAAAGGGAGTAGGTGGTGTTCACACATTGAGTAGATCTCAATATTTTTCACGAGCACCATCTCAGAGTTGTCTGATGGGAAAAGCGCACCGTTTACCACCTCTTCAAGCGACTGGTCGTAGCCTTTGGTCAGAAACTTCATCGCTTTTGCAGCGCGTTTAGGCGTATCTAACAAACCTTCGCGGTTAAGATCTTCGCCAATCGCTTCAATGATGTTTTCGTAGGCTTTTTCCATGACTCTATTCCTTTCTCGGGCCCTTTTATGCCCGTTAACAACTAAGCGGGCAAACATACGCCAATGTCTCCCTTGGGTAAAGGTTTACCGGTTGGATTTATTACGCTCATCCGATTTAAGAAGCACGTAGAGTGCTCCGGTTCCGCCATCTTTTGGCTGAGCAGAGCAGAACGCTAGCACGCCCTCTGTCTGTTGCAGCCACTCGCTGACGTAAGTCTTCAAAAGGGCAGGTTTGTTAGGGTCAGTATAGGATTTGCCATGTACGATCAGTACCGATTTGAGGCCCTGCTTACGACAATCCCTAATAAACAGATGCAACTCGTTGCGTGCTTGGTCGACGGTAAATCCGTGCAGATCAAGACCAGCATCCCAACCTAAGTGACCCGATTGCATCCGTTTGATTAACTTCAGTTGAACACCGGGTACTGCAAAAAGAATGCTCTCTTCGGCACTGAGTAATTCGTGATGAGTAGAGTTTAGCCCATCGACGATAAGCTCCTCTTTTTCGGCGGCCGCCAGTCGACGATATTCAATCGATCCCTCATCGGGTTTGTTGACGGGGCGTTGAATATCAGCGCGATTCTGCTCAATCGGCGTCACATCCTTAAAAAGCTCCTTTAGAGAAGCGAAATCACTGATCTTATCACTCTTATCAGACATGTTGATTACAGGTAAACTATGGCAACTTTTGATTCGGATATTATCAGGTTAGCCATGAGCTCAGATCAAGCAGTGATCGAACAACTTCTCACTCTTCGCGATTACGTTCGCTGGACACTCAGTGAGATGAACCGTCACCAAGTCTATTTAGGTCATGGCCATGTAGACGCTTGGGATGAGGCGCTGCAGTTAGTGTTTAATGCGGTTGACCTTCCGTGGGACAGTTCAGCTGAACTGTTAGACGCAAAACTTCTGCCCTCAGAAAGAGAGCGTGTCATCGATTTTGTGCAGCAGCGCTGCCAGCAACGTAAACCATTACCGTACATCACCGGTGAGGCTTGGTTTATGGGACTGCCATTCACGGTTGATGAGCGTGTCCTGGTTCCGCGCTCGCCGATCGCACAGCTGATCGAACAGCAGTTCCAGCCTTGGCTGGGCGATGTGGATGTTGAGCGCGTTCTGGATCTTTGCACCGGCAGTGGTTGTATCGGTATCGCGTGTGCCTATGCGTTTGATCAAGCTGAGGTAGATCTTGCGGATCTATCAGATGATGCACTTGCGGTGGCTAATATCAATGTGGCACGTCATGAGATGGAAGAGCGTGTGCGCGTTGTCCACAGTGATCTGTTTAACAATTTAGAAGGTGAGGTTTACGATCTAATCGTTACCAATCCGCCGTACGTTGATGCTCCCGATGTAGCCTCAATGCCTGCCGAATATCAGCATGAGCCTGAAATGGCGTTAGGCTCAGGTGAGGATGGCCTCGATATTACTCGCCGCATTTTGAAAGAGGCGGGTCGTCATCTGAGTGAACAGGGGCTACTGGTGGTGGAAGTGGGCAATTCAGAGGTGCATCTGATGCAGGCTTACCCTGAGCTTCCACTGATATGGGTTGAGCTCGATCAGGGCGGCAATGGTGTCTTTGTTATTGATGCGCCCAGTCTTCGTGCACACCAAGAATTTATTTAATGACTGAGCCGAGGCTCAAACAGAAGGATTAGGACCATGTCCGGTAATACATACGGAAAGCTTTTCACAATCACCACCTTTGGCGAGAGCCATGGCCCAGCACTGGGGGCCATTGTCGATGGTTGTCCTCCTGGGATTGAGTTGTGTGAAGAGGATCTGCAGCTGGATCTTGATCGTCGTAAACCAGGAACATCACGTCACACGACGCAGCGTCGCGAACCGGACCAAGTGAAGATTCTGTCTGGGGTTTTTGAAGGTAAGACAACCGGTACATCCATTGGTTTGCTGATCGAGAATACTGATCAACGTTCAAAAGATTACGGCAACATCAAATATCAATTCCGTCCTGCTCACGCCGACTACACCTATCATCACAAGTACGGTATCCGTGACTACCGTGGTGGTGGTCGATCTTCTGCTCGTGAGACTGCGATGCGTGTAGCAGCCGGTGCTATTGCGAAGAAAGTACTGGCGAAGCAGGGCATTGAAATTCGTGGATACCTGTCACAACTCGGTCCTATTGCTATTGATCACACTCAGTTTGATTGGAATGAAGTGGGTAATAACCCCTTTTTCTCACCTGATGCTGATGCTGCAGCAAAAATGGAAGTCTACATGGACGAGTTACGCAAAGAGGGTAACTCAGTGGGCGCTAAGATCTCTGTCGTTGCTTCGGGTGTTCCTGTCGGGCTGGGTGAACCTATTTTCGATCGCTTGGATGCCGATCTTGCCCACTCACTGATGAGTATCAATGCCGTGAAAGGGGTAGAGATTGGTGATGGTTTTGCATCGGTTGCGCAAAAAGGGACTGAGCATCGCGATGAGATGACGAAAGAGGGCTTCATTTCGAATCACGCGGGTGGAATCTTAGGCGGTATCTCCAGTGGCCAAGATATCATTGCGCACATCGCGCTTAAGCCAACCTCAAGCATGCGCCTGCCTGGACGCAGTATTGATAAGTTTGGTAATGAAGTGGAGGTGGTTACCAAAGGCCGTCATGACCCCTGTGTCGGTATTCGTGCCACACCCATTGCAGAAGCGATGATGGCTCTGACTTTGGTTGATCATCTGCTGCGTCATCGCGGCCAAAATGCGGATGTATCGGTTGATACGCCGGTGCTGGGTCAGCTTTAAGATGTTAAAGACCCCTTACTACCTTATCGATCGATCGAAACTCCAAAAGAACCTGGAGAAGATCGCCTACGTACGTGAGCAATCGGGTGCTAAATCTCTGCTAGCACTGAAATGCTTCGCGACCTGGTCCGTGTTTGATCAAATGTCGCAATATATGGACGGTACAACCTCATCCTCACTCTATGAAGTTAAGCTAGGTCATGACAAGTTTCCCGGTGAAACACACGCTTACTCGGTCGCCTATGACGATCATGAGATAGAGGAGGTGCTCGCTAACTGTGACAAGATCATCTTCAACACCATCAATCAGTTTGAACGCTTTGAAGAGCAGAGCCGTGACAAGACGCGTGGCTTGCGCGTGAATCCGGGTATTTCAACCTCTGAGTTCATCATTGCCGATCCAGCACGTCCGTATAGCCGCCTGGGTGAATGGGACCCTGAGCGTATCGAAACGGTAGTCGATAAAATTTCCGGTTTCATGTTCCACAACAATTGTGAAAATGGCGATTTTGAGCGTTTCAGTGCCATGCTCAGTGATATCGAAGCGCGCTTTGGCCACCTGATTGCCAAAATGAAATGGATCAGTCTAGGGGGTGGTATCCACTTTACCGGGGATGATTATCCGCTTGATCAATTCTGTCAGCGTTTGAAGTCCTTCTCTGAAACCTATGGTGTTCAGGTCTATTTAGAGCCTGGTGAAGCGGCCATTACCAAGAGCACAACGCTCGAAGTATCGGTATTAGATACACTCTACAACGGTAAGCACCTAGCGATTGTTGATAGCTCGATTGAAGCGCATATGCTCGATCTTTTGATCTATCGAGAGGACGCTCGTATGTCACCTTGTGATGGTGAGTACAGCTATCAACTGTGCGGTAAGTCTTGCTTGGCAGGCGATATTTTTGGTGAGTTTAATTTTAATCATGAGCTTAAAGCCGGTGATCGACTCTCAATAGAGGATGCGGGTGGCTACACCATGGTTAAGAAAAACTGGTTCAATGGTGTGAAAATGCCCTCTATAGCCATTAAAGAGTTTGATGGTTCGATCAAACTTGTTCGTGAATTTGGTTATCAGGACTTTGTCGATAACCTCTCTTAATAGTGTTAAGTAACGCATCGGAGTGCGCGATCTTATGAAAAAGAATGTACTAATTATTGGCGGCGGTGGTGTTGCCCAGGTGGTGGCGCATAAATGCGCCCAACACAACGATATCCTCGGTGATATAGCGATCGCTTCAAGAACCAAATCGAAGTGTGACGCGATCATCGACAGCATCCACGAGAAGGGTGCAATGAAGGTGGATGGCAAGTTAACGGCTCATGCACTGGATGCAATGGATACAGCCGCGACGGTTGCATTGATCAAAGCGACGGGCTCTGAGATCGTGCTTAATGTCGGTTCAGCCTTCGTCAATATGTCGGTACTTGAAGCCTGTATTGAAACGGGTGTCGCTTACCTAGACACCGCTATTCACGAAGACCCACTTAAGATTTGTGAAAACCCACCTTGGTACGGTAACTACGAGTGGAAACGTCGCGAGCGCTGTAAAGAGACAGGCACCACGGCTATTTTGGGCTGTGGCTTTGATCCAGGTGTCGTAAACGCTTATGCGGCACTGGCTAAAAATAAGTACTTCGATACGCTCGAGTCAGTCGACATTATCGACATCAATGCGGGCGATCACGGTCACTGGTTCGCCACCAACTTCGACCCTGAGATCAACTTCCGTGAGTTTACCGGACGTGTCTACTCTTGGCAGAACAATCAGTGGCAAACCAACCAGATGTTTGAGATCAGTCGTACTGACGATCTGCCTGTGGTGGGTGAGCGCACAAGCTACATGACGGGTCACGATGAGATCCACTCTCTATCAGCCAACCTAGGTTGTCCTAATGTACGTTTCTGGATGGGCTTTGGGGAACGTTACATCACCGTATTCACGGTTCTAAAGAATCTGGGTCTTCTCTCTGAGCAGCCAATCGAAACGGCTGAAGGGCAGAGTGTTGTCCCTCTTAAAGTGGTTAAAGCTTGTCTTCCAGATCCTGCGTCACTTGCACCCAACTACACCGGTAAGACCTGTATAGGTGATCAGGTGAAAGGAACTAAAGATGGTCAAGAGCGTGAAGTGTTCATCTACAACGTTGCTGACCATAAAGATGCCTACAATGAGGTCGGTAGCCAGGGTATCTCCTACACCGCTGGTGTTCCACCGGTTGCAGCTGCGTTATTGATTGCGACGGGTGAATGGGATTGTAAAACGATGGTTAACGTAGAGGAGTTGGATCCACGTCCATTCCTGAATCATCTTAACCACATGGGTCTGCCAACATGGATCCGTGACGAAAATGGAGAGCGTCCGCTCGATTTCTCTTAATATCGACTAGCTCCCATCAAGCCCAGATGTTATAACGAAAACTTGTTATCGCACTGGGCTTTTTTAATGCTTGAACTCTTCCCTTGGGCCGCGTTTCTGGTGGCCATTACCCTATTAACACTGACCCCCGGTGTCGATACGATGATGGTATTGCGACGCTCTGTAGGCAGTCGAAGCCAGGGGTTTTTAGCCAGTCTTGGTATCTGCTTGGGGCTGTTTGTGCACGGAACATTGAGTGCATTAGGCGTGGCTGCCATTCTGGCCAGTTCAGAAACACTGTTCTTTTACATGCAGATGTTAGGAGCAGGCTATTTGATCTATCTTGCACTGCAAGCGTTTAAAGATCTGTTCAGAGGACGCGCATTGATTTTGGAAACTGCTACTAATGAAAGCGCTCTACGCTCGGCCTTCTACCAAGGTTTTCTCAACAATCTGTTAAACCCGAAAACCTTACTCTTCTATATGGCTCTGTTACCGCAATTTCTGGTATCGGGCTATTCACCTCTCCTACAGTCTCTGATGATGGCGTTAATCCATTTTTGTATTGCCATGGTCTGGCAGGGTGGTTTGGTATTAGGTGTCGATCGAGCCCGTCATCTTCTGTTCAATAGAGGTGTGATCAGAGCCTTAAATGGCTTAAGTGGAACTGTTTATCTGATGTTCGGACTACGCCTCTTACTTGGTGAGCGTAGTTAACGATGCGCCTTGAGCTGAGACTTTCGCTTTTCTACTACACCTTCTTCTCGCTGTTAGGGGTGGTGATGCCCTTTTGGGCTCCCTACCTGAGTCATGAAGGTTTCAATGCTGAGGAGATTGGACTCCTGTTGGGCGCGTTTCACCTCTCTAGGCTTTATGCTCCCAGCATTTGGGGCTATGTGGCCGATCGTCATATGGAGCGCATGCGGGTTGTTAAACTGGGTGCGCTGCTGGCTGTATTAGCCTTTATTCCGGTGCTGTTCATTGAGGGGTTTTGGCCGCTGCTGCTTGCGATGCTCTGCTTCTCATTTTTCTGGAATGCGATTTTGCCGCAATTTGAAGTAGTGACCTTAAGTCATCTAGGTGAGAAGCGAGATCGCTATGGGAAAATTCGTTTGTGGGGCTCCGTTGGGTTCATAGCGGCTACCTTGATCGGTGGTGAGTTGTTCATAGACGATCAGATCGAGTGGGTGCCTATTGGGTTGTTGGTGGTATTAATTGCTATCTACTTTGCAACCTGGACGGTTCCCAAGCCGGCTGCCGCACCGATCAATTCAGCCAAATCTGTCTCTGTTGCAAAGGTGATGAGACGTCCTGAAGTGATGCAGTTCTTTGCGCTGATCTTTTTTGCACAATTGGCTCACGGCCCCTACAACGGTTTTTACACGCTCTTGCTGCAACAAGAGGGGTACAGCGGCTTATCCATAGGTTTATTGTGGTCTTTAGGTGTTCTGGCTGAGATAGCGATGTTCGCTGTGTTGCACAAATTGTGGCAACGCTTTTCGCTCGTAAGTGTCTTTATGGCGAGTTTAATGCTGGCAGTGCTGCGCTGGTTAATGATGGCAACCCTGTCTGACTTACTGTTAATGATCATACTCTCTCAACTGCTACATGCGGCCAGTTTTGCGGTGCTGCATGCCAGTGGTATTCGTATTGTGCAGCAGCTCTTTCCCGCTGGAAGCGAGGGCAGGGCGCAGGCTCTGCACTCTAGTCTCGGCTTTGGTTTGGGTGGTCTGTTTGGTTCCATCATTGCCGGCTACCTTTGGCACCACTTCGGTTCTGGCGTTAGTTTCATCTTTGCGGCGGCGGCCAGTCTCGTAGCTCTGTTGTTGATATCCTTCGGAAAGTTGCCGGCAAAAGTGCAGCAAAATAGCTAAAAAGGTTTTTTTGCAGTGCGAAAATAAACGCGTTATGCTCAAGCCTACAGGCTTCTTAAAAGTGCTGCATGGAGATCGTTATGAAAATCAGTGTAGATGTTGATTTAACCCCAGAAGAGTTTCGCCGCACCCTAGGTCTACCCGATGTGTCCGAAATTCAAAAAGAGTTAGTTGAACAGTTTAGACAGCAGATGCTTAATGGCGCAGATGGTTATGACGCTCTCTCTTTAATGCAGCCCTATCTAAATTCAGGCCTAAATTCGATGGAGGCCATGCAAAAGGCTTTCTTCGGAATGATGACCAGCAACACTAGCGATAAGAACGATAAATAATTGTTGAGGTACTTTTGTGCGCATTCTTCGTAAATATACAAACCGCCGTCTCTACGACACATCTCGCAGCTGCTACGTTACCCTAGAAGATGTAAAGCAGCTGGTAATGAACGGTGAGACCTTTCAGGTTCAGGATTCTAAAACAGGCCAAGATTTAACGCGCAACATTCTCCTGCAAATCATCTCTGAGCAAGAGGCTGATGGGGGTGGTACCTTGCTAACCAATCAGGTGCTTCAGCAACTCATCCGCTTTTACGGTGATAGCATGCAGGGCATGATGAGCCAGTACCTAGAACAGAGCATCAGCGCCTTCCTAGAGCACCAAGATCGTATCCGTGATCAGATGGAGACGATGATGGGCGCAGCCAATCCATTAACGATGATGAACAAATTGACGGATCAGAACATGGCCTTCTGGAATATGTTCAATCCAACGGCTAAACAAGAGGGTGAGAAAGAGGAGAAATAGCTCTTTTCTTGGTTTCTCATTCGACAAAAAAGAGAGCTTTTGCTCTCTTTTTGTTACTTAAGTGCCTGTTCTATCTGATCCAATGAGATCGGCTTGGGGATAACCTCTTTGGCGCCTTTAATTATCATCTGCTCTGTCTCATTACCCGTAATCGCTGCCGTGCATCCCAAAATCGTCCCTTTGAAATCTTGTTTCGTGAGTTGCTCGATCAGTTCTAAGCCATTCATTTCTGGCATGTTCAGATCCGTAATCACCAGATCAAAACTATCTCTTTTTACAAGCTGCAACGCATCACGACCGTTATCAGCAACCTCTACATGTGCACCAACTTTACTTAACATCTTTTGGGTCAGTAGCTGAAGCGTCTTATTATCCTCTGCTATCAGAATTCGCATGTCTGAAAAGTTGATTGAATCTCTTATCTGCGATGAATTTTTAATCTCAGGTTCATTAACGGCAAATTCCAGTATGAATTTTGCACCCCCTAGTTCTGAAGTGCTGTAGTCCAATTTAGCCTCAATAGCATTGGCAATCTCTTTTACGATGTACAACCCAAGTCCTGTACCGTCCGCGTCTGTTTTGCCTCGATTAAATGGCTTTAATAGATCCTCTAATGCTTCTTTAGGGATGCCTACGCCGTCATCTTCAACAACGATTTGCAACAGGTTTTGATCGCTTGCATGTGTCAGAGAGACAGCAATCTGGTGACCCCCGCTGTGAATCGATGCATTCTTGATTAGGTTTGTGCAGATTTGTCGAATGGCTTGTACAGGCAGTACAAATTGACCGCTCTCTTGTAAGCTGAGAGTCAATTGCTGTTGGCGTTGAAGCAGAAGTCCATGAAGCGATCCGCAAACACCTTGAATAATGGATTCCGGAGTTGCTGTTTTAAATTGAACTACTCGTTTTTCTGGTTCGCCAATAAAGCGAAGATCTTCTAAAACATCGAGTAAGTTGCTGGCAGTCGATTTTAAATAGGTATCGATCTCTTCGCGGGGTATCGATTCATCTTTAAGTAGCATGTTGATCGATGCAATAGGGGTACGCAATTCATGTCCAACCACTGCGAAAAACTGTTTTTGTTGTTCCTGTTTAGCTTTGAGTTGTTCTAACGCAAGTCTGAGCTCTTTCTCTCTGGCTAATCGCTCTGTTTGATCCAGTACCACGCTTACCCAATGTTCATTCATTAGACTGTCCGCTGGGTTACAAATCGTTCTCACTTCAACAGGGAACTCACGATCATCATCTAGCTTATACAGGGACTCATGAGACAAGTTTTGGTCAAAAACCCTATTCTTGATCTGGTTCTCTGAGCTGAGTAGATCCATTTCCCAGATTGGCACAGCCTGTTGAGCATTAATCTTAATCCCTGTTTTTTCTGACAGATAAGGGTTTATCTCAACAATTTTTCCGGTTGCAGTCTCGGTGCGGTGAATGCCGATTTCTAGGTCGCTGAATAGGTCAACGACACGTTCTGCACGCAACGCATGAATTCGCCAGTATTCCCGCTCAATGAGCGTTTGAAGGAGGCAGAGGGTCTCCTCTTTGATGTCATCAAAGTGATTGGGTTGACTGTCATAGACGGCAAAGTGAGCTAGGGTACCCGCAGTGGGGTGGTTGATCGGTAAGCCAAGAAAGCTCTCTAATCCTGAACCCTCTTTTTTGATGAAGTCTTTCTGGACATCACAGGGTATAGAGACCTTTTTCCCTTTATAAACCAGTGCACAGGGTTGATCGGTCATGCAGTACACCCAGGGTTCAGAAGGCTCCTCCCCACGAAAAGCGGCATGGCCTTCAATCAGCTCAGCGTGGCTATCAACTAACACACCTACAAAAACCAGAGAGGGTGAATAGGCTTCGCTGAAAGCCTGTGTGATCTTACTCAGAATATCGTGATGATCTGCTGTTTTTGACAGTTCAATCAGACGGTTTATCAAGTGTCGGTTTCGCATCTATTGACTCTAGTAGGGAATTAGGAAACATCAATAAACAAATGCAAAAAATAGGCCAGCTTTGGAAATGTTGAGGAGTATTTAACACTATTGGCCTTTGAGAATTGATCACTGTTCTGAACATTTACGTAAGCAAATCATAAATTGAGGACTCTTAAATTGAATCATATACGCGGTATTGTTTTTGACCTTGATGGAACGCTTGTGACATCCACACTGGATTTCAATCAAATTCGTTTGGATATCGGGTGTCCAGCTGATGTAGATGTGTTGAGTTTTGTTGAAACACTTTCATTGCCAGAGAGGGCTGACGCCGAAGCGATTATCCACCAACACGAAGTTGAGAAGAATTTTTCTCTGCCTAACCCGTCCATCATGATGGTGGGTGATTACAAATACGATCTAGAGGCTGGACGCAACGCGAACATGTCTACCTGTTTGGTAAATTGTGAAGGCGAACCCGACTACCTACATCTTTCAGATCATCGTTACTCGAGTTTTATCCACCTTCACAGTGCGTTCTTTGCAGGTCGATAAATGCCTTACAGGTTAAATGAAGCGAAAACCACGTAAATATTTTTCGCAACGAAAACCGCAGGTGCTGTTAGTAGAACGCCTACTGTTAAAAAGACACCAAATCTGTTCATTTTGCTTGGAAGGACAAGGTCTTTCAAAACAACAAACACCATGAACAAAACCAGTGCAAAAACAAAGATACTGGTTATCAGCATATCCAGTTCGTGAGGGGCTGGGTTCAACTTAGTACTCCTAAGTGAGGGTTTTAAATCACTGTGATGTACGATCAGAGTTTGAAACAAGTTCAATATGTCACATTAGTCATGTACCGTTTAGCGTTGGCTTGTTGTAAGTGAATGCTTCTAATATTCTCACCATGTTAGAAAAAAGGTAGGTCACAAATGATGGATTTCATCAAAAGAGTTAAGTCGGATGCTGCTGACATTCCGGGTCTGTTTTTAACAACGTTTTCCGCATCCGAAGGTGAGGGTGAGGGTGAAGGCGCATTAATTCGTGAGCTGGTTACTGATCTATTTACCCTGCCAGAAGAAGATGTCCTGTGCTTTATGGCTCTTGAGGATGATCAGCTTCTTGGGGCAGTGCTATTCTCGAAGTTTATCTACACCGATCAAATACATGGCTTACTTCTCTCACCGATGGCTGTAATTCCTGAGGCTCAAGGTAAGGGGGTGGGTCAAAATCTAATCAGATTTGCAATCGAGCAGTTGAAGGAGGCGTCTTACCCATTTCTGGTTACTTATGGCGACCCCAATTTTTACTCCAAACTGGGGTTTCAATCGATCAGTGAGAAACAGCTTCCGGCTCCATACATGCTTTCCATGCCGCAGGGGTGGTTGGCTTTATCATTGGATGGCAAAGCTCTGCCAAGGTCTACCAACAAACCACAGTGTGTTGAACCTTTTTGCAATCCTGGTATTTGGTGATTTACGAAAAAATGAGTGCTTTTGCTATTTTTGGCTCAAGTGCGTCTCGATGGCATCAATCACTTGGGAACGACAGCGATCACTGATGAAGGCGCCGATGTGGCCGGCAGGGAGAGCCAACTCTTGGTAGGGGGTGTTGGGGGTAATGGCTGTTTGTAACGCTTGGCTTGAGGCAGGTGGTACCAAGTGGTCTTTAGTCCCAAAGATATTCAATATGGGGGAGCGAATGGACGTTAGCTTAACGGCTTTGGAGTCGACATAGAATGATCCTTGAATCAGTCCATTCCCTTTAAAAAATGTCTCTGCAAACTCTATAGTGGCCCGGCCTGCTAGATCAGGACTGTCATTGATCCACTGCTCCATTCGCAAGAATAGCTCGGCGCTTGTCGGGTCTTGAATCGAGCGGCTCAGGCCCATCTCTTTTACGACACCCAGTTGCAGTGGTTTAAGCGCAGCGTAGATCTGATTGAGAAACTGACCCGGAAGGTTTCCATAGGATTTGACCAGCTGTTCAATGTTCGTCTCTCGGACCATTTCGCTAAGCGTAAACCCCTCGACATCAGTATCCACGGGTGTGACCAAAGTGACCAGTTTACGAACACGCTCTGGTTTTAAACTCGCATAAGCGAGAGAGAATACGCCACCCTGGCATATGCCCATTAGGTCAATCTGTTCAAAACCGGAACGCTCTATAACGCACTGCACGACGCTATCTAGATAGTCGCCAATGTAGTCATCAAGTCCAATATGTCGATCACACAGATCGGGATAACCCCAATCGATCAGATAGATATCACGCCCTTTGGCTCGTAAATCTTGAACCAGTGAACGGTCGGGGGCTAAATCGAGAATAGTGGGTCGATTAACCAGCGCGTAACAGATAATCAGCGGCGGCTGTCTGCGTCGTCCAGACTGTTTAAAGTGCAGCAGTCTCATCTTATCGAGGGTTAACACCACCTCGGCTTTCAGTGAGCTATCCTCCAAAGGGGGGAGTTCACTGAGTACCGCCATAGCCTTAGCCAGCTCTTTTTGTGAATCGAGCAGGGCTTGGTTATAGCGATTAGCCATTGTGATCACCTGATTCAAGGGCAGAGAGTCGCTTCTCTAACTGTCGAATGCGTCTGCGTTGTTGATCGAGCTGTTCAATCATTCTATCGAGTTGCTCAGGTGAGGGGAGTCCCGCTTGCTCTGTAAGTTGCGTCAGAAGTTGTTTCCATGCCAGTTTTAGATCGGCCCATCCATTCAGCCACCCGCTTTGAGCTAGCTGCATCGAGGGCTCTTGGAATTGAACCTGGTAGGTGTTGTCGTAGATCTTCCCCCAGAGCTCAATCTGATCCTTGGCAGAGAGTGAGTCATCGAATTGCTCTTGCCAGGTCTGCGTTGCCAACTCAGTAATCTGATTCATCTCTTCGGTCAGTGTTTGGCCTGCTTGCTGCCACTGCATAAAGGATTCAATCAGTTGGTTAAGTTTTTCAAACTGAGGAGTGTTCAATGAGGATTTTAACTGCTCAAATTTAGCGAGTTGCTCCTCATTAAACAGGGTCGATAAGTGGGTGTGAGTGAACAAGAGCGGTGCCATCTGCTGTGGCAAACTCGCCTGTTGCAGAAGAAGTTGGACGTTGAATTGGTGCAACTCTTCTCTTAGCTTTTTCAGTTGCTCGCTGGAGTCGGTCGCTTGATCCTGCAGTGCTTCAACCACACTCATCATCGCTTTGGAGTTTTGAGCAAGCGTTTTGATCCACTGGGCATGATTACTAGAGAGTTGTTCAGGGTGCGTTTGGAACTGATCCATTAGATGGTTCCACTCATTTAAACGAGTGGTATCGATAACAGATCCCGTCTGCTCGAACTGCTGCAGCCATTGATTGAACTGATCTAGAAGCGGATGGTTCACGCTAAGCCCTTATTTACTCTTTGAATCATAGTAATTCACCCTGATTCAGTTATGAACCCTTCTGCGCATCCTCTTTTAGTAGATTGAGCAGTTTACCCGCCGCATTAGAGAGTGTTCTGTCACGGTGGTAGATAAACCCAAGTGGGCGTTCAATGGCGTCACTGTCGATCACCACCTTATGCAGGCTGTTATCAATCATCGACTCTGGAAGTAGGCTCCAGCCTAAACCAACACTGACCATCATACGAATGGTATCAAGGTAGTTGGTGCTGATACCTAAATTGGGTGTTAGACCTCGCTGGGCTAACTGTTCGTGCACAATCAGAGAGGTGAAGGTATTAGGTGCTGGCAGAATACCTGGATACTGGTTCAACGTTTCAAAATCGGTTGTGCCATGCTGAGCGATAGGGTGGTCGTTGGAGACACAGTAAAAGAGTCGATCTAACCACAATACTTCTGAGTGGAGACGTGGGTCTGACTCTGGCGAGAGTGTGATCAGTGCCAGTTCAATGTCACCATGCAATACCGCCTCATAAGCCACTTCTGACTCATAAAAGCGCAGATCTAGCTCTGCGTCAGGGAATTGGGTGGTGAAGGTGCGCAGTGTGTTGGGAAGTCGGTGAAGGCTAATATGGTGGCTTGCTGCGACCGACAGGCGACCTGAGATATCACCCTTTATATTTTCAACGACGCGCTTGGCGTCTTCTAACTCCGCCAGAATGCGACGTGCCTGGGGGAGCAGTGCTTTACCGGCATCGGTCAATGCTATGGTTCGACCAATTCGATCAAACAGCCGAGCTCCAACCTGCTCTTCTAGCTGAGCCACGCGTTTGCTGACTGCTGATTGAGTTATAAACAGTCGCTGTGATGCTTGGGAGAAACTGCCTAGCTGAGCGGTTTCAACAAAAGCCTGTAGGGTAGAGGTATCCATAAGCCTAAGCTTACAAGAGAGCGGTTGAAATAGGCATAAAAAAAGCACCACAGAGGGTGCTTTTTGATCAAAGACTTATCTCAGGATTCGTCTTCTTCTAGTAGCTCTTCGCGAACAATGTGCACATCTTTTGGTGCTTCAATGCCGAGACGAACACTGCCGCCACCTGCTTCAACCACCATTACTTCAATGTTGCCATCAATAATCAATTTTTCGCCGACGTTACGTGTAAGTACAAGCATGGATAAGAGTCCCTTCTTAGGAAAAGTTAATCTGTTTTTTGTGTTACCAATGAAATGTAGACCATATTTTGAACTTTACAAAAAAAAGATTAATTTTTTTCAAAAAATTTAACTATTCTTATTTGGAATGGAAATTATAAATAATAAGAGTTTGTCTATTGAAAGAGGTGTGGATAAAATTTAGCCACTTTTAAATCCTTACGGATAGGTCACCAACCAGGAGAGAGAGATGGCTGGTAAAACACTCTATGACAAATTATGGGATGCCCATTTGGTGCGTCAGAACGAAGATGGCAGTTCATTAATCTACATCGATCGTCAAATTCTTCATGAGGTCACTTCACCTCAGGCTTTTGAAGGCCTGCGTATGGCGGGTCGTAAACCTTGGCGTATCGACGCTAACCTAGCAACACCTGATCACAACGTACCCACCACTGAACGTGCTGGTGGCGTCGATCAGATTGTCGATCCTGTTTCTCGTATTCAGGTAAAAACACTGGATGAGAACTGTGACGAGTACGGCATTGTCGAGTTCAAGATGCTTGATGAGCGTCAGGGTATCGTTCACGTTGTGGGCCCAGAGCAGGGTATGACTCTGCCAGGTTCTACCGTTGTCTGTGGTGACTCGCATACCTCTACCCACGGTGCTTTCGGTGCGCTAGCGCATGGTATTGGTACTTCTGAGGTTGAGCACGTTCTTGCGACTCAGTGTCTGATCGCTAAGAAGATGAAGAACCTATTGATTAAAGTAGAGGGTGATCTTGGTGTTGGTGTCACCGCTAAAGACGTTGTACTTCACGTGATTGGTGTTATCGGTACGGCCGGTGGTACAGGTTTTGCGATGGAGTTCGGGGGTTCTGCAATACGCTCGCTCTCTGTTGAGGGTCGTATGACTATCTGTAACATGGCGATCGAAGCGGGTGCTCGTGTAGGTCTTGTAGCGGTTGATGATAAGACGATTGAGTACTTTAAAGGTCGTCCATTCTCACCAACTGCGGATCAGTGGGAAGCGGCTGTAGCAAACTGGAAAAATCTAGTCTCTGATGATGATGCTCAGTTCGATAAGGTCGTTGAGATCAACGCCGCTGATATCAAACCTCAGGTGACTTGGGGTACCTCGCCAGAGATGGTGGTTGCTGTCGATGGCACTGTGCCAAATCCAGCGAACGCTAAAGATGCAGATGAAGCGAACTCTATTACTCGTGCGCTTGAGTACATGGGCTTGAACGCGGACCAGGCGATTACCGATATCAAACTTGATCGTGTCTTTATCGGTTCTTGTACTAACAGCCGTATCGAAGATATGCGCGCTGCCGCTGCAGTTGTTAAAGGCCGTAAGGTTGCAAGCACAGTGAAGCAGGCGCTTGTTGTTCCTGGTTCTGGTCTTGTAAAAGCGCAGGCAGAAGCGGAAGGTTTGGATAAGATCTTTGTTGAAGCGGGTCTTGAGTGGCGTGAACCGGGCTGTTCAATGTGTCTTGCGATGAACCCAGATAAGTTGGGTAATGGTGAGCACTGTGCATCAACCTCTAACCGTAACTTCGAAGGCCGTCAGGGCTTCGGTGGTCGTACCCATCTAGTGAGCCCAGCAATGGCGGCGGCTGCTGCGATTACAGGCCACTTCGTTGATGTGCGCGATTTTGAGTTGAACTCTTAAGTTAGGGCGGAGATAGAGATATGAAAAAGTTTACGACTCACACCGGTGTTGTTGCTCCGCTTGATCGCGTCAACGTTGATACCGATATGATCATTCCAAAGCAGTTCCTTAAATCGATTAAGCGCTCTGGCTTTGGTCCTAATCTATTTGATGAACTTCGTTACCTTGATGAAGGTCAGCCAGATCAAGACTGTTCTGGACGTCCTATCAACCCAGACTTTGTTCTAAACAAACCAGAGTACGCTGGTTCTAGCATTCTGTTAGCACGCAACAACTTTGGTTGTGGTTCTAGCCGCGAGCACGCTCCTTGGGCATTAGATGACTACGGTTTCCGTGCAGTGATTGCACCAAGCTATGCCGATATCTTCTTCAATAACTGTTTCAAGAATGGTCTATTACCGATCATTCTTACAGAGGATGAAGTGGAAGAGCTTTTCCAAGCCGTTGCTGCAGCACCCGGTATGAGCCTAACGGTTGATCTTGAAAATCAGAAAGTGGTTAGCCCAGACGGCAAAGAGTATAGCTTCGAAGTTGATGACTTCCGCAAGCACTGTCTGCTAAACGGTTTGGATGATATCGGCTTAACGCTTGAGCATGCTGATGATATCCGTGCGTACGAAGCGAAACGCCGTGCCGAAGCGCCTTGGTTGTTCGACGCGATTAAATAATTGATTTGTTCGCGGCTATTGATGGTGACTGGCTTTAGCCTGTCATCCGCTATTAATTTACGCTCGGTAGTCTGGAAGACGCTGAGAGAGTCGTGTCAGGCTGAAAGCCAGACACGGTAAATAAGGAATAGAAAAATGAACGAAAACAAAGTTTTGATTTTGCCAGGTGATGGCATTGGTCCTGAGATTGTTGCTCAGGCGCGTCGTGTGCTTGAACTGGTTAACGATCAAGATAACCTTGGTCTTGAATTTGATGAAGCACACGTTGGTGGTGCTGCGATCGATGCGACAGGTGTACCTCTTCCAGAAGAGACCCTAGCTAAGGCGCATGACTCCAAAGGCATCCTTTTGGGTGCTGTGGGTGGTCCTAAGTGGGATACAAACCCTGATTTTCAGATTCGCCCAGAGAAGGGGCTTCTAGGTCTTCGTACTCAGCTTGGATTGTTCGGTAACCTGCGCCCAGCGATTCTTTACCCACAGTTAGCTCACGCGTCTACTTTGAAGCCAGAAGTGGTTTCAGATCTAGATATTCTTATCGTTCGTGAACTAACGGGTGGTATCTACTTCGGTCAGCCACGCGGCATTCGCACCACTGAAGATGGCCTACGTGAAGGTTACAACACTTACGTATACAACGAAGATGAGATCAAGCGTATCGGTCGTGTCGCTTTTGAAGCGGCAATGGCACGTGGTAAGAAACTCTGCTCTGTCGACAAAGCAAACGTACTAGAAGTGACGGTGCTTTGGCGTGAAGTGATGGAAGAGTTGAGCGCTGAGTACCCTGAAGTTGAACTAAGCCACATGTACGTAGATAACGCTGCAATGCAGCTAGTACGTGCACCTAAGCAGTTCGATGTGGTGGTAACAGGTAACATGTTTGGCGACATCCTTTCAGATGCTGCTGCAATGCTGACGGGTTCCATCGGTATGCTGCCTTCATCGTCTATGAACGTGAAGGGTCAGGGTATGTTTGAACCTTGTCACGGTTCTGCTCCGGATATTGCGGGTCAAAACATTGCAAATCCATTGGCAACCATCCTGTCTGCCGCTATGATGTTGCGCTACTCGCTTGATAAGGGCGAAACTGCGGATCGAATCGAAGCCGCGGTAAGTAAGGTTTTGGATCAAAACCTGCGTACTGCCGATATCTTCTCTGAAGGCATGACGAAGGTTTCGACAACTGAAATGGGTGACGCGGTGATTGCTGCGCTAAGCGCATAATCAAACGTTAACCGAGAAGGCCGGTTAGATCCGGCCTTTTTTGATAGAGCTATTGAATAGCGAAAAAGTTTTTTGAGGGTAAATATGAATCGTGTAGGTTTTGTTGGCTGGCGCGGTATGGTGGGTTCCGTTCTTATGCAGCGTATGCAGGAAGAGCGTGACTTCGATCAGATCGTTGAACCGGTATTTTTCACCACTTCTCAGGTAGGTGCTGCTGGTCCAGACATTGGTAAAGAGATTGCTCCACTTAAAGATGCATCTGATATTGATGCGCTAAAAGAGATGGACGCGATTATTACCTGCCAAGGTGGCGACTACACGAAAGAGGTTTACCCTAAGCTTCGTGCTGCTGGCTGGAATGGCTACTGGATTGACGCTGCTTCTGCTCTGCGAATGGATGATGAAGCGATCATTGTTCTGGATCCAGTCAATAGCGATGTAATTGAGAAGGGTCTAGCGAAAGGGATCAAAACTTACGTTGGCGGTAACTGTACTGTCTCTCTCATGTTGATGGGTCTAGGTGGTCTATTTAAAGCGGGTCACGTTGAGTGGGTCTCTTCAATGACTTATCAGGCTGCATCAGGTGCTGGCGCACGCAATATGCGTGAGTTGATCACTCAAATGGGGCAGATTCGCGATGGTTCAGAAGCGCTTCTGAATGACCCTGCATCGGCAATTCTTGATATTGATCGTCAGGTTGTTAGCACCATGCGTAACGATCTAGCCGTTGATAACTTTGGTGTGCCGCTTGCGGGCTCGTTGATCCCTTGGATCGATGTACCTGTTGCCGATGGTCAGTCTAAGGAAGAGTGGAAGGGCTATGTTGAAACAAACAAGATTCTTGGCCGTAACTCTAACCCGATTGCTATCGATGGTACCTGTGTTCGTATCGGTGCAATGCGCTGTCACAGCCAGGCATTTACAATCAAACTGAATAAAGATCTTCCAATGGATGAGATCGAGCAGATGGTTGCTGAGGCGAACGACTGGGTGAAAGTGGTGCCTAATGATCGTCAGATCACTATGGAAGAGCTATCACCAACCAAAGTGACCGGTACATTGAGTATCCCTGTGGGTCGTCTTCGTAAAATGAAGATGGGCAAACAGTACCTAAACGCATTCAGTGTGGGTGATCAGTTGCTTTGGGGTGCTGCAGAGCCTCTTCGCCGAATGCTTCGTATACTTCTGGCTCAATAAGCGTAACGAATCAATTAACGGCCCGCTCATTTGCGGGCCGATCTTTTTGGAAAAGCTATGAAACTATTTTTTGTTGGTGTCTCATCTCTAGTAGCCGACCAGTTTTTTGAACTCTTCGAAGATCACCCTCTAGCGAGCGAAATTGAGCTCTCTTTATGGGATGACGAGAGCGAAGCGGGTCGTTCATTGATGATTAACGGGCACTCCACACTGGTGCGTCCCGTTGATCAAGCTCCGTTTGCTGAAGCGTCTGTGGTTATTCTGGCTCAACCTGAGGCGAGTGCAGATCTTTTGGAGCGCGCTTCCTTGGGTGCTACATTGATCGATCTCTACTCTAACCTGTCTGCTGAATCGTCTCAGTTGGCCGTCGCGGGTCGTGACCGTCTGGAGTCTGGCGAGTGGTATCAGCTCGCTGAGCCTGTGCTAGTAGCAGTCTACAAGTTCTGCCAGGCGATTAGCGCTAAAGTTGAGCCTCTTCGTATGCACATTGCCGCGACTTTGCCTGCCAGTGTTCATGATCGCAAAGGCGCTGAGGCTTTAGCACGTGAAACAGCCGCACTGCTTAATGGTCGTGAAGCGACAGAGCAGTTTTTAGATGCAACCCTAGCCTTTAATGCATTGGCTCAGCCGTTTGTATTGGACGAACAAGGTGAATCAGGGTTAGAGCGTCGTATTGCTGAGGGTGCTGATGCACTGTTTGACGATGCCGAAGTAACGGTATCAACCGTTCAAGTGCCGATGTTCCACGGTACCTCTGCAATGCTGATGGTTGAGACACAAGCGGACCAATCGGTCTCTGATCTAGTAGCGCTCATTGATCGAGATAATGCGTTGCGTTTCAGTCACAGCCCCAACGCCTCTACTCAATCGATGATTGGGCAGACTGAGTGTTTGGTATCGCGCCTGCGTGTCGATGCACGTGTGTACCAGACGATTCAAGCTACCCTGATGTTTGATGAGAACCGTTTCGGCCGTGCCTCAGCACTTTTAGAGCTGCTTGCTACATTGGTAACTAAGCACTAATTTAAAAAATCTGCCCGGTAAACTTGACCCATTACCGGGTAGCAACAATACTTCATTCAATAGAGAGAGATTAATCCTTTCGGATTAATAGAGTGGAGTGAAGTTATTGTGCGTCGTTTAGCACTCAGTATTGCCGTTTCATCCGCATTGTTAGCCAGTCAGGCTAATGCCCTAGGCCTAGGTGAACTCAATGTAAAATCTGCATTGAACGAGCCGCTTCAGGCTGAAATTCAACTGCTACAAGTTCGTGATTTAAAAGCATCCGATATTCGTCCTAAATTGGCTGATGATGACGCCTTCAGTCTGGCTGGCTTAAGCCGATCTGGCGTGTTGAGTTCGGTTGATTTTGACGTTGAGCTCAATGCCCAGGGTGGTGCTAAAGTCGTCATTAGTTCGGACACCCCTGTTCGTGAGCCCTTTATCAGCTTCTTGATGGAAGTGAATTGGCCCAATGGTCGTCTTGTTCGAGAGTACACCCTGTTGTTGGATCCTCCTCTGTTTGTAGAGGCTGCAGCTCAACCGACACCCATATCCGTGCCGTCCACTCCAGTAACTGACTCACTTCAGAAAGAGGGTCTTAAGGCTGAACCGGAAAAGGTTTTAAAAGCGAACCCGGCGCAAACTGTCCAAACCACACTGAGAACTGAGACCTCATCAGCGAATCAGGTTTATGTCGATGTAAATGATACCCTGTTTGCATTGGCTCAAAGTAATCTTCCTGATGAATCCGTCTCGGTCAACCAGATGATGCTGGCGATTCAGCGTCTAAACCCTAGTAGCTTTCCGACCAACAATATCAATGTTCTTAAAGCCGGTACGGTCGTCACGCTGCCCAATAGTGCGCAAGCGAATGAGCTATCAGTTAGGCAAGCGGCTATCGAAGTTCGCAAGCAGTATGAAGATTGGAAAAATGGCAGACGTTCCTCCGCTTCTGCAGCTATTGAGAAAGCGGACGTTACTCCAGTTGCTAAACCAGAGAGTGAAGCTCCCTCGGCTCAAACCTCTGAAGTGGTTAATCCATCAGAGGCTAAATTGAAGTTGGTCTCTGTTGACGAGACACAAGATCAACCTCTATCAACCAGCAGTTCAGAAGCTGAGGCTAGTCAGACGGTATCAGATTCAGTAGAGGTCCGAGCTGATAGCGAACCCTCTAACTCTGTGGTTGAAACTGAAGAGGAGGGAGCTTCTCTCTCTTTAGATCAAGATTCTGTTGCTACGCCCGTTGAATCAACGCCTCGCGAACAGGAGCTTCAAGCACTCAATCGAGACTTGGAAAATCAGCTGCTTGTAACTCAGGAGAGTGTCGAGAAAGTTGAACGTGACAATGCTGATCTCTCTGCAAAATTGGACTCTATAGATGAGCAGCTACAGACCATGCAGCGTCTAATTGAGCTAAAAGATCAACAGGTTGCGCAACTGCAACAGCAGTTGGAACAGCAGATGCAGCTAGCTCAACAGCGTAATGAGGACCCAGTCGCTGCTGTGATCGACTATGTTCGAATGAATCCTGAAATCGTTGGTGGCAGTGCTGTAGCCTTTCTATTGTTGCTGCTGTTGTTAATACGATCTTCAAGAAAGCCTGCGCCTTATCGTGAACCCGCGAGCAGTGCGGCAAAAGAGGATGAGGTTATCTCTGAAGCGCCTCTAGTACCTTCAGCATCGTCGACCCCAACTATGGCTGTCGTTGAGCCATCAGCTGTTGAACCCGCTTTGGAAACGTCGATTGAGCCAGTCATCGATCCAAAGCCTGATTCTGATTCAGAGAGTATCGCTAAGGCTGAAGCTGAGATTCAGTCGATGATCGATGAGGTGCTTCGAGCTCGTGCCAGTGAGCAGGCGGCCCAAGCTGAGATGGAAGCGATCAGCGATGAGGTTGCTGAAGAGTCACCGCCAAATGAATCCGTTGATGAATCATCAAATACAGGTGATCTCGCTTCAGTTGAACCTCAGCCTGAGGTCATTGATGATAATGAACTGGAAACAGAAACAGAAACAAGTTCTGACGCTGATGATTTCCTCTCCAGAGCTAATGCAGCTATGTCATCACCTGAAGAGCAAGAGGCGATGGTTAACGAAGCCGATGAGTCGCAGCCGGAAGATGATGATTTAGAGGAGTTTCTTGACTCTGAGCTAGAAGCCTCACTGGCAGATGCCGATTCGGTTGAATCGATTGTGGAGCCTGTAGAAGAGGAGAGTGCAGAGCTGCAAGACCTCGATTTTGTTATCGAGCCGTTTGATTCAGAATCTGACGAAGAACCACAAGAGAGCCAAATTCCGGGCGTTGATATGCCGCAAGCAGACTCAACGGATGAACCAGCGCACACTGACTCCATTGATGAGGACCTGGTCGCTCTAGAGGCAATGATGGGCGATGCCAGCGTTCCCGATGAGGCATTTGATATCGAGGTGGATCAAGATGTTGAAGCTGACGGACAGTCTGACGATCATTGGGAATTTGTCGTAGAAGAGAGTGATTCTGGGGCGCTGGACGGGGAGATCGAAAAGATTTTCGATGAAGTTGATGGCGATCTAGAGGTGGTAGAAGAGATTAATGACACCGCAGAGTCAGAAGATTTTGATACCCACTTCTACAGTGGTGCAGATGAAAACGAAACCCGATTAGATCTAGCAAGAGCTTACATTGAAATGGATGATTATGAGGCTGCTCGTGATATCCTTGTCAGTATGAAAGACAAAGGCTCTTCTGCTCAGCAGCAGGAGGTCGCAAACCTCTTGGATCAATTGGATAAAGCTTAGTTAATGAGCGATATTGAAAACATCAAAGGGGCGACGGAAGTCGCCCTTTTTCGTTACGCCCTTGGGATTGAGTACGCTGGTGCAAACTATCATGGCTGGCAGATTCAGGCAGATGAAGGGGTTGTCACGGTTCAGGAACGTCTGCAGCAGGCGTTAGCAAAGATTGCGAATCACGATGTGCATCTGGTCTGTGCTGGCCGCACCGATACCGGGGTGAATGGCTGTTATCAAGTTGTTCACTTTGATACACCCAATCAGCGAATCGATCGTGCCTGGGTGATGGGTACGAATCGACACCTCCCTGATGACATTGCGGTGCTTTGGGCAAAACCGGTGTCGGATCAATTTCACGCCCGTTTTTCTGCTCAAGCAAGACGCTACCGCTATCTGATCTACTCGGCACCTGTTAAACCGGCGATTCTCTCTAGAGGGGTTACTTGGACTCACAAGAGTCTTGATGTTGGGCGAATGCAATCGGCAAGTCGTTGTCTGATCGGTGAGCATGATTTCAGCTCTTATCGAGCGGTTGCCTGTCAGGCGAACAGTCCCGTTCGTACGGTGCATGATCTGCAGGTTTATAAAAGCGGTGAGATCATTGTGATCGATATTCAAGCCAATGCTTTTTTACACCATATGGTTCGAAATATTGCCGGTGTGTTAATGAAAATTGGTTCTGGAGAGGCTGAGGTAGAGTGGGCGGCTGAGGTGCTAGAGGCCAAAGATCGTCGCAAAGGTGGGGTGACCGCTCCGCCTTGGGGACTCTATTTTTGTGATGTTGAATACCCTGAAGAGTTTGCACTGCCGAAGGGTGGTACAGGGCCATATTTCTTGGGCCATTAGACTGACTAACTCTCTCTGTTTTGGTAGACTTTCCAACCGATAAATTGAGTGATCAACTCAGTTGTCTTTAACGACCTAATTTAGAGCCTCTATTGTGCGAACTCGTGTAAAAATTTGTGGTATCACCAATATAGATGACGCGCTATCGGCCGTTGATGCTGGGTGTGATGCGCTTGGCTTTGTTTTTTACGCTAAAAGTCCGCGAGCTGTTACTCCAGAACAGGCTGCTGAAATTATTTCCAAGCTGCCTGCGTTCGTTACCAGTGTGGCTCTGTTTGTGAATGAATCTGCTGAGGTCGTTAATCAGGTTATCGCCACAGCAGGTGTTGATCTATTGCAGTTTCACGGTGATGAGAGTGCTGAGTTTTGTTCCAGATTCTCTCGACCTTACATCAAAGCGCTTCGCATGAAGCCGGAGTTAGATCTAACGGCTCAGTTTGAGACGTACGCATCCTCACAAGGGATTCTTTTGGATGCTTATACCCCTGGGATACCTGGGGGTACTGGTGAAATGTTCGACTGGTCCAGAATACCAACTGAACTGGCAACCAAGATTATTTTGGCGGGTGGCTTGTCGGCAGAGAATGTTGCTGAAGCCATCGCTCAGGTGTCTCCCTACGCTGTTGATGTGAGTGGGGGTGTTGAGGCATCTAAAGGGATTAAAGATTCAAATAAAATGACAGATTTTATGAACGAGGTTTACCGTGCCAACAACAGATAATACACAGGTGCAGCTACCCGATGAGAATGGACACTTTGGCCAATTCGGTGGTCGATTTGTCTCTGAAACGTTAATGGGTGCTCTGGAAGAGCTTGAAGAAGTTTACAAAAAACTCTCTAACGACCCAAACTTCCAAGAGGAGTTTGATAAAGACCTCGCTCACTACGTGGGTCGTCCCTCGCCACTCTATTTTGCTGAGCGCCTCACAGAAAAAGTGGGCGGTGCTAAAATCTACTTGAAACGTGAAGATCTTAACCATACCGGTGCACACAAGGTGAACAACACCATTGGTCAGGCACTTCTGGCTAAGTTCATGGGTAAGCCGCGTGTTATCGCTGAGACAGGTGCTGGTCAGCACGGTGTTGCCTCGGCAACGGTTGCTGCTCGTCTGGGTCTTGAGTGTAAGGTCTACATGGGTGAAGAGGATGTTCGCCGACAAGCGCTAAACGTCTACCGCATGAAGCTGTTGGGTGCTGAAGTGATTCCAGTTACTTCGGGCACTAAAACGCTTAAAGATGCGATGAACGAAGCGATGCGTGATTGGGTAACCAATGTCGATAATACCTTCTACATCATTGGAACTGCTGCAGGTCCGCACCCCTATCCAATGCTTGTGCGTGATTTTCAGTGCGTCATCGGGCGTGAAACAAAACAGCAGTGTATGAATCAGATTGGTCGTCTACCGGATGCTGTTGTGGCTTGTGTAGGCGGTGGCTCGAACGCCATCGGTATGTTCCACCCATTCATTGAAGATGAGTCGGTTCGTATGATCGGTGTTGAAGCGGGTGGTCACGGTCTTGAAACGGGTGAACACGCAGCACCGCTAAGTGATGGTCGTCCAGGCGTACTGCATGGAATGCGTACCTACCTGATGGAAGATGATAACGGCCAGATTATCGGTACACACTCTGTCTCGGCCGGTCTTGATTACCCAGGTGTAGGTCCTGAGCACAGCTACTTGAAAGATATTAACCGTGCAGAGTACGTTGCGATCAATGATGACGAGGCACTCGATGCATTCCGTACGTTGACGCAGGTTGAAGGTATCATGCCAGCACTTGAATCCTCTCACGCGGTTGCTTACGCCATGAAGATGGCAAAAGAGATGAGTCCAGATCAAGTGATTGTTGTAAACCTATCGGGTCGTGGTGATAAAGATATACATACCGTCGCAGGCATCGACGGCATTGAGATGTAATTGGAGAGTTAAATGAGTCGTATTGAAGCCTGCTTTGCTGCCATGAAGGCAGAGGGACGTAAAGCGATTGTCCCTTATGTAACCGGTGGTGATTCAAACCCAAGCGTTACCGTGCCTCTAATGCATGCACTAGTTGAAGCGGGAGCGGATGTCATTGAGTTGGGTGTGCCTTTCTCGGATCCAATGGCCGATGGCCCCGTGATTCAGTTAGCCTGTGAGCGTGCCCTTGAGCACGGCACCAGTTTGACCGATGTATTGGCAATGGTTGCTCAGTTCCGTGAACAGGATCAGACAACACCGGTGGTTCTAATGGGCTACCTTAACCCTATCGAAGTGATGGGCTACGAAACCTTTTCTAAAAACGCTAAAGCGGCAGGTGTCGATGGTGTGCTAGTGGTCGATATGCCACCGGTTGAGTCTGCTGGCCTAATGGCGGCAATGAAGGCTGAGTCACTTGATATCATCTTCCTCATTGCACCGACAACCTCTCCAAAACGTCGTAAGGCGATCTGTGAGCAGGGCAGTGGTTATCTCTACTATGTATCCGTTAAAGGTGTGACTGGATCAAAAGCATTGAATGTAGATGAAGTAGGGGCCTACATCAGCGATATGCGCCAGGATACAGATCTGCCGATCTGTGTAGGCTTCGGTATCCGTGATGGTCAGTCTGCTGCAGCCGTCTCTAAAGTATCCGATGGTGCCATTGTCGGTTCCGTGCTGGTTAATCAAATTGCAGAACTGGCAAACACGCCAGGGAAGATTCCTGCTGCAGTTGCAGGTATAGTTAAAGAAATGCGTCAAGCGATCGACGCTTAAGTCGATCATTTAGGGAGTACCATGAGTAACTGGTTGGAAAAGATCGTACCGTCACTGGCACGTAATGATGAGAAAAAACGCAACAGCATTCCAGAAGGGCTTTGGGAGAAGTGTCCAAAGTGTGAAAGTGTGCTGTACAAGCCAGAGTTAGATAAGACCTTACATGTCTGCCCTAAATGTGATCATCACCTACGTATTGGCGCCCGTCAGCGTTTGAACTACTTCCTTGATGAAGGGTCAACGAAAGAGATTGCAGCTGATATTGAGCCAATCGATCGTCTTAAGTTCAAAGACTCTAAGAAATACAAAGATCGTCTAACGGCTGCTCAGCGCGATACCGGCGAGAAAGACGCATTGGTTGCGATGAAGGGTACCTTAGAGGGCAACCCAGTTGCTGCGGTCGCTTTCGAGTTCCGTTTCATGGGTGGTTCAATGGGTACAGTTGTAGGTGAGCGCTTTGTACGTGCTGCTGAAGTCTCATTGGCTGAGGGTATTCCTCTGGTCTGCTTCTCTGCTTCAGGCGGTGCTCGTATGCAAGAAGCGCTATTCTCCCTTTTTCAAATGGCTCGTACATCGGCTGTACTTGAAGAGATGCGAGTCAAAGGTATCCCTTTCATCTCTGTGTTAACTGACCCTGTCTACGGCGGTGTCTCTGCCAGCCTTGCTATGCTGGGTGATTTGAACGTTGCTGAGCCTCGTGCACTGGTTGGCTTTGCAGGTCCACGTGTTATCGAGCAGACCGTTCGTGAAAAACTTCCTGAAGGGTTCCAGCGCAGTGAGTTCCTTCTAGAGCATGGGCAAGTTGATATGATTATTGAGCGCGGTGAGATGCGTAGCCGTCTTGCTAAAATGCTTCGTCAAATGCAGGGCCAGCCTGCTCAACAACTCGCCGACTAAGCGCTCAGAAGACGATTGGGTTATGAGCAAATTGAGCTCAACTAACAGTTTGGAAGAGTGGCTCGAAGTCATTGAGGCCGCTCATCCGTCTGAGATTGATTTGGGTTTAGATCGTGTTGCTGAAGTGGCCCATCGCCTAAATCTGGATTTTTCTCGCAGTAAAGTCATCACTGTAGCGGGTACCAACGGTAAGGGTTCAACCTGCGCGATGTTGGATTCTATTCTTCGCGCATCAGATTTTACCACCGGTGTCTACAGCTCCCCTCATTTTTTAAACTACAATGAACGGATAAAGATCAACGGATTAGATTCATCTGATGAAGTCATTGTTGATGCATTTTGTCGGATAGATCAAGCTCGAGAAGAGATCTCTTTAACCTACTTTGAGTACGGCACACTGGCTGCGCTGATCATCTTTTCAGACCTGGCTCTTGATTATGTGATTTTAGAAGTTGGGCTCGGCGGGCGATTGGATGCCGTTAATATTGTCGATGCTGATATCGCTGTGATTACCTCCATTGCGTTGGACCATATTGATTGGTTGGGCGACGACATCGAGTCCATCGCGCGCGAAAAAGCGGGTATTTTTCGACCTAATAAACCAGCGGTCTGTGCGATGTCACCGGCAGCTCGATCAATTGTTCAACACTCGGCTGAACTGAATGCTCCGCTCTACCAATTTAACCAAGATTATCGATTAGATGACGCTCAGAAGGTCTGGAACTGGTCGGGTGTCGATCTGAAGGGTGAGCATATCGCTTACTTTGATCTGCAAGTGCCTCCTTTGCCACTGATTAATGCTGCAACTGTTCTGCAAGTATTGACGTTGATTGCTCCTGACGTTTCCATTGAGTCGATCGCTAGTGGATTAGAGAGTGTACAACTCACCGGTCGCATGCAGAGTGAAACAATCGGTGTAACCGAGTGTCTTCTTGATGTGGCACACAATCCGCAAGCGGCTGAGTACTTAGCGGATCGATTGCAGCAACAGACTAAGCCGTCGAAACGAACCCTAGTGCTGGGTATGCTTAATGATAAAGATCGACAGGGTGTGATTGAGGCACTGAGGCCGATCACCGATGAGTGGTACTTGGTTTCACTACAAGGACCGCGCGCCAGTCAAGCTGAAGAGCTTGTGAATCTGGTTGGGGCAAACAACCCTCATCAATGTTTCGCGTCTGTATCCGAGGCGCTTGATCAATTATCAAACTCTACTTCAGAGAGTGAGCAGGTTCTGATCTGCGGCTCTTTTCTAACCGTTACGGAGGCCCTTAGTTGGCTCAAGACGCATTAATTCAGGCAAGTATTCGCCGTCGATTGTTAGGGTTGGGAGCGCTCTTGGTAATCTCACTCTCTATCGCTCCGCTGATCTTCGATGCCGCAGGCTATAAAGAGCGTAAAATTGTGGATCGTATTCCTCCTGCACCGACCTTGCCGCCCGTTATGGAAGCGGCTCCAGCGGTTGTTTTGGATGAGACAATCAACGAACCCGAGGTGATTAACGAGCCAGCGCCAGTGGCTCAGCCCGTTGTGATCAAAGCACCGCCAGTAGAGGTGGTCGAAAAGATGAAGCAACGTGCTCCTGAAGAGGTCTCGCCGGCAGAAGATATGCCAGCTTTGGATGAGAACGGAATTCCGGCGGCCTGGTCTTTGCAGTTAGCAAGTTTCAAAGATGAGCGAAATGCTAAGTCTCTTCGCGCTGATCTGACAAAAGCGGGATACAAGGTCTATATCCGTCGTGCCAACGACCTAGTTCGTGTCTACATCGGGCCAGAAATGCAACGTACCCGTTTAGAGTCGCTAAAAGAGTCGATCAAAGAGCAGTACTCATTGGATGGTATGATTGTGCGCTTTACAACTCAGTAAGCGATGATAAATAGATCAAGAGTTCATTGGGTAAACCGATCCACTCTGATAAAATGCAGCTGTTTTTAACTTTGGATAGAGAAGATGATCTGGACTGATTGGCTAATTATCGGCATCGTTGCCGTGTCCAGTCTATTAAGCCTCAAGCGTGGATTCGTGCGAGAAGCTCTATCACTTGTCACTTGGGTCAGTGCTTTTATAGTGGCGCGCCTGTTTTCAACCAGTCTGAGTGCCTATCTGGTTGATTACATCGAGACCCCATCCCTCCGTATGTTGGCAGCCTTTGCCGCTCTATTTGTATTAACACTGATCGTGGGTGCTCTTGTCGGTAAATTGATTACCGCTTTGATCAGTGCTACTGGTTTGTCTGCAACCGATCGTATCCTTGGAATGGGCTTTGGTGCCGTTCGTGGCGGTCTGGTTGTTGTTGTCATTGTTGCTCTGTTGGGGCTAACCCCAGCCGTTGAGGATCAATGGTGGAAAGATTCTCAGCTCATTCCTCACTTCGTTTTGATGGAGGAGTGGACCAAAGAGACTGCAAAAGAGATAGGTGGTGTAATCTGGACACTCAGCAGTGATCCAGCCAGCGCCAGTGCCGTGAATTAGTTCGATATAGGTAGATCGGATGTGTGGAATAGTTGGCATCGTAGCCAAAACCTATGTTAACCAGACAATTTTTGATGCGTTAACAGTCCTGCAACACCGTGGTCAAGATGCTGCGGGTATGGTTACTTGTGAAGGTAACCGCTTTTATCTTCGTAAGGATAATGGCTTAGTCAACGAAGTCTTCCGTACACGACACATGAAAAAACTGAATGGCGAAATGGGTATTGGCCACGTGCGCTACCCAACTGCCGGTAGCTCAAGCTCAGCAGAAGCTCAGCCATTCTATGTCAACTCACCTTACGGTATTGCGTTGGCACACAACGGTAACCTAACTAACTCTGAGCAGTTGGCTGATGAGGTGTTCCGTTCTGATCTTCGCCACATCAATACCACCTCTGATTCAGAAGTGTTATTGAACGTTTTTGCCCATGAGCTTCAATTGTTGGGCAAGTTACACCCAACCTCTGAAGATATCTTCAACGTAGTGGAAACGGTCCATAAGCGTTGTCAGGGTGGTTATGCCGTTGTTGCGATCATCACCGGTCTTGGCCTAGCCGCTTTTCGTGATCCTTTTGGTATTCGCCCACTGGTTTACGGTAAGCGAGAAACCGAAGCAGGCGTTGAATACATGGTGGCCTCAGAGAGTGTTGCGCTGGATACTGCAGGCTTCGAGATGGTTCGTGATGTGGCGCCTGGTGAAGCGATCTTCATTACTCAACAGGGTGAGATCTTTACCAAGCAGTGTGTTGAAACACCCGTGCTTGCTCCTTGTCTGTTTGAGTATGTCTACCTAGCTCGTCCTGACTCGATCATTGATGAGACACCGGTTCACAACGCGCGCATGGCGATGGGTGTGAAATTGGCGGATAAGGTGCGCCGTGAGTTCCCAGAGCACGATATCGACGTCATCATTCCAATCCCTGATACCAGCCGTACAGCGGCACTTGAGATGGCGAAAAGCCTGAAAGTGACCTACCGCGAAGGCTTTATCAAAAACCGTTACATCGGCCGTACCTTCATCATGCCTGGGCAGACTCTGCGTAAGAAGTCGGTTCGTCAAAAACTGAACCCGATTCAATCTGAGTTTAAAGACAAAGTGGTTATGCTGGTTGATGACTCTATTGTACGTGGTACTACGTCCGCTCAGATTGTTGAAATGGCACGTGATGCAGGTGCGCGTAAAGTCTACTTTGCCTCAGCAGCCCCTGAAGTTCGTTACCCCAACGTATTCGGTATCGACATGCCCAGTGCCAGTGAGTTGATTGCACATGGTCGTACTGCGGAAGAGGTGGGTAAAGAGATCGGTTGTGATTGGATGCTCTACCAAGATCTTGATGATCTAAAAGCCTGTGTCACAGAACTTAACCCTGCCATTACTCAGTTCGATACCTGTGTCTTCAATGGCGAGTATGTCACTGGAACAGTGACCAGCAGTTACCTTGATAACATCGATGCTAAGCGCAACGACGGTGCTAAGGCGAGTGCCGATGATGAACAGACCGAAGGAAACGAGTCTACCAACCTACATAAAGCTTTTTAAGGATGAAGCATGGGAAGTAAGCAGTTCGAACGACCTGAAAGGATTCAGTTCAGCGATGATCACTACGCGGTAGAGACGCTCGCAGTTAGAGCGGGTCAGTGGCGTAGTGAAGAGGGTGAACACTCCGACGCAATCTTCCCAACCTCTAGTTTTGTCTACAGCTCAGCAAAAGAGGCTGCTGATACCTTTGCCGGCAACATCGAAGGCAATGTCTACTCACGTTTCACCAACCCGACGGTTCAGGCCTTTGAGCGTCGTATTGCGGCGCTAGAGGGTGGGGAGCGCGCCATAGCGACCAGTTCAGGGATGGCGGGCATTATGAGTCTCTGTTTGTCATTAATGAAACATGGCGATCATGTGGTCTGTTCTCGCTCTGTGTTTGGTTCAACCGTATCACTGTTTGAAAAGTACGTGAGTCGAGCAGGGATCGAAACGACCTTTGTTGATCCTAAAGATTTGAACGCATGGCAATCGGCTGTGCGTCCAACAACCCGTATGTTCTTCTTAGAGACGCCCAGTAACCCTCTAGCCGAGGTGACGGACA
The DNA here is from genome assembly GCF_013283365.1 of Marinobacterium sp. xm-d-530. GTDB lineage: Bacteria > Pseudomonadota > Gammaproteobacteria > Pseudomonadales > Balneatricaceae > Marinobacterium_E. Next base: position 96,550 of record NZ_WBYM01000002.1, on the reverse strand, counting down.
TACAGGCCGTTGCTGACGTGGCACATGCTGCGGGCGCAAAGTTGGTAGTGGATAACTGTTTCTTAACTCCTGCTTTGCAAAAGCCGCTGTCGCTCGGCGCGGATATTGTCATGCACTCGGCCACCAAACACCTTGATGGACAGGGTCGTGTTGTCGGTGGCGTTGTGGTTGGTTCAGATGCTGATATGGAAGAGGTGTTCGGGTTTATCCGTACAGCGGGCTCCTGTCTGAGTCCATTCAATGCATGGGTTTTCCAAAAAGGCTTAGAGACACTTCCACTGCGAATGAGAGCGCACTCAGAAGCTGCACTAGAGATTGCACAGTGGCTAGAAAGCCAGCCGAAAGTAGCGAGAGTCTACTACTCAGGTCTCGCTTCGCATCCACAACATGAACTGGCTGCTCGTCAGCAATCGGGATTTGGTGCGGTACTTGGGTTTGAAGTTGCGAGCGATACCCTGAGCCAGCAAGAGGCGGCTTGGTCGTTTATCGATGCAACTGAAGTCATCTCGATAACCGGTAATCTAGGTGATGTTAAGAGCACGATTACTCACCCTGCAACGACGACTCACGGACGTATGTCAGCTGAAGCTCGTGCAGAAGCGGGTATTCAAGATAGCTTGATTCGTCTCTCTGTCGGCCTAGAGAACGTTGATGATCTCAAGCGCGATCTACAGCGTGGCTTAGACGCCATTTAAAATCGATTTTTTATGCGTCTGATTGTTGCCCCGATGGAGGGCGTTGTTGATTACAGCATGCGTCGCCTCATCGCTCGAGTGGGCGGCGCCGATCAGATGGTCTCCGAGTTTGTGCGCGTTAACGACACGCTGCTTCCCCCTAAAGTCTTTCATAAACTGATCCCAGAACTGAAACAGGATTATTGCGGTTACGGCGATACCCCTCTGGTTGTTCAGTTATTGGGTTCTGATCCTGTATCCCTGGCCAACAATGCTTTAATTGCACTTGAGTTGGGCGCGCCTGCGATTGATATGAACTTCGGATGCCCCGCCAAAACCGTTAATAAGAGTAGGGGTGGATCGATTCTCCTTAAGGAGCCCAAGATCGTTCATGATGCCGTTAAAGCGGTGCGTGATGCGGTTCCTAGCCATATCGAAGTCAGTGCTAAAATGCGCCTAGGGTATGAAGACAAATCATTGGCAATCGATAATGCGCAGGCGATCGAAGCGGCTGGTGCAAGCTATTTGACGGTGCATGCCCGCACGAAGGTAGAGGGGTACAAACCGCCGGCACACTGGGAGTGGATCGCCAAGATTCGAAATGCAGTCTCAATTCCAGTGATTGCCAATGGCGAAGTCTGGAACGTTGAAGACTATGACCGTTGCCGAGAGGTCAGTGGGTGTGACGATGTCATGATAGGGCGAGGCTGGGTTGCTAACCCACTGCTACCGCTTCAGATTAAAGATAGAAGCTACCCGGCCGATTTGGATGAGTGTTGGCAGCTGCTTAAGCCGAATATCCTTGAATTTTATAATGATGTCTTCTCGTTAATCGAAGAGCGACACGTGCATGGTCGTATTAAACAGTGGTGCAATATGCTGGGCTGGCACTATCCGCAAGCTAAAGAGCTATTCCAAGAGCTCAGAACAGAGCGGGATGCTGTGAAGATTGGGGATGTTCTTAAAAGCCGACTCCAGTAATCAGTTTTGGCTTTCATAACAGATCGCGGTTTATCGCTTCGCGCTAATTCGCTCCTACATCTCGTGACGGTGACTGGCTTTCAGCCTGTCATCCGCTGGTAGATTTTGCTCTATCTTCTGGAAGAAGCGGCAAGGGTCGATGACAGGCTGAAGGCCAGTCACGGTTAAAAAACGCGGCAAATGCCGCGTTTTTTTAAGTCTATTCTTAGCTAATCTCAATCCGACGAGCTTTCATCGCTTCTGGAATTTCACGGATCAATTCAACGTGAAGCAGTCCATTTTCCATCGACGCATTTTCAACGCGGACGTGATCGGCTAGTTGGAATCTGCGCTCAAAGTTACGGGCTGCGATGCCTTGGTAGAGGTAGGTACGCTCTACTTGATCTTCCGCTTTGTTACCACGAATCACTAGGTTGCCGCTCTCGCTGGTAATCTCAATCTCTTCGCGAGTAAAGCCGGCTACAGCCATAGTAATGCGGTAAGAGTTCTCTCCGGTCGCTTCGATATTGTACGGAGGGTAAGCTGATTGTTCGCTTCGGTTAGCGGTATCAATCATGTTGGCTAGGCGATCGAAGCCAATGGCTGAACGGTATAGGGGTGTTAGGTCAAAATTACGCATGGTCATATCCTCAAATTAAGCAATATGTAGTTCAAAGTTAAACCACCCAATCGGCGTGGTTAAGATGTGCAGCACCTCATGGTCACTGCCTACATAAATAATTTGGGGATAGTAAATAGAAAATTCAAGGGCGTAATTAAACTGGAATCGCGACCCTTAAGTGGCGGTCGCGATTAGTAGGGATTGATCAGTGGGTTGTTTCGTTACCGAACTGATCCACATCATTGGTGATCTCGACATCGACGTTAGCACTTGGGATCTTATAGTCGTAGACACGCTCCCAGCCTTCGGATTCAGGTGCGCGCTCCCAGACCGTGCCGGCATTGTACTCAAGCAGGGGTTCTAGAGAGGGGTCTATTTTCACGACTTTCTCTAAAGGCATGGGAATCATATTCACCTGTTCGTTGGCTAGAAACTCATCATCTTCATACCCAGTGAATAGTCGCCAGCCGGTGTCATTTAGATGCTCTGGCACGGTTTTGTACATAAAACGTACCGGCAACTTTTCATCAATCACTAAACGAGACATCAGTGTTAAAAAGCCATTTTTGGTCTGGTTGGTTTCACCTTGGTAGGGCTTGTTGTCATCGTTGCTCATAATGGATCCTAGTAGTCTGTTTTCTTTTTGAATTCACACAAATCTTCAATGTTACAGGCGCCACATCGAGGCTTTCTAGCGACGCAGACATAGCGGCCATGCAGTATCAACCAATGGTGGGCATCGATTAAATACTCCTTTGGCACAAGGCGCAGCAGTCGCTTCTCGACCTCTAATACATTTTTACCAGGGGCGATCCCAGTCCGGTTGGAGACACGGAATATATGGGTATCAACTGCCATGGTGGGTTGGCCAAAGGCGGTATTTAGAATTACATTGGCGGTCTTACGTCCAACACCCGGAAGCGCTTCAAGATCTTCTCGGTTGTCTGGAACCACTGAGTTATGAAGATCGACCAGCATATGGCAGGTCTTCATCAGATTCTCAGCCTTGGTATTGAATAGGCCGATGGTCTTAATTTTCTCTTTAAGCCCGTCAATGCCCAAGTCAATGATTGCTTGCGGTGTGTTGGCGATAGGGAATAGCTTACGAGTCGCTTTGTTCACTCCAACGTCAGTAGCCTGAGCCGATAGAAGTACGGCTGCCAGCAGCTCAAACGGCGAACTGTATTCAAGTTCGGTTGTTGGATGTGGATTGTCCGCTTTCAGTCGCTCGAAGATCTCGGTGCGTTTTTGTTTGTTCATCGCTTAGCCTGTTACGCGGACCCGCTTTGAACCCGTACTTACCGGAGCTTCGGTTGGCTCAGGGATTGGTTGTCGCTCTTTGATTCGCTGATCAATCAGGTTTTTCAGTGCGATCAAAAGGCCCAAACCTAGGAATGCGCCCGGCGGTAGAATGGCAAATAGGAAGTTAGGATAGTCATCTGCCAAAGTAATATGCCAGTTCGTTGCCATCTCTCCGAATAGAAGATCCATGTTGGCAAACAGAGCACCTGTGCCCAGTAGTTCACGCATCGCGCCAAGAATGACCAAGACCAGCATAAAACCAATCGACATAAAGAAGCCGTCGATAAACGACTCTTTGATCGCATTTCGAGAGGCAAAGGCATCGGCACGCCCCATAATCACACAGTTGGTGACGATGAGCGGAATGAAAATACCCAGAATGGTATAGAGCTCATAAGTGAAGGCTTGCATCAATAATTCGATGGCGGTGACAAAGGCGGCAATAATCATTACGAATATGGGTAGGCGAACCGTTTCAGGTGTTAGCTTGCGGAACAGTGATACCGTCAAGTTGCTGCCGGTCAGGACGACCAGTGTCGCCAATCCAAGTCCTAGCGCGTTAACCACCGAGTTGGTGACGGCGAGTAGCGGACAGAGTCCAAGTAGTTGAACCAGGGCTGGGTTGTTGGTCCAAAGCCCATTCTTAATCAGTGTCTGTGTTTCACTCTGCATAGCTCTTCTCACGATTCGCGGGTGACAATAACAGATTCTTGTGGGACTCAAAGTAGTCTAACGCAACGCTGGTTGCTTTGACGACAGCCCTGGGTGTGATCGTTGCACCGGTAAATTGATCAAACTGGCCGCCATCTTTTTTCACGGCCCAGTTTGAATCATCTTGACCCTGTCGACGAGTCCCTCTGAAGCTTTCTATCCAATCTGATTTAGCTCTATCGATTTTATCGCCAAGCCCTGGGGTCTCTTTGTGGGAGATGACTCGCACACCGGCAATGGAGCTGTCCGCATTGATTCCGACAATCAGATCGATGTCACCAGAGTAACCCTGAGAGGAGGTGACCGGTAAAATAACCCCCACTACCTGATTGTTTTGTATCGCTTGGTACCCAGTGATCCCAGTTTCGACGTTCAGCTGTCCTGCATCCAGTTCAATGCGATGGTCATACAGTTGTTCATCAATGCTCGCAGGGAAGATCTCATAGAGTGCCTTCGATTCAGCTTCACGAACGTTGGCATCAATACGATCGACCGTCGTCACTTGAGTAATGGCTATCACAGCGGCCGACAAAACGGCAAACAGACCAATACCAACCGCGCTCTTAGAGATGGATTGAGTGGTGGTAGGGTTCTCATTGATCTCCATACTCACTCTCCTTTAGGTCCAAGGCGTGCACGTTTATGGCCGTAACTACGCGGTTGGGTGTAGTGGTCGATCATGGGCGCCGCTAGATTCATTAGAAGTACCGAAAAAGCAACAGCATCAGGGTAGTTACCCCAGGTTCGAATAATGAAAATTAACAATCCGATACCCATACCAAAAACGATTCGTCCGCGGTTACTGGTAGCGGATGAGACCGGATCTGTAGCGATAAAAAACGCTGCTAACATGGTGGCGCCCAGTGTTAGGTGGTTAAACGGGTCAACAAAATTACTGGGATCGACACCATAAGCGATGGCACTCACAAAGCCTAAGGTGACAAGAATGCTGACAGGGGTATGCCAAGTGAATACCTTTTTGTAGATCAGGTAGATGCCACCCATAAACCATGCGGCCGAAAGGGCGTGATAGGCTGCGGCACCCTCAATCAAGGTTTGATTGCTGCGCCACATCTCTTCTGTCGTAAAACCATCACGGTTGCGCAGAATATCCAAAGGGGTCGCCCCGGTGTAGGCATCCATCATCTGTGATGATCCGGCAAAGATCAGTGACAGTGACTCCGATATAGCTGGAATGGACCAACCCTCACTGCCACTTAATACGTAGGGAAGGTTCCAACTGGTCATCTGAACCGGGAATGAGACCAGCAGTAGGGCGTAGGCGACCATGGCTGGATTAAAGGGATTATTACCAATGCCGCCATAAACCTGTTTAGCAAATAGAATCGCAACAAACATCCCAACAATACCGATCCAGAGCGGTGCTGAGGGCGGTATAGAGACTGCTAATAGAAGTGCCGTTACCGTGGCGGAATAATCACCTAGGTAGCGTGAAATGGGCAGTCCGCGCATCTTCAGAGCAAGCGCTTCAAACGCGAGCCCTGAGGCTAGGCAGATCGCAACCTGAATCAAAGTACCCCAACCGAAGAAGAGGGTCAGCGCGAGTATGCCTGGAATCATCGCCAGAATGACTAGCTGCATGACACCAGAGCTGGTATTGCTGCGGGTAACGTGGGGTGAACTCATCCGTATCAGTGACATCTGTTAATCCTACTCGTACGGTTTAAGTTGTGATTCAAGTTGAGCGAAATGACTTTTGGCTGACTCAAGATCGGTTTTCAGAGCTTCTTGCTCTGTCTCGTCATCACTCTTGCTGATCGCACGTTCAATCTTGGTTATGGCAACCTTCGCCATGGCAACATCAATGCGCAGCTGTTTAAGATCAATTCCTGCGCTCTGGGCCAGTTCAATCAGAGCATTGTCAGCATCAGTATGGGCTTTGCTTGCCTCTTCTAGGCGAGACTTCAACGCTTCGATTTCGCTTTCGTCTTTCTCTTCGGCGGCTTCTGCCTTCTTCAACTTGGTGCGCATGATCGAAACTTGCTGCTTCAGCGCTTTTAGATCCGGTTTAGCCTCTTTCGGTTCGCTCTTAGTTGGCGTTGATTGGACTGCTTCCGTTGTAGAGCTGTTCTGAAGGGCCTGTTCAGCCTCAGTCGCTGCCTGTTTAAGTTTATCGACAGTCGCTTGCAGAGTTTCAACGCCATCCAGACCTTTATCTTGGGCATTTTTGAGGGCGATTTCGGCTTTCTTCAATTTGGTTCTGGCAACGGCCGCAGCTGTTTTCAGTGCCGCTGTGTCATCTTGCGCAGTTTCACTGCTGGACTGTTTCTTACGTTCTGCTTGAGCTTTAGCCGCTTCAGCCGCGCGTGCTTTACGTCGTTCCGCTTTCTCGATTGCCTCGCGTTCTAGGCGAGCTTGTCTCGCTTCGAATCGCTCACGAGCATGGTCAGCTTTGCGTTGTTCAAGTTCCTCTGCACGGATCTCAGATTTGGTAAAACGGTAGAATTGCACCAGAGGAATGCTGCTAGGGCAGACGTAGGCGCAAGCTCCGCACTCTATACAGTCAAACAGGTTATGGTTTTTCGCCTTCTCAAACTCTTTGCCTTTTGCAAACCAGTAGAGCTGCTGCGGAAGCAGTTGTGCAGGGCAGGCCTGTTCACACATTCCACATCGGATACAGGGCTGTGCCGCAGGCGCTTCGGGCATCTCGCTATCGGTCGCCGCGATCAGACAGTTGGTTGTTTTGATGACCGGAATTGAATCGGTTTCTGCGGCAACCCCCATCATTGGACCGCCCATCACCAGACGATGCATGGCGCCCGGTTTTAGATCAGCCGCCGAAAGCAGTTCTGAAAAAGGTGTTCCGATCAGTGTCCAGAAGTTCCCAGGGTGCTCAACTGCCTCACCGGTTACCGTCACAATACGTTGTATTAATGGCTCCCCGTGATTGATCGCGCGATGCAGCGCCTGAGCCGTCCCAACGTTTTGCACCACAATGCCAATGTCAGCCGGTATTTTGCCACTCGGTACTTCTACACCGGTTAAAAGCTGAATCAATTGGCGTTCACCACCGGAAGGGTATTTGGTCGGAACCACGACGAGATCCACATCGATATCAGTTTCAGCGAGCGCCTCATTGAGGGCGCGAATCGCGTTGGGCTTGTTATCCTCTATACCAATTAGGGTATGAGTTGGCTCCAACAGATGCTGAATGATTTTAATACCTTCTAATATTTCAGAGGCGTGCTCACGCATCAGCATATCGTCAGCAGTAATGTAGGGCTCACACTCAGCCGCATTGATAATCAAGGTGGTGACAATGTGATCTGAACCCAAGTTCAATTTCACATCGGTTGGGAAGCCTGCACCACCCATACCTGCAATACCCATTTGGCGAATCTGGTTAACCAGTGCAGAACGCTCTATGCCCTTATAATCAATTGCCTGATGTTCAATCCACTGATCTAGGCCATCTGATTCAATCACAATACATTCAGCGGTTAGACCCGACGCGTGCGGCACGGGTTGTGCTTCGATCGCGGTAACGGTGCCGGAGGTTGGTGCATGCAACGACGCACTAATACGACCTACGGGTTCAGCGATGATTTGTCCTTTAAGTACTTTATCTCCAACAGAGACAACAGGGTCAGCGGCTAGGCCAAGGTGTTGCTGGGTTGGAATGACCAAGCTTTTAGGAATGGGCATGGTCCGCACTGAAGCGCGAGTAGACTGCTTCTTATTTTCTGGCGGGTGAATGCCGCCGTGAAAACTGAATACCTTCACGATGGATTCTCCTCAAAGCGAGGCTGTCTATCCGTCGCAATCAGATTATTGGTTTGAGGTGGTTCTGGCCACTTCCAGTTCAGTGTTGTCGTCGCCACTGGCAACATATCAATACAGTCGACAGGACAGGGCTCAACACAGAGATCACAACCGGTACACTCATCGACAATGACGGTGTGCATCTGTTTTGCTGCACCTAAAATGGCATCGACTGGGCAGGCTTGAATACACTTAGTACAGCCAATGCACTCATCTTCACGAATGTAAGCGATCTTGCGAACATCCTCGACCCCGTGCTCTGAGTCCAGAGGAATAGAATCAACGTTAAGCAACTCGGCCAATTGGTCAATGGTGGTCTGCCCACCAGGTGGACACTTATTGATCGCTTCACCTGCTGCGATACCTTCAGCGTAAGGGCGGCAGCCAGGGTGACCACATTGGCCACATTGAGTTTGTGGTAACAGGGCGTCAATTTGATCAACAATCGGGTCACCCTCCACTTTGAAGCGGACGGCTGCGAAGCCAAGAATGACACCAAAAATCAGTGCCAGAATGGCGAGAACAAGAATGGCTAGTGCAACGCTACTCATGCAGCCACCTTAGAACTGAACCAGGCCAGCAAAGCCCATGAAGGCGAGTGACATAAGGCCAGCCGTAATCATACCGATGGCTGGACCTTTAAAGGCAACTGGCACCTCAGCAACAGCAATGCGCTCACGCAGCGCCGAGAAAAGAATCAGTGCCAACGAAAAGCCAACTGCAGCACCAAAACCATAACCAATGGATTCGATAAAGTCGTTCTGTTTGCGAATGTTCAACAGTGCTACACCCAATACCGCACAGTTGGTGGTAATCAGTGGCAGGAAGATACCCAGTAGCTTGTAGAGCAGTGGACTGGTTTTATGTACGACCATCTCCGTGAACTGCACAACCACAGCGATCACGAGAATGAAACTGACCGTCTGTAGATAGATCAGATCAAATGGCAGTAGCAGATAGGTGTAGACCAAGTAGCTGCAGACAGAAGAGAGCGTCAGTACGAAGGTGGTCGCGAGCGACATCCCCATGGCGGTCTCTAGCTTGTTGGATACCCCCATGAAGGGGCACAAGCCTAGAAATTGAACCAGTACAAAGTTATTCACCAGTACGGTACTGATTAAAATTAATAGAAACTCAGTCATCGTCTATCGCTATGGCGTTGAAAGCAAAAAGAAGCTTAATAAAAACGGTTTAGAGTGTACCCTAAACCGCCTCTATAACCCAGTATCAACGGTTGTTTCAGGTCAATTAGACGTCGCTAAAGTAACTTTAGTTCAGTCAGTGACTGCAGAATCAAATCTACCTGTTTTTCGGTCGGTAGGGTGATATCGAGATAAACCTCAGCGTTTGCATGCGGTCCAATGACAATATCACTTCCATCCTCGATAGTACTGAGAACAACGAGTCCTGCCTCTTTTAACAGTACTGCATCGTCTAGTCGGCTGCTCACCGCCGGTAGAAGGCCTCTATCGAAGAGACGTTTCTCCAGAGTGAACAGCACCGAATTTGTGACATTCGGTAGTCCAACAATCAGAGCGTTATGGCCTAGGCGACGAGCTCGAAGGCTAGCATCAACCACCGTTTCAGAGTGTATTTCGTTGTTCTCAATCGGCTGCTCAGCGTCAACCATCATGCCCGCGGCAATGGTTCTATTGGTTAAGCGGTCAATAACAACAAAGGATCCGGTCGAACCATTTTCTAGGTAGGGATCCATCTGAATCGCGCGATCGAGTTGCAGACTGACTTCTGCAATCTCATTAAGCGTCAATGAATCTGCAGGCAAGGCCTCTTGGCTATTCACATCCACTTTGAAATGAATATCAGTGACTCGACCAGAGGATTTCGCTGCTGTTGTTTTAATGAGAAGGTTGTTGCCTACCTTAAGGGGAGATTGGTCCATCCAGATCAGTTTGGCTCTAAAGGCGTTAATGGGCTCGACCTCATCATTCGCCAGCACCAGAGTGTCACCTCGTGAGATATCGATTTCATCTTCAAGCGTCAGCGTGACGGCCATCGGAGCGAAAGCACGTTCAAGATTCCCATCCATCGTAACGATCGATTTAACCTTGGATTGCTTATTACTGGGAAGGACTTTGACCTCTTGACCTACCTCTATGGAGCCTGATGCGATGGTTCCTGCATAGCCACGGAAGTTTAAGTTAGGGCGACTGACATACTGTACGGGGTAGCGAAAAGCCTCAGACGTTGCACGTCCAGTATCTACATCCTCTAGCAACTCCATAAGGGTTGGACCTGAGTACCAGGGAGTGTTGATGGATGGATCGACAACATTATCACCCTGCAGTGCAGATATAGGGCAGAAGTGAATATCAGATAAGCCCAGTTTATCGGCCAAAGCGAGATACTCTGCCTGAATCTCGTTAAAACGATTCTGATCGAACTCTACGAGATCCATTTTGTTGATCGCGACGACAATGTGTTTAATACCCAGTAGGGAAACGATGTAGCTGTGGCGACGTGTCTGTGTCTGAACGCCGTATCGGGCATCGACCAGAATAATCGCCAAATCCGCTGTTGATGCGCCGGTCGCCATGTTTCGTGTGTACTGCTCATGACCGGGTGTGTCGGCAATGATGAACTTACGTTTTGCAGTAGAGAAATAACGATAAGCGACATCAATGGTGATGCCTTGTTCACGCTCGGCCTGAAGGCCATCGACCAACAGCGCTAGATCAGGTTGATCGCCGGTTGTGCCAACACGCTTACTCTCTTTATTGATGGCAGCAAGTTGGTCCTCATAGATCATTTTAGAGTCGTGAAGCAGGCGGCCAATCAAAGTGGACTTGCCGTCATCGACGCTGCCACAGGTGATAAAACGGAGCAGCTCTTTATTCTCGTGCTGCTCAAGGTATGCGTTAATATCACTGGCAATAAGGGATGATTGATGACTCATAATATCTATCCTAGAAATATCCTTCGATTTTCTTCTGTTCCATGGACCCTGCACCGTCATGGTCTATAGCGCGGCCCTGCCTTTCAGAGGTGGTAGCCAATAGCATCTCTTGAATGATCTCAGGCAGTGTTGTGGCTGTAGATTCAACGGCGCCCGTTAATGGATAGCAGCCTAGGGTTCTAAAACGGACCGATTTTTGTTCAGGTACTTCACCGTCATTAAGTGGTAAACGCTCATCATCGACCATGATGGTCATGCCATCTCTCTGAACCACTGGACGCGGCTTAGAAAAGTAAAGTGGTACTAAAGAAATATTCTCTAAGTATATGTATTGCCAGATATCTAGCTCTGTCCAGTTCGATAAAGGAAAGACACGAATGCTCTCGCCTTTATTGATCTCAGTGTTGTAGATATTCCACAGCTCTGGCCTCTGGTTTTTTGGATCCCAACGGTGGTTTTGGTCCCTAAATGAGAAGACGCGTTCCTTGGCGCGAGACGCCTCTTCATCACGACGAGCACCCCCAAATGCGGCATCAAACTGATACTTATTTAGAGCCTGCTTAAGGCCTTGAGTCTTCATGATGTCAGTATGTTTTGCGGACCCATGGACAAAGGGGTTGATGTTCATATCGACGCCCTCCTGATTGATATGAACCAACAGCTCCATACCCGCATCTTTTGCCATCTGATCTCTAAACTCGATCATCTCTCGGAATTTCCAAGTGGTATCGACATGAAGCAGTGGAAAAGGAGGATTGCCAGGGTAAAAAGCCTTACGGGCTAAGTGCAGCATGACTGATGAATCTTTACCGATAGAGTAGAGCATAACAGGGTTATTAAACTCAGCAGCCACTTCACGAATGATGTGAATGCTCTCTGCTTCAAGCTGTTTGAGATGGGTCAAACGATCCGAGCTAATAAGATTCATAGCGCCTCCTTAATTTCGAAAACGCATTATGCATACCAATTTATATAACCCAAAAGAATATATAAAAATTAAGATAGCAGTTTTGGTTATATAAAAATTATCATCTATAAATATTAGCTATATAACTGATTCGGATAATATTACGACTAAATATTATTTTGAGTTATATAGAAAGGTATATATATTCCATTTCGTAATTTATATTCTTATCTTTATAACGGAGCAACCACATGGAATTTGGATACTCTTTTGCTGGCCTTTTGGTTGGTTTCGTTATTGGTTTAACCGGTATAGGTGGTGGCGCGTTGATGACGCCTATATTAATTGTCGGTTTTGGTGTGCCTTTAATAGTGGCTGTGAGTACGGATCTTCTATACGCCGCATTTACTAAAGCGGGTGGCATCATTAATTACGCAAAGAGACAGTTGGTCGAGTGGCGTGTAGCGGCACTGCTGTTGTTGGGGAGTTTGCCAAGCTCATTTTTGACGCTGATTCTTCTCAGTCAGGTTGATTCGGTGGCAACTCTCGAATCAACCATCAACTTAACGCTTGGGATCTCTCTGTTACTCACCTCTATTGCAGTCTTCTTTCGTGAGGCAATTCGTCGTTTTTCAGACAAGCAGTCCGATACGACTTTTGCGCAAACACTTGTAAAGTTGCGTCCCTATCTAACGGTGCTATGTGGTCTCTTTTTGGGTGGGTTGGTCACACTTTCATCAGTAGGGGCAGGTGCGCTAGGAACCGCCATGCTGATCTTGCTCTATCCGCGTTTTTCAATGGGTACGATCGTTGGAACGGACTTAGTCCATGCCGTCGTGCTCACGGCTTTCTCAGGGTTTGGTCACATGCAGATGGGTACAGTGGATTTGGAGCTTTTGGCCTACCTATTAGTGGGCTCACTGCCCGGGGTTTGGTTAGGCAGTCGATTAGGGGCGAATCTATCTCCTAAATTGATGCAGCCGATTATCGGCAGTCTGTTAATGGCGATAGGTATCCGTTTCGTTTTAGCGGTTTAAAAGAATATTTCAGTAAAGGGTTAGGGTAGACGATGTATATCTATAACGACGTTGATCAAAAGATCGTTGATGAGCGTGTTGAACAGTATCGCGATCAAACCAAGCGGTACCTAGAAGGGAACTTGAGTGATGACGAGTTTCTAGCACTCCGTCTGATGAATGGTCTCTATATCCAGAGACAGGCACCTATGCTTAGGGTAGCTATTCCCTATGGAACGATGACCTCGACTCAGTTAAGAGCTTTGGCTGCGATCTCTAGAAAATATGACAGAGGCTATGGTCACTTTACGACGCGTACCAATATTCAATTTAACTGGCCAAAACTTGAAGAGGTGCCTGATATTTTGACGGATCTCGCTAAGGTTCAACTGCATGCGATCCAGACTTCAGGCAACTGTATTCGAAATACGACCACTGATCACTTTGCTGGCGTTTCCGCAACTGAAGTTTCGGATCCTAGGCCATGGTGTGAGCTGATTCGTCAGTGGTCGACTCTGCATCCTGAATTTGCCTATCTTCCACGAAAATTTAAGATCGCTATTACCTCAGGGCCAGAAGACCGTGCAGCTACTCAAGTTCATGACGTTGGCTTGCACCTCATCAAGAACGCTCAGGGCGAGCTAGGCTTCGAGGTATTAGTTGGCGGTGGTTTAGGGCGTACACCGAAGATAGGTAAAGTGATTCGTCAGTTCTTACCCGCTAATGAGGTGATCTCTTACTTGGAGGCAATCCTGAGGGTTTATAACTTAAAGGGGCGTCGTGATAACAAGTATAAAGCTCGAATCAAGATATTAGTTGATGCGCTGGGTGCTGATGCGTTTCGTGATCTTGTCGAAGAGGAGTGGCTGCATCTCAAAGGGAGTGATTTGCAAATTACTCAAGAGGAGATTGAACGGGTCAGTGACTTTTTCACGCCACATGACTACAACACTGAAGCTGCTGCTGACACGACATTGGATCACTATCTAGAGACCAATTCAGAGTTTAAACATTGGTATCAGAGAAATACACATCAGCACAAAGTGCCTGGCTATCGTGCAGTGACTGTCTCCCTTAAGCCGCAGTTGGGAGCGCCGGGGGATATCACAGCCTTGCAGATGGATCTGGTGGCAGAGTTGGCGGATCGTTACTCCTTTGGACAGATACGCTCAACGCATCATCAAAATCTTCTATTGGCCGATGTTGAACAGAGAAACTTGTACTCCGTTTGGCTAGCGCTCAGTGATGCAAATTTAGCTCGTGCCAATATCGGTACGTTAACCGATATGATTGTCTGCCCTGGGTTTGATTTCTGTTCTTTGGCCAATGCAAAAACCCTGAACATTGCTCAGCAGATTAATGATGCCTTTGATGATGTTGATTATCTGCATGATCTTGGTGATATACGCCTCAATATGTCGGGATGTATTAATGCCTGTGCCCATCACCATGTGGGCCATATCGGTATCCTAGGTGTCGATAAGAAGGGTGAGGATTGGTATCAAATCACACTGGGTGGATCGAGCGAAGCCGATGCATCACTGGGTAAAGTGCTGGGACGAGCTGTCGCTGCTGATGAGGTGGCCGATACGTTAAAACGTCTTCTAGAAACCTATGTGGAACTACGAAAGGGTGATGAGCTGTTTATCGATTGCGTGCGCCGACTAGGTGTTGAGCCGTTTAAGGAGAGAGTCTATGCCGTTGCTTAAGCATAAAACCTTAGTCAGTGATGATCCTTGGGTTTTTCAGGAAGAGTTTTCAGACGTTACAGAGTCATCCATCGTTGTGCCATTCACTCAGCTTCTTCAGCAAGTGACGATTGCACAACCTCAGGAACGATTGGGCGTCAGACTCAGCAGTGAGGAGTCACTGGATGATCTGATTCCACGTTTAAATCAGGTATCGCTGGTTGAAATCTATTTTGAAGCGCTACGCGACGGTAGAGGCTTCAGTTTTGCTCGCCTGTTACGTCGTGAAGGTTTCCAGGGTGAGATACGTGCCAGCGGTGAGGTGAGCCGTGATCGACTGGATTATCTCTATCGGTGTGGCTTTGACTCAGTGCTGTTGCAGGCTCCGATCGATGCTGAACAAGCCCAAACAGCCTATCAAGAAATTTCCGTGCACTATCAGGCTGATGCGCGAAACGACCAACCCATCTATAGGCAGACATTATGAGCTTAGATATTAAAAAGGCTAATCAACAACTCGCCGGTGCAACCCCTCAAGCGATTGTCGAGTGGGCACTAGAGCAGGGTGATAACCCGATTATTACGACCAATTTTCGTCCCTATGAGTCGGTCATTCTGCATCTAGTGACCTCCATTAAACCGGATATTAAAGTGCTTTGGGTTGACTCAGGTTACAACACCTCGGCGACCTACCGCTTCGCCGAAAAGCTAATCCAAGACCTAAATCTGAATGTGATTACCTATGTGCCAGCACAAACAGCAGCGCATCGTAATGTGGTCATGGGTGGCATCCCTGACGTGGATAGCCCACTGCATGAAACCTTTACACAGCAGGTCAAAATCGAGCCATTTCAGCGGGCTCTTACTGATCTGAAGCCGGACGTCTGGTTTAACGCCATTCGAAAAGATCAGACTGAGTTTAGACAGTCACTGGACGTCTTAAGCCAATCAAAAGATGGTGTGCTGAAGGTGGCGCCACTGTTTGAGCTGACAGAGGCTCAACTTGAGTCCTATCTGCTAGAACACAATTTGCCGAATGAGCATGACTATTTTGATCCAACTAAAGCGCTAGAGACCCGTGAGTGCGGGCTTCATACGCAACTGTAGAGCCACTCTTATGGAATATTTACCGCTCTTTTTTGATCTTAAAAACCGACCTGTTCTACTGGTAGGTGGCGGCGACGTGGCTTTGCGTAAAGCACGGCTATTAACACGTGCTGGCGCGCTCATTCATCTTATAGCACCAGAGGTGTGTGAAGAGGTGAAAATGCTGGTTGAGCAGAAGGGTGGTCAGGTTGAGCTAGGTAAGTATCGTAAATCTCTACTGCAAGGCAGAGTCTTGGTCGTCGCCGCGACCGATTATCAGTCGCTCAATGAGTCGATCTCTTTTGACGCGCGTTCTGCTAATGTTCCGGTCAACGTTGTAGACAGTCCTGCACTCTGTACGTTTATCTTTCCGGCTATTGTCGATCGATCCCCAATCGTTGTCGGTATCTCTTCGGCGGGTAAAGCACCGGTCTTAGCGAGAAATCTTCGAGCACGACTGGAGACTCTCATCCCTCAAGGCTATGCCGACTTAGGTGCATTGGTGGGACGGTTTAGACAGCAGGTGAAACAGAAATTTTCCACCGTTGATGGTCGTCGCCTATTTTGGGAGAAGATACTGTCAGGCCCTGTCGCCGAAAAGGTATTTGCAGAACAGCAAGATGAGGCTGAGCAGTTACTTAGGTCAGCGATTGAAGCGGCCGAAGATAAAGCACCAATGGGTGAAGTCTATCTGGTCGGCGCAGGGCCAGGGGATCCTGAACTACTGACCTTTAAAGCACTGCGTTTGATGCAGCAGGCCGATGTGGTGTTGTATGACGCCTTGGTCTCACCGGAGGTGGTGGATCTTTGTCGTCGAGATGCCGATTTAATCTTTGTGGGTAAACGCCGTGATCAACATACCTTGCCACAAGAGGGGATTAACGAGCTGCTAGTCAAACATGCGAAACAGGGTAAGCGAGTGGTCCGCCTAAAAGGGGGGGATCCGTTCATCTTCGGCCGTGGCGGTGAAGAGCTTCAAACCTTGTCAGAGCAGGGAGTGCCTTTTCAGGTAGTGCCAGGCATTACAGCGGCCAGTGCCTGCAGTAGTTACTCGGGTATTCCTTTAACTCACCGCGATTTTGCTCAATCCGTTCGATTTGTAACCGGGCAGTTAAAGAGCCGACAAGCAGAATTAGATTTCTCAGATCTATTAGCTACGAATGAGACGCTGGTCTTCTATATGGGATTGCACACTTTGCCAGAAATCTCTGCGGGATTGATGGGTGCGGGTCGTTCAGCCTCTACACCGGTCGCCATTGTCTCTCGTGGTACCTGTAAGGATCAAAGAGTGTTAACCGGTACACTATCGACAATATCCGATCTACAAGAGAGTGCCCAACTTCCCGCGCCATCCATCATCATCGTCGGCGAGGTGGTTAAGCTTCACTCAGAACTGGCCTGGTTTGGTGAGGTTCATCAAGAGGCTAATCATGCTTTAGAGCAGGTACAGCAACTTTCCGCTTAATAGTTTGTAGGTTGGCATGGCTTTTGCTTAACCCACAGTAGATAGGCATCAAAGTTAATGATGCTCGAAACTGTTTAGGTTAGGTGTTGGATTATTCATGCTGAACTATTGTTTTTATTTATGCGTCGCGTTTTGCAAATATTTTGCAAAAGCTAAATCCCAGTTGTTGTTCTCTCTACTGATCTCAATCCCATTAACAGCGACTTCGGCGTCCCATAAGCCAGTGGATCCTAATCGGATAATGATTCTGTTTACTGGCCACGAACAGATCCCTTTTCAGCAAGAGGTTTTTCAGGGATTTATTGATGAGCAGTATCAGCTGCTGTTTGATCAATCTGAGTTATTCAAAAAAGAGGTTTACATCCACCGATTGGATGCTTTCAGAAGTGAGCCGGATTACCTTCGTCACAATATCGATTCCCTTTATAAAAATTACCCTAAACTACCCGCGACGATCATCGCCGAAGGCAATTTTGCCCTGCGAGTCGCTCAGGGTCTCTCCAGTAAGCAACCCAATGCAATTGACGTTGTTAGTGTTAACACCAACATGTCTGCACTTCCCGGTTTTTCGAAAGGGGAGCTGTTTGATCTAGAGAAAACGCTGGATTCAATCCCAAGGCTATTTCCAAACATCAAAGAGTTGGTTGTTCTTGCCCCAGCCTCACGTAGAGTAGAGGTTGAAGATCTATGGGATTTTAACTTTGCTGATCAGTTTGATTTAACCCTACTTGATGAGTCGTTAAGTTTTGATGAGACCCTATCCAGATTAAAACAGCTTCCTGCAGATCGAGTCATTTTATGGGTAGGGCGTGGTGCTGGTTCGGTCTCGGATGATGGATTGCCGGTACAGCTAATTAAACCGATCGTTGATCTTGATGTAGCCCCTTTGATATCGATGCAGAGTTCAAGCCTTAAGGCCGGTGGTTTAGGTGGCTATATGACCCTTTCTAAAGAGCTGGGTCAAAAGATAGCACTATTGGCTTATGGTCAATCTGAAGGTTATGAACCACCTAAAAAGCGCTTCATTCTAGATTACAACGAGCTAGAGCGTTGGCAGGCTGATACGTCCAATCTTAAGGGGCCAGTCACAATCATCAATGAGCCTCTCTCTATATTTACCGAGAGACACGTTCAGACATACATCGGCTTACTCTTATTGATTGTTGCACTGTTGTCAGCTCTGTTTGCCTGGTGGATTTGGCGTCAGTTAACCGTTCGAAATCGTCAGCTATCCAAGATAGAGGCTCTAGACAGACAACTCCATTTAGCATTAACCACCTCTAAATTAGCGCTAATAGAGGAGAACGTTAATCATCAGACGGCTCATTGGATAATTGAACCCCCTAATGAGAATGTTGCTCCATTGGTCGGTAAGGCTAGATTAAATGCTACTGAGCCTAGATATCGCAATCAAATTACAGAAGCGCTTACTCAAATAGGATCGGTCGTTGAGTACCCGCTCTTCATAGAGGCGTTGAATAGAACTAAATGGGTTAGAAATTCGACGATTGCGGAGCACACCAATGCAAAGGGTGAACTGATTCGAATTCAGCTGTCACAGGATGTAACGGATATTAAAGAGAAGGAGCTGGCACTTGCAGAGTCGGTCTAACGGACTGAAAAAGTACTGCAGCAGCTTAACGATGTTTCTGAATATGGTGATATAGGACTCTTTCACAGTGACTTGATTAACGGTGTCGTAACGGCGAATGATGTCTTTAGATCCCTTTATGATCTCCCTAAAGATCAGTATCCAACAATTACTCAAGAGGATATCAACACACGTATCGCTGCGGATAGTGGAGAGGATCAGCTTAAAAATCGACTCCTCAATTGGCAATCAAACAACTTTCAAAAGATTCAGAGAGAGTTGTTACTCCCCTCTGGAGAGAGGCGTTACCTTGAGTTGAATGCCCGCCCTGAAGTGAAAGAGGGTGTGTTGCAGGGGTTTAGCGGCGCAGTCATCAATCGTACAGATGATGTTCTGCTAAGGCATCAACTGGAGGTTACGCTTACTGAGCGCAGCCTCGCTGTTAAACGGTTAGAAGAGACGCTGCAAAAACAGAAACAGATGTTTGCTGTTATTGGTCATGAACTTCGAACACCGGCTGCGGCACTGAATATGATGTTGGAAGCGGACAATGCGGCGATTACAGAGTCACTTGGTGATATTCGCTCTACCAGTCAGCATCTGCTAGCGGTATTGGATGATTTACGATCGGTGGTTGAACCAGAACTGATTCAAGAGAGAGAGCTCTCTAATGCTCGTCCTATAGAGATAGTAGAGCGATCACTGACACCACTTAAAACGATGCTCGATAATCAACAGATTCGATGCTCGGTTAAATCGAATGATATGGCAGGTCATCAATTCAATCTCGATCAGCGGGGTATTCGACAGGTTTTAACCAACTTGGTTAAGAATTCCGTTGTGCACGGGCAAGGAGGTATGGTTCAAGTTCAGGTCGAAGTAATTACTCCTTCATCAGCCGATGAGGGGGCTATGCATCAGCTTCGTATCTCTGTTGAAGATGATGGTCGTGGTATTCCTACCTCTCAGTATGAGTCGATTTTTGAACCCTTTGAAAGAGGCGATACAGATGCGGATGGAACCGGATTAGGGCTCTCAATCTGTCGTGAGATCATTCAAGCGAATGGCGGAACTCTGAATGTAAAAGAGAGTGAGGCGCTAGGAGGTGCTTGCTTCACAATCAATATGCCGGTTGAGCCTAAGCAGTCAGCAACCCCGGATGAGACAGCATCGATGGTTTCACTCGAGGGATTGAGTGTTTTGATGGCAGAAGACAATTTGATGCTCAGAAAGCTTAGTGAAAACTTACTGCAAAAATTGGGGGCTAACCCTGTTCTTGTGGAAAATGGCCAACTGGCTCTAGATCTGTTTAATGAACAGAAATGGGATCTGATCATAACGGATATCTTTATGCCGGAGATGAACGGTTATGAGTTGGTCGAAGCGATTCGTGCGACAGGAAGTGATGTGAAGGTGTTAGGAGTAACCGCCGCAACGGTCGGTAACGAACGAGATCTGTTGTTAAAGGCTGGCGCTGATGTCGTTATGGGTAAACCGATCACCTCTGAATCTTTGCAAAACGCTCTGTTGCAGTTACAGCTAAGGGTGTGATTAGATCTAGGCTCTAATCTTTATTGAGTGCGATTGGCTTGTCTCACTGGTTTGTTTACGTCGTTCGTTGTTCCGATAAAACCCTCTATACAGGGGTAACCACGGATCCCACTAGACGACTCCGTCAACACAATGGTGAACTGGTTGGGGGCGCTAAATACACACGAGCTAGACGACCTGTGGAGCTTATCTGGCATGAGCAACATGCAGATCGTTCAAGTGCCACGCAGCGCGAATACGCAATTAAGCGGATGACTTTACAGCAAAAAACTCAATTAATAGGGTCGTGTCAGTTAGGATGATCTTAGCTAACTGAATGGAATTTTTTTCAGTTGAACTCCAGACCCATGGGTCTAAACTGAATAGTGAAAAGTCTGAAGCTGATATCCAGCAGTTGGCTTGCCTGGCCCGGGTTTGAAGGGTATTACGAGTCGAAATATTGCTTTCGGCCAAGCGGGCGGCAACTCACTGTTTAGAAGTTATGGTTAACAGTAAGAGTGTCGCCCGTTTTCATTCCGCGTTAAACAAAATAGCTACCTAAAAGATAACTGCTCAGGTAACCAACTAAAAATGCAATCGATAGATAGACGACGTAACGTGCATAGCTTCCGAAATTTAGGATATCCACTTTAGACATTGCAACGATGCCGGCTGCTGACCCAATTGCCAGCAGCGAACCCCCAACACCCACAGAATAGGTTAAGGATAACCAGTCGGCTTTTGACATCTCTACTCCAGATTTGAGCAGTGCCGCTGTCAAAGGTACGTTATCGACAAAGGCTGAGAAGACACCCATCGCAAAGTTTGCAACGGTGATGGGTAGGACCTGATAGATGCCTACTAAACTGTCTAGGGTTCCAATCTCTTTGAGCATCCCCACCAATAACAAAATACCCAAAAAGAACATCAATGTATCGAACTCGATGCGTCTAACGTAGTCCAACAGGTTTTCACGAGTGTCCTCTTCGTAGAGAAAACGGCCCAGCAGAAACATGGTGGATAGTCCAAAAAGGAAGGTCAAAACCGGTGGGATGCCCGCAACAATATTGAGAATAATGGTCGAAATAATGGTTGCTAGAAATATAACTGCAATGACTTTACCGACCTTGTCGTCCTTGCGTGGGGTAGGGGTAATAATCACCTGACCTACCAAGGGTTTAGAGAGCATGGCCGCTAACAGCATGGTGCTTACGAAGGCTGGTACTGAAAGTAGCAGTAGGTCAGTAATCTCTACCTTGCCGGCTAGAAATACCATTAATGTGGTCACATCGCCGGTAATCAGCGATACACCACCAGAGTTGACTGCAAATACAACCAGCACAGAGAGTCTAAGGGTTTTTCGTCTCTCTAAACCTAGCGATAGTACCAAGGCAATGGAGACCAGGGTGGCTGTGATGTTGTCACAAAGACTTGAAAAGACAAAGGAGAAGATGCCGACCAGAAAGATGAGTTTGCGTTCACTGATTTGACTGGGCAGTAGTCTATATATAAGCGTCTCAATCAGTCCTTGATGGTTTAAAAAGGCGACAAAGGTCATCGCGGACATTAAAAATAGCCAAAGCCCTGCGATATCTAAAAGGTTTTCATTGAGCATACCCCTGAGTTGCTCAGGCGTAACACCTTGTTCAGGAAACAGGAAGATCAATATCCAAGAGAGCGTGCCTAGAAACAGAGTCGATTTCGCTTTGTTCAGATGAATTACCTCTTCAAACACAATGGCTAACAGTGCAATCAGAGCAAAAGCGATGAGAGTGTAGTGGAGCATAGATAATCCTTATCAGATATTGGCAAAGCTGTGCCTCTAAAGGATCGTCAGTTTACTACTTTAGTTGGATTTGATTATTAATAAATCAACGTATTAGGTCGGTTTTTAAGACTGGTTTTGCATAAGCTTATAGTTGGGTAAAGGAGGATACTCAGCCCCTTAGGCTGAGTATCGGATACCGTTAGGCTTTTTCTGCGCGTGGTTTGCGATTGCCTTTAGGTTTGCTGTTGCGGTCGCGCGGTGGTCCTTTACGACGCGTTGGTTTACCTGACATCTCATCCTGCCATGGGCGAATCGACAACTGTTTGCCGCAGACACGAGCATCAGCAATTTTCTTCAATTGTGCATGCTTAAGATCATTTGGAAGATCAATCGTTGAGAAGTTCTCACTGATGCTGATTCGTCCAATCAGATCGCTGCTGATATTCGCTTCGTTTGCGATCGCACCGACGATGTTACCCGGCTTAACGCCTTGTTGGTGGCCAACGCCGATCCAGTAACGGGTCTTACCTTCGTCTGCACCAGAGTCACGACGAGGTTTACGATCACCTCTTTCACCGCGCTCGCCACGATCAGAGCGTTCACGACGTGGGCGCTCTTTAAAGCTGGGCTCTTTCTCATCAAGATAGAAGGGCTTATCTTTGTAGATAAGCTGAAGTGCAGCAGCGGCCAGGGCAGAGGCTGTGATACCGCTCTCTGTCACTAGTTCAGTGATCAGGTTATGGAAGTCAGCCGTCTGTGGTTTATCAATCGCATTAACAAGACGCTCTTTTAGGCGCTGTGAACGCAATTGGTTCAGAGCTTTAGCATCGGGAAGTTCAAGTGTTTCAAGTGTTGAACGCGTGTGGCGTTCAATCGACTTAAGCAAGCGGCGCTCACGATGAGTCACAAAAAGAACCGCATCACCTTGACGACCTGCACGTCCTGTACGACCAATTCGGTGTACGTAAGACTCAACATCGTAAGGGATATCGAAGTTAATAACGTGGCTAATACGCTCAACATCAAGACCGCGTGCTACGACATCGGTCGCCACGACAACATCAAGTTTGCCAGACTTTAGACGGCCTACAACGCGTTCACGTTGTGCTTGCTGAATGTCACCGTGCAGTGCAGCTGCATAGAAGCCTGCCTGAATAAGCTGTTCTGATAGCTCTTCAGTCGCTGTCTTAGTTCTAACAAAGATCAGTGCTGCGTCGTGCTCATGCATTTCGAGTAGGCGAGTTAACGCTTGGAACTTAGAGAGGCCACGAACTTCCCAAACGCGCTGGCGAATGGTGCTGGCTGTCTCAGTCTTGCTTTGAATCTTTACGTGCACAGGGTTTTGTAGGTAACGCTCAGTGATCGTTTTAATTTCACGTGGCATCGTCGCCGAGAAGAGTGCGATCTGACGAGTAGGTGGCGTGTGTTCAAGCACCCACTCTACATCGTCAATAAAACCCATGCGTAACATCTCATCCGCCTCATCCAGTACCAAACACTTTAGTTTGTCTAGGCTAAGAGTGCCGCGACGAACATGGTCCATGACACGGCCTGGTGTACCAATAATGACATGCACACCCTTACGTAGAGAGCGAAGTTGTGTGTCGTAACCCTGTCCACCATAGATTGATAGTGTACGTAGACCAGGGATGTACTTAGAGTACTTTTCGCAGGCTTCAGCTACCTGAATGGCGAGTTCGCGAGTTGGAGCAAGTACCAATACCTGTGGGTGGATCTTGCTAGTATCGACGTTCTGTAGAAGCGGCAGAGCGAAGGCGGCTGTTTTACCAGTACCCGTTTGCGCTTGCCCTAGAATATCACGGCCATCAAGAAGGGCTGGAATAGCGCCGGCTTGGATAGGAGAAGGTGTTTCATAGCCTACGTCAGAGAGTGCGTCGAGAATAGGCGTGCTTAAGCCAAGATCACTAAATGTGATCGGCTGATCAGTATCAGACATCAGATTTCCTGCTTTTAGGGGATCCCGTTACCCGCGGCCCATAAGTCAAAAGCAGGTGGAGGATCGTTGAAAGAGGCGCAAATTATACAGACTTTAGGCTAATAAGCCAGCTGTTTATTTTTTAAACAACAAAAAGGCCCGCCATGAAAGCGGGCCTGAACATTATGTGCTAGGCATCTCTAGCCCTTTAGAGACAAAGTCAAAGGACTTCATTCGCTCAATATAAGCGGCCACATTGGGGTATTGATCAGGTTCTATTTTTTGAAATTCAAAGCGATTTGCCCATGGAAAGATTGCGAAGTCAGCAATCGACAGTTGATCACAAACAAAGTCGCGTCCTTCCAATTGTTTATCCAGAACACCCCAAAGACGATGCGCCTCTTTGCAGTAGCGATCAACCGCGTAGGGGATAGGTTCCGGTGCAAATTTATTGAAGTGATGTGCCTGTCCAAGCATAGGTCCAAATCCACCCATCTGCCACATTAGCCACTGCATCACTTGCCAGTAGGCTTTAGGTTCTGTGGGCATAAACTGGCCACTTTTCTCGGCGAGATAGAGCAGGATAGCACCGGTTTCAAATAGGGAGATAGCCTCGCCATTAGGACCATCATGATCAACGATGGCGGGTATCTTATTGTTGGGACTGATGGCTAGAAATTCAGGTTTGAACTGTTCATCGTTAAGAATATCGACTCTATGGAGTTGATATTCGAAACCACAGGCTTCAAGCATGATTCGGATCTTATGGCCGTTTGGTGTGCCCCAGGTGTAGAAATCGATCATCTGATTAGCCTCGTGTGAAGTGTTGGTAAATTTTAATCAGCTCCTCTTCACTATAACTAACAATCACCAACTGTTGACCGGGTTTAATCAGGTCTGGATCCTGACCCAGCATTCCCTGTTGGTAGTTGTAAATGTAGATGTCGTTCACCTTAGAGTAGAGGAACTCGCCTAAGAAAGAGGAGCGTTGATTCTCAAGCACTTCGTCAGCAAGTTCTGGAATCTCTGCGATGAGCGTTTGTCCGTTCTCACCACTGAGCTTGATCCCTTCACGGAAGGTGTTGGTAAGGCCACGCTGCAATATGCCCCAGAGCCCTTGCATGTCGTTGGGGGTTACCGCATGAATGTAGAAGACACTGCCGGCAGCGATGTCGGGATTAGATAGAAGCTCTTTAAGACGAATTTTGTCTCCGGGTGACAGTGTTTTGGTATTGATAACATTGTCTTCAGAGATGAGTTTCATCATCTGATCAGGCTTCACCGATTCATTGCTGACGAGTGGCTGCTTCACAACAAGGGTTGAGGTTTGTACACCCTGGGTTTGAGCCTCATCAGCGGCCTCCATAGCTGTCTGAATGGTCTCTACTTGAGCGGCCTCACTCTTCATGTTGGGTAGTTCTAGCAGTTGATCACCGGTAACAAAGTTATTCGCTTGTTTAATATCGAGCGCTTCATCTTTGGTCTCTTCGGTCAGTGTTTTAATGACCTTTTTGGCCGCTTTTTCTGTCTCTGCAAGGGGCTGTTGTGAGGGGGTGCTTTGTGGTTGCACACTTTCGCCGGTTTGGGAGTCAGTGGATATTTCCGGTTTGTTCAGGAAAAGGTAAGTCGATACTGCAATGATAATCAGAATAAGAGCGATAATGACGCGTTGCATAGTGGTGTGTCCTTAACAGGCGACTGATTCGAATCAGGGTTGTTATTCGTTATTACAGCAACAATAATCACTTTATTGACCGGTTTAAAGTCTTTCTGCCGGTTTTGAGGTAATGAGTGTGTCTGATCAAGAGATTACAAACGATTTCACATCGTTAATGCTAGGTGAAGGAGTTAAACCGATTAAGGCAGAGGCTAAGGTCTCTGCGCGCGAGCACTTAAGACGTGGTGATATGCAGGCTCTTGAACAGCGTCGACGTGAGGCCGAAGGGGTTGATGAGCGCTTTCGATTTACTGACAATCAACTGTTGAACCCCTTGGACCCTGTCGAGTGGAAACGCGATGGCGTTCAAGAGGGGGTCTATCGCAATCTCCGTTTGGGTAAATACACTGTCGATGCGCGCCTTGATTTGATTAACAGAACGCTCTCTGAGGCCTGTGAAGAGGTGCCTAATTTTGTAAAGGAGTGTTACCGATTGGGTCTACGCACAGTCATGATTACCCATGGACGTGGCAAGCATCTGCAGGCACCTCAGAACAAGATGAAAAGTGCACTGACACTCTGGCTGCCAAACATTGATGAGGTGTTAGCCTTTCATAGCTGTCAGCCCCAGCATGGGGGTCTTGCAGCGATCTATCTGTTGTTACGTAAGAATGAAGAGCAGCGCCTCGCCAATCTAGAGCGTCATCGATAGTGGCCATCAACGATCGAAAACTGGTTTGGCTTCAGTGTGAGTCAGAAGTAGAGGCAGGTCAGGCGATCAATCAGCTTAAGGATCAACTCCCTCTCAACTCTATGAAAGGGTTGTTAGTCGGTCAGTCGCAAGAGGGTTTTAGTTCGATTAGAGCCGATCGATTAGCGACAGAGCTTGGTCAATCCATTGACTACCTTATCTTCAATGCTTTTGACGGCTTCACACCTAATGCTCTGGCCCAAGGGGCGGGCCTTGTTCGGGCTCCTGGTGTACTGATTTTGATCACTCCTAAAGCGTCTGTTTGGCCCAATTATGCTGATCCGTTTTTACAAGCCTTGGGGCAGTCTGAAAGTTATTATTCAAACTACATACAATTATTAATCAATAGTTTAAATCATAGTAGTAATATTATTTGTGATATTGACGCCGTCGAGCTCAATAGTACAACTAGCACTCAATTATCTGAATCAATAGCCCTAACTGCTGACCAACAGGCTGTGGTGGATAACCTGCTTGATGACTGGTCTCTATCGACCTCTACCAGAGTTATTACAGCAGACAGAGGTCGCGGCAAATCCTCAGCTTTGGGCCATGCGTTAAAACAGTCTGATTGGGAGTCCAATCAGGTCATTGTGACGGCACCGGATAAGCGCGCCGTTTACTCTCTCTATCAGCAGAGCGATGAGTTTCAGCCGCGCTTCCTCCATCCTGCTGAAGCCTTACAGGAGCTGCGTACCAACCCCGATATTCGACTGTTGGTGATTGATGAAGCCGCCGCGATTGCAACGCCTCTGCTTGATCAACTGGTTGAAATTGCCAATCATCTAGCAGTCTCGACAACGGTTAATGGCTATGAAGGATTTGGGCGTGGTTTCTCTCTTCGTTTTCTACAACGTTTGGGTCTACAGCGAGAGGGTGTTAACTACTCCCAGCTGGCTGAACCGGTTCGATGGTCTCAAGGGGATCAGCTTGAAGAGACGATCAATGAACTGCTGTTTCTGACTGAAGGCGAGCCGTCTAAGGCGTTCTCAGGCTTTGATGACTGCGTGTATGGTTTAGAACTCGATGGCCTTGTTAGCCATCCTGATCGATTACAGGCGATCTATCAGCTTCTACACCTAGCTCACTACCGAACCTCACCCAACGACCTACGAGTTCTACTCGACTCCCCAGGGCAATCTATTTTCGTGACAGTGCAGGGCGGAGTGTTGGTTGGT
This sequence comes from Marinobacterium sp. xm-d-530, assembly GCF_013283365.1. Classification (GTDB taxonomy): domain Bacteria; phylum Pseudomonadota; class Gammaproteobacteria; order Pseudomonadales; family Balneatricaceae; genus Marinobacterium_E. The sequence goes on along the minus strand of NZ_WBYM01000002.1, from coordinate 69,011 downwards.
GTTGCGTGGATTTCAGAAGAGGGTGAGCTGTCTGCTGAGCTCTCTGAGGCGATCGCTCAGGGTGTTCGACGGCCAAATGGCAATCTACTTCCGCAAACACTCATATTCTCTGAGGGTATGGTCACACTAGGTACCAAGCGCTTCTGGCGAATTGCACGTATTGCGGTCGTGCCAGATTTCAGAAGATCAGGCATTGCCGCAGCTATGCTCCGTTCTATTGAAGCGAAAGCGATTGCGTCTCAGATCGACTTCATGGGAGCTAGCTTTGCTGGATACCAAGAGGTGTGGCAGTTTTGGAACGCTTCTGGCTACAGAGCGATTCGTATGGGCGATCGTATCGATCCGGTGGCGGGTGAGCCCGCATTGCTGGTTATGAAAGCGTTAAACGCCAACGCCACAGACGATATTCAGTTTCTATGCGAGCAGGCAGTTTCTCGTTATCAATTTGAGATTGAGAGAGAGTTGAGGTCGGCAATGCCAGTTGGTTTTGAGGCTCTACCTAAAACGCTTGAGCAGAGAGCTTTATCGTCTCATCAGATTGACTCTTTAAAGCGCTTTGCTCAGGGCAGTGCGCCACTCACACTAGTAAGACCTTGGATTGAGTTGTTAGATAAGGGGGTTGCGCATAACGAGGTTGGTCACCTTGAACTTAAACCGAACAAGCATCAACTCAAGGCTTTACGACATAGGGTGTCCCAGTTCATCGACTAGGGTCACTTTATCCCCAAGAGAGACCTTTCCAGGCTTTACCAAGCTAATATTTTGGCCAAAGTTGATCTCCCCATTCGGTCCAGAGTGAATTGCCTGCAGTGTGCGGAGCGGTTCCTGATGGCTATCTTTCAATCCAGTGATGGGATCGCGTGTGACTAAAACACAGCGTTCGCATGGCTTGCGACGTTCAAATATGGCCTCTCCGATTTGAAACCGACTCCAGCTATCTTCAATCCAGGGTATTGAACTGTCGATGACAAGGTTAGGTCTAAATCGAGCCATTTCAAACAGCCCGCCTGATGCATGGTTAAGTGCATCCAGTGAGGCGGTATTGGTCAGTAGAATAGGGTAACCATCACTGAGTATTGGGCCCCACTCATAGCGCTTTTCTGCAAGTTCTGTTGCCTGACTGTCGTTAAACACTAGGCAGACTTTGCGTTCGAACAGGGAATCCAGCGTCTTATTATTGAGCCTGATTCGTTGTACTGAGGTAATCCGACTCCAAACAGTGACGCTGAGTCTCTCCGATGAGCTGAAATCACCCTTCGCAATCATCTTGTTTTTGTAGAGGATAGAGAGAGTCTGACCGTCTGACTCGATGTTCAGATCCAGCAGAATCGGATCTTTTCTAGCTGTTATAAACCGCCCATCCTCTTCCGCTAGCATGAAACGACGGTCGCCAACGATCCCTTTAGTTTCTATGTTCGCTTGCTCTAAATGCACGGCCTGACCCGACTTGATCGGGTAGCGGATGATGTCGACGAGTTTCATCTCTGGTTAGTCCTTTAGAAGCGTCTCTTTGGCCGAGTTAATGCGAGAGGCAAGCCAATCACTGCCACCGCGATCAGGGTGGGCTTTTTGCATCAATCGCTTATGCGCAGCAAGGATCTCCTCTTTTGATGCTCCCTCTTTAAGACCCAATATTTCATAGGCCTCCTGTTTGCTTGGGTTTCCGGAGGGTTTAGGGCTGTTCTTTTGTTGCTGGCGTCGAGCCCTTAGAAAAGGGAGTAGGCGCAGCAACCAGGGAAACGCACTTTTAACAAAGGGAAGTAGGCCGGCAATCAGAGCGCCTAGCCAGTGCATCCTGCCGGTAATGGCTAAAAAGAGCATCACCAGCGCTAGGGTGATGAGTCCGGCTTGAAGCCAAGCTCTGCGTCGATGCTCTTTGGGTTTAGATCTCACCCAGCCGAGTATCAGCAGAATCAGTATAACGACAGCAATAAAAGAGATTGGATTCACAAGGTCTTGTCTCTGTACTTATATTGGGTTTGAAGGTTTGGCATGAATGCTTGGTCCGAAAGAGTATAGCTGACGTAACCTGAAAAGTAGATTTAAGGAAGCCATATGAAAGTAACTATCGAGCAGCTCAATCGTGAGCGTCCGGTTATATCTGAATTGAGATTGAAGTCCTTTGAATGTGAACACTATCTGGTTCAATTAACGACTGAGACTGGGCAATCAACCCTAGTTGACGACACTGGGCGCCCTCAGGTGTTTCGATCTCAGCTAGCGGCCAAGATTCCGTTCAAAGGATTAAGGGTTGAAAGGGCGGTGCTAGAGCATCAATCCTATTATGACGAAATGATTGGGTTGCAGGGCGACAAGGTTGAACCTCTGCTGGTTGATATCAGCCTTCCTGATAATGATTACTCATAAAAAAAACGGCACCCGAGGGTGCCGTTTTAGTATCAACTCTGGATTAGCTAATCGCTTTAAGGATTTGATCCAAACGCTCTTTAGCATCACCGAATAGCATGCGTGTGTTCTCTTTGTAGAAGAGTGGGTTATCGACACCCGCATAACCAGTACCCATAGAACGTTTCATGACAATGGTCTGTTTACCGTTCCAAGGCTCAAGTACAGGCATACCTGCGATAGGGCTGTCTGGTACTTCCTGTGCTGCAGGGTTGACGATGTCGTTGGCACCGATAACGATAGATACGTCAACGTTAGGGAAGTCTTCGTTGATCTCTTCCATCTCGTAAACGATGTCATAAGGTACTTTCGCTTCAGCAAGCAGTACGTTCATGTGACCAGGCATACGACCCGCTACAGGGTGAATACCAAAGCGAACGTTGATGCCTTTGTCGCGAAGTTTCTTAGTGATCTCGAATACGGTGTGTTGAGCCTGAGCAACCGCCATACCGTAACCTGGTAGGATCATGACCTCTTTAGCGTTAAGAAGCATGTCTGCCGCTTCATCCGATTCAACCGAGCGAATGTCTTCAGCATTACCCGCAGGGCCTGCTGGACCACCGCTTGAAGCTTTCTGACCAATACCACCAAAGATTACGTTTAGGAACTTGCGGTTCATCGCCTTACACATGATGTAAGAGAGGATAGCACCACTTGAACCGACTAGAGCACCGACGACGATGAGTAGATCGTTACCTAGCATGAAGCCCATCGCTGCAGCAGCCCAACCTGAGTAGCTGTTCAGCATTGAGACTACAACAGGCATATCAGCACCACCGATCGCTGCCACCATGTGCACACCAAATACCAGTGCGATGATGGTCATAACCGTCAATTCAAAGACACCGCCAGTTGCCGCTGTATCCATGTACTGAATCATGAAGTATAAAGCGATCACACCGAGTGCAATGTTGAATAGGTGACGACCTGGTAGTTGAAGAGGGCGTCCGCCAATCTTCCCGCTTAGTTTCAAGTAAGCCATGACGGAACCAGAGAAGGTCATCGCACCGATCAGAATGCCAAGGTAGGTTTCAACGGCGTGAATCGACTGAGCAACACCGGTGAGTGGTGCATGCTCTAGAGCATTCGCCCAACCCACAAATACGGCTGCTAGGCCCACAAGGCTGTGAAGAATCGCCACTAGCTCAGGCATAGAGGTCATTTCTACACGTTGCGCCAGAATGTAGCCAATGATACCACCGACAACAATACCACCGACCAGAAGTCCGTAGTTGTTAGAGACTAGGCCAACGATGGTAACACCGACAGCAATCGCCATACCCAGCATGCCATAGAAGTTACCGCGACGTGCAGACTCCTGATGCGCAAGACCGCCTAGTGCCATGATAAACAGGGCGCTGGCTGCAATGTAGGAAGCTGTAATAATTCCTGAAGTCATCGATTATCTCCTTACTTCCTAAACATGCGAAGCATGCGTTGTGTTACGGCGAAACCGCCCACAATGTTGATGCTGGTAATGAACACAGCCAATCCGGCAAGCGCCATCACCACTGGATTGTCACTTGAGATCTGAATTAAAGCGCCAATCACAATAATGGAACTGATTGCGTTGGTGACAGACATCAATGGTGTGTGCAGTGAGTGCGATACGCCCCAGATAACCATGTATCCGATAAAACATGACAATACGAATACGGTTAGGTGGCCAATGAACTCAGGTGGAGCAACAGAACCCAATCCAAATAGAGCGCCACCGGCGATCAGTAGAGGGATCAGGAACGCAAGTGGGTGAGCCGGTTTTTCAACCTCTGGCTCAAGCTCTTGCTTCGCTTTAAGGCCGACGTCCTCTTTAGGTGCAAGCGAGATACGAGGCGCTGGTGGTGGCCAAGTGATGTTGCCCTCTTTGACAACCGTCGCACCACGAATCACCTCGTCTTCCATGTTGATGTCGATTTCGCCGTTTTTCTCTGGGCAAAGTTCAGTCAACAGGTTCAACATGTTAGTTGCATAGAGCTGAGAGGATTGCGCTGCAAGACGGCTCGGTAGGTTGGTGTAGCCGATGATAGTGACATCGTGCTTCTTAACCACTTCGTTAGCGACGGTAAGTTTACAGTTACCACCCGCTTCCGCTGCAAGGTCAACAATGACAGAGCCAGGCTTCATGTTAGCGACCATACGCTCAGTGATCAGCTCAGGTGCCTCTTTGCCAGGGATCAGTGCGGTAGTGATAATGATATCCACTTCTGCAGCCTGAGCCGCGAATAGATCCATCTCTGCTTTGATGAACTCAGGGCTCATGGTCTTAGCGTAACCGCCAGAACCGCTGCCATCTTCGTCATCTTCGAAATCGAGCATCAGGAATTCAGCATCCATCGACTCAACTTGCTCTTTAACCTCAGGGCGAGTATCAAATGCACGAACAATGGCACCCATGCCTTTCGCAGCACCGATAGCGGCAAGACCGGCAACACCGGCACCGATAACCAGTACTTTAGCTGGGTTGATTCGACCTGCTGCGGTGATCTGACCAGTGAAGAAGCGACCGAAATGCTGCGCTGCTTCAACAACAGCACGGTAACCCGCGATGTTAGCCATTGAAGATAGGGCGTCCATCTTCTGTGCACGTGAAATACGTGGTACAGAGTCCATAGCCAGTGCATTGATACCATGATCAGCCATCTCTTTGAGCATCTCAGGGTTCATCGCTGGGTATAGGAAGCTGATGATGGTTTGATCCTTCTTCATCAACTCTACGCCATTGAAACCAAGTTCAGGGTGGGCTTTAGGTGGGCGAACCTTCAGGATAATGTCTGAATTACCCCATAGCTCTTTAGGATCTTTAATGATCTCTACACCAGCTTTCTCATACTCTTCGTCCGCATAGCTAGCATCTGCGCCAGCGCCGCTTTCCATCGAGATGTCGAAACCCAGCTTTTGCATTTTAACTGCAACGTCTGGAGTGAGGGCGACGCGTTTTTCGCCTTCTTCGTTCTCGCGGGGTACACCGATTCTCATCGATTTCACCTCTCTTATAGTATCCACCCGAGGATGGCTGTTGATAACCCTGGCTCAGCATAGAAGCTAAGCCTATATAATATGGCCATTCCATAACTAAATAGAATTAACCTAAAACTAATCTTTATAATCTACTACGAAAGTTATTAATAACCAAACTGAATTAACTTATACGGATTATTAAAATTTTTCAGGATGCTTAAGATTTAGCTTAATTCTCTTCTTATTGGGATGTAATTTAATCAACAAGAGGTAATAAAAAAGGAGCCGAAGCTCCTTTTTAAAAAGACGCACTGTTCGAAAACAGGGCTTACATGATGCGCATTCCTGGCTGAGCGCCGGCATGGGGTTCTAATATCCAAAGATCCTTACCGCCAGGTCCAGCCGCTAGTACCATCCCCTCGGACATTCCAAACTTCATCTTACGCGGTGCAAGGTTAGCGACCATAACGGTCAGTTTGCCTTCCAAATCTTCTGGAGCATAGGCCGATTTGATACCTGCAAAGACATTGCGTGTCTCATCGCCTAGATCAAGCGTCAATCGAAGGAGTTTGTCAGCACCTTCAACATGCTCAGCTTTAGCGATGCGAGCGACACGAAGATCGACTTTGGCAAAGTCTGGAAACTCGATGGTCTCAGCAATGGGCTCTTTACTAGGCTCAGCCTTTTTAACAGGCGCAGCGGCTTGTAGATTCTGTTTTGAATCTTCGATGACCGCCTCGATCTTTTCAGGCTCTACACGCTGCATAAGCGGCTTAAACTTGTTGATCTTATGGTCCAGTAGAGGTGTTTGAATCTCATCCCAAGCAAAGCTTTCAATATTAAGGAAGCCTTTAGCTTGTTCAGATACCTCTGGAAGAACTGGAGTTAAGTAGCTGATGATCACTCGGAATAGGTTAATACCCATGGTACAGCAGGCTTGAACCTCTGCCTCTTTACCTTCCTGCTTAGCCAATACCCATGGCTCAGCTGCATCAATATACTGGTTGGCTTTATCGGCTAATGCCATGATTTCGCGCATCGCTTTGGCGTACTCGCGCTTTTCATAAGCATTTGCAATCGATTCACCAGCGGTAATCGCTTCGTTATAGAGCTCTGGTTCAGCCAACGTGCTATCCAGTTGGCCATCAAATTTCTTAGTGATAAATCCTGCACAACGGCTCGCAATGTTGATGACTTTGTTCACTAGATCGGCGTTAACACGAAGACGGAAGTCCTCTAAGCTTAAGTCGATGTCATCAATACCTGAGCCCAGTTTCGCTGCAAAGTAGTAGCGTAGATACTCTGGACGTAGGTGTTTCAGGTAGGTCTCGGCCATAATAAAGGTGCCACGAGACTTAGACATCTTCTGTCCATCGACCGTTAGGAAACCATGGCAGAACACGCCTGTCGGTGTTCTAAATCCAGCACCATGCAGTTCAGCAGGCCAGAATAGGGTGTGGAAGTAGGCGATGTCTTTACCGATGAAGTGGTAGAGTTCAGCGCTGCTATCTTCTGACCAGTACTCATCGAAATCGACACCATTTTTATCCGCCCAATTTTTAAAGCTCGCCATGTAGCCGATTGGAGCGTCCAACCAAACGTAGAAATATTTTCCAGGGGCGTCAGGAATCTCAAAACCCCAGTAGGGCGCATCACGTGAGATATCCCACTGTTGAAGACCAGATTCGAACCACTCATTCAACTTGTGTTTCATCTGATCTTGAACGTGCGTGTCGACCCAGCCTTTTAGGAATGATTCGAAATCTTCAAGCTTAAAGAAGTAGTGTTCAGACTCTTTCTCGATCGGTTTTGCACCTGATACAGCAGAGTAGGCATTTTTCAGTTCAGTCGGGGCATAGGTTGCACCACACTTTTCACACGAGTCGCCGTACTGATCTTCCGCACCACATTTTGGACAGTCACCTTTGATGAAACGATCCGGAAGGAACATCTCCTTTTCAGGGTCGTACGCTTGTGTGATGGTACGACGAGCAATGTGACCTTTATCTCGTAGACGCGTGTAGATCAGTTCAGCAAACTGCTTATTCTCTTCCGAGTGCGTCGAGTAGTAGTTATCGAAGTTGACCAAAAAACCTGAGAAGTCACGCTGGTGCTCTGCACTGACTTTGTCGATCAACGCTTGAGGTGAGATACCCATCTGATCCGCTTTCAGCATGATCGGTGTACCGTGAGCATCATCTGCACAGACGTATGTACATTGATGGCCGCGCTGCTTTTGGAAGCGAACCCAAATATCGGTTTGGATATATTCAACTAGGTGGCCTAGGTGAATAGGTCCATTAGCGTAAGGCAGGGCACTGGTAACAAGAATCTTGCGATTAGAATCAGTCATCTAGGTTAATCACTATCTACTACGAAAAAATTGAGCGTCGATTTTACGCGTTTACTTCGATTGATTAAAGGTCTCAGGTTTGGTCACTACTCAATGCACTGTTACACTGCGCCCCAATTACTTTTTTTAGACGTTTAAAGGCACCCATTGCATGTCATCTTTACCGGTTATTGATCCTGCCCTCTACGAACAGCAACTTGCTGAAAAAGCAGAAACAATGCAGCAGTTATTCTCAGGGTTTGATCTTCCCGAGCTCGAGCTGTTTCGCTCCCCACCAGAGAACTACCGTATGCGAGCAGAGTTTCGTGTTTGGCATGATGGCGATGAGATCAACTACGTTATGTTTGAACCGGGTGACAAGCGCAAGCCGGTAAAACTGAGTGCCTGCAAAATGGTCGATACGCGCATCGAATCGATGATGTTCAATTTCCTTGATCGTTTAAAGGGTGACGTTGAGCTGCGTAAACGTCTATTTCAAATAGATTTCCTAGCGACCTTAAAAGGGGAGCTACTGGTTAGCATGCTCTACCACCGCGCGATCGGAGAGGAGTGGATTGAGGCGGCGAAACCCCTTCGTGAAGAGTTTGGCATTGATATTGTAGGCCGTTCACGTAAGAACAAGATTGTATTGGATCGTGATTTCGTCATTGAAACGATTCAGATCAATGGTCAGCCCTTCACCTACAAACAGACCGAAAACAGCTTCACCCAGCCCAACGCTAAGGTGTGTGAACAGATGATCGAGTGGGCGTTGGATGCAACTCAAGATGCTAGAGGCGACCTGGTGGAGTTCTACTGTGGTAACGGTAACTTCAGTCTGCCGCTAGCGCAGAACTTCGATCGAGTTGTAGGTACTGAGATCTCTAAAGAGTCGGTACGCAGTGCGCAGTACAACATTGAGGTGAATGGTGTTGAGAACGTCTCTATTTTGCGCCTCTCTTCAGAAGAGTTTACTGAGGTACTTCAAGGCACTCGTACTTCTCGAAGAACCGAAGGGTTGGATCTGACTAGCTTTGATTTTCAAACCGTACTGGTTGATCCGCCTCGTGCAGGTTTAGATGCAGAGACCGTTAAGCAAGTGCAGACCTACCCGGCGATTGTCTATATCTCCTGTAACCCTGAAACCTTAAAAGAGAATTTAGAGATACTGTCTCAGACTCACGACGTGCAGCGTTTTGCTCTGTTTGATCAGTTTCCATACACCCATCATGTCGAATGTGGCGTATACCTCACTAAGAAGGTCTAGTTTATCGATCCTCTTTTTGAAATAATCCTACTAAATTACTTGGTTATTATGTTTGGGTGGTACCGTGTCTCAGAAACTTGAAAATCTTGCGGGTGTTAAAAAAATTGTCGCGATCTCCTCTGGTAAAGGCGGAGTGGGTAAGTCGACGGTCACAGCTAACCTGGCAGCGGCTCTTTCGGCACAGGGTCTTCGTATCGGCGTGTTGGATGCTGATATTTACGGTCCTAGTCAGGCGATGATGTTTGGTGTACCTGCAGGTACTCGCCCTAAAACAGCTGAAGAGAAGTACTTTATTCCTGTCGTCGCGCACGGCATTCAGACTATGTCGATCAGTTATCTGATCGATGAAGATACACCTATGGTGTGGCGCGGCCCTATGGTCAGTAGTGCGCTTCAGCAGCTGTTGATGCAGACACAATGGGATGATTTGGATCTTCTGCTGATCGATATGCCGCCTGGTACAGGTGACATTCAATTGACGCTGTCGCAAAAGGTACCGGTCGATGGTGCCATCGTCGTAACCACGCCTCAGGATATTGCGCTGCTTGATGCCAAGAAGGGCATTGAGATGTTCCGTAAGGTCGATATTCCAGTGCTAGGCATCATTGAAAACATGAGCGTTCACGTCTGTTCAAACTGCGGTCATGTTGACCCCATTTTTGGGGAAGGTGGCGGTGATAAGATGGCAGAGCAGTATCAAACCAAGCTCTTGGGTCAGTTACCTTTGGCAATGCCGATTCGCGTGCAGGCCGACTCTGGTACACCCATCGTTCTTGCTGAGCCTGAATCTGAGTATGCCAACCTCTATCAAAGGGTTGCTGCTGTCGTCAGTGAAGTGCTTGCCAATCACACACAGGCAGAGGCGCCTTTCATCAACATCATGGATGATTGATGTGTAAAGAAAAGGCTCTATTTCCGGAGCCTTTTTTGCTATTATTTCGCGGTTTTCTTTTTAGGTGATAAGTAATGGGTATCAAAGCCGATAAGTGGATCCGTCGCATGGCGGAACAGCAACAGATGATTGATCCGTTTGAGCCGGGTCAGGTTCGTGAAGTTAATGGTGAAAAGATCGTCTCATACGGTACGTCTAGCTACGGCTACGATGTTCGTTGTGCTGACGAGTTTAAAATCTTCACCAACATCAACTCATCGGTTGTCGACCCTAAAGACTTCAACAGCGAGAGCTTTGTTAATGTGAAGTCGGATGTCTGTATCATCCCGCCAAACTCCTTTGCACTGGCTCGCACTGTTGAATACTTCAAGATCCCCCGTGATGTGCTAACAATCTGCTTGGGTAAAAGTACCTACGCACGTTGTGGCATCATTGTGAACGTCACACCGCTCGAACCAGAGTGGGAAGGTCACGTGACACTTGAGTTCTCTAATACCACGCCGCTGCCTGCTAAGATCTATGCTAACGAGGGTGTAGCTCAGATGCTCTTTATTGGCGGTGATGAAGTGTGTGAAGTCTCCTACGGTGATCGTGGTGGTAAATACCAGGGTCAAACGGGTGTGACCTTACCACGCACTTAATATGCAAGAACAAGTCGATAGTATTAAAGCCTTTTGGGATGATCTTGCGATTACCCTAGATGCCCTTCAACACGCCACGCTCGAGCAGCTCGCTGAGCAAGGTGAGCGTGTGCTTATGGATTACAGACCGACACTGAAAGAGATCGACTCTAACCTGACGTTCCATTTTGAGCGTAATCAAGAGGATGGTCCTGTTCAGTTGGTCTTTGGTTGTGATGGCTACCCGGAGTCGATTCACAGTGTGTTAACACTGGTCGGTGCTGCGCCCAAGCTTAATGGCTTCCAGGTACGCGCCTTCAATGAGCGTCATGACCCTGTGCCACGCACCGTCGATCTGGGCGGAGAGCTCTGTGAGATCAACGACTACTGGTATTCACTGCGCACCATCAATGGCAAGTTAGAGCTCGCCATCTACATGGAAGATGCACCGACCGTGCTCGATATGGATCCGCGAGTTGAGGCAGTCATGATTCTACTGGATGCGCTGATTGGTGAGTACGAGATCATGGTCCGAATTTGGGCCTTGGATTGGTATGAACTTCCAGCCTGCCCACGTGATTTTGGACTATCGCCGCTATCCCAGCTCAGATCTGAATTTGATCAGATTAAATCTGACATTAAACCCATTGGTATCAATCTGCACTGATATGAGTGACAAGCTGACCGAACTGCTTGATGACCTTCGCGAAGCCTATCTCAAAGAGATGGAGGCTAACGGCCACAGCTACCCTTTTAAAACGGCTCACCAGCTAGCTCATAGGCGTTTAGCCTTACCGGCTGACGAGTTAGTAGAGCTCATTCTATCAGCGCCACGCCTGTTGGCTTCACGTGCCGGTGATCTGATCGAGAGTGAAGAGGAGGGTGCAAACCCGACCATCGGAGCGATCATCAGTGCCAATCTTGTGGCGGCGGGTATGGATGGTCTAATGATGGTTGCGACCAAGCGCGACTGGTTAGAGCGTGATGAGCATGGCGATCTGTTGGTTGATGCGCATGAACTGGATCTCTGCAAACCCGTTTTAGGTGTCGATTACACAAAAACACCTAAAGAGTTTGTTCCGCAAACTGGACGAAGTCAGCTCTCTGATCTGTTCGCGGCGGCTGAAACAGCCTTCGAAAGTGCGCTGAGCAGTGAGACAATGGATGCCTATCAGCTCAGTCTTAAAATTGCGTCGGACTATGCTGTTTTTGCTCCAGATGATTTGGCACCACTGTTGGCCGAAAACCCTTTAATGTTAGGGTTACGAAACGATGGATTGGTGGATCCCGAGATGTTCAATCAAGATCCACCTGCTGGCATGATTCTTAGTGCACACCTGACTGAGATGATGGTCGCTCAAATGGTGGATCATGCCATTGAAAAGGGCGCCATCGGAATGGATTCAGAAGGTCAGCCTCTATTTGTCGATGATGAAGAGCCACCGACACTGCATTAACAAGGTTGGGCTAGACTGGTAGTTTTCGGCTGAGCAGCGCCGCTGCTAAAACCATAATCGCAGATCCAACAAGGCAGGCCACTAGCCCACCAACGCCCAATCCAGCCCACTGAAACAGTGCACCCGATAGCAGGGTACCGATCAAGCGCCCCATCGCATTAGCCATGTAATAGAACCCCACATCTAACGAGACACCGTCTGCTTTGGCATAGCTAACAATTAGATAGCTGTGAACGGCTGAGTTGAGGGCAAAGATCAGTGCAAACAGCGCCAAACCCACCATTATGACCCAGGTGGGCTCGACCTCTGCGAAGAGTAGAGCGGCAATCGCGGTTGGCACTAGGGTTAACAGGGCTGCTAACGTGACGGCTCGGTCACGACTGGGTGGGTGCTCTCTGTTATTAAGCAGTTTTGGCGATGACGCTTGAATAATGCCGTAGCCAATAATCCACATCGCCATAAACGCCCCAGTTGCCTCTTCGCCCCAGTTAAGGGTCTCAGCAAGAAAGACGGGTAGTGCAATCACAAACCAGATATCTCGGGCACCGAATAGAAAGAATCGGGCTGCTGAGAGTCTATTAACGGAGTCACTTTTAGAGAATATCTCTCTGAATTTAGGTTTGTAGCTCGCTTTGCCCAACTCCTTTTTTAGAAGCAGTAGAGAGCTGATCCAGACAATCAGTAAGACCGCGGCCATCGCGGTAACCGCCCCTTGAAACCCTAGCCAGACCAGCAGGGCACCTCCCATAAAGAAGCCCACACCTTTTAGCGTGTTTTTCGATCCTGTAAGCAGTGCGACCCACTTAAATAGAGAACTTTCGGCGTTTTCAGGAACCAGTTGCTTGATGGCACTTTTCGCACTCATTTTATTTAGGTCTTTAGCAATGCCGGAAAGCGCTTGGGCGACCATCACCCAGGGTATGGTTAGATAGGCTGAAGGTACTGCCAGCATGGCTAGCGCGCCAATCTGTAGGGCGAGCCCAATGTTCATGGTCCTATTAAGACCAATACGAGCTCCGAGCCAACCACCGACTAGATTGGTGACGACCCCAAAGAGTTCGTAGAAGAGGAATAGAAATGCGATCTGAAGAGGAGAGTAACCGAGTTGGTGGAAATAGAGCACCACCAACATACGAAGGGCGCCATCCGTGAGGGTGAACGCCCAGTAATTACCCGTAATTAGCAGGTACTGACGGGCAGCACCATTCATACACTTAACCTTCTAGCCAGCTATCAAGAGACTCAATGTCTGCAGGACTTAGTGTACCTAGAGTAGATTTCATTTCTGTGACAAGCGCGATGTGATCGATACGCGCTTCTGCGTAGTCTGTTTTAGCAGCGTAGAGAGCGGTCTCAGCGTTGAGCACATCCACGATGTTACGTGTACCGACTTCAAACCCTTGAGAGGTTGCCTCTAGTGCTTTTTCACGAGATTCCAGTGCGACTTTGCGAGCCTCAACGGTTTTGACGCTCGCTTCGATGTCACGCAGTAGTTTACGGGTATCGGCTTTAACCGTTTTAACTTCACCTTCGTAAGCGAATAGTGCTTCTGTGTGTTTGTAGGCGTACTTGTCTTGGTTCGCAGTGGTCGCAAAGCCAGAGAAAATAGGAATTGTTAACGTTAAAGCAGTCGACCCGTTGCCGTTTCTTTCATAGGCTTTTTCACCACTCAGAGCACTATGAGAAAGTTCTATTGTTGGATAGTGAGCAGAGGCATAGGCTTCTGCTTTGTAACCGGCTGAAATTTCAGACAACTTCTTCAGACGAAGGGCAATATTACCCGCTAACGCTTTCTCTACCCACTCAGATTCTGACCCTTCAGTAATGCCCTCGATAGGGTAATTAGCTTGAATCTTTTTAAGATCTACGCCACTAACGCCCGTCATTTTTTCTAGCGAATCGAGAGCGCTCTCAACACCACTTTGTGCTGTAAATAGGGATGCGCGCGCATCATCGTAAGAGGCACGAGCCTCTAGCACATCAGTAATCGCAATCAAGCCCACTTCGAACTGTGCGTTGACCTGATCTAGACGGCGTTTCAATGCTCGCTCCTGCGCTTCAGCAACCTCTAAACCGTTTTTGGCTTTAAGAGCACCAAGGTAGGTCGAGACAAGGCGGAACATCAAGCCCTGATCAGCAGCCTCTATAGAGAGTTGCGTGATCTCGGGTATTTGTTTTGCTGCTTTGTAACCGTACCAAGCACTCATATTAAAGAGGTCTTGTGATATGGATAGAGCTAGACCGTTTGTTGTCGTACCGGATGGTTCTGATTTAGTAGAAGTGCCAACTATAGCGGCTGATGGATATAGCTCAGCCAGCGCTATGTCGTAATCGGTATTGGTCGCTAGAGCCAATGCTCGACTCTCTTGATAAGAGGCGTCATTTTTAAGGGCGCTGTTGTAAAGATCGGTCAAAACACCAGCCTGTGTTGACGCTGAAATCAGAGTGGCAATCGAAATCGCAAGTGACTGCTTTGCAAAGCGAGCGTTCATAAAAGATCCTGTCAAATTCGTTTAATAGTCAATGAAGGCTATATTAGCAACTTCTAAATTAATAACAAAGGTCTGTACATAAAAAAACCGGATACGAGATCCGGTTTAGTATAGTTCAGTTAGACCTGATTAGGCGAGTGCTTTCGCGATTCGCTCAATCGCATCGGCCAGTATCTCTTTGCTAGTTGCAAAGGAGAGGCGCATATTGCTCGGCGCGCCGAATGCAGAACCAGGTACCAGTGCGACACCGGCTTCCTGAAGTAGGTATTCAGCCAGTTCAATATCATCGTTGATGTCTGAACGTGCATCGATGACACCTTGGAAGCTTGGGAATGCGTAGAAAGTGCCATCGGCAGGGATGCACTCAACACCCTCGATTTTGTTCAGTTCTGAAACGACAAATTCATGGCGCTCTTTGAAAGCAACAACCATCTCAGCAACACAACCCTGATCGCCTTCCAGTGCAGCACGGGCCGCTTCCTGTGCAATCGAACAAGGGTTAGATGTCGATTGCGACTGCACCTTTTTCATTGCACCGATAAGTTTAGCGGGACCTGCGGCATAACCGATACGCCAGCCAGTCATTGAGTAGGCCTTAGAGACACCGTTTAATACGATGGTGCGATCGTAAAGCTCTGGTGCTGCATTAAGAATGTTCACAAAAGGTTGGTCATTAAAACGAATGTGCTCATACATATCATCCGTCGCAATCAGAACCTCTGGGTACTCTTTCAGTACGTCAGCTAGTGCTTTCAGCTCATCAAGCGTGTAAGCAACGCCTGTTGGGTTTGAAGGGCTGTTAATAACAACAAGACGAGTTTTGTCCGTTAGAGCCGCTTTTAACTGCTCAGCAGTCATTTTAAAACGCTGTTCCTGAGTCGTTGGAACAATGACCGGCACACCGTCAGAGACCAGAACCATATCAGGGTAAGAGACCCAGTAGGGTGCTGGGATAACCACTTCATCACCTTCATTGATCAGTGCCAGTGATAGGTTGAAAAAGCTCTGTTTACCGCCTGATGAGACTAGAATCTGGTTTGGCTCGTAAGAGAGACCGTTGTCTTTTGAGAACTTCTCAATAATCGCTTTTTTAAGCGCTGGTGTACCATCGACAGCGGTGTATTTGGTCATACCCTTGTTAATGGCTGCAATAGCAGCGGCTTTGATGTGTTCAGGAGTATCAAAGTCAGGTTCACCTGCACCTAGGCCAATAATGTTTTGACCAGCAGCACGAAGCTCAGCAGCACGGTTAGTGACAGCCAGAGTAGGTGACGGCTTAATGTTGTTGACGCGGTTAGAGAGTCGAACGTCCAATCGAAATATCCTCAAAAAACGAAATGTTCGTGTGGCTTTTATAAAGCGTTGCACATTATATAGGAGTTTGAGTTCCGTTATAATCCCCTGAAACCCTTATAACTCCGCGTTTTTTAATATTTTAGGTCTGATGAATGAAAACTCCGTTTAAAGTCTCATCCAAATTTGAACCTGCAGGGGATCAGCCAACGGCGATTGCTGGCCTAGTGGATGGTTTGGAGTCCGGTCTTGCGTCGCAGACTCTATTGGGTGTGACCGGTTCGGGTAAGACCTTTACCGTTGCCAACGTCATTGCTGAAGTTCAACGACCTACGATCATATTGGCGCACAACAAAACCCTAGCGGCCCAGCTATACGGTGAATTTAAGGAGTTTTTTCCAAATAATTCGGTAGAGTATTTTGTCTCCTACTACGACTACTACCAACCTGAGGCCTATGTTCCATCGTCGGACACCTTCATCGAGAAAGATGCGTCGGTTAACGATCACATTGAGCAGATGCGACTCTCTGCAACCAAGGCTCTGTTAGAGCGAGACGATGCCATCATCGTGGCCACCGTCTCAGCCATTTACGGATTGGGTGACCCTAAATCCTACTTGGCGATGATGCTCCATTTGGACCGGGGCGATCGAATTGATCAGCGCGGGTTACTGCGTCGACTGGCGGAGCTCCAATACACACGAAACGATATTGATTTGCACCGTGGTACCTATCGCGTCCGAGGGGATGTGATCGATATCTACCCAGCAGAATCGGATCGTGATGCGCTTCGCATTGAACTGTTTGACGATGAGATTGAGGAGCTCGCCTGGTTTGATCCGTTAACCGGTGAAGTATTGCGTCGCGTGCCGCGTGCAACGGTCTACCCTAAAACCCACTATGTTACTCCGCGCGAGACACTGCTTGAGGCGGTCGAGCATATCAAAGAGGAGTTGCGAGAGAGGCTCAAGCAGCTTCGCGACAACAACAAGTTGGTGGAGGCGCAGCGGTTAGAGCAACGCACGCTCTATGATATTGAGATGATCCTCGAGCTAGGTTACTGCTCAGGTATTGAAAACTACTCGCGTTACCTGTCAGGGAAGCCTGCCGGTGCACCGCCTCCGACCCTGTTCGAGTACCTTCCAGATAATGCGTTGTTGGTGATCGATGAGTCTCATGTCACCGTTCCGCAGTTGGGTGCTATGTATCGTGGTGACCGTTCACGAAAAGAGACGCTGGTTGAGTACGGTTTCCGTTTACCCTCAGCGCTGGATAACCGACCGCTTAAGTTTGAAGAGTGGGAGCATCTAGCGCCCCAAATGATTTTTGTCTCTGCCACGCCCAGCAAATATGAAGCGGCTAATGCTCAAGCGATTGTTGAGCAGGTGGTTAGACCAACGGGCTTGGTCGATCCAGTGGTTGAAGTGAGGCCGGCTCAAACGCAGGTCGATGACTTGCTTGGGGAGGTACGGAAAACTGTCGCTAAAGGTGAGCGAGTTATTGTAACTGTGCTGACTAAGCGGATGGCCGAGGATTTAACAGAGTATTTAGCGGAACATGATGTCAAAGTGCGCTACCTGCACTCTGATATCGATACCGTAGAGCGTGTCGAGATCATACGAGATCTGCGAATAGGGGAGTTTGATGTCTTGGTCGGTATCAACCTGCTGCGTGAGGGTATCGACATGCCGGAGGTCTCTCTAGTGACGATTCTTGATGCCGATAAAGAGGGCTTCTTACGATCGGATACCTCTATGATTCAGACCATTGGGCGGGCCGCGCGTAATGTAAATGGTCGTGCGATTCTCTATGCCGACCGAATTACCGGATCTATGCAGCGCGCGATGGATGAAACCGCACGCCGTCGTGAAAAGCAGATCGCTTTCAATGAAGAGCACGGCATTACGCCAAAAGGCATTCAGAAGTCCGTTGCTGACATCATGGAAGGGGCAACCATTCCTGGTAAGAAGGTGGGTAAACAGTCAGCTCGTAAAGCGGCTGAACCAACGCCAGAGTACCAACTCTCTGCCAAAGCGATGTCGCCTAAAGAGCTCTCTAAAGCGTTGTCGACATTGGAAGATAAAATGTATGAAGCCGCTAAGAACTTGGAGTTTGAGAAGGCGGCTCAGTTGCGCGATCAGCTAGAGCAGTTGAAGCACTCGGCAATCGATACCGGACAAGACTAGCCTCTATATTTTTGGAGCGATCTGTTGGATCGGCATTATCTGTTGGAGCGGTCTTGCAAAGGCCGCGATGGGTTAATCATCTCATCTTCGACAAGACTCCAACAACCAATAAAAAACCCCGCAAAAGCGAGGTTTTTATAACACAGAGACCGACTATCGCTTAGCGATACCCTCTTTACCAGGGAAGTCAGGTGCACACTCTCGTGCGTTCGGCATCTTCAGCCAAAGTCGTAGGAGATGACGCTTCTTATCTTCCTCTTCGTAATCTTCAAAGCCAGTACGAGAGTGGAAAATTGTATAGTTATTAGCAAACTGAATATCACCCGGTTCCATCATCATATCCAAGCGGATATCGGGGTCATTCAAGATCGAATCAACCAGATCAAAGGCTTCTACCTCTACTGGTGACAGTGGCAGTCCAGCTTTCTCTTGTGCAATTTCAATGTACTGGCGCAGATGCATCGCACTCAGTTTGCCTTTGTAGTAACTGAAAATTGGTACCGGGCCGGCATCACCATTATTGATGTGCTCCATTAGGAAATGGCGGTGCAACAGGCCAAGGTACTCGGTATGGTTTTCTAGAATCTCATTGAAAAGAGTAATGGCGCTAGACAAGCTGCTCATGCCGCCGGATTTGGCTTTGCGAAGACTTAATAGTCCGACAACGTCAGAGAGGTCTGCGTGGTAGGGTAGATACTCATTGGTTTCATAAACACGGACCGATTTAGGATCTTTTGCACCGATATCTTTCACGTGGCCGATCATATCGCCTTTGATGTTCTGTGATACAGGGATACCCATATGAAGGCCAAGGCCGTAGTAGATAATTGCGGTCTCTTCGTCAGTGTAACGCTCAATAGGTAGGCCGCGGATAAGTATGAAGCCTTTGCCATCCTCAAGCTCGGTATTGAAGTAGTTGATCTCTTCCGCAAGCTCGGTGATCGGGAAATCTTCTTTAGTGAAGTTAGGTGTAGTTAGGCCTTTCGCTTTGACTGCGGCAAGTCCTTTTTCAAGAATGGCGATTGACTCATCGGACCAGTGGTAGATCCAAGATCCATCATCTTTTATATCTTTGCCTTTCCAAGCTGATGGGCCTTCGAATTTCTCTTTAAGAATGACTGACACTCTAAATTCCTCTGTACGAAATAGTATTAATTATTGTGATAAAGCTAAGGCCAATAGATTAGGCCAAGTATTAGAAATAACTGCTGTTACAATTATGATTGTTTAAGTCTATAACAATATTCAACTTTTGTATGGGGTATAAGTTGGAGCGGTCTTGAAAAGGCCGCGATAGGGTATCGTCTCATCTTCGATAAGACTCCAACAGAAGAGCACAAAAAAGCCCCGCAAAAGCGAGGCTTAATATCTGGTACGACCGGGCAGATTCGAACTGCCGACCCCTACCATGTCAAGGTAGTGCTCTAACCAACTGAGCTACGGTCGTATTTGGCTGGGTATTTTATGGTGTGAAATTTATTCTGCAAGTAGAAAAACAGCTGGATGCAGATTATTTTTTTCTAACTATTCCTTTTTTACGTGATTCAACTATTCTGAATCTATAAACACTGATGTTAGAGGTCTGTTTTGGATAATGTGAATGATTCTCGGCTACCTGCCGAGATGTCTGAAGGTTTAATTGTTGTGGCTTTGGGGGCATCTGCTGGTGGCCTTGAGGCGATTACAGCTCTACTAAGAAGCTCCCAACCTAATGGCCATTTAGCTTTTGTTATTGCCCAGCATATGGCACCTCAGCATCGCAGTCTGTTGGTTGAGTTGCTCTCTAAAAACTGTGATTACGAAGTAGTTGGGGCTGAAGATGGCGTCGAGATTAAACCCAATACCGTCTACGTTAACACTCCCAATACCGATATCTCAGTGGTTGATGGCCGATTCCATATTTCTTTACCTTCTGACGATGTAGGTGCTAAACCCTCTATCGACAAACTGTTTAAATCATTAGCCATCAACTATGGTAGCCGATCCATTGCAGTGGTTCTTTCGGGTACCGGTTCTGATGGTACGCAGGGTTTTCGTGAAGTGCGTGATGCAGGTGGTATTACCATCGCTCAACAACCGGATACGGCTAAGTACGATGGCATGCCAAATTCAGCGATCCGTGCGCGTTTGGCTGATCTAATCCTATCCCCAGAAGAGATTGCTAACTACCTGTCCGACAGTCACCACCGTCCTGAGGTGTTGAAGTCTGTTGGAAAAGATGAAGAGACTGTAGTCTCAGTCGACTCTCTTATTGAACGCATTTTGACAGAGACTGGCTTGGATTTCCGTCAATACAAACGCGCAACGCTAGAGCGTCAACTTCAGCGCCGTATGTCAGCGTTAAGGCTCAACTCTATCGACGACTATTTTGCGCATGTAGACAAGGATCCGGATGAGTTGGAGTTGGTTCAGCGTAGCTTCCTGATCTCAGTCACCAGCTTCTTTCGTGATGAAGAGGCGTTTGATGCACTGGGTAAAGTGCTTGATAACATCATTAAACAAGCAGAGCAGAGTCGCTCTATTCGTATTTGGATTCCCGCCTGTGCTACCGGTGAAGAGGTCTACACCATCGCCATTATGTTGGCGGAGCGTCTAGGGGCAACTCTAAGAGGATTCGACGTTAAGATCTTTGCTACGGATATCAATGAACTCAATCTAGATATCGCTAGGCAGGGTGTCTATGTCGATGCTGCGGTAGAAAATCTCTCTCCTGCGATGCTAAGTACCTATTTTGATCTAGAGGCTAATAAATATCGGATTAAAAAGTGGGTTAGAGACATGTGTATGTTTGCTAAGCACGATCTGGTAAAAGACCCTTCCTTCCTTAGAATGAATCTTGTAAGCTGCCGTAACTTGATGATTTATTTGAACAACCCGCTTCAGGATCAGTTGGTTAATAATTTCCACTACGCTCTTAACCCAGGTGGTTACCTATTCTTAGGCAAGTCTGAATCCATAGGTTCAACGGGTGACAAACTGTTCGATTTTGTAGATAAATCGAACAAGCTCTACAAGCGTAAACCAGGTGCCGTCTCTTATGGTCGTTTCTCTGGTGCATTGACGAAAGGTATTAACAATACGGTTCAGTCATTAAAAAACACCAATAATCCATCGCCAGCGCACCGGATAGAGGAGAAGGTCTTTTCAGCACTGATCGACAGTTTTGCCCCTCCTAGTATCCAGTTAAGTGATCAATTTCAACCGATTAAGTACTTTGGGGATATCTCTCCCTACCTGAAAATCAATCCAGGTAAAGCTAACTTTGACATTGTCAGTCTGTCACATCCTCAGATACAGACCGAAGTTCGCGCTTTGATCAATAGGGTCTCCCGTGGCGAGCAGGATAAAATTGATCACATCGTGCGATTTAAGTTTCCTGATGATGTCACCTCTACCGTTAATATTTCGGTTCAACGCGTGGTTGATAACATCAGTGAAACTCAGGCCTACATCATGAGTTTCAACCGTATTTTAGAGACTCCTGCCGTCAGCACCGATAATCCACCTAAGGCCTCTGCGGATGCAGGAGTGGTTGAAGAGCTAGAAGAGGAGTTACAACGTACTCGCGATCACCTTCAGGCTGTTGTTGAAGAGCTTGAGACATCAAATGAAGAGCTTCAGGCTCTAAACGAAGAGTTGCAAGCTTCGACCGAGGAGCTGCAGGCTTCTAATGAGGAGTTGGAAACGACTAACGAGGAGTTGCAAGCCACCAACGAAGAGTTAACTACCGTTAACGACGAATTACAGGCTAAATCGATTCTGTTGACTGACAGTAATGAAACCTTAGTGAATATTCAGCGCTCATTGGATATGGGTTTGATCGTGGTGGATACTGATCATCGCGTCGCTCGATTCACACCGCAAGCCGTTCGACTCTTCGGTATTTTGCCGGACGATGTAGGCCATAAGTTGACTAAGCTGCCTCGTCACATTGATGTTCCAGATTTTGAAAAGCTTCTGGATAATGTCATCCAGTCAGGCTCTCCTGTGCGCCGGGAGTTGGAAAGTAAGGGTGAAAAATACCTTATGAACATCAGCCCATATCGCCGTGATCAAGGAATTATTTCGGGTGCTGTACTGACCTTTACCGAAACCACCAAATTGAGTGAATCGATTGATCATGCCTCTCTCGTAGATGCCATGTTAAATGAGGTCGGTAAAGTTATTTCAGAAGGCGTTATGATCCTAGCACCAGGCTTTGCAAAGATCCTGCATGTATCTCAGCGCTTAGAGCAGATCACAATGCGTAACTCTGATGTTCTCTTAAGAGATTCTGAAACCTTCCTCGATATCGTTGATCATGGTGATAGGGAGCGTGTCGCTAATCACTACAAGGACAGTGAGACGCAAGGCTGGGACATGACCTACAAGATCAAACGTCGAGATGGCTCAATCGTCAAAGTTCATGACGTTGCTAAACGTGAAGAGGTTGATGCCCATGAGCACGATATCATCACTTCAATCATTAGGGTTATTGACTAGTGCTTGACTAATTAACCCTATGATTCTAAAAATTAAAGCCTCGGCAGTGCCGGGGCTTTTTTATAACTAAAAAAAACAGGGTTTTACCATGAAAAAAACACTTCTACTCGCTGCAGCTTTAGTTTCAACTTCAGCGTTCGCTGACACTCAACGTCTCGCAATTCATGTTGATGAAAACGATCCTAAAGTAATGAACTTAGCACTAAACAATGCGCAAAATGTTAAAGCTTACTATTCAGCGAAAGGTGATGATGTGATTGTTGAACTGGTTGCTTATGGCCCTGGTTTAAACATGTATCTTGAAAATTCGCCAGTAAAAGAGCGTTTGGAAACTCTAGGTATGGATGAGAGTTTCAAGTTTTCGGCGTGTAATAACACTTATACAAAAATGAGCAAGAAAGCTGGCAAGGATTTGGTGTTGCTGAGTGAAGCCAAAAAAGTACCCTCTGGCGTCGTGCGTTTGATGGAGCTTCAGAAAGAGGGTTATGCTTACTTACGCCCTTAACGCTAAGGGGCTTCGGCCCCTCTATTGAGATTTCACATGCAGCTTCTGATTGCTGATGACAACCCAACGTTTAGGGCGCAGCTTGAATTTGTAGCTAGACAAATTGGCCATAACCCTAGTGTTTTTGAAACCGGTGACCAGTTGTGGGAGCACATTCAATCACATGGGCTCACTCCCTCTCTACTACTACTAGATTGGGAGATGCCAGGTCTGTCAGGCCCAGACCTCTGTGAAAAGATACGCTTAGCTTATCCCCATCTAGCAATTCATATCATTCTTGTAACCAGTCGAGACGAGACAACCAGTCTTGTTGATGGTCTCTCTTCAGGGGCCGATGATTACGTAACCAAACCGATTAATCGTGATGAGCTAGCGGCTCGCTTGTCCGTTGGGCAGCGAAATATTCTGCTTAGACAGCAGTTGCTAACCATTAATGAGCAACGCATTGCCGCTGAAAAGCTTGCCTCTGTTGCACAGCTAGCCAGTGGGGCGGCACATGAGATCAATAATCCCTTAGCGTTCGTGCGATCTAATTTGGATTATGTTTCGAGTCAAACATCACTATTATCAACACTGAATGAGCTGCTTAACTCCTCTGAGACCAGCTTGCCTCAGTTAAGAGATTGGTTTAACAGGCACCACTTCTCTGAATTGTTTGATGAGCTCGAAGAGGTTTCCCGTGAGTCACTGCAGGGGGTAACCAGAATACAATCGATAGTCGAGGGGTTACTCAGATTCAACTCCGAACAGGGTTTGCAGCGACAGACTGTTGATCTGAATGGTTTGCTTATTCAGCTTCTACCTAAAGGAGCTACATTGTCGCTTCCTGAAGCCTTATCTGTTGTGGCCGATCCAAAACAGTTAGAGAAGATGTTTGCCGCTGTAATAGAGAACGCTGTGTTGGCGTCTCAAGAGGTGAGCACGATCAGGATACAAGGTCGCTTAGTGGGTGGTGAGATAGAGATATCGGTTAAAGACAGCGGTGTTGGCATGAGTGATGAGCAGAGAGCGAGAGCCTTTGATCCCTTCTATACCACGCGATCTATTGGATCTGGATTAGGGTTGGGATTGAGTTTAGCTCAGGGTATTGCACGACAACACAATGCTGAATTAACGCTAGACAGTCAGTTGGGCATAGGTACTACCGTGATCTATCGTTGTCATGCTGCCTAAAGAGATCTATCGCGGCCATGATGAGTTTGGCACTGTCATTGTCTTGGATGATGGAAACTGTCGCTATTTGAGCTTTGGTGAAACCGATGAGCAGAGCTGTATCCTTAAACAGTCTCCAGAAGTGCCTCAATATGCCTTTATAAGGGCGATGATCTATCCTCTTCTATATCTTTCTCCTAACCGTGCTCTCTCGCTAGGTTTGGGAGCTGGCTCTCTGAATGGGGCGCTTCACTCCATTTTGCCAAATGTGAAACAGGAGATTGTTGAGATCAGTCCTGAGGTGGTTGAGGTTGCTCACAGGTACTTCTATCTGCCTCGGTCTAAGCGAATCAACATTGAGGTGTCTGATGCCTATGAATATCTGCAAAGACCAGTGAAACGTAAGTTTGATCTGATCACTGCGGATTTATACACCTCTGAGGGATTAAATGAGATTCAAGTTGAAGCGGTGTTTATCGATGCGGCAGTGGCACGATTGAGTCAAAAGGGGTGGTTGGTGCTTAACTGCTGGAGTGATCATCGTGAAGTGGAGATCTTAGACAGGCTGCGTGAACGATTCGATTCTCTTTTTAGTTGTACCACGGGCGATGGTAACTGGGTTCTTTTTGCGACGAACGGGCCCGTTGATGTTAGCAGCTCTCAGATGAAGAGTCGGATTAAAGAGCTGAGTTCACGTGCTGGCTTTGCTGTAAACACCATCGCTAAACGAGTCAGACAAATCATCTAAATGCTTGTTTTTTCAATCCTGATTGAGACAATGGGAGATCTTAATCAGGGAGAGTGAATGGATCAATCATACGCCAGTCGAAACCGACCAGAACCGGGTTTGGTTATGCTTCACTCAAACCGTCAAGAGACTCTGAAATCAGTCTTGGTTGAGTGGCTTGCTAATCATCCACTGGATCTTTTCGATAAAGAGGAGATGCTGGTTCAAAGCAACGGTATTGGACAGTGGATTAAGTTTGCCCTAGCTGAAGATAGAGAGCAGGGCGGTGTGGGTATTGCCGCTAACATCCAATTCTCTCTACCCTCAATGTTCATCTGGCGAGCCTATCGAGCGGTACTGGGTGAAGAGGCCGTTCCTAAAGTCTCTCCATTTGATAAACCACGCTTAAGCTGGCGTCTATTCAGATTACTCAATCGCTTACCTCAAACCGCACCTTTCGAACCTCTCAATCAGTTCCTGAGGGACGACTCTGACCAACAGAGGCGTTGGCAGTTGGCACAGCAGTTGGCGGATC
Organism: Marinobacterium sp. xm-d-530; assembly: GCF_013283365.1. Taxonomy (GTDB): domain Bacteria; phylum Pseudomonadota; class Gammaproteobacteria; order Pseudomonadales; family Balneatricaceae; genus Marinobacterium_E. The sequence continues at coordinate 43,707 of NZ_WBYM01000002.1, read as the reverse complement.
TTTACGATCAATATCAGATCTATCGTGGCGATTGGCTGAACCATTGGGCAGAGGGTGGTGAGCAGGTTACTGACGCCCAAAATCGTTCATTACCCCTTGCGGCTGATGATTGCTGGCAGTCGCTTTTATGGCAACTCATCTGTGACGATTTGGGATCAGAGCAATCACTCTCTCGTCCTGTTGTACACCAACGCTTTTTGCAAAGCTGCTCAGAAGGTCATGTTGATCGGACAAAACTGCCTAAACGATTGATCATATTTGGCGTCTCGTCGCTGCCTAAACAAGCCCTAGAGGCGATTGATGCCTTATCACAGCATATCCAGATTCTTTTCTGTGTTCTTAATCCTTGTAAGCACTACTGGGCCGATATCATTGATGGTCGCGACATGTTAACGGCTAAGAATCGAAGACAGTTAGAAAAACCTGCAGAGGATCTATTCGCCATTGAACAGCCATCCCAGCCACTGCTAGCGGCCTGGGGTAAACAGGGGCGCGATTTTGTTCGTCTGTTGGATCTCTATGATGAGAGTCACTCTTTCCAGAGTCAGTTTGGTTTAAATCGAATCGATCTATTTGAAAATGAAGCCACACCTAACAGTTTGTTGCACCAAATACAGCATGACATACTCGAGCTAGAGTCACCTCAGTTCGAACCTAGGGTATTAACCAGTGGTGATCAGAGCTTGCGTTTTGTTGAAGCTTACAGCGCACAACGTGAGGTAGATATCCTGCAAGATCAATTGATCGGCGCGTTGAGAGATGATCCAAGCTTGCGACCACGCGATATCTTGGTGATGGTACCGAATGTTGATGATTATCGTGCTCAGATAGAAAGCGTGTTTGGTCGACTTTCAACCAGTGATGAGCGCTTCATCCCCTTTAGCATTAGTGATCAAAGTCGCTCTTCAACCCACTCCATGATCGGTGCGCTCGAGCGTCTATTGACACTAAACACCCAACGCATGGGCGTTACGGTCCTATTTGAGTTGTTAGATGTGCCCGCAATACGGCGCAAATTCCAATTTGACACTGAGTCTTTAGCGACACTTCAAGAGTGGATTAATGATGCGGGTGTTCGATGGGGACTAAATGCACAACATCGCTCCCTATTGGGTGTCACTACTGGAATAGAGCAGAACTCTTGGTTGTTTGGCCTGCGCCGATTGCTGACCGGTTACGCACTAGGCGAATCTGATGGGGTCAAAGGCGTGGTACCTCTGACGTCAGTTAAAGGGGTCAGTGCCAATGCCGTAGGATCGCTGGCGCAACTGTTAAGGGTGTTCTCTGAGTGGGCCAGCTTTATCGAGAATCACCATACACTTGATCTGTGGGTGGAACGAATCGAGCGCCTGATGACGCAGATATTCGATTGCATCGAAGCTGATGAGCAGGTGATTGAGTTGTCGCTGTTGACTGAACTTAAAGCGATACAGGAGCGAGCTGTTTCAGCTGAGGTGTCAGAACCTGTCCCGCTCCATCTGTTCAGTCAGCTTCTGCTTGATGCTTTGGATGCCCCAGATCTTAACCGTCGGTTTATGTCCGGCGGCGTCACTTTTGCGACCCTCATGCCAATGCGTGCGATTCCCTTTAAACGAATCTATCTACTGGGTATGCAGGATGGCGCTTACCCTCGACCCCAGGTTAGAAACGACTTTGATTTAATGGCTCGCTCGTCACTCTTTAGACCGGGTGATCGTTCTCGCAGGGACGATGATCGATACCTCTTTCTTGAAGCCTTGCTATCAGCGAGGGAGTCGCTTTCAATCAGTTGGGTAGGGCGCAGTGCGGTGGACAACAGTGAACGCCCCCCATCGGTCTTGGTGGCTCAGCTGCGTGATTTTATTGATGCGCATTGGGTCAATCCTGACAAGGCAGTCAAGGTATTAGACCTGTTAACCGACAAACACCCTCTCCAGCCATTCGCACAGGACTATTTTGATCAAAACTCTGCCTTAAACACCTTTGCTCATGAGTGGCTAGCAGTGCATCAGCCTGATTCAGAGCTGAGCTCGGTTGCAGCATCGGTTGAGCTAGATCTTCAAGTATCCATTGACGAGCTCAATCGTTTTTACAAAGCGCCTGCTCGATACTACTACCAATCATTGATTGGGACCTCACTGCCACTCCCGAAAGAGCAGTCACAGGAGAGTGAACCCTTCGTGATCTCTAAGCTTGATGATCATCTGCTCAAGTCGTCGGCATTAGAACTGCTCGGATACCCCAACAAAGAGGATCGTAAGGTCAAAATAGAGTCTGTTGTCGATCGGTTAAAAGATCTGGGCACCTTGCCCTGGGGTGGTTATGCTGAAAAACCAGTTAGGGCCATAAAGAGCCACCTTGGATCGATCTGTCGACATCTTGATTGGCTCACCGAACGATACGATTGGCAGCAGCAGGACAGTCTTAAGCTTCATCTTGCGTTGAGTGGTGCTACCATTACTGGTGAAACTGGTGCTCTGTACCAGCTAGAAAAGCAGTGGGCCACTGTGGTTAAGCTTAGCGGAGCAGCCATTGAGAAAGGAGCTGTCAAACAGGATCGCATGTTGGGTAGTTGGCCAAAACACCTTCTCTTAAATGCCTGCTTAGGGCCTACGACCACTTATTTCATTGGTCCTGATGCTGTGACCTACCTTAGAGTAGTTGAGTCTCATGAAGCGATCCGGTTGCTTGAAGCCATAGATCAAGCGCGTCGAGAGATGCTTGAAAGCCCCAAACCGATCGCGGCTAGAACCTCGCTGGCTCTGTTAAATAAGGGCGAGTCACAGGCGGCCACTCAGTTTGAGGGTGAGTTCACCTTTAATGAGCGGCAACGTGAGCCTGAATTGGCTCAACTCTGGGAGAGTTTTGAACAGATCAAAGAGGCTGGATTAGCAGAATTCGCGGCGAGCCTCTACTCGCCACTGATTGATTACAGTGATATTTGGCGCGAGGGTAGTCGATGATCCCTATGCCACTGAACCCACTAGAGTTCCCATTCTCAGGCGGATCCTTGATCGAAGCGAGTGCGGGTACTGGTAAAACCTATACCTTGGCGGCCCTCTATGTTCGCTTGGTGCTTGGTCATGGCGATGAGCGCGCTTTCCAAAGAGAGCTACTACCACCCGAAATTTTGGTCGTAACCTTTACCAATGCCGCGACACTCGAGTTGCGAGACCGTATTCGCAGTAAGTTAAGCACGACTGCACGGGTGTTTAGGGAACTAGAGCAGAGTGACGATCACTTTACCTCTGCATTAATCCAGAGTTATCCCCCTGAGGAGTGGGAAGGCTGCGCATTGAAATTGGAACGCGCCGCTGACTGGATGGATGAAGCGGCAATCTTCACCATTCATGGTTGGGCACAACGCATGCTGACAGCGCATGCGTTCGACTCTAACACTCTGTTTGATCTACAACTGGGTGATGATGGCTTGTCCCATCTCGAAGAGGCGTGTCGAGATTACTGGCGTATTCACTGTTCCGTGTTAGAGCCCAGAGTGGCTGAACAGATAGGGATGCTCTTGAAGTCACCAGAGGCTCTCTACGGTTGGATCTATCGATCACTGTCAAGCGATGCCAAACTGCACTGGAAAGGGGAACCTCTTGTTAAGAGTGTTGATCCTCGCACTATCGCTCAGTCCATCAATGAGTGGCTTAACGACTTAGAGAGCTGTAGCACTAAACTGCTGACTATTTGGCGCGACAATATTGATGAGATTGAAGCATCACTGAGAGGCCAGTTTGAGGCTAAACACTTTAATGCTGGGCGAGTTAAAGAGCCTGGTTTCAGTGATCAGCTTCTGGCGATGCGACAGTGGGCCGTTGATGGTGAGGTGCCTGACAGTCCGGATTCACTGATTCAATATTTGACCTTTGAAGGCAAACTAAACAAAGGCAAGCCTCTGCCTGATCACCCAGCAGTGGATCTACTCTCTGCCTATACAGACCGTCTTCAGCGTCGCCCAAAACTTGAACCCATTTTACTGCACGCCTTAGACTGGGTATCAGAGCGTTTTACGATCCTCAAGGAGAGCACAGGTGCCCTCGATTTTGATGATCTTTTACTCCTTCTAGAGAGGGGGCTTAAAGGGCCACTAGGGAGTAACTTAGCTTCCAGAGTGCGTGCACAGTATCCAGTCGCGTTGATTGATGAGTTTCAAGATACCGACCCATTGCAGTTCAGTATATTCAGTACGCTTTATCGAAATGTCGATGGTTGCGCGTGGATCATGATTGGAGATCCAAAACAGGCCATCTACAGTTTTAGGGGGGCTGATATTCATACCTATCTCGACGCGAGAGAGGGGAGCCAAGATAAACTCTATACCCTTGGCACCAACTATCGTTCGAGTGAATCGGTTATTTCTGCGGTTAATGGACTCTTTGTCGATGCTGATCTCAAAGAGAAGGGGGCTTTTCTCTTCAGAGACGCCAGTGGTGTGAATCATCTGCCGTTTTATCCGGTTAACGCCAACGGCTTAAAGAGCAGCCTAACCTCAAATAATCAGAGGCTCGATGGTCTACATCTGATCTGCTTGGACGATGGCGAGTGCGTGAATAAGCCTCGTTATCATCAAGCGCTGGCCACTCATACCGCAAGCAAAATCGCCTCGTTACTGAACCGGTCAGATTCTGGCGAACTATCAATGGGTGATGAGCCTATCCAGCCTGACGATATTGCCGTGCTGGTAAGAAATTTCACTGAAGCTAAAGTGGTAAGAACAGCACTCGATCAATCAGGTATCTCTTCAGTCTATCTGTCGGATAAAGAGAGTGTGTTTGAGTCACAAGAGGCGGAAGATCTTTGGCGAATTCTAAATGCTATTGCACATCCACGGTCAAAATCTTTAATCATGGCCGCGTTAGCCTCGCCGGTTCTCTGCCTAACACGTGACCAACTCTTACATCTGAATCAATCTGAGTCTGAGTGGGTCGATATCAGTCAGATCTTTGTTGAGCTCAATCAGATCTGGAAGCGAACTAATATTGCGGCCGTCATTCGAGCTCTGATCACCGAATTTGATCTACCTCGTAAATTGAGAGCGACTCGAGGCAGTAGGGTAGAGAGAAGTTTAACGAATCTATTGCACCTGGCTGAATTGCTTCAAAAACAGGTATCGGTTGTGGATGGTGAGCTGGGTATTATTCGTTACTTAGGCGAGCAGATCGTCAATCCGAGTGGTACAGGTGAGGAGCAGCTCATTCGCATGGAATCGGATTCCGGGCGAGTTCAAGTCATCACCATGCACAAATCCAAAGGGCTAGAGTATCCGATTGTATTTATCCCCTTTGGTGTCAGCAGCCAGTCCGTAAAGGTGAGTGATAAGGGCTTAACCTATCGTCTTAATGGGCAAAAAGTTCAAGAACTGAATAAAGATACCCAGAAACACGAGAAGTCATTCAGTGAACGGGAGATGCTTGAAGAGGAGGTGCGGCTGATGTACGTCGCACTCACTCGCGCAAAATATGCCTGTTGGATAGGCTTGGGTGCTGTTGACGGTTTTGAGAAATCCGCAATGGCAAGCCTTCTTGGAATCAACGAGGCACTTCCTAAAAAACCGTCCAAAGAGGATCTCTATGACGCACTCAGTCAGGCCATTATCAATGTGACCCAGCGAGATGGGGTTTTTCTGGAATCGGTCTCTGATCAAGTTGAACAAAGAGAGGTTAAAACGGATCGTCTGTTCTCACCTGAATGTCAGCGATTAACTCAACCTGTTAATCGCGAATCTTGGTGGATGACCAGTTACTCTGCCATCGCAAGTTGCACTCAATCTCATGCAGTCGACTCTAAGATCGAAGAGAATTTGTTGGATCAATCGATTGCTGAAACGGAGCCGTTCGATCATTTAATCCGCTTTGATCAAGCCAAGCCCGGAACCATTCACGCCTTTGAGCGTGGGGCGATTCCAGGTAATTTTTTGCATGAGGTATTAGAGCGAGCAGCAGAGCAGAGTTTTTCTCAAACCGCGACCCATTCCGATCTCATAAAGAGTGCTGTTTGCATTGAGCAACAGCCAAGTCGATGGCATCAGAGTGGATTGATGATAGAGCAATGGCTTGAATCGATGCTAACCACACCCATTGATCTTGGCTTTGAGCTGACACTTGCAGGCTTATCTCACTACCAAGCTGAGATGGAGTTTATCTTCAGTGCCCATCATCTCTCTGTCGCGGAACTGGATCAGCTCTGTATTGAGTCAATCTATCCTGAGTTAGAGCGGCCGAGATTGGAACAGCAGACGATCAATGGCCTGTTAAAAGGGTTCATTGATCTTACATTTGAAGTGAATGGGCAGTACTGGGTATGTGATTATAAATCCAACTGGCTAGGACCTGATGCCTCCTATTACAATGAGTCTAAGATGCAAGAGGCGCTGGTGGAGCATCGTTATGATCTGCAGTTGATGATCTACCTGCTCGCCCTGCATCGGCAGCTGCTGGCCCGCGATGTTGAGTATAGAGAGAATCCAGTCAAAGGATTTAATGAGAAAGTGGGCGGGGCGCTCTACCTCTATCTTCGTGGCGTGCCAGAGGGAGAGGGGTGTTTAGCAATCAAGCCAACCTATGAACAGATCGAGCGTTTGGATCGTTTGTTTAAACAGGGAGCAGACAGTGCAGCAAGTTGATTTATGGTCTGACTCCAACACTGATTTGAATCTAAATCAGATCTTAGAGCTTTGGTTGGAAGCAGGTTGGATTCGTTCTATTGATATGGAACTCGCACTTCACCTGTCGGAACTGTATGACAATCAATCGGCATGGGCGGGTTTAGCCTTAGTCTTAGTCAGTCATCAGCTAGGGCGTGGACACAGTTGTGTCGATGTTCACTCCCTCTATAAGGATCCCGATCGTTACCTAGCACTTCCACCGGAGTTTGCAAAATTAGCCGGTATACCTTTACCCAGTGAGCTGTTTAAGCGACTAACAAAGAGTGAGTGGCTTACCGCAGTTCATCAGAGTCCGTTGATGGGTCTGCCTGAGGAGAATCCCCCCTTAGTATTTGAACATGAGCGTCTCTACTTAAGGCGCATGTGGCAGGTAGAGTCTCGTGTTGCAGAGCGGTTAAAACAGCGTCTATCGAACCCCTCCAGTAACACGGACTCGTTAGAAAAGTATCTGAACCAACTGTTTCCGAACGATGATGCCAGCATTGATTGGCAGCGAGAGGCCTGTGCAAAGTCTGCAATTAAGCGTTTTGCAGTTATTACCGGTGGTCCAGGTACCGGTAAAACGACGACAGTGGTTAAATTGCTGGCGCTACTTAAACGTCTAGCGGATGACCAAGGTGATACCTTTGATATTGCACTTGCAGCGCCAACAGGCAAAGCGGCGGCACGTTTGTCATCCTCAATTGGGAGTGCGCTTGAGCGCCTTCCAGAAGGTTTTGGAGAGGGGTTACACGCTCAGGTTGATACGGTCCACCGACTCATTGGTGTCTCTTCGGCTGGTCGAAGAAATCGTTATCATAAGGGGCATACTTTGGCGGTTGATCTGTTGATTGTAGATGAAGCATCCATGTTGGATATTGAGCTATTCGATGCGCTGCTTGATGCATTGAGTGATCGCACACAGCTTATTCTATTAGGCGATAAGGATCAGTTAGCCTCAGTTGAGGCAGGCTCTGTCTTGGCAGACCTCTGCCGTGTTGAGAGTGATACAAACCCAGAAGGCTTTGTTAGCCAACTTAAAATCAGTCACCGCTTCAACAGTGAGTCTGGCATTGGTCAGCTAGCCAAGGCCGTCAACCAGGGGTCTTTAACTGACTACCAAGCTGTTTGGCGACAGACCTACAGCGATATTCACTATCAAACGGGAGCTGACCTGCGTCAGCAGATCGCTGATCGAGTCTTAAGTAGCGATCCACAGATACCGGGTTATACGAGCTACTTAGGAAAACTCACTCAGCCATGTTGCGACCCACTTGAGGTGCTTAGGCTGTTTGACCACTTTAGGTTATTGACCCCTCTGCGTCGCGGACCAGAGGGTGGTGAATCGCTTAACCATATTTGTGAGACCCTATTAGCCAGAAAAGGGCTAATCGATCTGAGTCAAGAGTGGTATATCGGCCGTCCAGTAATGGTTACTGCCAATGATTACGCGGTAGGTTTAGCGAACGGAGATGTGGGTGTCTGTTTAGAGCGAGAGGGCAAGCCTAGTGTGGCGTTTATCAACGAATGCGGAGATGCGGTACGATGGATCGACCCCCTTCGTTTAGAGTCGGTAGAGACGGCTTACGCCATGACGGTGCACAAATCACAAGGCTCGGAGTTCAAGCACGTTGCGTATCTGTCACCTAGTCGAGCGAATCCTGTACTGAGTAGAGAGCTTCTCTACACCGCCATTACACGTGCCAGTTCACAATTTACTCTTATCGAGATGAACAGCAGTGTGACACAGCAGACAATCAGTACACAGACCGATAGAGCCAGTGGGCTTTATCATCGCTTAACCGATTAAAGGGCTAATTCAATCTCTTCTAAAGAGGGAATAGCATCCGCTGTCCCTGGGCGTGTCACCTGTATCGCCGCACCGGTAACCGCAAAGTGAAGTGATGCTTTAAGATCCCCGGTTTGGTCATAGCGCGCGAGGAAAAGCCCCAGAAATGTGTCACCGGCCCCGGTCGTATCAACGGCGTCGACAGTGGGTGAGGGCAGTATAAACTCATCCTCTGAGCCTATATATCGAACACCACGACTACCCAGTGTCACTAGAATATGATCAACGCCGCACTCTTTAATCGGGCGGTTCAATGCGCGCTCTAAATCCTTGGCCTCAATCTCATTGACGACCAACATATTGATTAACGGGAGCATCACTAGGGTCTTATCTGCGTCGAAGGGGGCTGCTGAATAGCAGAGCTTCATCCCTTTAGCCTTTGCGCATTTCATGAAGTGTTCAGTTTGCGAGGTCTCGTTTTGACAGAGCGCCCAATCAGACGCGGTTGCATCCTTTAAGCCCTCATCTACCATCTGTTCGGTAATAGCAAAGTTAGCACCTGGGTAGACAAGGATTTGATTCTCAGCCGACTCTTCATCGACCATAACAATGCCATGACCTGTTGGCGTTTCCGACATAAATAGGTGGGTCGTATCGATATTTAACGCTTCTAATTGGTCGAAGTATCGTTTATCTGCAGGGTGCATCGCACCTATATGCTTAACGCGACCACCCGCTTTAGCAATGGCAACACTCTGGTTGGCACCCTTGCCACCCAACCCCTGTGTAAAGTTATTGGCTGCGAGTGTTTCACCCGGCCTAACTAGGTGGGGCAGTGAGTAGAAGTAATCTATGTTGACTGAGCCTAGGTTGTAAATGGCCATTCACGAATCCTTAATGAGTTCAGCCAACGATATCTAAAAACCTACTTAGTGCAAAGCTTTTGAGTCAATGCAGCGACTCGGCGACCAAAAATTAGGATCACAGAGAAGGCAATCGGCCAAGCAACCAGATAAGCGTAGCCCCAACGAGCCATAAAACCTTCACCTAAACCGGTATTCACCGTGGTAATCACAAAGGTCATGATCGTTACCATCACCAGAGACATTAACACTGATTGAACAAGAGGAGCGCGTTTTTTAGGAAACATAGATAAGCCTATTAATTAGTAAATTCTAATATTGGCAATGATACGGGATTAGCTTGTAAATATTAAGAGCAGAATTCTACATATCTAAGAGATTAAGACCTACTTAAACAGTTAAATGCTCAATAGCTTTAATTTTCAAGATAAGAGAAAATATAGGCTAATAGATACAAATGGAGCCTAAGGGTGGAAAACCAAGAAACCCCGTCAACCTACCAACAACTGCGTACCGATATTTTAGAGGGCAATATAGAGCCTGAATCGAAGTTATCGATTGCTGTCTTAGCTAACCGTTATGGATCCAGTGCGGCTCCGGTTCGTGAGGCACTCTCAAGGCTCGCCGCAGAGGGGTTGGTAACTCGTCGTGGTCAGCGTGGTTATTGGGCTGCACCTATTTCAGCGGATGAGTTTGTTGAGGTGAGTCGTCTGCGGGAAATGCTTGAAGTGGATGCTTTTAAGCAGTCGATCAAGCTAGGTGATCTCGATTGGGAGGCGGCCATTGCAGGAGCACGCCACCGCGAATTAGCGGTTAAGTCACAGTCTGCTGGGCAAGAAGATGATCAGGTACTTGCGCGTACTCGTGAGAATCGCCGTTTTCACATGGCACTCATTAGCGCCTGTCCCTCTGAGTGGCAGTTACGCTTCATATCGACGCTGTATGATCAGGGTGAACGCTTTCGCCGTTTGGCATTAACCAGCCAGCCATTGAATCAACCATCAGGTAAAGATGAACACGAAGAGCTTATGAATGCCGCATTTGCGCGAGATATTAAAACGGCTACAGAACTGCTTAGACTGCACATCCGTTCATCCAATGAGAAGGTGATGAATACGCTCTTTCCAGAGCGGTAAAAGCAAGTCGCGGTTTGTCGCTTCGCTCCAATTCGCTTCTACAGAAGAGCTACGTAGATAATTTTTTCCGAAGTCCTACTGTAGGAGCGATCTCAGCCCAGCTGAGACCGCGAAATTAATCCGAATCATTTCGGCAAGAAAAAAGCGCCAACAGGCGCTTTTTTAGACCATCACGCAGAATCAATCTTTAGGCACAAGAAGCTGTACACCAGCCGCAGTGTTTGATATAGGAGCGATCAAGACGTTAACCAACTCATCAACAGGGCCAGAACAAGCACCGCGCATTGCTAACCACATGGCGAGCTCGACACCCTGTGCACCGGCAATTTCCGTGAGTTCATCATTGGTGTAGTGGGTCAGTGACTCTGGATCAGTGACCAGTTTATCCATACACATCTGGTCGAACTCAGTATTTAGGTAGCCTGCACGCTCGCCATCTAGCTGGTGCGATAGACCGCCAGTACCCAGAACAACAACTGTCTGGTCACTATCCCAAGAGCGAATGGCATCACCTATCGCTTTACCAAAAGCATATGAGCGTGATGGTTTAGGCATAGGGTGACGTTCACAGTTAATGGCGATGGGAATCACCTTAGTGCCTTTGTAGGTATGGCCTGGGTAGAGGACAGACATAGGAACTGTCGCGCCGTGATCCACTTTGATGTCCTGACAGACAGTTGGATCAAAGTCGTTTTCGATCAGGTGGTTAACGATGTGCCAAGATAGATCTGTTTCACCCGTTAGAGGTGGAATTGGTTTGATACCCCAGCCCTCATCAGCGTTGCAGTACTCGTCTGCACAGCCGATAGAGAAGGTTGGTTTCTTATCCAAGAACATCTCAAGACCGTGATCGTTGTAGAACAGTACAGCGATGTCTGGCTTGTTCTCGTTGATCCATTCGCGAACTGGTACATAAGCAGCGAATAGGTCTTTCCAGTAAGGGGTGTCCTCAATGCCGCGATCAACTGCTACACCAATAGCAGGAACGTGTGATGTGCCGATAGCACCTAAGATTTTAGCCATTCGTTTTGCCCACTCCCTGACTGTCTAAATATGCTTGGAACTCTTCAGTCGTTTGGCCGGTCATGATGCCGCCAACGTCCTGTACGTTAAGCCCAAGCGTGCCTGCAAATTTTGCAAGGTAGTAGATACTGCCGCCATTACGAAGTAGAGCGATGATGTCGCGTTTTAGGATCGCCTCTTTCTGTGCAGGGTTCAGCTTAAACTTATCGCAGTAAGCCGCTTCGTCTTGACGAAACTCTTCGCGACAGCTCTCCTCGTTGAAAGAGAAACACATCTTATTGAGGTTGTAGCCGAGTTTTGCTGCTACGCCATCAAATTTGTATGTTCCTTCAATGATCGGTTCAATCATAAGAACTCCTTATCGTTCCCAGTACAAACGCATTGGGTTGTCGATCAATAGTTTACGCTGTAGCTCTTCAGTTACGGCAATCTGTGGAATCACGTCAACCAGTGCACCATCATCAGGTGTGTGTGATTTCATGTTCGGGTGCGGCCAGTCTGTACCCCAAAGTACGCGATCTGGGAAAGCTTCAACGAGTGCACGCATGAACGGCACAACGTCAGAGTAGTCCGGTGCCTGTAGCGTCAAACGCTCAGGACAGCTGACTTTCGTCCACACCTTATCGTTGTTACGCATAAGATTCATGAAACGCTGGAAGTCAGGGTGATCAACACCATTAGCCACGTCTGGACGACCCATGTGGTCAACCACGATGGTTGTGTTTAGCTCGTTAAGGAACGGGATTAGATCTTCTAGATCTGGCGCTTCAAAGTAGACAACGATGTGCCAGCCTAGTGGTTTGATCTTCTCAGCGATCGATAGGAATACCTCTTTAGGGGTTGTATCGACTAGACGTTTAACGAAGTTAAATCGAACACCGCGGACACCCGCTTTATCCATCGCTTCAAGTTCTTCTACCGTGATCGCTGGGTCAACGACCGCTACACCGCGTGCTAGATCGCCTGCAGTCTCAAGTGCGTCAACCAGTGCTGCATTGTCTGTGCCGTGACAAGAAGCCTGAACGATCACGTTACGACTGAAACCAAGGTAATCACGCAGAGCAAAGAGTTGATCTTTAGATGCATCGCAAGGTGTGTATTTACGCTTGGGGTGGTATGGGAATTTATCCGCAGGACCAAATACGTGGCAGTGTGCATCCACTGCACCAGCAGGCGCTACAAAGTCAGGCTTTTTAGGGTTGTCGTGAAACGGGCGGTAATCTGCATCCATGTTCTTTATTCCTAATTATTCAGCGAAAACTTCGCCATCAAATAGTTTTCGCGCTGTGCGTAATAGTGCAGCGCTTTTCGGTTGGCCATCCTGATCGATATCAATAACGACCGTCATTTCTCCGATCGGGTGCTCAACGGCTAAGGTTTTTCTATTGCCTTCAGGTAGAGTGGCCACTGAAGCGGCAGGTGAGTTCGGCAAAATAGCTGCCGTAGCAACGCTGACTGCACCCAATACACCGATAGAGGCGTGGCAGCGATGAGGGATGAATGTACGTGTAGATAGCGCACCACCATCGGTTGCTTCGCTCACCATACTCATCTTAGGTACAGACTTCTCAGTCACATCGCCGAGATTCATCATTGGACCCGCTTGTAAGCGAATGGCTTCAAGCTTGGCGCGAAGGTCGCTATTAGCTTCTAACTCTTCACGAGACTCACTGCCTGTAATACCCATATCCGATGCCCGCATTACGACTACTGGCATGCCGTTATCGATCAGGGTGCATTCAACACCGTCGATCAGATCAACTGCGTTACCGGTAGGAAGAAGGGCGCCACAAGATGAACCCGCTGTATCAAGGAACTCTAGAGGGACCGCAGCCGAAGTGCCTGGTACGCCATCAATCTTTGAGTCGCCTTTATAGGAAACCTGGCCGTTTGGTGTAGCTACTGTAGCGATAGCGATCTGGCCCGTGTTCTCCATAAAGATACGAACCTGAGTCTCATTGCCCGTTGCTTGAACTAGGCCACGCTCAATGGCGAAGGGACCGATACCTGCCAAGATATTGCCACAGTTCTGCGCATCGGTAACGATTGCTTGATCAACAAATACCTGTAAAAAGAGGTAATCGACATCGGCGTCGTCACGATCAGAAGCGCTAACAACGGCAACTTTCGAGGTCAGTGGGTCAGCACCACCGAGACCATCAATCTGGCGTGGATCTGGAGAACCCATCATGCCAAGAAGAAAAGCGTCTCGTGAGGCAGTATCTGAAGGTAGGTCGCTCTTTAGGAAGTAACCGCCTTTAGATGTACCGCCGCGCATCCACATGCAGCGAATGCCATTAGACATACTTAAGGCCTTTCTCTTCAAGGCGAGGGCGCATGTTGTAGATATCAAGACCTAGCTCACCATTCGCCATGCGAACACGCTTCTCCTCTTCACGAGCTTCACGCGCTAGCGCCTCTTTAAGAACCTCTTCGGCTTCATCGCGGCGAACAACACAGACGCCATCATCGTCAGCAACAATGATATCGCCTGGGTAGATCAATGCTTCAGCACAGACCAGAGGGATGTTCACTGAGCCCAGAGTCTCTTTGATGGTGCCCTTGGCGTAAACAGCTTTAGACCAGACTGGGAAATCCATCTCTTTAAGGATAGCAGTATCACGAACACCGCCATCAATGATTAGGCCCTGTACGCCACGCGATTTAGCTGAGGTCGCCAGTAGATCACCAAAGAAGCCATCTACAGAAGGTGAAGTTGGCGCAAACACCATGATGTCGCCGGGTTTACACTGCTCAATAGCAACATGCATCATCCAGTTATCACCGGCAGCACCAGAGATTGTCACTGCACTGCCTGCAATAGAGCGACCTGAGTAGATTGGGCGCATGTAGTGCGCTAATAGACCGCGACGACCCTGAGCTTCATGAACGGTTGCAACGCCCAATTTAGCTAGACCTGCGATTACTTCTGAATCAGCACGTTCAATATGTTGAACAACTACGTTCTCTGCCATAATCCTCTCCTTAAACCTTCAAACGACTGAATACACGTTGAGCATTGCCAGAGAAGATCATCTCTTTCTGCTCAGCATTCACTTTAGTTGTCGCGTCGATGTATTGTTTAGTGTCATCAAAGTAGTGACCTGTCTCTGGATCGATACCACGAACCGCGCCGATCATCTCTGATGCGAAAAGGATGTTTTCAGTTGGGATGACATCTAGAAGGCAGTCGATACCTTTCTGGTGGTAGACACAGGTATCGAAGAAGACGTTATTCAATACGCGCTCTTCAAGTTCGAAACCTTTATCCAATGCCATCCCGCGGAAACGACCCCAGTGGTAAGGAACTGCACCGCCACCATGAGGGATGATGATCTTAAGTGTTGGGAAGTCTTTAAATACATCAGACATCATCAACTGCTGGAATGCCGTGGTATCAGCACCTAGGTAGTGTGAACCTGTCGTATCGAAGTTGTGGTTGCAGGCAGCTGATACGTGGATCATTGCTGGAATGTCGTATTCACACATCTTCTCGTAAATAGGGTAGAACTCTCGAGCCGAAAGGCGGCTGCCATTCCAGTGGCCACCTGATGGATCTGGGTTAAGGTTAATACCAATAAAACCCATCTCTTCAACGGTACGAACGATCTCTGGTACAGATTTAGCTGGATCAACACCTGGAGATTGAGGCAGCTGAGCAACAGGAACAAAGTTCTCTGGGAATAGGTCACAGACACGACGAATGAGATCGTTTTGGTTTTCAGTCCAGAATTTAGAGGTGTGTTCATTACCCACATGGTGAGCCATCCAGCTAGCACGAGGTGAGAAGATAGTAAGATCAGTGCCACGCTCTTGCTGAAGTTTTAACTGATTGTTGATGATCGACTCGCGGATCTCATCATCAGTAACACCAAAGTCGCCTTTTTCACCAACAAAATCTGGATTCTTTTCTACTTCTGCTTTTTGAGCTTCACGCCAAGCGCCAACACCAGGAGGTGTGGTTGTGTAGTGACCATGGCAATCGATAATCATGTCTCAAACGTCCTTTTATAATGAATTGGATTTCTATTTTTCTATCCTCTCTATATCGCCTTTTTTAAGCTATTTAGTTTTTACTTTTTAGGTATTTGTTTTTGATATAGGTATTTAAATCACATCAGGTTACAATGACCCTTATGTTCAAGAATCTTCCTAACATACGACATCTTCGGGTATTCATTGAGGTCTCCAATGCAGGAGGTATAAGTCAGGCTGCAGAGCGTGTCTTTCTCTCTCAACCTGCGATGACTCAAGCCATTGCGAAGTTAGAACGCTTGCTGGGTGTAAAGCTGTTTGAACGCCAGTCCAGCGGGATGTATCTGACTGAAGCTGGTGGCGTCTGGGAAGCGAGGGTCAACAGCGCCTTTGCTATTCTAAGATTAGGTCTGGCCGATGCACTGTCGTCCATGTCGAATCGTCGTATGGAGACGATTGAGCGCATCATGACGCAGCTGACGACGACCCAATTAAAAGCACTAGTAGCGGTTACCGATGCGCAAAACTACAGCGTTGCAGGTCGTAATCTGGGTGTATCACAATCTTCACTGCATCGATCAGCTCGTGAGCTCGAGTCACTCATGGGGCTGTCGCTGTTCGAAAAGACCAGTACTGGCATTGCGGCAACACGAGCGGCCAAAGTGTTCTCCAAATCAACCAAGTTGGCCATTTCAGAGATTCATCAGGGGCTTCAAGAGTTGTCAGGCCTTGGTGATGGTCGTGAAGTGGGACGGATGCGCATCGGCAGCATGCCACTAGCACGCACCTCTCTGTTGCCCAAAGCGATTAATGAATTTACCAAAGCTTATCCTGGTATCACTTTAGAGTTGGTTGATGGGCCCTATGAAGATCTTTTAGCCCATATCCTTCAGGGGGATGTGGATCTCTTGGTCGGTGCGTTGCGTTTCCCGATCCCAACCAGTGATATTGTTCAAGAAGAACTCATAGCGCCTCCATTAGCAATTGTGGCACGCAAAGGGCATCCCGCTCTCAATATAGATCAGATTACTCGAGAGGACCTTCTTAACTACGGTTGGGTTATCCCAAGAAGTGGGGCGCCAACCCGCAACCTATTTGAAGAACTGATTCTGCAAGGTGAGGAGAGGGAAGGTCTATCCATCGTCGAAACCAGTTCCCATGTGCTGATTCGAGAGCTGTTACTTGGCGGTGATCGACTCACATTAATCTCTCAGCATCAGTTGGAATTTGAGTTATCCAAAGGGGATTTGGCGGTGCTTCCTTTTGAGATGTCAGGCACTAAACGCCCAATCGGCATTACCCGTCGCAGCTCATGGAACCCCACTAATGCCCAGCAAAAATTTATTGATCTACTGCGGCTGGCCGTATCTTAGAAGCGGTTTTGTCTAAGCTTACATTCACATTTTTGAATGACGTCTAGAATTTTTAACGGTTCTATGAAAGATCCATTTTGATAATCTTAGGGACAATATTTATCCATTCGAATTAGGGAGACACTAATGAGAGTTTGTGTTGCAGGCGCTATGGGCGCATTTGGTCTAAAACACTTAGATGCATTGAGTAACATTGAGGATGTTGTTGTGACGTCAGTCGTTGGTACTAAACCTGATGCCATTGCTGAGTTTGCTAAAGAGCGTGGTATCGCTCACGCAACAACAGATCTTGCTGAATCGCTTGCGCGCGATGATGTGGATGCGGTCATTCTTGCAACACCGACTCAAATGCACGCCTCTCAGTCTATTCAGTGTCTTGAAGCAGGCAAGCACGTCATGGTTGAGATTCCGATGGCGGATAACATTGAAGACTCAATCAAACTGGTGGAGGCACAAAAGCGCACGGGTTTGGTAGCCATGTCGGGTCAGACTCGCCGCTTCAACCCAAGCCACCAGTGGATTCATAACAAAATCCAAGCGGGTGAGCTTAAGATTCAACAGATGGATGTTCAAACTTACTTCTTCCGTCGTTCTAACAAGAACGCTCTGGGTAAGGCGCGCTCATGGACGGATCACCTGCTTTGGCACCACGCTTGTCACACCGTGGATCTATTCCAGTACCAGACTGGCGAGAAGTGTACAAAAGTACAAGCGATGCAGGGTCCGATTCACCCAGAACTTAACATTGCAATGGACATGTCGATTGGTATGAAATCAGAGAGCGGTGCACTGTGTACACTCTCTTTATCTTTCAATAACGACGGTCCATTTGGTACTTTCTTCCGTTACATCTGTGACAAGGGTACCTACATCGCCCGTTACGATGATTTGGTTGATGGTAACGAGAACCCAATTGATCTCTCTGGCGTTGCTGTTTCTAACAACGGCATCGAGCTTCAGGATCGTGAGTTCATTTCTGCAATTCGCGAAGGCCGCGAGCCAAACTCAAGCGTTCAGCAAGTATTGCCTGCGATGGAGACACTACACCAGCTAGAACAGCTTTTGGATTAAGTGTTGGCTTGTCGTTAAAAAGGCCGCTGTAGCGGCCTTTTTGTTGTCTTCTTCACTGGAAGACGCTGAGAGAGCAGGTGACAGGCTGAAGGCCAGTCACTGGCACGAAGATGTCAAGGCAAGCACCGGTGACTGGCTTCAGCCTGTCATCCGCCCTCAAATTACGCTCCAACCTACAACACAAACGCCAAAACAGTGTTTAGCGTCGCGTAAGACGCGACCGTAGTCAGCAGCAATGAGCTGGAAGCCGTCTTTGCTGCGCCATAAGGTGCAGCGAGAATAGGGTAGATGGTGAACATGGGTGAAGCGGTGATGACAATTAGAGCTATCTGCCATTGTCGATCAAAGTCCCACCAGAGGGTAATCAGCAGAAGGGCTAGAGCAGGTTGAATCAACAGTTTTGCCCCTGCAATCATTCCTAAAGTACTCAAATCATCGCGAATAGAGTTTCCTACTAAAGATCCTCCAATAACGATCAGTGCTGCGCCACCAGCCGCTTTTGCGAGCACCCCTAAGCTTTCGTCGATGAACAACGGCAGTTGAAAGCCGCTCAACGATAAAATTAAGCCAACCGCTATTGCGATGAGTATCGGGTTGTTGATCAGGCGTTTAAAAATTGAGCTTAGTGAGCCTAACAGCGTTTTGTCTTTATGATCAGCTGAGAAGTACTCAGTAGTCAGGAGCGCTAACGGAAGCACCACTAGGTTTTCGACCAGTATACAGACAACTAATACTTGAGCGGCCATATCGGGCATGACCTGCAGCAGAATAGGGTAGCCAACAAAAATACTGTTGGGCATAGCGGCCCCAATGGCTAATGCTGATGACTGTTTAGCATCACCTTGTCTGACGCTCCGAATCAGACCCAACGAAATGAAGAAGGTAGCGACTGCGGCAATAGCATAAATCGATACGTAATCGCTATTAAAGATATCAGCAGGGCTATTCTTAGATAGATTGCCGACAATGATCGCCGGTATGCAAAAAACCAAAACAAAGCGGGCTATCCCAGGGATAGCCTCCTTAGACAGTGCGTTATATTTAACGGCTAAAAACCCAAGAGCCATTAACGTAAAGAGCGGTGCGGTAATCCCGAGAACGTTCATCATCTAAACCTGTCATCAAAGAGGTTCTATCTTATCGAGCCCTGAGACTTGGTGGTAGCGATTCGCCCCTGATTACCATAAAATCAATAATCTATTCGAAAAAGTGATGGCTAATGCAAGTTCGAGATTACAACCGCAGTAACTGGTTCAAGAACCGTCGAAGCCTGTTTAGGTTGCTGATTAATGCGTTGCTGTTGATATCATTAGCACTTTCACTTTTATCTCTGCTTCAGCAGCTTTTCACAGATTCATTGACGGGCTCCTACTTTTACCCGCTCACTCTCTCTTTGTTAGTCATCCAATATTTTGTGCACCGTATTCATTTAAGCTGGGGTGGAGCTGTAGCTTTCCTTACTATGGGAGCTGGTTCAATATCGCTAGCCTTAGTGTCGGATGATATAGCATTAGCCTATTTGTCAGGTGCGCTTTTGCCAGTATTGCTTCGCTTTGTATTGGCTCAAAAATGGGTATTACTCTTCATACCTATCTGGCTCTCTCTCCTCTTATTTATTGACTCCTATCGAGTACAAGAGGAGCTGATTTCTGAGCTCTATACCCATCTAATAACGCTCTCTTACTCCTTGCTGGTCTATGGTTCAGTAGCGGTGCTGTTTAATCGTATCTACTCTCTTGTTTTTTATAAAGAGTGTAAAGAAAACAGCGACTTAACGTCTGAATTTATAGACAATTATCAAATTCATCAGCATTTTGATTGGCTCAAAAATAAGAATCCTGACGGTGTTGTAAGAGTCTATGGTGTCTACATTAAAAATATCTTGGATAATGTAGGAAAAAGTTCAGAAAGTTCGATTGAATTTAAAGAGAGCGTTACTCAATTTAATCAGTTGTTAAGGGAAGTTTGTCCTGCAGGTGCATCCATTGGCAGGCTTGATAATGGGGTTTACGTTCTGATGTCAGAGCGACGGTTTTGGGACGCATTTGAGCGTGGACTTCGTCAGTTAAAAAAAGAGGCAACGGATCTCTCGCCGATTGTTGTTTCAACCGATACCCCTAATGACTCAACTGATCTGGATAGTGCACTGCATAACTTGGATACAGTATTTGTGCGTGCCACCAAAGAGAAAACAGATTTTGCTCGATTCAATTTGAAAGATCGTGATCATCTTAACGGCCAAACAGATATTCAATCTTATGAAGTCTCTCAGGCATTTGCTAACCATGAGATACAGATGTTCTTTCAGCCTAAGGTCGATATTAAAGATAACAATAGACTGGTAGGTGCGGAGGCACTGGTCCGCTGGATTCACCCTGAGAAAGGTTTGCTAACACCAAAAGATTTTGTCGATCTTCTTGAGTCCTCCCCATACAGGCTTACATTTATAAACAGTGTCGTTGAGCAATCCGCACATTTTTGTGAAACAATGAAACAGTCGGGTCTACCGATCTCGGTTTCATTTAACTTAAGCGCTAATGATCTTCAGGATTTGCGTGTCACCTACGAGTTGAGTCAGGTCCAAGAAAAGTACGGTTTTAGGGCCGGAGAGTTACAGATTGAGCTATCTGAACAGGAGACAGACGTCTCTTTGGATAACTTAAAGCGCTCCTTAGATGCCGTGAAAGAGCTAGGTTATTCAATCGCTTTGGATGATTTCGGTACCGGTATGAGCTCACTCGCCTATTTTCAAAACCTACCCGCCGATACCATCAAACTAGATAGAGCCTTTATCAAAGACATTCATCTAAACCCCTCGTCTGAGCATTTAACGAAAATGGTCGTATATTTGTCCAAAGCGGAGGGGCTGACAGTCGTAGCAGAAGGGGTTGAGAACGCCTCGGAGGCAGATAGACTGCTTAAATTAGGTGTTGATCAGGTGCAGGGGTTCCTATTTGGTAAACCGATGCCGGCTACTGAGTTTCTTCAATATTACGGCTTAGAATTAGTTGAAGATGATGTTTAAAAAGCGGCATATATCTTGCTAGTTTTTATCTAACTCTTTCCAATCGTTAATGGTTTAAACCTAATCTATATGTGGTCTTAATGAATAGAAAAGTCATCACAACAACACCTTACTCTGGTCAGAAACCAGGTACGTCTGGCCTTCGAAAAAAGGTTAAAGTATTTCAACAACCTAACTACTTAGAGAATTTTGTTCAGGCTGTTTTTGACTCTTTAGAGAGCTGCCAAGGCCAATCACTCGTGATCGGTGGTGACGGTCGTTATTTTAACCGTGAGGCAATTCAAACCATTATTAAAATGGCGATCGCCAATGGCTTTGAAACCTTAATCGTGGGTCAAGCAGGAATTCTTTCAACGCCAGCAGCCAGCTGTGTGATCCGTAAATATGGTGCAGTCGGTGGACTGGTGTTGTCAGCCAGTCACAACCCAGGTGGCCCTGATGAAGACTTTGGCATTAAATTTAATCGTGCCAACGGTGGCCCTGCAAGTGAGACCCAGACGGACAGTATTCACCAAACGACGGAAACCATTACTCGATACTTTACGATTGATGCTGAACCTGTAGATCTTGATAGTGTTGGAGAGGTTAGCATTGGAAATGCGCTGATTAAGGTGATTGATCCTGTCACAGATTATGCCGATCTGATGGAGGAGTTGTTTGATTTTAAAATCATGAAACAGCTCTTGAGCGGTTCAAATTTCACATTTCGTTTCGATGCCATGCATGCCGTGACTGGGCCTTATGTACAAGAGATATTCATCAACCGGTTGGGCGCACCAAAAGAGAGCGTTATCAACGCGATTCCAAAAGAGGATTTTGGTGGTCATCACCCCGACCCCAATCTTGTACATGCAGCCGAATTGGTCAAACAAGTCAATGAACAAGGGTTAGATTTCGGTGCCGCTTCGGACGGGGACGGCGATAGAAATATGATCATTGGCAACCATTTTTATGTAAACCCTTGTGACAGTTTGGCTGTATTAGCCGCGAACGCACAAAAGATTCCCGCCTATGAAGATGGATTGAAGGGTGTCGCTCGCTCAATGCCAACCAGTCGTGCAGTTGACCGTGTGGCTGAAAAACTCGGTATCAACTGTTATGAGACTCCTACCGGTTGGAAATTTTTTGGCAACCTGATGGATGATGGCCGTATCAGCTTCTGTGGTGAGGAGAGTTTTGGTACCAGTTCAGATCATGTTCGCGAGAAAGATGGACTTTGGGCTGTTCTATGCTGGATCAATATTCTGGCCGCGACCGGTCAATCGGTCTCTGATCTGGTTAAAGATCATTGGTCTCTATTCGGAAGGGATCTATTTACCCGCCATGACTATGAATCAATCGATTCAGACAGTGCAGCCAATATGATGCAGCAGCTAACAGCCTCTTTGGATAGTCTTGCAGGAGAGACCTTTGATGGCGTTACCCTGACTCTGGCCGATCAATTCAGCTACTCAGACCCTGTTGATGGCTCCGTCAGTCATAATCAAGGAGTTAGAATGCTGTTCGATAACGGAGGTCGTATCGTTGTTCGGCTATCTGGAACCGGCACGGCCGGTGCTACGCTCCGTGTCTATCTTGATCAGTTTACTCAGGATGAGTCGATTACTGACACACAAGCAGCTTTGAAACCTTTAATCGAGTTGGCGAATCAGTTGATCGGTATTAAGCAATTTACAGGACGCACAGAACCTGACGTTATTACTTGATAGAAGGTGTGGCCCTATGGATCGCGGTTTGTCGCTGCGCTCCAATTCGCTCCTACAATTTAACGCTCCGTTTGTAGGAGCGAATTGCCCGAAGGGCAAACCGCGACAATTTAACTTTTGGCTCTTTCGATCGCCTGTTCTAGACGATCCTGTCCCCAGAAGGGTTCTCCATCAACGATGTAGAAGGGGCTGCCAAAGACACCAGCCTCAATGGCTTCGTCAGTCTCTTTGTCCAACTGATCATCTAAGCCTTTTGATTGCTCTAATAGAGCTGAATCAATACCCAGTTCATCGAGAAGTCGACCTAACACAGCGTCCTCTGCAATATTCAGATCTCTCTGCCATACGGCACTTAAGAGTGCTCGAGCCAAACCTGGTACATCCGAGCCTGCATCTCTAACTGCAAGTAGTAGTTTAGAGGCAGGACGACTATCCACTGGGAAGAACTTTGGCTTAAGATTAATGGTGATTCCGCGTTGTTTTTGAATCCGAGCGAGTTCAGCTAAACGGTAAGCTTGACGTTGAGGCGATCGCTGAGGAACCGGCACACCCCCTGTTGCAGCAAATAGACGGCCAATATCGAATGGGTGATACACGACCTCAGCGGGTGCTTGTGTATCCAACAGATCACCGGCTAGGCAGGTAAAGGGTGAGATCGGTGATAGGTAGTAATCTATTCTGTGGCTCATCAGTATTTCCCTCTGTTTTTTATCGTCACGAAAGATACATCCTTGTGGTTCCTAAAAACCGAACTTTAACTCTCTTTGGTTACGAAAGAGGGGTGTGGTTTTTCATCAATTGGCCAGTGAAGTAGTACAGCCATCAAACCAAAGAAGATACCGGCCCACCAGATGTACTCATAATGGCCATAGGTTTCATAGAGATAGCCACCTAACCAGACGCCAGAGAAGCTACCCACTTGGTGGCTAAAGAATACGAAGCCATAAAGGGTGGCCATGTATCGTGTACCAAACATGTTCATAACGATGCCGGAGGTTGGAGGAACAGTGGCCAGCCAGAGAAGCCCCATCACAGCACTGAAGATAAGTACCGATGTGAGCGTGATAGGGAATATCAAGAATAGGGCGATAGCAATTGTTCTTCCACCGTAGATTGCCACAAGTAGCTTCGATCGTGAGTGCTTGCGACAGATATTGCCGGCCCAGAACGCCCCAGCGATATTGAACAGACCAATCAATGAGAGAGACCAAGCACCGACCTGATGCGCGAAGCCTAAATCTGATAAGTAGGCCGGCATGTGCGCCGTAATAAAGGCAACGTGAAAGCCACAAACAAAAAAGCCAAACACCAGAAGCCAGTAGGATTTGTGACCAGCGGCTAATCGCACTGTTTCAGCGAATCCTTGATCGCTCTCTGTAATGACAGAGCTCTTCTTGGCATTCAGAGGAATGGCTAACAACATCATCAATATGGCGATAGCCGTTAGAATATGCAGTGAGTTGATCCAGCCAAAATCAGAGATAAACATCTGAACCAATGGAACAAGCGCAAATTGACCAGCAGAGCCACAAGCGGTGCCCAAACCGAGTACCCAGTCACGTCGTTCTGGTGGAACGGATTGAACTAAAGCAGGAAGAACGATGCCAAACGAAGTGCCGGCGACGCCAGCACCCACGAGAAACCCTAATCCTGCATTAAGCGTGAAAAGATCCGACACACCAGCTGTTAGATAAACACCTAGGGCATAGACCAGTGCGCCACCAAACAGGACGTTGCGATTTCCGAAACGGTCGGCAAGCCCGCCAGTGAAAACCGACATAATTCCCCAGCTCAGGTTTTGCAAGGCTAGGGCAAAGCCTATGATGTCACGCCCCCAGTCGGTTGAAGCCTCAATAGGACGCATGTACAAACCATAACTCGACCGTATACCAAAGGAGATCATCAATAATAGGCAGCCACTGGCGATCAGGAAAATCGTTGAAGGGGAGAGTCTCTGAGTCATGTTTGATCCAGCTTAAAGAAGAATCGCTCAATGATAGTTGCCTATCTATTTGCGGACAACTGTATAATCATCATCCAACATTAAGATAGTGACTCCATGTTTACAGCTTTTATCTCTGCTATTACTCCGGTTTTTTTGATCGCCGTCCTTGGTTTCTTTCTGGCACGAAAAACGGACTACCTAGAACACCCTGGTTTGGCCATGCTCTCCAGCCAGATCGCCTTGCCCGCTCTGGTGTTTACCTCGGTGACTCAGATGAAAGTTCCCGTCACAGAGATGGGGTATTTGATGGGAGTGACCGCTCTCTGCTTAGCGGTCGGTGCTACTCTGATAGCCATTTTTTGCAAGCTGCTTAACACCTCACCGCGCTTCTATCTCTCGACACTGGTCAACCCCAATACGGGCAATTTAGGTATTCCACTGGTCTTTGCACTGTTGGGGCCTGAGGCTCTGGCATCTGCGGTCATCATTTCAACAACTGTGACGCTTAGTCACTGGACATTAGGAACCACCGCCATGTCAGGCCAATACAATTGGCGCTCACTGGTCACCAATATGCCTCTGTTAGCACTCTTGTCAGGTGCAATCGTGGTATCGATGGATTTGACGATTCCTGTGCCTATCAGTCGTGCTTTAGATTCTATCTCCGGTATAGCCATACCGATTATGGTCATGTTGTTAGGCCGCTCATTAGCCCGTTTAAAGATAGGGGGTGCCCGTCAGGTTGGCATCATTGCAGGTTTATCCATCTACCGACCCTTGTCGGGTTTTTTGATTGCCTGGCTGGTTGTATCCCTAATTACTATCGATACCACTGCAGCGCTCTCACTGCTTATTCAGATGTCGATGCCGGTTGCTGTGATGAGTTATGTTCTAACGGTTCGATATGGCGGTCCTGTCGATCGTATTGCCGCTCTTACCATTACCAGTATTCCTGTTAGCCTTGTAATACTGGTGTTGATCTTCAACTTTCAGTCAGCACTGGTTTAAAAGGGTAGGTCTGGCTGACTCTTTCTTGCTATAATTTCACGCTTATTTTTTTGTCGATACCGACTGCCTATTTTTCGAGATCAAACTCGATATGGAGAAATGAATGAGCGCCACCGTTGCAATAGTTATGGGGTCTAAATCAGACTGGCCAACCATGGAAGAAGCCGCCAAGATGCTAGATGTACTGGGTGTCGAGTACACCGCTGAAGTGGTATCGGCACATCGCACCCCAGATAAGATGTTCCGCTTTGCTGAACAAGCTGCCGACAATGGCATCAAAGTTATTATTGCCGGTGCTGGTGGTGCGGCTCACCTCCCAGGTATGATTGCTGCTAAAACCATTGTGCCTGTGCTGGGTGTGCCTGTGCAGAGCAAGGCATTGAGCGGCCAAGACAGTCTTCTATCCATTGTTCAGATGCCACGTGGTATTCCTGTTGGAACCCTGGCTATCGGTGGAGCAGGTGCATTTAATGCCGCGCTACTGGCCTCTCAGATGCTAGCAACAACAGATGCAGAGCTCGCCGTTCGTCTGCAAAATTGGCGTAATGAACAGAGCCAAACGGTTCTAGATAATCCAGATCCACGAGGTTAAGCATGCAGTTGCCACGTATTGTCATTGCCGGTAATGGTCAACTAGGTCAAATGCTTCAGCAAGCAGGTGCACCCCTGCAGCTTGAAGTACAACCTATTCACCCGATAGGTGATCAACTGGTCGAGTTGAATGACGACGACGTTATCTCGGTAGAGATTGAGCACTGGCCTGAGAACCCTGTCGGTAATCAGCTTAAATCCCACCCAAACTTTCGCAACGATGCGGCTCTATATCAGGTCATTGATCGTTTTCGTCAGAAATCGACCTTAGATCGCCTTAATGTCCCAACGGCCCCTTGGGTTGATTTAAACAGTGCCGATGCATCCATTGCCGAGTCGCTATCCTCTCTGGGTGAGCGTGCCGTCGTAAAGGCTCGTATGGGTGGTTACGATGGGCGTGGTCAATGGCGCTGGAAGCAGGGTGATGAGATTCTTGCTGAATGGGATGGCATTGCCATCGCTGAAGCGATGATCCCGTTCTCACATGAGGTGTCGTTAGTTGGCGCACGAAATGCACAGGGTGAGAAGGTCTTCTACCCATTGACGCGTAACTGGCATCAAGACGGCATTTTGCGTGCGAGTATTCCTGGGTTAGATAATGACCCTGCGATGCAAGCAAGTGCTGAAGGTTGGCTGGGATCGATCATGGATGACTTTGACTACATCGGCGTCATGGCGATGGAGTGTTTTGTTGTCGATGGTGAATTATTGGTTAATGAGTTAGCGCCACGTGTCCATAACTCCGGACACTGGAGCCAAGAGGGTGCTAGTGTCAGTCAGTTTGAATTGCACTTAAGAGCGCTTGCTGGTTTACCTTTGATCACCCCTGAGTTTCGTGGTGTCTCTATGATGTATAACTTGCTTGGACGAGACTGGAAAGCAGAGTGGCTGGCGGTACAGGGCGCTCATGTGCACTGGTATGGTAAAGAGATCCGTCCTGGTCGTAAGGTAGGTCATCTCAACATCGTTAGACCGACTGTTTCCGCACTAGTTGAAAGCTTGTCCGAACTCGAGCCTCACTTGGATGAGGGTGAAGCAGTGGTGGTTGAGTGGGCAAAAGCTCAGCTTAGCTAATTTAACAAGCTAATCTCTAAAACTAAAAAAGCCGCTTGAGGTATCTCAAGCGGCTTTTTTGTATCGACTGATCGATTAAGCAGTTGCTTTTGGAGCAGCCGCTTTACGAGTTGTTTTTGCAGCTGGTTTAGCCGCTTCAACTGAAGGCATGAAGTTTGAAAGATCAAAGTTTTTCATGTCGAATTTAGAAAGGTCGAACTGTGCTAGATCGAATTTCGCTAGGTCGAACTTAGAGAACTGAGCCATCGCTTCTTCTGTCATCTCTTGAGTAGACTTTTCGAAGATTTCAGTCAGTTCAGCTTTTGCAGCCATTAGAGCAGAGATCTCTTCTTCAGCAACAGTGTTTAGTTTTGCTTCCATCTCTTTAAAGAAAGCAACCTGAAGTTCTAGAGCAGCTTTTGGCTCTTTTGATTCAGTCAATGCTTTAACATGCTCAAGACCACGGTTTAGCATCTCTGTAGCAACAGTTTGCTGCATGCCGAATAGTTTTTCAGCAGTTTGTTTGTTGATTTCAGCTGCTTTAGTGAAAGGAGCCATCTGTGCTTTGAACTGGTTCATCATTTCGTTGTACATGGTGACCTCCGAGGTCTTTAAGTTTCTATCTAAAAAGTTTGTTGCACTGCAACATTTGACGCCATATTAGACATTGACTAAAAAACAATCAACACTTTTTTGTGCATTGCACAAAAATAATTATTCTGACCATCTCATATCATTCTGCGTTAAACTTATTCGTAACTTTAGATCTGTATTTGACGATTAATGAATCCATATGAACACGCTCCGATTGGAGTCTTTGATTCAGGAGTGGGCGGGTTAAGTATCTTATCCGCTTGCCTTAACAACCTACCCAATGAGTCCTACCTGTATATCGCTGACAGTGGCTATGCACCCTATGGTGATAAGAGCGATGCAGTGATCCGTGAGAGGGTGGTTCAGATCGTCTCTTACCTCATTGAGAAGGGCGCCAAGGCGATTGTGATCGCGTGTAATACAGCAACCGCTGCTGCTGTTCACGAGTGCAGAGAGCTATTCTCCTTACCGATCATTGGTGTTGAACCCGGACTAAAGCCTGCCATTAAGATGAGTCAGTCAAAACGCGTTGGCGTTCTGGCAACTCAATACACGGTAGAGAGTCAGAAGTTCCAACGATTGGTCTCCCAGCTTAAACAGCAAGCAGAGTCGATTACAGCACTTGGCTGCCCTGGATTGGTCGAATTAATTGAAAACCCAAACACCACCAATCAACAACTCAGCACACTACTAACCACTTATATTGATCAGTTTGAAGCAGCCGATATTGATACCTTAGCGCTTGGATGTACGCATTATGGATTTGTTGAGAAAGAGATCAGCGAGTTGTTCAGTCATCCAGTTAAGGTGATCGACACATCGGAATCGATCGCGCTCGAAGTTAAACGTCGTTTAACTGAACAGAAATTACTCTCTCTCTCCAATCAAGCGGGTAAATTAGAGATACTGACCACAGGACGAGACAGAGAGGCTCTCTCTGAGTTATCTAAACGTTTAATCCAATTTGAGGGGGTCGTCACCCCTGTAGAGGTATCCAAGTGATTGAGTTTATAAAAAAACTTCTCCGTTCAGACCCTGTTGAAGAGCCGGTGGCTTCGGAGTTTGAATACAAAGGGTTCAAGGTTTCAGTCAAACCGAGAAAAGTGGATGGCGGCTATGGTGTGGGTGGCATGATCTCCAAGGAGATTGATGGCCAATGGTTGGAACAGCCGTTTATTCGTGCTGACAGCATGGCATCAAAAGAGATCTGTGTAGAGGTCACCATGAACAAAGCAAAAATGACGATTGATCAGATGGGGGATGCACTGTTTAGCAAATCTGGCCATCGGTAAGGGCTTCTTCAGATTTTTCAGAGTCAGAGTGTATTACAGAATCATACATCACGACCTGATTTCGGCCTGAGTGTTTGGCTGCGTAAAGTGCTTTGTCACTATCGCTGATCAGCCCCAGCATGATCTCTTTTGTTGTCATTGTGCTGATGCCATCAAAGGTCGCAATTCCGACACTGACGGTTACTCCTAAAGAAAGATCGCTCTCTAAGAAGGTCGTTGATTCAATCACCTCTCTGAATCGCTCGAAAATCGCTTTAGGATCTGATTCAAGCGCCGTACAGCAGACAACAAACTCTTCACCGCCGTATCGTGACACTAGATCATAGGGTCTAAATGTCTCTTTCATTCGATCAGCAAACTCTTTAAGCACTCTGTCGCCAACGGGGTGTCCATAGGTATCGTTTACCCGTTTAAAAAAGTCGATATCGCAAATGGCCAGTGCTAATGGCTCACCGGTTCGTTTAGTTCGTTCAATTTCATTATCAAGATGCTCGATCAGAGAGGCGCGATTTTGCAAACCGGTCAGCTCATCATGCTCTGCCTTGTAGGCGAGCATCTCATTGGCAATATTGAGTCGATTTTGCAGCTCTAAAGTTCGTAAACCAACGCCCAGTCGTGCGCGCAACTCAACGGGTTTAGTAGGTTTGCTGATGTAGTCGTTAGCTCCGGCTTGCAGTGCAGTTGCCAAGTGCTCTTGATCGGAGTGTGCAGTGACCAACACAATGTAGGGTGGGTCATTACTCTCAAGCGCTCTGATTTTACGACAAAGCTCTATGCCATCCAGATTGGGCATCTCCCAATCAAGAACGAGCATACGTGGAGGTTCTGCTTCTGTTGTCAGAATTTCAAATGCCTCTTCACCATCCTGCGCGGTCATTACGTCAAAGCCCCAACCCTCAAGTTGGCGCTCCATCAGCATTCTTAAGACTTTATCGTCGTCGGCAATCAGTACTTTCATAATCTCTGTTAATAGATTGAATTTCATTCAGTGTAGCAGGGCATTCAGAAAGTACAGAAAATATTAAAAAATCTTTTATATTAGTTTTGCCTAATATATTATTACCGGAACTTAACCCTTATAAACGAATAGAGTGTTTGATATGCAGATCAGAAAGGCCGTTAACCTAGCAGTGACCGCGTGCACCCTAGTGACAACCATTTCACTAACGCAACTGGCTTCAGCCCAAGAGCTAGCGTTTACTGAGACCAAAATTATTCAGCAACCGATCAAGGTCGAATTCGACGGGACTGTGGAAGCGGTTAATCGAGCTATTGTTGCCGCACAAACTTCTGGTCGAATTCTAGAATTACCTTTTGATTATGGCGATTTTGTTGAGCAGGGCAGTGTGATAGCTCGCCTAACACAGAGTGAACAGCGCGCAGGGCTGGATGCTGCAAGAGCTTCTCTCAATGAAGCACAAACCGCTTTTGATGAAGCTACTCGTCAATTGGATCGTTTAACCGCACTGTTTGAGCGCAAATTGGTCGCGATCGCGCCTGTAGACAGCGCTCGCCAACAACGTGATGCAGCCAAAGCAAGACTCGATGCAGCAAAAGCTCAGGTTTCTAATGCCCGTGCTCGTTTTGATTACACTGAGGTAATCGCGCCCTATTCAGGTGTAGTGGTTAACAAGCTAGTTTCTGAAGGGGAGACGGTACAACCAGGTACACCATTGATAGAGGGGATTGCACTGGATAGATTACGTGTTCGAGTTCAAATCCCGCAAGCCAACCTGGTCGATGCCAAACAGAGTCAGTTTGTTAATGTTGTGTTGGGTGATCAGGTTGTAGAACCTGTCGATCAACGCTTAATTCCGACAGCCGATCCACTAAGTCATACCTTTACACTGCTTCTAACGTTACCAGCGGGTGACCCTGCTCAAATGCCGCTTCCAGGTGAGTTAGCACGTGTTCAATTTACCATTGATGAAGAGCCTGTGCTGACTCTGCCTAAGTCATCTATAGCGACTCGTGGTGAAGTGGAAGGTGTTTATGTGGCTTCAGGCGATTCAGCTCTCCAATTTAGATACATCAGAACCGGTCAAACTGCTGGTGAACAGGTAGAAATTATCTCTGGTCTCGCAGAGGGCGAAACCGTAGCACTTGATCCTATTAAAGCGGCCTCAATTTATAAGGAGGCGAATCGTGCAGAGTAATGACACTCAAACACTGGGCATATCGGGACGAATTGCCAAGAGTTTTTTAACGACTGAAATTACCCCGCTACTGGCGATCGTGGGTCTTCTGCTAGGTCTTTTTGCCGCGCTGGTGACACCGCGTGAGGAGGAACCACAGATCAACGTCACCTTTGCCAACGTGATGATTCCTTTTCCAGGCGCAAGTGTTGCTGAAGTAGAGTCGCTTATCACCACATCTGCAGAGCAGGTGGTGTCAGAGATCAGTGGCGTCAAAAACATCTACTCTGTTTCCAGCCCAGGCATGGCGCTGTTGACGGTTCGTTTTGAGGTCGGCGAGCCAAGAACCGATGCGATTGTCCGTCTCTATAACGCCTTCTACTCGAACAGAGATATCTTCCCGCCGAATATGGGTATTGGTGAACCGGTCATCAAACCTAAGGGCATTGATGATGTACCAGTTCTAGCTGCGACCTTATGGAGTCGTGATGAATCAGTTAGCAGTGCCGATCTATTGAACGTCGCTCATACGATTCAGTCTGAGCTTCAGCGAGTTGAAGGAACCCGCGATATCACTGTGATTGGCGGCGCTAACCGTGCCATTCAGATCGACTTCGATCCAGTCAAGATGGCGGCACTCTCGGTTACTTTGGATGATGTTCGCGCTAAGTTGCAATACGCTAATGTGACAGCCGATACTGGTGATCGCGTCAAAGCGAACAGCGCCATTCGAGTTCAAGCAGGTCAACTACTTCAGGATGTCTCAGAGGTTAAAAACCTAGTGATAAGCGTTCGAAATGGCGCACCGGTTTACCTTCGCGACATTGCTAATATCTACGATGCTCCAGAACAACCGAATCAATACGTCTCTTTTGGTACTGGGCAGGCTGCAGCAGATCAGACTGCATTGACCCCTGCAATCACCATTGCGGTGGCAAAGAAACCGGGTGAAAACGCGGTTGAAGTCGCGGATGCATTGATCAAACGATTTGATGCGATTCAAGGCATCTATGTACCAGATAATATTGATACAACCATTACACGTAACTATGGTGAAACGGCGGATGACAAGGCTCAAACGCTGATCAAAAAACTGATCTTCGCTACGTTGTCTGTCATTGTCCTAGTGCTGTTTGCACTGGGTGTTCGTGAAGCAATAGTAGTAGGTATCGCGGTCATCGTAACCTTGGCTATTACACTCTTTGCCTCTTGGGCTTGGGGCTTTACACTCAACCGTGTCTCGCTGTTTGCGTTGATCTTCTCGATCGGTATTCTGGTCGACGATGCAATCGTGGTGGTAGAGAACATTCACCGACACATGTCGATGGGGGTCAAATCACTTCGCGAAGCAATCCCACTTGCAGTCGATGAAGTAGGCGGCCCAACCATTTTGGCTACGTTTACCGTTATAGCAGCGCTGCTTCCAATGGCATTTGTCAGCGGTCTGATGGGGCCATACATGTTGCCCATTCCGATCAACGCCTCAACTGGCATGTTGATCTCATTGGCTGTCGCGTTCATTTTGACCCCTTGGCTCTTTTTAAAGCTGTTTAGACGTCATGTTGAATCAGCTCATTCAGCGGAGAATAGCCACTCTGAAGCGCGCTTCAAAGGTCTATTCGTGAAACTACTCACGCCGATGCTGCGTCAAGGAAAAGGAGCATTGAATCGTTACCTTCTACTGGTTTCGATACTGGCGATGATCGGTGGTTCCGTTTACTTGGTGGTTAATCAATCGGTTATTCTGAAAATGCTACCGTTCGATAACAAGAGTGAATTCCAAGTCATTGTTGATATGCCAGAGGGAACCTCTCTAGAGCAGACTCAACGTGTCTTGACTGAGTTGGCAGATGATCTACAGGCACTTCCTGAGCTGAAAGATTTCCAAATCTACTCGGGTTCTGCTTCGCCAATTAACTTTAATGGCTTGGTTCGACAGTACTACTTACGTTCGGCACCTCATATGGGTGACATTCAAGTCAACCTAAGTGATAAGGCGTTGCGTGATCGTAAGAGTCACGAAATAGCACTTGAAGCACGCGCTCTGCTTGCCGACACGGCTAAGCAATTCAACGCCAACGTGAAGGTCGTTGAGATGCCGCCAGGGCCTCCGGTTATGGCACCTCTAGT
The DNA here is from genome assembly GCF_013283365.1 of Marinobacterium sp. xm-d-530. Classification (GTDB taxonomy): domain Bacteria; phylum Pseudomonadota; class Gammaproteobacteria; order Pseudomonadales; family Balneatricaceae; genus Marinobacterium_E. The sequence continues at coordinate 10,370 of NZ_WBYM01000002.1, read as the reverse complement.
GGCAGAGATCTATGGTCTGGATAAGCAGGGTCAAATTGACCTAGCCAAACAAGTTCGCGCGCAATTTGAGTCTACCGAAGGGGTAGTCGATGTCGATGACAGCATTGAAGCCCAACAGACTAAAGAGATCTTCACGATTGATCGCGTTCGTGCCGCGCACTTTGGTGTAGCAGATGCGACCATTGTTGCGGCACTAAACAGTGCGATCCGCGGTGAAAGCCTGGGATACCTGCATGATGACCACTCACGTGTTCCCGTGCCACTAACACTACAACTGGGTGAACAAGATAAAGCCAATATCGCTAAGATTGAGTCTATTCAGGTTCGTTCGAATAAAGGTACCTTGGTCTCTTTAGCGGATGTCACTCAGCGTATCGATACACAAGTAGAACAGAGTGTGTATCACAAGGATCTACTGCCTGTTGTTTATGTTACGGGTGACGTAGCAGGTGCTACTGACAGCCCGCTTTATGGTCTATTTGAGATTGAATCGAAGCTGGATGAGGTCGTACCAAGCGGCAACCCAATTGATCGTTTCTTCTTCTCAGAACCCTCAGACCCGTATGAGTGGAGCTTGAAGTGGGATGGCGAATGGCAGATCACGTTTGAAACCTTCCGTGATATGGGCATTGCCTACTCAGTCGGTCTGATCATGATCTATCTACTGGTTGTCGCTCAGTTCCGTTCGTACGGTATTCCATTAATCATCATGGCACCAATTCCATTGACGATTATCGGTATCATGCCGGGCCACGCGATACTTGGGCAGCAGTTCACAGCGCCCTCTATGATCGGCATGATCGCACTCGCTGGTATCATTGTCCGTAACTCGATACTGCTGGTGGACTTTATTCAGCAGCAGGTGAGGGAGGGTATGAACTTCCAAGAAGCGACGATTAATGCGGCTGCAGTTCGTTCGTTACCGATTGCACTAACGGCAGTAGCTGCAATGATGGGTGGTTTCTTCATCATCGACGATCCAATCTTTGGTGGCCTAGCGGTATCGTTGATCTTCGGTTTGATGATCTCAACTATCCTGACCCTAGTGGTTATTCCGGTGGTCTACTACCACTACCACTGGAAGAAACACGCTTAATTGATGTTTAATTTGAAAACCCGGCTTTTGCCGGGTTTTTTATTTTTGCAAAAGTTGGCATACCTTTTGCTTTATCCAAGCAATGACACCAACAATAAAAAGGGGATTGGTATGCAACTTTCACAAAACGATTCAAATTACTTAGCAAGCTTCGAACTAGAAACGCTGATGATGGACGCTAAGGATCTTAAAGAAGCCATGTCTAAAGAGATCGCTATTCTTAGTGATAAGGGTAACTACTCGTTAAGAGCCATTAAACGAAGCTCACTGCGCTTACTAGCTTATCAAACAGCTTTGCATAGCCAACAAAATTCGATAGAACGATATGCACGTGTTCATGCACCACTATTAGTGCATTAAGTTTGGTTGGCAATTAACGACCCTTCTCTGCCATTTCCGGGATTACCATAAATGGCTAGTTTTGGCCCTTTCCGGACCTTCAATTTATTCAATCAAAGAGGCTTTGAATGACAAAATTTTGAGAAAGGTGGACTCCCACATTTTATGGCTGATACGTTATACATCTAGTTTGGTAAGTTACGAATTCCACTTTTGATTAGGCGATAGCTGTTCCTCATTTCTAATTCTTCATGAATCAACTAGGGGTAGTAGCCTGAAGTTCAATTCTGTTGACTCGTTGAATCTCTGTTTTAATCGCAGTTTAAAGCGCATCATCATATTTTGGTGCTTCAACTTTAAACCACAATGCATACATAGCTGGGACAAACAGCAGTGTTATAAATGTCCCCATCATAACCCCGCCAATTAATACATAGGCCAGAGGTCCCCAGAATAGGTCGAATGTAAGCGGGATAAAAGCGAAGATGGCCGCGAGTGCTGTCAGAATTAGGGGGCGAGCTCGTGAGACGGTTGCCTCGATGATCGCCTTGCCTGCTGCCAACCCTTCTTCTAAATTATCCTGTACCTGCTGAGTCAGGATCATGGTGTTACGCATCAAAATACCGCCTAGTCCGATCAAGCCTAACAGGGCGGTAAAGCCAAAGGGTTGGTCAAATATAAAGAGTGCAACAGCAGCACCAATTAACCCGAGCGGTGCAGTAAAAAACACCATGAAGGTTCCAGAGAACGATCGCATTTGTAGCATAATAAATATCAGCATTAATGCGAGCATCAGCGGTTGCAGCTTCTGGATAGACTGATCGGCTTTGCCGGATTGCTCTACTGATCCCCCAATATCAATTCGATAGCCGGCCGGCAAATCATCTCTAATCTGCTGCATCGTATCCCAAATTGCTTTAGTGACATCAGGCGGCTGCGCCCCCTCGACATCGGCATGCACGGCTAGAAAGGGTTCGCGATTGTAGCGTTTGATAACAGGTTCTTCGTATTGAATGGTGAGTTTGCCCAACTGCCTAACCGGAATTTTCTTTCCATCCTGAGTCTTGATTTCTAACTGTTCGGGTAAGAGTATAGTGTCGCGTGAACTACGCGCGACCACTTGAACACTTCTTATATCCTGTCGTACCTCGGCAACTTCGACTCCGTTTAGTTGAAACTGAAGTTGCTGTGACACGTCGTTAGGTGTGAGTCCCATTAATAGAAGTCGCTCTAGATCCATATCAAGATGGAAGCTTGGAGCACGCTCATCCCACTCTAGGTGCGGAATTACAGTGTGTGGGTTAGATGCGATTTTATCTCTGACTTTATAGGCAATGTCGCGCAATATCTGTTGATCAGGACCTACGACACGGAAGCTGACAGGCCAGACAACCGGTGGCCCGAACAGCAGGCTTGTTACACGGATTCGAGCTTCTGGAAACTCGCCGTTGGCAATTCTCTGCTTAAGTGCGGCCATGATTCTATCGCGTCCTGCTGCATCATCACCTATTGCGATAATCTTAGCGAAGGATGGATCAGGTTGCTCAGGGTTTGCTGAAATGAAGAATCGTGGAGCTCCCGCCCCGATGTAAGAGGAGAGGCTCTTAACCTCCGGTAGCTCAGATAACGCACTCTCTAATTTTTGTACTGTAGCATCCGTTGTTTTAATTGAACTGCCTTGAGGTAGATAGACTGAAACCAATACCTCGGGTCGGTCAGAACTTGGGAAGAACTGTTTATCAACAAGTATCGCCATCACAGCTGCGCTCATAACAAGCGCTGCAACGGTAACTAGAATAACTGTCTTACGAAAGCGTACACAGTAAGTGATGATTGCCCGTAGTTTAGTGTAAATCGGGGTTTGATAGAGGCTCGCTGCATCGTGTTTCTGATAGTTAGGGAGTAACTTCACCCCGAGGTAGGGCATAAAGGTGACGGCGACGACCCAAGATATCAGCAGTGAAAATGCCAGTACCCAGAAAATGTTGCCGGCGTATTCTCCGACTCCCGATTGAGCAAAACCGATAGGGACAAAGCCAGCAGTCGTAACTAGGGTCCCAAAGAGCATAGGGGCTGCGGTAACATTCCATGCATGGCTTGCAGCACGAATTCGATCCCAGCCCTCTTCCATTTTTACGATCATCATCTCTATGGAGATAATTGCATCGTCGACTAGCAGTCCCAAGGCGATAATCAACGCACCAAGTGTGACCCTGTCGAGGTTGATATCAACCATTTTCATGATGAGGAACGTCAGACCGATAGTGATCGGTATTGCGATGCCGACAACAAGACCTGCTCGGAAGCCAATAGCGATGACAGTGACCGCCATCACCACAAGTACAGCCACTAGAAATTTTACCTGGAAAAGGTCAACAGCCTGGCTTATGGCATCCGTTTGGTTGGTGAGCACCTGTAGCGAAACACCTAAAGGAAGGTTGGAGCGCTCTTTATCGAGAAAGTTTGCGAGGCTTTCACCAAAGGCCAAGCCATTTTCACCTTTGTTCATGACCACGCCTAACAGAATCGCATCTTCGCTATTGGCCCGCACTAGATAGGTTGGCGGATCTTCATATCCACGACTCACCTCTGCGATGTCGGAGAGGCGTATCAATGCATTACCAACTCTGAGCGGTAGGTCTGCTAGCTTGTCTGGGTCGCTTAAATCAGAGTGTGTACGAAGATAGGCACGCGGCCCGTTTAGGTCCAAAGAACCCTCAGGAATGAGTGTGTTACTTGCATCGATCGCTGCAAAAATCTGTTCGGGCGTTACTCCTAGGTTATTTAAACGGTCCATATCGAAATCGATAAACACACGTTCAGGTCGATCACCAAGTATCATCGCCTTTTGAACGGCTGGGAGCTGTTGTAACCGATCCCTGATTGTCTCAGCTTCCCGACTAAGATCCCTCATAGGCATGCCGGGAGCTGTTAGAGCTATAAGGGAGAAGTACACATCGGAGAAATCATCGTTTACTATCGGCCCTATGACACCTGAGGGTAGGTTGTGCGCCTCATCCTGCATTCTTTTTCGTACTTGATAGAAAAGATCAGGCACAACTTCACTAGGTGAGAAATCCTCAAACTCTATCTGTAAGTCTGCTCGACCAGGTCTAACCGTGGTCTCGATCTTACTTAAGTATTCGACCTCTTGGATTCGCTTCTCCAAGCGGTCGACGACTTGATTTTGTAAAACCTCAGGTTCAGCTCCTGGCCATACAACGGAGACAACCATAACCCGCACTGTGAAAGCCGGATCTTCTGCGCGCCCCAAAGAGAAGAATGCAAAAACACCAGCCAGGACAGAAAGTATTATAAAAAACAGAGTAATTGAGCGTTCACGTACAGCAAGCGCTGAGAGGTTGGGGAAACTCATCGCGCCTGCTCCCTAACCGCCATTCCAGGTTCCAATAGATGGGTGCCAACGGCAATGACGCGACTTTCGCTGTTTAGTGGCGCGCGAATAGTCGCATACTCTAATTTCAATTCCAGTACTTCAACTGAGACTGGTTGAGCTGTATTGCCTACAACCTGCCAAATCTGAGGGCCCTGGTTGCGTTCATCAAGCGCGCCCAGGGGAACCTCGAAGGTGACATCTGATGTGTTACGGTTAAGCGCAACCTGCACAACAGTCCCTATGTTCAACGCCTCTGTCACGGCTTCTATTCTGTACCTAGCTTTCCAGCTTCTACTCTCTGGGTCTGCTGCACCAGCTACCTCACGTAGACGAAGCGGCAAATCTTGCTCTTGTAGCTTTAATACACCTGATTCTGGAGCTTGGTTGCCGTCGGATAGGAACACTTCGACCTCTAGATCACCATCTTCTACGAGGAGTGCCACAGGTTGCCCCACTCCAACAACCATTCCCGGTTCACCTGTAACCTCGGCTAATACACCGGATTTATCTGCACGTAGCTCAGCATAACTAAGCCCGTTTTGGGCTTGAGATAATACAGCTTTGGCGGAATCACGACGGCTTTCCGCGTTCTGTAGTGCGAGCTCAAATGCTTCTAGAGTTTGTCGGCTAACAAAGTTGCGTTCAATTAACTGGCGTTGACGGTCGAGCTCATTTTGAGCGATCGCGAGGGCGACCTGTGCAGTTCGAAGTTCCGCTTTGGCAACTTGCATAGTAGCCTCTAAGTCACGTTTATCGAGTTCAAAAAGCAGAGCGCCACTCGCTACCTTCTGACCAGCATCCACCTCTCGCTTGAGAATGCGCCCAGAAACCTGAAAAGAGACAGGAGTCTCATAATGCCCTCTAATGGTTCCCGATGCTCTGATTTCGTCGTGGTCGTCCGTCTTAACCGCCACCGTGCGTACCCAAGGTGCATCGGTCGTTGGCGTTTCAGTTGGAGTGGTGTCGCCACAGCCGACGAGAAGAAGGGCTAGTATAAGCGGCGGCAGAACCTTGCGCATATTTGCTATTCTCATTTGATTAATATTTACTGTACGGTATCGTACATTAAGTTATTCGGAAAATAAATTGATTACCAATAGTCGAGTCGGCCGGCCTTTAGATCACTCCAAAGATACAGCGATTCTTGATGCAGCCTGCGCTCTTATGTTCGCTAAGGGGCCAGCTAAGATGTCAATGGAAGCGATAGCTCGGCAAGCAGGTGTGTCGAAAGTAACGCTTTATAAGCGCTTCGCGGACATAGAAACATTAATTGATGCCGTGATACAACAGCTGTCGCAAAGGATAAACGGCACGTTGACAGTGTCACCGAATGACTATAAAGATTGTCACCATGCTTTATCAGAGTTTGGATTATTGCTCCTTAATTTTATCGTCAGTCATGAGCACATGAATCTGATGAGAATGATGGCATCTATCTCCGAGGAGCATACGCAGATACTCCATAATATCTACAGTGGCGGAGTGATGGCCGCGCACCAAGCGTTAAGCGAATGGTTGACGCTGAAACACAAGGAAGGTTTGATCAACTGCGCGGATCCCGACTTCGGAGCAGAGATGTTTCTCAGTATGATTACTGGATTAGATATCGTGCGGGCGTTTCATCGTATACCTCCGCGTAGCGTCGAAGGGGAAACCAGATTACATGTAGAGAAGGTAGTGAGCTCTTTTTTGAAGCTCTGGCAATTGGAATAGATTCTTTGGAAGTAGCGGTATATCACAGCGATATACTATCACTGTCCAGCAGATCAGAAGACCAAGCTCAGAATTGAAAATAGCCCAATTTTGGGTATACGGATTTAATGGTTGATGGGGCACCTTCACCCCATCAATCTGATACCACCCTCAGATGGTTGATAGATCGACTCCGTAGTTGAGTTCCTCTGCGAAGTCCGGCAGTCCGTAACCGATGGTTTTCTTGTAGAAAGGAGAGACCTTCGCAGTCGGTGCCTTCTTCTTGTGCTTCGTGGTGTAGAGCATTCGTGCCCGCATCACCTCGAAGGAGTAACCGCGCCCTTCACGGTTCTTGTCCTTGGCCAGTCGGTTGATGGACTCCGTGTAAGCGTTGGTGACGGGCATGTCCGTCTCGAAGTAGGTCATGGTCTCTTCGCGCCAGTTTCCCACTGCCCTGACCAGATCGCTCCAGACTTCCTTTTGGCCCTTCGGGATGGTGGCTATCCACTCGTCCAGGGCGGCTTCTGCCTGGAGCCGTGTGGTGGCGTCCCAGATGCCGTAGAAGCGCTCCTTGTGCTCGTAGGCGGCCAGCAGTTGCGGGAACGCGCCTGTCCAGGTCTCCATGATGAGGCGCTCCCGGTCTGAGACTTCGTGAGCGCGTTTCAGCAGGATTTTCCGGTCTCCCTTGAGAGTCCGGCTCTGGGACGGTTTCAGCTCCTTTCTGAGGCCCTTGCGCACTTTCTCTAGGGCATCGTTGGCCATGCGCACCACATGGAACTTATCGACCACGATACGGGCCTGGGGCAGCACAGCCTTGACCGCTGCCCGGTAGGGGTTCCACATGTCCATGCTGACGATCTCGACCTTCTGCCGGTCTTTCAGCTTCATCAGGTAGTTGGTCACCACGTCCTGGCGGCGGGTGGCCAGCAGGTCGAGCAGGGTTCGCTCCTCAATGTTGGTCAGAATGCAGCGGTAGCGCTTGTTCAGGTATAGCTCGTCAATGCCCAGGATGCGGGGCGTCTCGAAGCGGTGCCAGCGCCCCAGGAACTCGGCGCGGGCGTTGAAGATGTCGCGCACCGTCTTCTCGTCCAGGCCGGTCTGTGCCGCCACAAAGGTGTAGGGGTGGTTGAAGGATTCCTTCTCCACGTACTCATGCAGCCGCAGTGTCATACGGAATCCGTCCACCATCTCCGGTAGCTGGGGCCTGAATGTTGTCTTGCAGGCCCGGCAGGTGTATCGGCGGCGGACCACCCAGAGAGTGACCCGCTTGCCGTGGATGGGCAGATCACGATAGGGAACGTCACGCTTGCCGAACCGTACGAGCTCACCCTGCACGCCGCATTCCTCGCAGGCGATGGGATCGGGCACGTCCACCTGGAAGTGCATTTCGTCGTCGGTTGATTTGCAGCCCAGTACTTGGTATTGCGGCAGGTGAAGGATGTTGTCGGGAAGTTCGGTCATGGTGTTGTATAGGCGTAGGTGTCAGTCAGATCCATCCGGCTCGGCATTGGTGTTTGCTTTTTTACCCAACAAGCTGCTGGAAACGAAAAGTAAGGCACCGAGGACAATTGCAATATCAGCCAGGTTGAAGGCCGGCCAATGCCAGTCTCGCCAATAGAAATCAAAGGAATCCACAACATAGCCGCGAAAGACCCGGTCAATCAGGTTGCCCATGGCGCCACCGAGGATAAGACTGTAAGCGATGGCTTCTCCTTTATGACGATTTTCAAGGATCAGCTTGATCAGAAAAATCGTGACCACTACCGCGATTCCGATAAAAAAGTAGCGCTGCCAGCCTCCACCATTCGCAAAAAGACTGAATGCGGCACCGGTGTTCCATAGGTGCACCCAGTTAAAGAACGGGGTCACCGAAACATACTCGCCATAGGCCATTGATTGCTGCACCAGCCACTTTACAGCCTGATCAGACGCTGCCAGCAGGCCCGATATGGACAATAGGGCATACGGCGAGAGCTTTTTGCCAATAATGAGCATTATTTAACCCTTCAACGCCAAAATGCGTCTGGCACCGTTAAGTACAATGCCCCCCGCGATGGTGCCGATAATCAGATCCGGATAATTGGAACCGGTCCACGCGACCAGGGCGCCGGCGGTGATGACCCCCAGGTTGATCACCACGTCGTTGGCCGAGAATATCCAGCTTGCCTTCATGTGCGCCCCGCCTTCCCGATGTTTGGATATGAGCAGCAGACAACTGGTATTGGCAATCAATGCGACGAATGCGATAGCCATCATCACCAGCGATTCAGGCTCACTACCGAATACAAAGCGTCTCACCACCTCTACGAGCACGCCCACAGCCAAGATCAGTTGCAGTACACCAGCAAGATGCGCGGCACGTACCTGCATTTTCACGCTATGTCCAACCGCATAAAGGGCAAGCCCGTACACCGCCGCATCGGCAAAATTGTCCAGGGATTCTCCAATCAGGCCGGTGGACCGGGCGATCAGACCGGCAGTCATTTCCACCACGAACAGAAGTGCATTGATGCCGAGCAACCAGCGCAGGGTCCCGGATTCTTGCTTAGCAGATGCTGCCGAAAACTCGGCGGCCTTGATGGTCTCCGGATTTGCAGCGACGGTTTCCTGAAGCGAGGCGCCTAGCCCCAAGGTCTTCAGTTTCGAGGTAACGGGCTCGACCTCGCCGTCATGCACGACCTTCAGCCGGCGGTTCGACAAGTCGAAGGACAGCGCCCGAATCTCCTCAAAGCCGTTCAGGGCTAGGCGAATCATTCGTTCTTCTGATGGACAGTCCATCTTCGGCACGGCATAAACACTGACCCATCTCCCTGGCGCCTCGGAGGAGGCCTGTATATCGGTATCCGCTGCGGACGTTGCATCACCGCCACAGGCGCCACCACAGGATTTGCTCATGATACGACTCCACTTGAACAATGTTGTGGTACCATTTAAAACTATAAAGCTACTATAAGGTCAATAGAGTAAAGAATCCGTTGGGGAGGAGGCTGATGCGCATTGGTCAGTTGGCGCAGTTGGTAGGGGTCGAAACACAGACGATCCGCTTCTATGAACAGCAGGGCTTGTTGCCGCCGCCTGATCGGCAGGACAACGGTTACCGTGTCTATACCGAGAAGCATGGTGAGGGGCTGGCCTTCATCCGTCGCTGCAGAATCCTGGGCCTGTCACTGGCTGAGATTCACGAACTACAGAGCTATCAGGACGACCCTCATCAGCCTTGTACCGCCGTCAACACCTTGCTCGATGATCACATCTCTCATGTGCGGTCGCAGATAACCGCTCTGCAAGCGCTTGAGAAACAACTCGTTTCACTGAGAGCGAGTTGCAACGATGACCGGGAAGTTGAGGCGTGTGGGGTTCTTGCTGGAATTAGCGAAGGAAACATGCACCAGCAGTAGGTGAAGCATCAACCAGATAATCCGATGAGATGCCGGTCTGTCTCACTCTCATGCAAAGGTAAGATCAACCATTTAATCCGCTTACCCTAAATTTTAATGGGAACTTATTGTGCTCGAATCCACACTTCCACCCCGGCGTCGCTACACGCCAGAAATGAAGCTTGAGATAGTCCAGGAAGCTATTCCGGGAACTTTGCCCTTCCGCTTGACAAGCGTCATGTCCGCTTCAGGGAAAATACCTTCGATCTTTACATTGGATTAACGTCAGGAATGTGCGCTTAACCGCCATCTGGCGTTCCGTTGCAAATGACGCCTAAGTGCTGACCTCTCCCCCAAAAACTAGACCATGACCTCGATGAGATTTCCATTTAACCTAAAGGGATGGAGATCTCGATATGAAGAAGCGTTACACCGAAGAACAGATCATTAAGGCGATCAAAGAGCATGA
>NZ_WBYM01000001.1 GCF_013283365.1 Marinobacterium sp. xm-d-530 | reverse complement strand
TTTTGCCTGGTGACAATAGAGACGTGGAACCACCTGATCCCTTACCGAACTCAGTCGTGAAACGCGTCATCGCCGATGGTAGTGTGGGGTTTCCCCATGTGAGAGTAGGTCATTGCCAGGCACCTAACATAGAAAAAGGGTCATCCGTTCGGATGACCCTTTTTTTATGTTTGGAGCAAGGAGACTTCTGAGCGAATGCCCATGTGACAACCCATGCCCCAACGGGGCGGGGTTGAGGCGCTGCAAGCGTCGCGAAGCGATGACGAGCAACGCTCGGCACCTATTGTAGGTCATTGAGAGCTTCGTAAAGGATCTCTGCCAAATCCATCGCGGCCTTTGCAAGACCGCTCCAACGGTTTTAAAAAGTCTCTGCCGACGTCAATAGCGGATGACAGGCTGAAGGCCAGTCACCGTAGCTTCGTAGTGAGTTAAGCACACCAGTGACTGGCTTTAGCCTGTCATCTGCTGTCCAATTACGCGCCCAACCTTCCCGGCCTTCGCAAGACCGCTCCAACTACCCTCTCAAATGCTCTGCAAAGAACGCCAAGGTTCTCTCCCAAGCCAGCTCTGCTTCAGCTTCGCTGTAGCGTGCAGTCGAGTCGTTGTGGAAGCCGTGGTTCACTCCTGCGTAGGTGTGAGCGGTATAAGTTTTACCTAGCTTATCCAATATAGGCTGGTAGTCGACCCAGGTTCCATTCACGCGCTTATCCAGTTCTGCAAAGTGGAACTGTAATGGAGCAGTGATCTTCTCAAATCCGTCTTCAGCAGGCGTTCCATAGAAGGGAACACCGGCGTTCAAATCTGATCCTAGATCGATCGCTAGTTGATTGACTAGGTAGCCACCAAAGCAGAATCCAACCATACCCAGTTTGCCACTGCTGAACTCGTGTTTCTTAATAAACTGAGCGGCTGCAATGAAGTCTGCAACGATTTTGCTTCGCTCTAACGTACGCTGCATTGCGCGGCCTTCGTCATCGTTGCCTGGGTAACCACCCAATGGATAGAGAGCATCGGGTGCAAAGGCGATATAGCCTGCTTTGGCCAGACGTCTAGCGACGTCCTCGATGTATGGATTCAAACCACGGTTCTCGTGGGCAACCAGTACGGTCGGCGCATCATTCATCTCATCGACCCCTGCTGGAACAACTAGGTATCCGCGCCCTTTTCCATGGCCTTCAGGCGACTCGAACTCTACATATCTCCCTTTGATTTCGGGATCATTGAATGAGACCTGTTCCGCCAGGGCGTAGTTTGGTGTCAGTGCTGTCGTCATTGCGCCAAGGGTTAATCCTGCAATGCCTAAAGTGCCTAAGCGCGCTAGGAAGGTGCGTCGGTCAATATCACCGTGTGCATATTCGTCGTACCAATCAAACGCGACCTGAGGAATGGTCAGCGGGGTTTGTTCTTTTTGTTGCATATCCATGGTTGCACTCCTGTGCTGATGATTTACAGATACTCTTTTGCCTATGCGTCGGTTTCTTACTACTGGAGCAAACTCTATAATGAGTCTCTTATTTATAGCTTAGGATTTTGAAATGCGCCTAATGATATTTTTATTAACGGCCCTGCTTGTGTCGGGCTGCGTGCCATTCGTTCCGTTTATCTAATTCTAATATGCCATCAGATTTCACGATTAACCGCTTCACCACCGAGTTTTCACCCTCTGAGGACAGAATTCGAATGGTGGTCGAAGAGAGTCAGCAGCAAACGATTGTCATTTGGCTAACGCGTCGTCTTTTGGTGCGCCTCATTGAGGCGATGGTTAAAGCGATTGAATCAGAGACAGTGGGGCGTCCTGAGTCGGATACTCTTCAATCATTTACTCAACACCGTGCTCAACAAGCTCAGGTCGAAGAGGCACCTGTTAAGGCGATAGAGGGCAGTTCTGAGTGGTTAATCAATCGTGTTGATCTGAATGTCTCGCATGAGCAACTGACGTTAAAGCTATTCTGTGATGAGGAGTGTGCCACTCTTGCCATGCCTCGTGTTAATGCTCGTCAGTGGCTAAATATTATGCACCGGCTATTTGAGGTCGCTGAGTGGCACTATGATAAATGGCCTAGTTGGCTTCAGCAGTCCCCCTCAGTGACTCAGCCGGCCCTGGTCCATTAAGACCGCGTCAAAATTCCATTAACAGTTTATTTACTATGCTCGCATCCATTAACGCCCTGCTACCCGATTTGCTGACCGTATCAGAATCTTGGTTTCTAATTGTGCTTTCAGGCTTTACCTCGCTGCTAACGGCAACGCTTGGCATTGGTGGCGGCGCGCTGTTGCTAGCGGTCTTGGCGCAGATAATGCCGCTTGCTGCACTGATTCCGGTGCATGGATTGGTCCAATTTGGCTCTAATTTTAATCGTGCACTGCTGACTTGGCGCCATATTGATCGTCCATTGATCGCTCAATTTATGGCGGGTGCCGTCATAGGAGCGGTGATTGCGTCGTTCATCGTCGTTCAGTTGCCCCTGACGTGGATTCAAATTGCGGTTGGCCTATTTATATTATGGATCGTTTGGGGGCCTAAACCGAAAGGGGGTGGTCTCTCTCCAAAAGGGGCAGTTGTAGCAGGTGGGTTAACCACGATTATCTCGATGTTTGTTGGAGCAACCGGCCCTTTAGTCGGAGGGCTTGTCTACCGCACTGGAGCGGATAAGCTATCGAAAGTAGCGACAATGGCCGCTGCATTGACGGGGCAACATCTATTAAAGGGTGTTGTGTTCGCGTTTGTTGGATTCTCATTTCTTGAGTGGCTGCCCCTCATCTCATTGATGATCCTATCGGGCGCAATAGGCACTTGGGTCGGACTCAACATTCTGCACAAGATCTCTTCTGATCTCTTTAATCAGCTGTTTCGACTGGTCATTACTCTGCTTGCGCTGCGATTACTGTGGCAGGGGATCGAATCGTTTTTATGGCATTAACACCAAACCAGCCGCGGCCGTTAATGCTGTTGCGGTGAAACGCGCCAACCACTTAGTGTTTGACTCATCAGCGAGTTTTTTCTGTAACCAGCGGCCACCCGATGCATAAGCAATTAACGCACCGATCTCTATCACAATAAACGTCCCGCCCATGACAGTAACCTGCTCGGCGATATTGGCTGTTGGATCCATAAATTGTGGAAAGAAGGCGGTGAAGATCAGGATCAACTTAGGGTTGGTTGAGGCGACGATCGCTTCTGATCGAGCCATCTCCCAGATTTTTGTCTCTTGTGCATCGACACTGTTCAGGTTGACCTGTGCACGGAGTGATTGCCAGGCCATGTAGAGCAAGTAAGCGGCACCGATTAGCTTCATAACAAAGAAAGCGTGTTCGCTCAGTGCAAGCAGCGCTTCTAGGCCATAAGCAAGCAGAACCAGCATCACCACCATGACGGGTAGACGCGCAAGACCGGCAACTGATGCAGCAAAGAGTGAAGTGCGTGTCCCATGTATCAGTGCTATCAGGTTATTGGGACCAGGGAAAAAGTTCATCCCGATACAGGCTGGAAGGAATATCCACCATTGAGCTTCGTTCATATCTCTCCCTATTTCCCTAAAGAGTCGGTTAACAGCAGGTAAGCTATTGTCCACATAGTAAGGGCTACGAGGCAATCTAATACGCGCCAAGCCAGTGGATTGGCAAACAGAGGTGTAAGCGCTCTCGCACCGTAGCTAATGGTTAAAAACCAGAGCAGAGAGAAACTGGATGCACCGGCTGCAAACCAATAAGTGTCTAGGCTGTCATAACGCCCTGCAATGCTGCCCAGTAGTACCACAGTATCTAGGTAGACATGGGGGTTAAGCAGGCTTAAGGCTGCGGTTGCCATCAATGCTGTAGAGAGGCTGCTAAAACCTGCGCTTTTATTAGCTTGTAGAGTGTTGCTTTTGAGTGCCGACAACCCTGCTTTGCATCCATAGAGTATCAAAAAGGCAGCACCGCCCCAGGTAACCAAGGTTAAAAATAGCTCGGAGCGATTGATTAAAGCACCCATGCCGGCGGCACCCGCAAAAATTAACAGGGTATCGATCAATGCGCAGGTGAGGGCAATCTGCCAAAAGTAGTGCTGCTTAACTCCTTGGGTTAATACAAAGGCATTTTGAGCACCAATCGCAGCGATTAAGCTCGCTCCGGTAATGGCACCTGTAATGTAAGCAGTCGGTAGCAATGTCATAGTCGGTCCAAACCAAAAGAAGCCACGGAGTTCGTGGCTTCTTGATGGCTATCCTATCTAAGCGATCGCTTAGAACGGGATGTCATCATCAAAGTCATCAAACGCAGGAGGCTGCTGTTGCGGGGCTTGTTGTTGCGGCGCCTGCTGAGGCGCTTGTTGACGCGGTGCACTTTGCTGAGGTTGTTGGTTGTAACCCATATCGCCGCCCTGCTGTTGGTAACCGCCGCCCATGTTTTCGCCACCGCCATTTCGGCCATCTAGCATCTGCATTTCGCTCGCTACGATTTCAGTAGTGTAGCGATCTTGGCCATCTTGACCCTGCCATTTACGGGTACGCAGTGCGCCTTCAACGTAGACTTTTGAACCTTTGCGAAGGTACTCACCAGCGATCTCAGCAAGGCGGTTAAAGAATACAATGCGGTGCCACTCGGTACGTTCGTTCATTTGCCCCGTGTTCTTGTCTTTCCAAGAGTCACTGGTTGCCAGTGTGATGTTGGTCACCGCACCACCGTTTGGCATGTAACGAGTCTCTGGGTCACCACCAATGTTACCCACTAGAATTACTTTATTAATACCGCGTGCCATTCTTATCTCCGCACAAAAACTTTAATCAATTTAGGTTACTTTAACAGATCAAAAGCGGCGATTCAGCCGTAATTGCAATCTACTTATCTGTCGTATTGAACTGCATGATATAGTACTCGTTTTTTCACGGCCGGAGCAGTAATGGACACAATTCTGGTACGCGGTGCGCGCACCCATAACCTTAAAGGGATCGATCTAGAGATACCCCGCGATAAGTTAGTCGTAGTCACCGGTCTATCGGGATCTGGTAAGTCCTCACTTGCCTTCGATACGCTCTATGCTGAGGGACAGCGACGTTATGTCGAGTCACTCTCTACCTACGCGCGTCAGTTCCTATCGATGATGGAAAAACCCGAGGTGGACCACATTGAAGGTCTCTCGCCGGCCATCTCTATTGAGCAGAAGTCGACCTCCCACAACCCGCGTTCAACGGTCGGTACCATTACTGAGATCTATGACTACCTGCGCCTTCTTTACGCTCGTGCGGGTGAACCGCGTTGTCCTGATCATGATCTACCTCTAAAGGCGCAAACTATCAGTCAGATGGTCGACCAAGTGTTGGCACTGCCAGAGGGGTCTAAACTGATGCTACTGGCACCTGTTGTGCAGGATCGTAAAGGCGAGCATCTGCACACTTTGAATGAGTTAAGAGCCCAAGGCTTTGTTCGAGCTCGTATTGATGGCACGGTTGTTGATTTAGATGATGTCCCGGCGCTCGATAAGAACAAGAAGCACCGTATTGATGTGGTCGTAGATCGTTTTAAAGTGCGATCTGACCTACAGCAACGTCTTGCTGAGTCGTTTGAAACCGCCATCAATCTTACCGACGGTCTGGCAACGGTTGATTGGATGGATGAGGGTGCGGGCGAAGAGATGATCTTCTCTGCGCGTTTTGCTTGTCCTAAGTGTGGGCACTCCATTCAAGAGCTAGAGCCGCGCCTCTTCTCTTTCAACAACCCACACGGCGCTTGCCCAAGCTGCGATGGTTTGGGGGTTAAGCAGTATTTTGATCCCAACAAGGTTGTTCAAGATAACACTCTGACGCTCTCTGAAGGGGCAATTCGTGGTTGGGATCGACGCACGCTTTACTATTTCCAACAGCTTAAAGCAGTTGCCGAACACTACGGCTTTGATATCGATACGCCGTTTAAGGATCTGTCTAAAAAGCATCAAGAGGTGATCCTCTATGGCAGCGGTACTGAGACAGTACCATTCCGCTACCTGAATGATCGTGGCGATATCGTCTCTAAATCACACGCTTTTGAAGGGGTTATTAATAACCTTGAGCGTCGTTATAAAGAGACTGAGTCAGACATGGTGCGTGATGACTTAGCGAAGTACATCAACATGCAGCCTTGTCCGAGTTGTTCTGGCAGTCGTCTGCGTCGTGAAGCGCGTCACGTATTCATCGATGACAAGACACTGCCAGAGCTTGTACGTTACCCCATTGGTTCAGCATTGGACTACTTCAATGGCTTGAAGCTAGAGGGAAAACAGGGCGAGATCGCAGAGAAAGTGCTGAAAGAGATCCGTGAACGACTCAGCTTCCTTGTCAATGTCGGACTTGATTACCTCTCTCTAGAGCGCAGTGCAGAGACTCTATCAGGCGGCGAAGCTCAGCGTATTCGTCTGGCCAGTCAGATTGGTGCCGGTCTAGTCGGTGTGATGTACATCCTAGATGAGCCCTCTATCGGTCTGCACCAACGCGATAATGAGCGTCTTTTGAAGACGCTTGAGCATCTACGCGACCTGGGTAATACCGTGATTGTCGTTGAGCACGACGAGGATGCGATCCGCCAAGCTGATCATATTATTGATATTGGTCCTGGTGCCGGTGTACACGGTGGCGAGGTTGTTGGTTCTGGAAGCTATGAGGATATCGTTAACAGTGAGCGCTCACTTACTGGTCAATACCTCTCCGGCAAGCGTGCCATTGAGGTGCCCAAGCAGCGCCATGAGCGTGATCCTAAGAAGTCGCTCAAACTGTTTGGGGCCTCTGGTAACAATCTGCAAAACGTCGACCTAGAGATTCCGGTTGGCCTGTTTACCTGTATCACCGGTGTATCGGGCTCTGGTAAGTCGACACTAATTAATAATACGCTCTACCCGATTGCGGCAACGGAACTGAATAACGCGACGACCTTAACGCCAGCTCCGTATAAGAAGGTGGTCGGTATGGACCACTTCGATAAGGTGATCGATATCGATCAGAGTCCAATCGGTCGTACCCCTCGTTCAAACCCTGCAACTTACACCGGTATCTTTACTCAAGTACGTGAGCTGTTTGCCGGTACCCAAGAGGCTCGTTCACGTGGCTACAAACCTGGCCGATTCAGCTTCAACGTTAAAGGCGGACGCTGTGAAGCCTGTCAAGGTGATGGTGTTATTAAGGTAGAGATGCACTTCCTACCGGATGTGTACGTGCCCTGTGATGTTTGTAAAGGGAAGCGTTACAACCGCGAAACTCTGGAAGTTCAGTACAAGGGTAAAAACATCCACGAAGTGTTGGACCAAACGGTTGAGGACGCACGAGAGTTCTTCGATGCTATCCCAGCCTTGGCTCGCCGACTACAGACTCTGATCGATGTCGGCTTGAGTTACATCCGATTAGGCCAAGCGGCAACGACCCTGTCTGGTGGTGAGGCGCAGCGCGTTAAGTTGGCCAAAGAGCTCTCTAAGCGTGATACGGGAAAAACACTCTACATTCTCGATGAGCCGACGACTGGTCTGCACTTCTATGATATTGAACAGTTGTTGACGGTCCTCAATCGTCTGCGCGATCACGGCAATACCATCGTTGTCATCGAGCACAACCTCGATGTGATTAAAACGGCGGATTGGATAGTCGACTTGGGGCCTGAAGGTGGCAGTGGCGGTGGCAGTATTGTCGCTGAAGGAACCCCTGAGCAGGTGGCTGATACTCAAGGGTCCGAGACAGGGCGTTTCCTGAAACCGATGCTCTAAAACCGACAGCTACAAAAAAGCCGGCACATCTGCCGGCTTTTTTATGTCGCTTGAGATCAGTCCAGCTGACTAAGATCGCGAACGGCACCCTTATCTGCTGCCGTAACGAGTTTCGCGTAGGCTTTTAGCGCTGCAGAGACTTTACGAGGACGCTCTTTAGCAGGCTTCCATCCCGCAGCATCTTGAGCTGCGCGACGAGTCGCTAGCTCTTCATCGCTGACAAGCACATCGATGGTACGATTCGGAATGTCGATACGAATCATATCGCCATCTCGAACAAGACCGATGTTACCGCCACCAGCAGCTTCTGGTGAGACGTGACCGATCGATAGGCCTGAAGTACCACCCGAGAAACGACCATCAGTAAGTAGAGCACAGGCTTTACCTAGACCCTTAGACTTGATGTATGACGTTGGGTAGAGCATCTCTTGCATGCCTGGGCCACCCTTAGGGCCTTCGTAACGAACAATGACAACGTCACCCGCTTTGACCTGGTCGTTTAGGATGTGATCAACCGCTTCGTCTTGAGATTCGGTGATGTGTGCGGGTCCTTCAAACACAAGGATCGAGTCATCAACACCGGCTGTTTTCACAACACAACCATCTTGAGCTAGGTTGCCGAACAGTACCGCTAGGCCACCCTCTTGAGAGAAAGCGTGCTCTACTGAACGGATACAACCCTCGGCGCGATCCCCATCAAGAGATGGCCAGCGCGTCGATTGAGAGAAGGCTTGTTGAGTTGGAATGCCGGCAGGACCCGCTTTGTAGAACTCAACGACTTCCGGTGTTGGATTACGCATGATGTCCCATTTGTCGAGCACTTCAGCCATATCTTTACCAGCTACGCTTGGAACGTCGGTGTGTAATTTGCCGCCACGATCGAGCTCACCCAAAATGGCCATGATGCCACCCGCACGGTGTACATCTTCAATGTGGTATTTAGGTGTATTTGGCGCCACTTTACAGAGCTGTGGGACGACGCGTGAAAGACGATCGATGTCAGCCAATGTGAAGTCGATCTCTGCCTCTTGAGCAATCGCTAGAAGGTGAAGAATGGTATTGGTAGAACCGCCCATTGCGATATCCAGCGTGATCGCGTTTTCAAAGGCTTTGAATCCAACGCTACGAGGTAGAACGCGTTCGTTGTCATTCTCGTAGTAGTCCTTTGCCATCTCAACGATGCGGCGGCCTGCCTCTAGGAAGAGGTTTTCACGGTCAGCGTGGGTTGCCACGACCGTACCGTTACCTGGTAGAGCAAGACCTAAAGCTTCTGCCAAACAGTTCATCGAGTTGGCCGTAAACATACCAGAACAAGAACCACAGGTTGGACAGGCTGAGCGCTCAACGGCGTCTACTGTCTCATCGGAAGCCGTTGGATCGGCTGCCAGTACCATTGCATCGACTAGATCGAGTTTGTGCTCTGCTAGTTTTGTCTTGCCGGCTTCCATTGGGCCGCCGGTGACGAAGATAACAGGGATGTTCAGGCGCATAGAGGCCATCAACATTCCCGGTGTGATCTTGTCACAGTTAGAGATGCAGACAATGGCATCGGCACAGTGTGCGTTCACCATGTACTCCACTGAATCGGCGATGATGTCACGGCTAGGTAGAGAGTAGAGCATACCGTCGTGGCCCATCGCGATGCCGTCATCGACGGCAATGGTGTTGAACTCTTTTGCAACACCGCCCGCACGTTCGATCTCACGTGCGACTAGCTGCCCCATGTCTTTTAGGTGAACGTGGCCGGGAACGAACTGAGTAAATGAGTTGGCTACGGCAATGATCGGTTTGTGAAAGTCATCATCTTTCATGCCAGTTGCACGCCAAAGCGCGCGGGCACCAGCCATATTGCGGCCAGCGGTGGATGTTTTTGAACGGTACTGTGGCATCGTCTTCTCTCTTTTGATTACGCCAAAAAATTATCCACTCAGTATATCAGATTGAACGAAATGATCAGCTTAAAGACTTGTTCGCAGGTTCCTTATTCTGAGTAGGGTTTTTTACCGATTCAGACTCAATTAATATGTGCTGAGTTATTCTAATAATCATTGTTCTATCCTCGTGTTTGGAGGAGTGTTTGAAACACTTATTTTTGTTGATGTTGAGCCCCGTGTTTTTGGGGTTTTCTGTTGCTAGTGCCGCTGATAAAGAGGCCGTGGCCGATGCGGTTACTGCTGTTGTTGAAGCAGATGTTACTTCGCCTGAAGCCGTTGCAATTCCTGAAGGTGTCATTGATCCTGTTGTCACCCCTGAGTCGACCAGTGCCGCTGAAGTGAGTGTGGCTGATGTGCAATTGCCCTTTGATCTTAAGGCTGCAGCTGATCTGGCCATCGACACATTCGGTGGTGAAGTGGTGAAAGCGGAAGAGACACCGGACGAAGCTGGACTGCTTCTTTTCACTATCCGTATTGTTAACGAAGGGCGTGTTAAAGACGTCGTTATTGATGCAGCTAATGGTGACATTATTAAGCCTCTTGAAGAGCCGCTTGCTGCAGAAGCTGAATCGGATACGGTAACCGAGGATGTTCCTGTAAGCGAGAAAGCTCCTTTAAGTGAGGAGGCTGCACAGTGAAAATACTCGTCGTTGAGGACGATCCGGATCTACGTCGTCAGCTAGTCAGCGGTCTATCGGGTCGTGCTTATACTGTAGAAGATTGCGGTGATGGTAACGAAGCGCTCTACCAGGGCAGTGAGTTTGAATACGATCTTGCGATTGTCGATATTGGCCTACCCGGCATGTCAGGCCTTGATGTTATTCGAGGCTGGCGTAAAGCGCAGAGACAGTTTCCTATTTTGATTCTTACGGCACGCGGTGATTGGCAGGATAAGGTAGAGGGGTTAGAAGCGGGCGCTGACGATTACCTTGTTAAACCTTTTCACATGGAAGAGCTGAATGCGCGCGTGAATGCACTGCTTCGTCGTGCAGCTGGTCACGCCTCCCCGCAGATGACCTTTGGCCCCATTACTTTGGATACGGTCGCACGTGCCGTATTTGTTAATGGCTCAGAAATTAAACTGACCAGCTATGAATACCGCACATTGGAGTACCTAATGGTGCACGCCGGTAAGACAATCTCTAAAGCTGAGTTGACTGAGCATCTCTACCATCAAGATTACGATCGCGACTCCAATGTGTTGGAAGTGTTTGTTCGTCGTCTTCGTCAAAAACTGGATCCTGATCAGACCTTGCATCCGATCATGACCGTCCGAGGTCTAGGCTATCGTTTTGCTCTGGAAGCCTCTGAATAAGTTCTTTTCGGGCATCAAATGGGTGCCCGGATCTCTGCAGACTCGACTCCTTTGGGCGTCGATTGTGCTGCTCCCTATTCTGATTATTTTCGCCGGTGCAGCACTGCAGAACGCCTACGAGAGCAGTCTGTTTGCATCGGAGCGCTCCCAAGCGCAACTGCAAACCTATGGTATTTTGGGGTCCGCTGATCTGGTGGAGGGGGAGCTCGTCCTACCACGCCGCCTTCAAGAGCCGCGTTTCAGTCAGGTCCAATCTGGATTATCAGGGCTGGTGTTCGATGCTCAAGGTCTATTGCGTTGGCAGTCTGAGTCGAGTGCACTGCTCGAAGAGCAGTTTCTCATTCAGGTTTCAACCATCCAGCCGGAGCCGGGCAGTAGTCGATTTCAGCACTTAAAAGATCAAGGATTCTACCTCTACGTCTACCCACTGGTTTGGGAGATTGAAGAGAAGGAGTTTCGTTACACCATCGCGATAGTGAGTTCAGATGCGGCCGCGATGGAAGAGCTGCTAGCCTTCCAACGCCAGTTGTGGGGTTGGTTATTAGCGGTCTACTTGCTGGCTCTTTTGCTGCAGTTCTTTATTCTTCGTTGGGGTCTGAAACCCTTGGATGATCTTGCGGACGACCTCTCTATGATTGAGCAGGGTGATGCGGAGAAGCTTGAAGGTGTCTATCCCTATGAGGTGGAGCGTATTACCAAGAACTTGAACCGCCTGATCGAATCCGAGCGCTCGCAACGAGAGCGCTACCGCAACACCCTAGGCGACCTTGCACACAGTCTTAAAACACCACTGGCAGTGATTCGTGGTGCCGGAGAAGAGCAACACTCGCAATCGAGCTATAAACGCTTGGTTGAAGAGCAGAGTGATCGCATGACTCAGATTGTGCAGTATCAATTGAGCCGTGCGGTGAAGTCTAAAGAGCAGGCTATGACAGGCGCCACCAGCCTGCTGTTGTCGGTCGATCGTATTGTTAATGCACTTGGCCGGGTCTATGCCGCAAAAGAGATCGATGTCGAGCGTGAAGGGTTAAATCATTTCTTCGCGGGTGATGAACGAGATCTGATGGAGATGCTGGGTAATCTGATTGAGAACGCCTTTAAGTATTGTGATCATCAGGTTCGTCTCTCTGCGACGCAAGAGCAGCAGTGGTTAGAGATTGTTATAGAGAATGATGGCCAAGCTATCTCGACAGAGGAACATCAGGTTGTCATTGAACGAGGTGCTCGTCTCGACACCTCTCGACCTGGTCAGGGCATAGGTTTAGCCGTTGTGACGGATATTGTCAGCAGTTACAACGGGGGTATCGAAATAGCGCAGTCGGAGCTTGGCGGAGCCCAGATTAGACTCCGCCTTCCGGCTGGTGAGGAGTGATTACTCCAAGATTTTAAAGAAGACTTTTGAGTTTCTTTGAAAGTTATAGAGCGCCTGACGTTCAGTGGGTAGTGCGCTTAAATCGCGCTCTACAAAGCCTCTCTCCAAGAACCAGTGTGCGGTTCTTGTTGTCAGTACAAACAACTCTTTAAGGCCAATGGCTTTAGCTCGCTCAGTAATGTGCTCAAGCAGACTATCACCACGTTCACCACCACGATACTCATCACTGACGGCTATTCCGGCAAGCTCACCAACGCCCTCTTCATGGAAGGGGTAGAGGGCGGCACAGCCAATGATCGCATTATCTCGTTCAATGACAGAGAAGCGCTCAATTTCAGATTCGAGCAGCTCTCTAGAGCGGCGCACCAACACACCGGCCTGCTCTAGAGGGGCGATAAGATCAATCAGACCGCCGACATCATCGATGCTCGCTTCCCTGACCTGCTCATAGGAGTGGCGGCTGACCATTGTGCCGTAACCGTCTCGGGTGAACAGTTCCGTTAGCAGTGCACCATCCTCTTGGTAGCTCACTAGGTGACAACGTGGCACACCACGCTCACAAGCATCGGCCGCGGCACCAAGCAGACAAGCGATCTCGGAGTGTGGTTGAGTCGGGTCATCAATATTCGCTAAATAGTGCGAAACCAGACGTTTAGCCGTCGACGCGAGCAGTTCACTGCGTAACTCGCCTTGGCTATCACGTATACCCTGCTGTGCGCCAAACAGCACAAGTTTGTCGGCGTTCAATGCTGTCGCTACATTCACTGCGACCTCCTCAACCGATAGGTTGAAGATCTCTCCAGTCGGTGAGTAACCCAGGTTGGTCACCAGCACTATGTTCTCTAGGGCTAACTGCTGCTGAATCGCTTCACTGTCGACGCGACGCAGCTCGCCGGTTAATCCCATGTCCACGCCATCAAGAACACCCAGCGGTTTAGCCATAACAAAGTTGCCACTAACAACACGTATTTTGGCGCCGTGCATCGGTGTGTTGGCAAGGCTCATAGAGAGGCGTGCTTCAAATTCGGTTCTGACATTGGCCACGGCATCAATGACATCACCCATTAGGTCGGGTGAGGTAATACGCTGATCGTGGTGCAGTCTAACCTCTTTGCCGGCAGCTTGAAGGCGTTGATCAATTTGTGGGCGCGCACCGTGCACCAGAACGAGCTTAACACCTAAGCCATTCAGCAGCGCAATGTCATGAATAATGTTAGCAAAGTTGTCGCTGGCAACGGCTTCACCCGTCAGCATCATCACCATCGTTTTATCACGATGATGGTGGATGTAGGGTGATGAGTGCCTAAACCACTTCACATAGTTCGATGAGCTATCCATCGTTAACAGCCTTTCACACAGTATTGATTTATTAGATTATGCAACAGATCGAGGGTTGGAGCGAATTGATCCAGCGCTAAGAACTCATCTGGCTGGTGAGCCTGATCAATCGACCCAGGTCCGAGTACCAGTGTCTGCATCCCCATCTGCTGCAGGAAGGGCGCCTCTGTGCCAAATGCGACCGCTTCCGCTTTGTGTCCAGTGAGTCGTTCGACACATGCCACAAATTCGCTTTCGCTCTGTTCAAACGGAGGGATGCCGGGGAATAGTGAGCGAACACTCAGATCCACTCTGTGCTTCTGCTCTATCGGCTTGAGCCGATCGCTGATTAGGTTTCGCAGTCCATCCATCGACATGCCAGGTAGCGGGCGAAGGTCAAACTCCAACTCACACTGCCCACAGATCCGATTGGGATTATCACCACCGTGGATACAGCCCAAATTCATGGTCGGGACGTCGATTCTAAAGTTTGAGTTCTGATACTTAGACTGAAGCTCGCTGCGTATTGTGAGCAGCTCATTCATCACACCACTCATCGCCTCTAGCGCATTGGCCCCAAGCGATGGATCGGATGAGTGACCCGCTTGCCCCTCAATGCGAACCGCTTCCATCATCATGCCTTTATGCATTCTGATCGGTTTCAGGCTGGTCGGCTCGCCGATCAACGCAGCACGTGCTTTGGGTTTGCCCGCATCGACCAAGGCTCTTGCCCCAGACATCGAGGACTCCTCATCGGCTGTTGCGAGAATGATCAGCGGTGCTTGTAAGGGTGTATCTTTGTATTGCTTGGCGGCTTCAATCGCCAGTGCTAAAAAGCCTTTCATGTCACAGGTGCCCAGCCCATACAGTTTTTGATCACGCTCTTCGACTTTAAAAGGGTCTGATTTCCACAGCTCTGGATCACAGGGCACAGTATCGGTGTGGCCAGAGAGAACGAGACCGCCAGGTCCTGTGCCCAAGGTTGCTATTAGATTGGCTTTGCCTGGGTTGTTGGGAACCGGCATCACCTCACATTGAAACCCTAGCGATTCACACCAGCTGTGCAGTAACTCAATGACGCCGAGGTTTGAGTGATCCCATTTCGGTGTGGTTGAGCTGATAGAGGGCACAGCTATCAGTGAACTGATCATCTCTATCGGCTTGGGTGGCATGGGCATGGTCGGCTCTCCATAAATATTTCATCTGACTTTATCCTGTTCCAGTGCGTTGGTCACTGATTCAGAGCTCAAAACTCTTGTACAATGGCTTAAACATCCGCGTTATTGAGAATGGAATCATGTCCAAAGAGCTTGAGTTAAAGTTAGGTTGCCTTCCGACTGTGGCAGCACAGGTCTGCGCACTGCCGTTTTTAAGTGACTTACCCAGTGAATCAAAGCTCCTTCTCAATCTCTACTACGATACGCCGGATGAGTCTTTGAAACGGATGAAAATGGCGCTGCGCATTCGTAAATCTGGCGATCAGTGGCTGCAGACTTTGAAAACGACTGGGATAACCGATGCATCGGGGCTCTCCACTCGTGGTGAATATGAGTGGGTGATCGATGGGCCCAATCTCAAGTTGGATCTTCTAAAGGAGTTGCTGCCCGCCGATCTCGACAGTGACAGCCTCTACCCTGTCTTTTCAACCAACTTTAAGCGCACAACTTGGCTCTATCAACGCGAACAGACGCAGATCGAGATCGCTTGTGATCAGGGTGAAGTACGAACCGGTAATCGTATTGAGCCGATCTCTGAAGTGGAGTTAGAGCTAAAACAGGGCGATGCCAGTGCTCTGTTTGATCTTGCTGAACAATTGACTCGATTGAGCCCACTGTGGATTGGTCAGCGTAGCAAGGCGCAGCGTGGCTGGGAGCTACGATTCGAGCACCCTCCTGCCCCAGAGTTGCCATCGCTTATCATGGAGCGTGGCGATTTGGCTGAGCGTGTTGAGCGCCTCTCGGCCATGACCATCTGTTGGCAGCGCTGTTATGAATTGATTCCAATCACTCTCGCACCAACGGTCATTACCACCCTCTGTTCTGCCCTGGAACAACAGATTGCACTGTTGCGACAGTTAAGTGATTTAGAAGCCTCTGCAGGGCTGCTGAAGGAGTACGAAGCACTGCTTACTCGAGTCATGCCTCTTTATGATTTGGCCTATTTCAGCGGCTCCTCTCCAACCTTTTATAAGACCATTCAAGAGAGATCACGATCGATCTCTGCTGATCTTTTGAATGATCCTTCAATCGGTCAGTTAGCGCTCAGAACGGCTCACTTCATTCGTGAAACGACTCAAGGAGCGGGTGATGAATAAGGTTCTGATCATTAATACCGGTGGCACCTTTGGTATGGTGCTAGGTGAAGCCGGGCTGGCGCCCGCTGCCGATCTTGAATTACGGCTGCGAGAACAGGTACCAGAGTTGGCGCACTATTCATTTGATCTCGTCGACCTGCTTCCCCTCATCGACAGTTCCGATCTTCGTTTAAATGATTGGACGCGCATCTGCGAAACGATCCTATCTGAACAGCATCACTATGCCGGCTTTATTGTGATTCATGGCACGGATACCTTAGCGTACACCGCATCGGCGTTAAGCTTTGCGCTGCTGGGTTTGAGTCAGCCTGTTGTGGCGACGGGATCTCAGTACCCCTTAGGTGTTGAGGGCAGTGATGCGCCAACTAACCTGTTGGATTCGCTTAGCTATCTGGCCCAGCCTGATGTTGAAGGCGTTCGTGTCTGTTTTGGCGGACTTAATCTTCAGGCAAACCGCGTTCGAAAAGTGGATGCTCAGGACTATGTCGCTTTTGAGATGCCAAACGGTGAGATCTCATCTATCCATGAAGCTGCGGTTCCAGAAGTGCTGGGCTACCAAGAGGGCGCAGTCGCGACCCTTTTGATCTACCCCGGAATGTCTGCCGCTATCATGGATGGGCTTCTGACGGATGATCGCCTGCGAGCTGTTGTGTTGTTGAGCTTTGGCAGTGGCAATATTCCAACGACCAGCAGTGACTTTGGCGATGCACTAAGGCGTGCTCATGAGAAAGGTGTGCTGTTGGTCAACATGACCCAGTGTCTGAAAGGTCGAGTCATTCCAGGGGCTTATGAGACCGGAGCTTTGTTAGCAGAGTTGGGCGCATTGCCGGGCTTTGATATGACACCTGAAGCGGCCTTTGCCAAGCTGCACTATCTGTTTGCAAAAGGCTTAGACAAAAAAGCGGTTGAGGCCCAATGGCAACAACCGCTTTGTGGAGAGCTTCAGCCCTGAGAAGAGCTTTAGCCTTCATTGAGGGGTGAAGGCTCTGTATTAGTGCCCCAGAATCTGACTTAGGAAGAGTTTAGTACGCTCGTTCTGTGGATTGTTAAAGAACTCGTTGGGTTCATTCTCTTCCACAATTTGTCCTGCATCCATGAAGATGACACGGTCAGCAACTTTCTTAGCGAAGCCCATCTCGTGTGTCACACACAACATGGTCATACCCTCTTCAGCGAGCTCAACCATGACGTCGAGTACCTCTTTGATCATCTCAGGATCGAGAGCTGACGTCGGCTCATCAAACAGCATGATGTTCGGGTTCATACAGAGGGAGCGCGCAATCGCGACACGCTGCTGCTGACCACCCGATAGCTGGCCTGGGTACTTATCAGCCTGATCAGGAATCTTAACGCGCTCTAGGTACTTCATTGCGATCTCTTCAGCTTCCGCTTTTGGCTTCTTCTGAACCCAGATCGGGCCTAGTGTAAGGTTTTCCAAAATGGTTAGGTGCGGGAATAGGTTGAAGTGCTGGAACACCATACCCACGTCGCGGCGGATCTTCTCGATATTCTTAACATCTTCAATCATCTCGACACCGTCAACCACTAGAGATCCCTCTTGGAACTCCTCTAGGCGGTTGATACAGCGAATGGTGGTCGATTTGCCTGAGCCCGACGGGCCACAGATAACGATACGCTCACCTTTTTTAACACGCAGATTGATATCACGTAGTACATGGAAATTACCGTACCACTTGTTTAGGTTCTCAATAACGATGACATCTTGAGAGTCTGCTGCTGAGTTAGTTGCGGTCATGATTAGTCTCTCTTATCAGTATTCATTTGACGTTCGATGCGGCGAGCAAGCACCGACATGCTGAAACAGCTTCCCCAGAACACGAGGAAGACGAATAGGTAACCTTCAAGCGCATGGCCACCTAGCCAGTAGGAGTTAGACAGAGCTGTCTGTAGTGTTTGAACGACTTCTGGGATGCCGATGATCAACAAGAAGGTTGTGTTCTTAAACAGCATGACAAAGGTAGCCAGAATGTTCGGCATCGACACTTTGATAACCTGCGGCAAGATGATCAACAGGATCTTCTGCCAGTAGCTAAGGCCGATCGAATCTGCCGCTTCGTATTGACCCGACGGGACAGCTTGGAAACCACCACGGAACACTTCTGCCATGTAACCTGACATGAAGAAGATCAATACCAACCAGACACGAATCAACTTATCGACGTTCGTTCCTTCTGCAAAGAAGAGTGGCAGCATGACTGAGCCCATGAAGAAGAGCGACAGTACCGGAACACCACGGAAGAACTCGATAAAGATAACTGAAACAGATCGGATAAATGGCATCTCTGAGCGACGGCCCAAAGCCCACAGGAAGCTGAATGGGAAGGCGACGATAATGCTGGCGGCTGCCATAAAGACGTTGAGCGTAAATCCACCCCAAAGGTCAGTACTGACAACCTCTAGACCTAACCAACGACCATCTAGGATAGCGATACCCACAATCGGTAGTAGTAACCAAGATGTGATGGAAGCTTTCAGGCGAATCGATTTTGGTAGCGTGAATGACGCCGCAATCACCATCACTAGTAAGACTAGGGTTAGGTTGATACGCCATACCTCTTCAACAGGGTAAGTCCCATAGAAGAATTGGTAAGACCAAGCGTTAATAAAGACCCAACAAGCCCCCTCTTTGACACAGGCATCTTCTGTGGTGCCGGTGAAATTTGCCGACCAAAAAGCCCAGTCAAAGATAAGTGGTAGGTAGTAAGCCAACAGTGCAATGACTGAAAGGGTTACGACCGAGTTCGGGATCGAAGAGAAAAGGTTGTCACGCAGCCAGGCTGTAAAACCGACGGTTTTAATCGGTGCCGGGCGGGCTGCAATAGGCTGAAATTCTTTCATTATGCTCTCCTATCGGCTCACCAACGCAACCGCGCTGTTAAATCGGTTCATGAGGAACGAGATCACCATATTGACCACAAAGTAGACGATAATGGTCATAAAGATGGTCTCAATCGCTTGTCCAGTCTGGTTAAGAGCGGTGCCGACAAATACGTTGAATAGATCGGGATAACCGACCGCCGCCGCTAGCGTAGAGTTCTTCACCAGTGACTGATACTCGGAGTTAAGTAGCGGCACAATGACACGCATTGCCTGAGGCACGATGATCAATGACATGATCTTATTCTCACGCAAACCAATGCTGCGAGCCGCTTCTGTTTGACCGTGTGGAATCGATTGCACACCTGCACGCACGGCTTCGGCAATGAATGCACCAGTGTAGACCGACAGCGCAATGGCAAGCGACATCAGCTCTGGGATGACGGTAATACCACCGAAGTAGTTAAAGCCCTTTAGAGCTGGGTATTCAACGGTGAATGGAAAGCCCGTTAACGCTGCAACAATTAATGGAAATAGAATCACCATGGCGATGCTGGTCTTCAGCACAGGGAACTGTTGGCCGGTCAGCTCTTGACGTTTTTTGGCCCAGCGACGCAGTACAAAAATTCCTGCAACGGCAGCGCCTAAAGCGATCCAGACCAAAGATGATAGATCGCCGCCAATCAGTTTAGGTAGGTAGAGGCCGCGAACGTTGAGGAACACAGCTTCGCCTAAACTCAAGCTTTGGCGAGCGCCAGGCAGACTGGATAGAACGGCGAAGTACCAGAAGAACACCTGTAGCAGAAGCGGTACGTTTCGGAAGATTTCTACATAGACCAGAGCAATCTTACGAATCAACCAGTTATGCGAGAAGTGCGCCACACCAAAGATAAATCCAAGTAGCGTCGCGAAGAAGATACCGATGGCCGAGACCAAAAGGGTGTTTAAGAAACCGACAACAAATATTCGTCCGTAGGTGTCGGTCGACTCAAAGGAGATCAACGACATCAAGACATCATAGCCTGCAGCTGCGCCTAAGAAGTCGAAACCGGTTTTGATCCCCGTCGCTTCCATGTTGGCCAGCGTGTTGCCAATGATGGTGCCAAAGAAATAGAGCAACCCAGCGACCAGTGCGATCTGATAGAAGAAACCGCGGATGCGTGGGTTGTTATAAAAGGCGTTGGAGGTGGTTCCGGAGCTCGATTTACGGCTCGCTGACTTAACCTCTTCAATGGTTTTTTGTTTGAACATTGAATTAACCTAAAAATAGAGTGCTTTCACGCAGAAAGGGGCACTGTTGTGCCCCTTTTTAGATCGCTTCGGTTTTAGCGCATAGCTGGTGCGTATAGGATACCGCCATCACGCCAAGACGCGTTGATACCACGTGCTAGCTTAAGTGGTGAATCCATACCCACGTTACGCTCAAACGACTCTGAGTAGTTACCTACTTGAGTGATGATGTTGTAAGCCCAGTCAGCACTTAGACCTAGGTTAGCACCTAGTTCACCTTCAGCACCTAGTAGACGCTTGTTAGCTGGGTTGCCGTTCGCTTTCATGTCAGCTGCGTTTGCAGAAGTGACCTTCTGCTCTTCTGCTTCGATCATTGCGTTTAGAGACCACTTAACAATGTTGAACCACTGGTCATCGCCTTGACGAACTACTGGGCCTAGAGGCTCTTTAGAGATAACTTCGGGAAGAATCACTGCATTGCCTGGGTTAGCTAGACCGATACGAAGTGCCGCTAGCTGAGAACCGTCTGATGTTAGGAAGTCACAACGACCTGATTCGAAACCTTGACGAGTTTGGTCAGAGGTATCGAAAGTAACCGCTTTGTATGACATGCCGTTCTCACGGAAGTAGTCAGCGATTGCAAGCTCAGTAGAGGTACCCGCTTGGATACATGCGTTTGCACCGTCTAGCTCAGTTGCGCTTGATACGCCTAGGTCTTTCATGACCATGAATGACGCACCGTCGTAGTAGTTAGTACCAGCAAAGTTGATACCTAGTGATGTATCACGAGTGTGAGTCCAAGTCGTGTTACGAGATAGCATGTCGATTTCGCCAGACGCTAGCGCAGTGAAACGCTCTTTAGCGGTTAGCGGTTTGTATTGAACAGCTTCTGAATCGCCAAGTACTGCAGCTGCAACCGCACGACACATATCAACGTCGAGACCGCTCCATTTGCCGTTCTCATCTTTTTGAGAGAAGCCTGCAAGACCAGTAGATACACCACAAGTTAGGGTGCCACGGCTCTTAACATCGTCAAGAGTAGCTGCTTGAACTGCACCAGCAGTCATTGTTGCAGCAAGGATAGAAGCGGTTAGTAAAGCTTTCTTAGCCATTATGTAGATCCTCTTTTGAGTAGGTTGTTGTTCTTTTTCCACAGCAACTAGTGTGCCAACAATTTTCAGTGAGTCATTTTCATCGACATTCATCGTTAAAAATTGTCTGAAAGTTACGGTATAACGGGGTGTTTTGATCAAATAATCTTTAATACCCAACGCCAGCACTCTGCTTACTCGTTTAAGATTGTGTCATTCTGACTCAAAGGTCAATACTAAAGTAGGGCTTAAATTGAGCTTTTGCACAGTATTGGTGCAATTTGATTTAAGTCCTGTTCCTCTTATAACTGAACGCAGTATATTAGTCCTATTGGCAAGATTTCGGAGTGGTTTGAGTGACAGCGATATTGAATGACTACCTAGAAAAACAGCAGCAAAAGGTTTCAGCAGCAAGAGATCTGCTTGAATCAGATCACAATCGGTTGGCGGAGTTAGATCGAGTGCTATTGGGATCTGACTATGTTGCGGATCAGCTGCAGCGTCATCCCGAATTGATTGAGCAGTTAAACCTTGATGTTGGTGAGCTTCCAACAGGTGCTTTAACAGCGCAAGTGTTGGCGGCTGTTGAAGCTGTGGGGAGTGAAGAGGCACTGAGTGTTGCGCTGCGTCGCCTGCGTCGATTGGCCATGGTTAGAATTATTTGGCGCGACTTGAACCGATTGGCCGATCTAACAGAAACCACCCGGATGCTCTCCGAACTGGCCGATGCCACTACTGATGCAGCATTGAATTGGCTGCACCAAGATCTAGTCAAAGATCTGGGTGAGCCAATGGACTTAGATGGAAATTTGCAACGCATGGCCGTCATTGGAATGGGCAAATTGGGGGCACATGAGCTCAATCTCTCCTCGGATATCGACCTGATGTTTACCTTCCCCGCCAATGGCGAAACCCAAGGTGGCCGCCGTTCACTATCCAACCAAGAGTTCTTTACACGACTGGGTAAAAGATTGATTCGTGTTTTAGATGCCCCCACGGCCGAGGGCTTTGTATTCCGTGTCGATATGCGTCTGCGTCCGTTTGGATCTTCTGGTCCATTGGTTGCCAGTTTTGATGCCATGGAGCAGTACTACCAGACACAGGGGCGTGAGTGGGAGCGTTATGCGTTGATCAAAGCGCGTATCATCGCGGGTGATAAGGAAGCTGGCGCCCAGTTGATGCAGGATCTGCGCCCCTTTGTCTATCGTAAGTACATTGACTACAGCGCCTTTGAATCTTTGCGTGAAATGAAAGGGATGATTGAGCGTGAGAACCGTTTAAAGGGTCGTGAGAATAACGTTAAGTTGGGAGCCGGAGGTATTCGCGAGGTTGAGTTCATCGCTCAAGCCTTTCAGCTAATCCGCGGCGGGCGTGATACACGTTTGCAGCAACGAGAGTTGTGCAACATATTGCCACTTCTCCCAGAGGTAGTCGGCATTCCAGACGTGGTTGTGACAGAGCTAACCCATGCCTACGTCTTCCTGCGTAATGTGGAACATGCGATTCAGGCGCAAGCCGATAAGCAGACCCAAGAGCTACCAGCTGATGATCTCGGTATGCAGCGCCTTGCCTACTCCATGGGCTTTACGAGTCCAGAGGCGCTTTTAACAGAGCTATATGAGCATCGAAGTCGAGTCTCACAGCACTTTGCAGATGTTATTGCACCAGTGGATCAGGAAGGCAATGCCGAGCAAACTGAGAGCGATGCGCATCTTACGGGCCTCTGGCATGAGGAGTTTGCAGATCAGGAGGCGCTGGCTCACTATCTGACAGAGCTGGGTTACAGCGAAACCGATCGAGCGTTGAAGGCACTGGTATCGCTGCGCCAGTTAAGAACGGTACAGGCGTTGCAAAATGTCGGGCAGGAGCGTTTGTTGGATCTGCTGCCTCGTTTGCTCCGGGATCTGTCGGGCGTGGAAAACGCAGAAGAGACTTTGGAGCGGGTTTTGCAGCTGATTCAAGCTGTAGTGCGTCGTTCAGCCTATCTTCTTCTGCTAGCCGAAAACCCCAGTGCTCGAGCGCAGTTGGTAAAGCTCTGTTCAGCCAGTCCATGGTTTGCAGAGAAGTTAGCTCATCAACCGGTCCTTCTTGATGAGCTGATTGATGCATCATCACTGTTCAATCCACCGGACGCACAAGCTTTATCCAATGAGTTACGACAGCAGTTGATGCGTATCCCAGAGGATGACATTGAGCAGTTAATGGAAGCGCTGCGTTACTTTAGAAATGCCCATATTCTGCGAGTGGCTGCTGCGGATATCACAGGTGCATTGCCTCTGATGAAAGTGAGTGATTACTTAACCTGGCTAGCAGAAGCAATTCTTCAGGCGGTTTTGCAGATCGCATGGCGCGATATGACAACTAAATATGGCACGCCGCAGCGATCGGCAGGAGTTCCATGCGATCAAGATTTTGTCATAATCGGCTTTGGTAAATTGGGGGGTATTGAACTATCTTATGGATCGGATCTGGATCTGGTTTTTGTGCATGATGCGCCCAGTAACCTAATGACCATTGGCGGTAATAAAGAGATAGCCAATGACGTTTTTTTCACGCGTCTAGGTCAGCGCATCATTCATATATTGAATACCTTTACTACCTCGGGTCAGCTTTATGAGGTCGATATGCGTCTGCGACCCTCGGGCAATTCTGGACTCTTGGTCAGCTCCTTGAATGCCTTTGAGGCCTATCAACTGAACGAAGCCTGGACCTGGGAGCATCAGGCTCTGGTTCGTGCCCGTGTAGTGGCAGGGTCGAGTCGACTTAAAGCCGAATTTGAAACGGTGCGTGCTAAAGTCCTTTGTAAAGAGAGGGACACTGAATCGTTACGTGAAGAGGTGATCGCAATGCGTCAGAAGATGCGTGATCATCTTGGCAGTGCAGAGGGTTCAGAGGCGTTCAATATCAAACAGGATGCTGGCGGTATTGTCGATATCGAGTTTGCGGTGCAGTACCTTGTGCTCAGATACGCCAAAGAGTCAGCTGCGCTTTATAAGTTCACTGATAACGTGCGCATTATTGAGGCTCTGGCGGATGCGGGTTATTTGAATCAAACGCAGGCTGAAGTGTTAAGCGAGAGTTATAAAACCTACCGCGCATTAGGCCATCGCCAGACTCTACAAAACGCGAAGGGAGTGGTAACAAAAGATGCCCTGTCTGAGATGCGAGAGGCCGTTTCTAATGTCTGGAAAGTACTGTTAGAAATACGCTAAATAAAAAGGGGCTGATGCCCCTTTTTAGTTGAAAATTTATAGGTGGGTTAACCAGCCGTGCGGGTCTTCGGCCTTACCCCACTGAATGTCATTCAGTGCACGACGAAGCTTAACGGTAGTCTCGCCGATTCCACCGTTACCGACTTTGTACTCTTTATCTTTGTAGATCAGAGTATCTACAGGGGCTAGAACAGCTGCCGTACCCGACAAAGCCGCTTCACAACCCGGTTTTGCAGCACGTTCCAGAAGCTCATCTACTGAAAGCTGGCGCTCTTGAACATCCATGCCTAGATCACGAGCTAATGTCAGAATCGAGTCACGAGTGACACCGTGCAGGAAGCTCTCATCCAATGCTTTTGTGATGATCTGGTTGCCATCAATAAGCAGGAAGTTCGCAGCGCCGGTCTCTTGAACGTCACCACCTGGACAGAAGAGTACCTGATCCGCTTGGTATTGTGCCTTGGCATTTAAGATAGGCCCCATGGCTGCAGCGTAGTTACCACCGCTTTTGATCATGCCCATGTGTGGAGGGCAGCGCATCGCTTCATCGTCGACCAGTAGGCGAAGTGCTTTATCGCCACCTGCGAAATAATCACCTACAGGTGATAGAAGGATGTATTGACATGAGGTAACCGATGGCACCGCCGCTTTACCAATTGCAGGCTCAGTACCAATGTGTGTCGGGCGAATGTACATCGAACCCGGTGGTTCTGGTACATCTGCAGCGTACTGACGAACGATTGACTCGATCATTTGCTGCGTCTGCCCCTTATCAATCTCAGGTAAACCAAGAAGGCGGCTGCTCTGCGCAAAGCGTTCAATGTTCTTGTCCATACGGAAAATTTTGACTGAACCATCAGCATGGCGAAATGCTTTTAACCCCTCAAAGCAGGTGCTTGAGTAGTGCAGCACATGTGCGCCAGGGTGAAATGAGATGGAGTCACTAGCGACCACTTCAGTTGGGCTCCAGCTGTCGCCATCAAACCAAGTTATCGCCATCTCTGGCATAAAGAGAGAACCAAATGCTGCCATGAAAATCTTCCTAAAATTACAACTGTTCTGTTGAGTCGATACAGTGCGCCAAAATTTAATCGATCAATTGTAAGCCATAGAGGGAAAATTGGAATCGATATTTATTAAATTGAAGTGTGTTTAGGGCGGGAACTGTTTATCCTTAGGGATCTATATGCGAAAAGGTTTGTTGTGGCAGATATCTGGATCATCAGTGATGGAAAGCCCGGGCACATTAATCAGTCCCTTGGATTGGTAGAAGCGTTGCTTGAGTTTAAACCGAATCTGACATTCAAAACCCTTCCACTGAAGGGTGTGAGTAGCGCACTGTTTGCTACAGATCGCCCCAAATTGATTATCAGTGCAGGTCGAGCCACTCACTTTTGGAATTGGGCGCTCACTGTTCGCTTTGGGGCGAAAAATGTCGTACTGATGCGTCCATCTCTCCCTTACAGCTTCTTTAATTTTGCTCTGGTCCCAGAACATGATGCGCCCCCCGCTTTTGATCGTGTAGTGACTACCAAGGGAGCAATTAATCGAATGAAGCCGTCTAAAAAACAGCCGGAAAGTCGACTGGTGCTTTTAGGTGGGCCAAGCAAGCACGTGATCTGGGATGATGCCCGCATTATTGAGCAGATCGACCAGTTAACTGAACCATCCATTGGTTTATTGAATGTAGCGACCTCTCGAAGAACTCCCAACGACCTATTACAACAACTTAGATCGAAAACGAGCATCAGATTAATTGAGCCTGATTCAGTCGATAGTGATTGGTTACCCAGCACTTTAGCAACCACCGAACAGGTGATTGTCAGCTCAGACAGTGTCTCAATGGTCTATGAAGCATTAACCGCCGGGTGCACTGTTTCGCTGATACGTTTAGAATCTACGACTAATTCAAGAACGCAACAGGGCATCGACTCATTGGTTGAGCAAGGTT
Organism: Marinobacterium sp. xm-d-530; assembly: GCF_013283365.1. GTDB lineage: Bacteria > Pseudomonadota > Gammaproteobacteria > Pseudomonadales > Balneatricaceae > Marinobacterium_E. The sequence goes on along the minus strand of NZ_WBYM01000001.1, from coordinate 626,959 downwards.
TAGTGGGTGCTACAGCCGACCAAAAACCGGCCAATCCAGTGTCGAATTTTCGAGAAGCAACCCGCTGCGCAGAGATTATTTTGGAGAGAGCATGGCTGTAAAACTGCCAAACTATGATGAAGCAAAAATAGCCATTATTGGGCTTGGCTATGTTGGTTTGCCGTTAGCTGTTGAGTTTGGAAAGAGTCGTTCGGTTGTTGGGTTCGATATTAACCAAGCACGTATTGATGAGTTGTCCAGTGGCAAAGATTCAACGCTTGAGGTTAGCCCAGAAGAACTGAGTGAAGCGCAGAGCCTAAGCTTTACTGCTGAAGAGTCAGAACTTAAAGATTGTTCAATCTTTGTAGTGACTGTACCAACCCCTATTAATGGTCATAAACAGCCAGACCTTACGCCATTGATTAAAGCGTCTGAACTGCTTGGTCGTGTCATCACCCCAGGCTCGATTGTTATTTATGAGTCGACGGTATACCCAGGTGCTACAGAGGAAGATTGTATCCCTGTGATTGAGGCTGGCTCAGGTTTGGTTTTCAACGAAGACTTTTATGCGGGCTACAGTCCTGAACGAATTAACCCAGGCGATAAAACTCATCGACTGGTCAACATTATGAAAGTGACCTCTGGCTCCACACCTGAGGTCGCAGACTTTGTGGATCAACTCTACTCCTCTGTCATTGATGCAGGTACTTTTAAGGCCAGCAGTATCCGTGTAGCAGAAGCTGCAAAGGTTATTGAGAACACCCAACGAGACCTTAATATTGCCTTGATTAATGAGCTAGCGATTATCTTTAATCGCTTGGGTATTGATACCGAAGAGGTTCTCAAAGCGGCAGGCACCAAGTGGAATTTCTTACCATTCCGTCCAGGGCTTGTAGGTGGGCACTGTATAGGAGTTGATCCCTATTACCTGACCTATAAAGCTCAATCTGCTGGTTACATACCTGATATTATTCTTGCAGGTCGTCGCATCAATGATGGGATGGGGGCTTTTGTTGCAGACGAGTTGGTTAAGGCGATGCTGAAGCGTCGCATTCATGTTAATGACAGTCGCATTCTCGTTATGGGATTGGCGTTTAAAGAGAACTGCCCAGACCTTCGAAATACTCGAGTGCTCGATATTGTCTCGGTTCTAGAAACCTACGGTGTCACTGTTGATATTCATGATCCTTGGGTCGATGCTGAAGAGGCTAAACAGGAGTATGGTGTCGAGTTGGTGTCACAACCCCATCCAGATCAATATGACGCCATCATCATCGCTGTCGCGCATAATCAGTTCAAAGAGTATGGATTAGATACCCTTAGATCTTGGGGACGTGATACGCATGTTCTTTACGATCTAAAGTACCTCTTTGAGCAGTCAGAAACGGACCTTCGTCTCTAGATGAAAGTCGTTCAAGTCTTACCTGCTCTGAATGGTGGCGGGGTAGAAAAAGGCACTTTGGAAGTTGCTAAGTACCTTGTCGATCACGGGCATGAATCAATCGTAGTTTCGGCTGGTGGCGGCATGGTTCAGCAGTTAGAAGATGAGGGCAGTCGACACATTCAGTGGGATTTAGGTAAAAAGTCTCTACTGACCTTTCGACATATCTGGGCATTTCGAAAATTCTTGAAAGATGAGCAGCCCGACATTCTACATCTTCGATCTCGGATGCCTGCTTGGGTCGCATGGTTTGCGTGGAACGGTCTACCAAAAACGACTAGACCTAAATTAGTGACTACAGTTCACGGACTTTATTCGGTTAGTAAGTATTCACAAATCATGTGTCGAGGAGAGGCGGTAATAGCCGTTTCTGAGACCGTTCGCGATTACATATTAAAGAATTACCCAGAGACACCTGAGAGTAATATTCATCTCATTTATCGCGGTGTTGAGCCCGCAGAGTGGCCTTATGGCTATCAAGCTAGCCCCGAGTGGAAGCAGGCTTTTTTTACTGAGTTTCCACAATTAGAAGGAAAGCGCCTGCTCTGCCTGCCCGGGCGACTAACCCGTTTGAAAGGGCATAATGATTTCTTAGATCTAATCAGCTCTCTTGCCTCAGATTATGAAGATATTCATGCGATCATCGTCGGCGGTGAGGACCCAAAAAGAAAAGAGTACGCCCAAGAGCTTTACCAGAGGGTGAAAGACCTTGGTCTAGAGCAGCGAGTTACCTTCACGGGAGCGAGAAGAGATATTCGCGAAATTTTTTCGATCAGCGAAATTGTCTACTCACTCTCAACGAAACCGGAATCCTTTGGTAGAACCGTCCTAGAAGCTCTCTCCCTGGGTAGGCCGGTATTTGGTTATGATCATGGTGGAGTGGGTGAGATTTTGGCAGCCACCTTTAATGCTGGGCGAGTGACTGTTTCTGAAAGCTCGGATCTCATAACCAAAACACGAACTCAGTTAAAAGATCGAGTTAATGCAGTGAAAGAACAAGCGGGTTTCACTAAACAGGCCATGCTTGAAGCTACTCACGCTCTCTATAAATCCCTCATAGAGTGAAGCAACTGCTTAAATACTTTAGGTCCGCTAAGCTCTTTATCGAACCGACACTTTGCGTTTGTTCCAAGTTTCTCTAACAGATCATTTGAGTAAAGGGCTTCTTCTAAAGCAGTTTGAATCGCGCATATACTACTACCATCTACACACCAGCCAGTTTGACCATCCAAAACGGCTTCAGGTGCTCCTCCAATGTTGCCAGCGATTGACGCTAAACCCGCTTTGGCAGCCTCGATATAACTAATTCCGAAGCCTTCAAGGGATCGACCAAGCTGATAAGAGGGCATAATAAAGAGGCTGGCTTTATTAAGCAGAGACTCTTTTGTTTGATCGTCTACCTTGCCATGAAAAGTCACTTTTTCAGATAGATTTAATTCAGAAATCAGTTCCCTGAGCTCCTGCTCAATTGGCCCTGAGCCGGCAACATTCCAGTGAAATTCTATTCCTTTATAGCTCAGGTTTGCCAAAGCATGTGCAGATTCAATGAGCCCTTTGCGTCGATCCAAGCGGCAGAGCGATAAAAGATTGGCATGCACTTTTTGTGACGGTGTTTCAATTGATTCTGCCAGCATGTATGTCGGATATACTGTAATGACTGGCTTTGTGGTTAATGCTTTTGCAAGGTTAGCCGTCATATTTGAACTGGCTACGACTAGATCGGCTCTATTTAAGAATTTGCTAATTTTTGTTTTTTTGCTGTCGCTATCAAATAGCAACTCTTGCCCATGCGCTAACACAACGAGTTTGCCGTGATTTTTAGGTATTGCTGCAACACTTTTCCAGCTATCACACAGGGTAAAGTCCGGTGAGAAGGCGCTTAAGTTTAAATAACACTTTTTTAACCAGGGCCTAAAAAACCTAGGGACATTGAATGATCTATGCTTAAAAGCGGTTGGGGAGTTATAGGGTTTATCGGCAGCTACCAGGGTTTCATAACCTTCGTCCGAAAAATGATTTGCTAGTGATAACATCACTGCTTCCATCCCCCCCATCCTAGGTGGAAAGGTTTGAGTTACAATTAAAATAGACAATCTATTTGCTCTTTTTGCTATTAGCCTCAAATAGTTTTATTGATCGTAAAAACCTGCTGTAAGCAAAATTAATTGAATATATGTATCCGAATAAGCCATCTCGCCAATACCCTCTAATTACGTAGCATTTAATAAAACTAATGATCGGCTCAAAAACTATTCTAGCATTCGATAAGCGTCTTCCTTTAGAAATCATATCTTTAACCTGATCGTCAGAGTAATCGTTCATCTTCTCAACTCTTTTTCGAAATGATCTAAAAGATTTATGAGCAATACAGTTTTTTAAGCTCATTATTTTAGCGTGCCTAGGCATGATAACACGGTCATGAACGATACTATTCCGATAACGACCAACCATTTTGTTGTACAACCTTACTGGCCTGTAAGGAGTATATGAACTAAGTTTGTCACTACCAATGAATTGGTCCTTTATTGAAATTTTGAAACCATCTGCATTCATTGATGATTTGAATATTTTTCGTATTTCATCACAGAGTTCGGGAGTTACAACTTCATCAGCGTCTATGTTTAGAATCCAATCATTTGTTGCTTGGCATTCTGCAAATCTTTTTTGAGGGCCATAGCCAGGCCATTCACGCTGTATAACCTTGGCTCCCATGTTTTTCGCTATAATTTCCGTTCCATCATCACTATATGAGTCAACTAAAACTACTTCATCAACCCAATCAATTACTGAGCTTAAGGACTCAGAGATTATGTCAGATTCATTTTTGGTAATTATGATGACGCTAATAGGTAGTTTTATTTGATTTTCCATAAGTTATTGATAAAGCTTATTTTTAATTAAGTTTGGTTGGGTCTTAAATCGTCTGTGTACCCACATATACTGTGTAGGTTCATAGCGAATGCCTTTTTCGATCTCTTGGTTTATACGAGTTGCAGAGGCAACGTCATCATCCAATGGGAAGGGCTCTACTGGCGGATGCACTCTTAAGATGTATTGCCCATCAATTGAGCGGTGGTGTGACAGCATGATCACAGGAGATTTGCTCATTTTTGCCAATCTAGCGGTTGCTGGGACTGTGGCTGCAGGCACACCAAAAAAGGGTGCAAAGACAGAGTTGGTCGGGCCGAAATCTTGATCGGGTGCATACCAAACAATCTCATTTCTTTTTAGCGCTTTCAATACTGATCTAAAGTCAGATCGATCGATCATGGAGTCAATTGACCTTAAACGCCCCTTTGTAATGACCTGGTCCATGAGTAAGTTGTTGTGTGGACGGTACATTGTATGTAGTGGAAAAAACAGTGAGAAAAGTAGCCCGCCTAAATCCAAGGTGGAAAAGTGTGCGCCCAATAAGATGACGCCTTTGCCTTTTGACAGAGCCTCTTCTAAGTGCTCTTTACCTTCAATAGTAACTCGGCGACGAAAGTCTTCACGAGGGCTCCACCATGCCATTGCTGTCTCAATAATGCCAATGCCATTTTCAATGAAAACCTGTTTTACCATCTTCTTGAGCTGGGTCTCATCGAGTTCTTGAAAGCATAGCTTGAGATTTATATAGACGACATGCCTTCTCTTAGGTGCTAGATAAAAAAGAGCTAGGCCAAGCCATTTCCCTACACCAAGCTGAGTCTGAAAGGGTAAGGTATTAACGAGACGTAATAGCCCTAGACCTAACCATGTCGGCCAGTAAGCTGGAGAGAAGATTGAGTGGACTGTTTTATTAGGCATAAACTGTTAGTTATTGCTGTATTACGAGTTTAATGCTGCACTGACACTCAATCAACACAGGATGCTGTTTGCTGAGGTATACTTAGCTCAAAATAGGTTCGATTAGAGCATTAAAGGATTTTTGTGAGTCAAACTCAGTCAAGTTGGCATCTTTATCATCGCTTACTAGGGTATGTAAAACCTTATTGGCATGGCTTTCTCTTTAGTTTCATTGGCTATGCGATTTATGGGGCCTCTCAGGCAGCTTCTGCAAAGTGGTTAGAGATGGTCGTTAATTCTGTTGAGTCTGGCAGCTTTGATCAGCGCTATCTACTTGCGGTTATGGTCGTTGCTATTTTTGCTGGCCGAGGTCTGGGGACCTTTGTCGGCTCTTACTGTATTGCCTACATTGCCAGGCAGACGATTCATGGTTTGAGAGTCGACCTGTTCAATACCTTGCAAAAACTGCCCACTGCATTCTACTCTGCGAGCTCCAGTGGCCAGATCTTGGCCAAGATGACCTATAACGTTGAGCAGGTGACCGAAGCTGTGACTGACGCTGTTAAGGTAGGACTTCGAGAAGGCATGACCGTTATTGGCTTGTTTGGCTACATGCTTTACCTAAACTGGAAGCTCACCCTAATTTTTGTCGCCGCTGCTCCTCTAATCGGAGTGGTTGTGATGATTGCTTCAAAGCGTATGAGAAGACAGTCACGCAAAATTCAGGAGTCGGTGGCTGACATCACTGATGCCGCATCTGAAGCCGTTAAAGGTTACCAGGTCGTTAGGGTATTTGGCGGCTCAGAATTTGAAAAACAGAGGTTTTTTCAGGCAAGTGATTTGAATCGACGCCAGTTTATGAAATTGGTGGTTACTCAATCTATTAATACCCCGATCGTTCAAGTGCTTGTTGCGATCGCTTTGGCGGCACTGATGTTCATTGCGATGCATCCAGATGTCATGTCAGGAATGAGTACAGGTGGTTTTGTAGCCTTTCTTACTGCTGCAGGTTTAATTACTAAGCCTCTTCGATTGCTCACCGATGTGAATACTAAGATTCAACGCGGTATTGCCGCCTCAGAGGGTGTCTTTGCGGTAATGGATGAGCCGGTTGAAGTCGACACCGGATCGATTGAGCTTGGTCGAGCGGTTGGTGATCTTAAATTCTCAGATTTAAGCTTTGCTTATCCTGGGACTCAGGATGATGCGCTGAAGCATATTAATTTGGATATTCCTGCAGGAACGACCGTTGCGTTGGTAGGTAAGTCAGGCTCGGGTAAATCGACGCTGGTCAGCCTTTTACCTCGCTTTAATGATGGTTGGCGTGGTGAGTTGTTATTGGATGGCCAAGCGATTGAGTCCTGTACGCTAGAGTCGCTACGTGAACAAATTGCGTTAGTTAACCAGCAAGTTGTGCTTTTTAACGGCACGATCGCTGACAATATTGCATATGGTGCGCTTGCATCATCGAATCCAGAACAGATTAAAGTGGCAGCAGAGGCTGCGCATGTCATGGAGTTTGTTGAGCGACTGCCCAAAGGTCTTGAAACTGAGATTGGCGAGGGTGGCGTGCTTCTCTCAGGTGGTCAGCGTCAGCGTATTGCGATCGCTCGCGCTATTTTGAAAAATGCACCTATCCTGATTCTTGATGAGGCAACCTCTGCACTGGATACAGAGTCGGAACGACACATCCAGGAAGCACTCGATGAGGTCGTTAAGGGGCGTACAACGCTTATCATTGCACATCGCCTCTCCACCATTGAAAAAGCTGATCTGATCGTCGTAATGGATCAGGGTCAAATAGTGGAGCGCGGTACTCATGCAGAGCTACTGGCTTTGGATGGGGCGTATGCTCAACTTCATCGCATGCAATTTAGTGAGCAGCTAGATGGCTAGGCTGCTCTACTCCGCGCTTTATACTCTTCTGCTGCCTCTGTTCGTTTTTCGCCTGTTAGTTCGTAGCTTTAAAGCCACCGCTTATCGACAGCGTTTGATTGAACGTTTTGGTATTCAGCAGAAAACACTAGGCAGACCGATCTGGATTCACGCGGTTTCTGTTGGTGAAACCATTGCGATTAGCCCGCTTGTTGAGAGGCTTTTAGATCAGGGTGAGTCGGTCCTTTTCACAACGACCACACCAACGGGAGCGGCACAGGTAAAACAGCGTTTTGGGGGGCGAGTCGAGCACCGTTACCTGCCATGGGATCTACCGATCTTCTTTACACTGTTTTTCGGAGCTCACTCTCCAAAATTACTGCTCATTGTTGAGACAGAGATTTGGCCGAATCTCTTGACAGCTACATCAAGTCGGAAGATTCCCATCGTTCTGGCAAATGCTCGTCTATCTGAGAAGTCATTCAAGGGATATAAGCGCTTTTCAGGGTTGACCAAGGATACGTTAAATTCAATTTCGCTTTTGCTAGCCCAGCATGAGTCGGATGCAGAAAGGTTTAAGAGCTTGGGTATGCCAGAGGATCGACTGCTGGTTTCTGGTAGTATCAAATTCGATATCGATCTTCCTGAAGATCAGATTCAAATAGGTAAAGCGTGGAAAGCTGCTTTTGCCCGCAAAGTGCTAGTGGCTGCCAGTACCCATCAGGGTGAGGATAAGATTTTGTTGGATGCTTGGCGTGTCATTCCACAAGATCAGCGTCCGGTACTCATTCTCGTACCCCGCCATCCAGAGCGTTTTGACTCTGTTTATCAGTTGGCTAAAGACTATTCCGATCATGTAAGTAAGCGATCACTATCTACGGCCGATAGCAATATAGATATATGGATAGGCGACTCGTTGGGTGAAATGTTCTCTTACTACGCTGCTGCGGATCTAACCTTCGTCGGTGGAAGCTTCTCTGGTACGGGAGGGCACAATCCGCTTGAGCCGGCCGCACTTGGTTTGCCAATTGTCATGGGGCCAAGTGATTATAACTTCCACTCGATTATCTCGACGCTGAAAAGTGAAGGTGCATTGGTGCAGGTGCAAGGCGAACAAGAATTGGCTGAGCAGATTAGGGTTTTGCTCGGCAATGATAACTACGTAATGTCTAAAGCGGGCATCAGGGTGGTAGAAAAAAATAGAGGCGCTATGGAGCGCCTCTATCAACAGGTTCAAAGTTTAATCACTAATTAACCGTAGTAGGACTTAAACCAGGCTATAAACTTCTCTACACCCTCTTCAATCGGTGTGTTGGGCTGGTATCCAGTGTCGCACATCAGAGCGGCTACATCTGCATAGGTATGCTCAACATCGCCAGGTTGTAGAGGCAGTAACTCCTTCTCGGTTGTTTTTCCTAACGCCTTCTCAATGCACTCAATGTAGTAGAGTAGCTCTACAGGCTGGCTATTGCCGATGTTGTAGATGCGCCAAGGCGCTTTTGATGTTGCTGGATCAGGATCTAAGCCAGACCACTCCGGATTGGGTTGAGCTACATTATCCAGTGTGCGCACTACGCCTTGTACGATGTCATCGATGTAGGTGAAGTCGCGGCGGTGCTTACCGTAGTTAAACACCTTCAGTGGTTTGTCTTCCGTAATCGCTTTTGCGAAAAGAATTGGCGACATATCTGGACGACCCCAAGGACCGTAGACAGTAAAGAAGCGCAGGCCAGTAGTCGGTAAGTTGTAGAGTTGACTGTAACTATGAGCCATCGCTTCGTTAGCCTTTTTGGAGGCGGCATACAGCGAAACTGGGTGGTCGACATTATTATTTTCGCTGAACGGAATGGTCTCGTTTGCACCGTATACTGAGCTTGATGATGCGTAAACCAAGTGCTCCACTTGATTGTGGCGACAACCTTCAAGAATATTTAGAAATCCAACAAGGTTGGAATCTGCATAAGCATGCGGGTTCTCAATGGAGTAACGAACACCCGCTTGCGCCGCTAAATGAACAACACGATCAAACTTCTCTTCTGCAAATAAATTAGCCAGTCCATCACGATCTGCGATGTCGAGTTTTATAAAGCGGAAGTTCGATAGGGGTTCCAATTGAGAGAGACGCGCCTCTTTCAAACTCACTTCGTAATAGTCATTAAGATTATCGATACCAATAACCTCATCACCGCGATTGCATAGCCACTGACTGACGTGAAAACCAATAAAACCGGCCGCACCTGTAACAAGTATTTTCATTAATTAGATCTCAGATAGGTCGAGCTGCTCGTCGGTTTGATCGACGAATGCAGCCATTAGATGAGTTCGTAGCAACGAGCCGTCCGAGTCTAAAACCCAAGCCTGTTGAGCTTCATCGTAGTCAAAATGCAGACCTTGTGTGCGGGTTGCTAGCCAAAGCTGCTTTACTGGAGGCTGGCGCGTTAGGATAATTTGGCTTCGGTCAGGGCACTTAATCGTCATCATCGCGCCGTTATTGTCATAGTCCAAATCGGACTCCGCATGGTCTAACAGCTCTTCGAGTGCGTTGAGGGTCTCTTCAACACGCTCTAAATAGATCGCATCACTCATTGTCTAACCTCCTGTAAACATTGATTTCATTATACTGATTTCCGCAGCTTTGTCCGTGCTAAATAGGCCTTTCGTGGTCGCCTACAAGCCTATTATCAGGGTATACTCTGGCTTTAATTTTATTGATCAAAACCCGACACATTAAGGGTTGGTCGTAATTGGAGTGGATTATGCGAATGTTCTTTGCACTGGTGTTCTGTTGTGCACTCGTTGGATGCGGTCAGAAGGGCCCATTGTCGATGCCGGGTGCTGAAACTTCGCAGCAATCAAACTCTTAAGAGAGAAAAAATGGAAAGTTTTGAATACCGCGACGGTCAACTGTTTGCGGAAGACGTCTCTGTTGCAGAGATCGCAAATGCGGTTGGCACGCCCGCTTATGTTTACTCGCGTGATGCCCTTGAGCGAGGCTATTTGGCTTATGCTGACGCGTTAGCAGGGCGCGATGCATTGGTCTGCTTTGCGGTTAAATCTAACTCCAACCTAGCTGTGTTAAATGTATTGGCTAAGTTGGGAGCAGGCTTTGATATTGTCTCTCAGGGTGAATTAGAACGCGTACTTTTGGCAGGTGCGGATCCTTCCAAAGTGGTCTTTTCTGGTGTTGGCAAGCAAGCTGCAGAGATCGCTCGTGCGCTAGAGGTTGGCATCCACTGTTTCAATATCGAGTCTGAATCGGAGCTGGAACGTGTTAATGCGGTCGCTGCTGAGTTAGGCAAGGTGGCCGATGTTTCATTCCGTGTGAATCCAGATGTCGATGCGGGCACGCACCCTTACATCTCAACGGGTCTTAAAGAGAACAAGTTTGGCATTGCTATTGATTCTGCGCTTGAGGTTTATCAGCGAGCGGCTCAGCTTTCAAACGTTAAAGTGGTTGGCGTTGATTGCCACATCGGTTCGCAGTTGACTGAAATCGATCCCTTCCTCGATGCGCTCGATCGCCTATTAGCATTGATCGATCGATTGGCGGAAGCGGGTATCCTGATCGAACACCTCGACCTTGGCGGTGGCTTAGGGGTTTGTTACACCGACGAGACACCACCAGAGCCCAAAGATTACATCGATGCCATCATTGATCGTTTGGGTGATCGTCAGCTTAAGTTAGTGTTTGAGCCGGGCCGTTCGATCTCTGCGAACGCGGGAATTCTACTCACCAAGGTTGAGTTCCTTAAGCGTAATGAAGAGAAGAACTTTGCCATTATCGATGCGGCAATGAACGATCTGATTCGCCCGTCGCTATACAGCGCTTACCAAGAGATTATTCCAGCTCAGCTAGAGTCATCCGCGGAAGAGGCCGTTTGGGATCTTGTCGGCCCGATTTGTGAAACCGGCGACTTCCTTGGCAAAGATCGTAAGTTGGCACTGACTCCAGGTGATCTATTAGCAGTCTGCTCGGCAGGCGCATACGGCTTTGTCATGGCTTCTAACTACAACACCCGTGGCCGTGCCGCTGAGGTGATGGTGGATGATGCGCGCTTCCAAGTGGTTCGTGAGCGTGAGCAGTTTGCTGATCTTGTGCGCGGTGAATCATTGCTGTCAGAGGAAGGCTGATGCTACTGCGATTCACTAAGATGCATGGCTTGGGCAATGACTTTATGGTCATTGACGCCATCTCACAACGCGTCCGTGTCAACGCGGACCTTGTGCGTCAACTTTCGGATCGTAATTTTGGTGTCGGTTTTGATCAGATGTTGTTGGTCGAACCGCCATCCGATCCGGATATGGATTTTCGTTACCGTATCTTTAATGCTGATGGCAGTGAAGTCGAGCACTGTGGCAACGGCGCTCGCTGCTTTGCGCGATTTGTTCGCGATAAAGGGTTGGTGTTGCGAGATACCATTAAGGTGCAAACAGCACGTGGTCGTGCGGTGTTGAACATTGTGGGTCGCGATCTGGTTGAAGTTGATATGGGTGCTCCAGAGTTGGATCCGGTCGAAGTGCCTACCACCTTCACAGAGAAGAGCACGACTTACTCTACCCAACTGGCTTCAGGTCAAACTGTTGAGTTTGGTGCTGTCTCCATGGGTAATCCTCATGCTGTCTTGGTCGTTGATTCCATTGACAGCGCGCCGGTTGAGAGCTGGGGGCCAGAGCTGGAATCTCATGCTGTCTTCCCTAGTCGTGCCAATATCGGATTTATGGAAGTCATCTCCAAAAATGAGGTGAATCTTCGTGTCTATGAGCGCGGTGCAGGTGAAACTCAAGCGTGTGGTACTGGGGCTTGTGCTGCCGTCGTGTCAGGTCGTTTGCGTGGCCTTCTCGATAGCAAAGTTACCGTTCACTTACCTGGTGGTGATCTTGAGATTGAGTGGTTAGGTGAAGGGCACTCCGTCAATATGACTGGTCCCGTATGTTCGGTTTACGAAGGGCAGATCTACTTATGAGCCAACCGCTAGATGAAAACCAAGTCGCAGAGTGGCTTGCACAGAATCCCAGTTTTTTTGAGAACCATACCTGGTTACTTGAAAAGCTGACGGTACCTCATCAGAGAGGTTCGGCGGTCTCCTTGGTTGAACGTCAAACCAGCATGCTGCGAGAAAAAGCCAATACACTCGAAATCCACCTGTCGGATATGATCGAAGCAGCGCGTCATAACGACGGGCAGTTCGGTAAGACCAAGCGGATGGTTCTGTCACTGCTAGAGGCAGACAGCTTTGATGAAGTCAGTATTGCACTTGAAGAGAGCTTGTGTGGCGACTTCAGTGGCGATGAGGTGGAGCTAATCCTCTTCTCGGATACGGAGCTCGACGTTAACTCACTAAGAGTGTTGCCGCGCAGTCAAACGTCAATTGTTCAGCCGTTGATCGACTCATCAAGCCCGGTCTGCGGACAGTTGTCGGATCAGATGACCCGATTCTTATTCCGAAACCCTCAAAAGCCCGTTGGATCTTGCGCTGTGGTACCGCTAGTGAAGGGCGAATCTTTAGGTCTTCTGGTGATTGGCTCATACGACGCCAACTACTTCCAGTCTACGCAAGGAACGCTATTTTTGGCGTATATCGGCGAAGTTCTAAGCAGAATCCTTGCGCGTTTGATGAATATTCGAGGCTAACATGGGTTGCTCGGACAGCGACTTAGAATTTCGCTTTACCGAGCATCTGCGTGTCGAGCGTCAGCTATCCGATAAAACAGTCTTCAACTATCAGCGCGATCTTCAACGCTTTCGAGAGACGCTACAACTGATTGAATTCACCAGTTGGCTCGAGCTCTCTGAGCGCCCTCTGCGTTACGCGGTGGCCGAGCTGCACTCTGAGGGTCTGTCGGGCCGATCGTTGCAACGAATGCTGTCTGCGCTTCGTAGCTTTTATCGATATCTGAATCAGCAATCGATCTGCGAACATAATCCCGCTCTGGCCATTAAAGCGCCGAAAGCCCCTCGCCGTCTTCCACAAACACTGAGTTCTGAGACCTTGAATGAGGTGTTAGACACGCCCCAAGATGATCCCTTAAAGATTCGTGATCTAGCCATGATGGAGCTGCTCTATTCCAGTGGGCTGCGCGTATCGGAACTGGTTGGTATTAATCTAAGCGATATCGATTTAGGTTCAGGCTCCGTCATCGTTGAGGGTAAGGGGCGCAAAATGCGCCAAGTTCCGGTGGGCGGTGCGGCTCTGCAGGCCATTCAGCTTTGGCTCAAGGAGCGCTTGGCATTAGCAGACTACAATGAAGAGGCTCTGTTTGTCGGGAAACTGGGCAAGCGTCTCTCATCCCGCAGCGTCGAGAAACGTTTGAAAGAGCTTGGTGAACAGTCGGGTGTCGCAGGCAATTTATACCCACACCGGCTGCGTCATAGTTTCGCGACTGAAATGCTCGCCGGCTCTGGTGACCTTCGTGCCGTGCAAGAGCTATTAGGTCACGCCGATATCAGTACGACTCAGATATATACGCACCTAGACTTCAAGCAACTTAAATCGATCTATCAAAATTCACACCCAAGGGCTAAACGACGTGAAAAAAATTAAGTGTGTCACCTTTGATCTCGACGATACCTTATGGGCCGTCCACCCGGTTGTGATTAAAGCGAACGATTTGCTATGGGAGTGGCTAGAGCGCGAGGTCCCAGCTTACACAGAGCGATATTCATTGAGTGATCTTGCCGAAGGATCAGCACTGCGTCGCTCTCTATTAGAGCGTTATCCAGAAATTGCACACAGCATGACAGAAACACGTATACGTCTGCTTGAAGAGGGGATGGTCTCAGTGGGGCTTACCCAACAAGAGGCGGAATCCAAAGCGGCCGCAGCTTTTGATTTGTTTTTACATCATCGCCACGCGGTCACGCCCTACGACCAGGTGATCGACATGTTACAGCAACTTAAAGATCAAGGGTTGCTGATTGGTGCACTGAGTAACGGTAATGCTGAGGTGGCTAAAACACCCTTAGCTCAGTGGTTCGACTTTCAATTTAATGCCGACGGGGTGGGTACTGCGAAGCCCCATCCTTTGATGTTTGAAAAGGCTTTGGAATTTGCCTCGGTCAAGGCTGATGAGGTGGTCCATGTGGGTGATCACCCGATTAATGATATTCGGGCGGCAAAAGAGATGGGAATGCATACCATTTGGGTCAACCCCGAAGGTCTGGAGTGGGCCATTGAGGTGGAGGCTGACTGGCACGCTGAGACGATCAGTGAGATACCTAAGATCGTCGCCAACCTCAATCGATAAACATCTCCAACAGATCATTCAGAAACAGCTGCCCCTCTTGGGTTGGAGCAATCCGGGCAGGGTCTTCAATTAGCATTCCACGTTGACGAGCTTTTGATAGCAGAGGTTCTATACGTTCAATCGAACATCCAGTGCTCTGCTCAAAAAGCTCTGTGGCAACGCCCGATTTCAGGCGCAAGGCATTGAGCATAAACTCAAAGGGCAGAGCCTCGGATTCTATGATCTCTCTACCTGCAACTGGGTCGATGGCATTTATGTAAGCCTTGGGTTGGCGCTGTTTATGAATACGTTCAATCAGCAGCTGACCTTGCTCCCAGCGGGAAATCTTAGCGTGTGCGCCGGCTCCAATACCTAAGTAGTCGCCGAACTGCCAGTAGTTGAGGTTGTGTTTTGATTCACCGCCTGGTCGTGCGAAGGCCGAAATCTCATATTGCTCATAGCCATGACGTTTTAGCAGTTCACTGCCCTGCTCCTGAATAGTCCATAAGGACTCCTCGATCGGTAGAGAGGGCGGTTTGGCTGCAAACTCTGTGTTAGGTTCAATCGTCAGTTGATACCAAGAGATTTGATCGGGTTCGAATGCGATAGCCTGCTCAAGATCATTCAACGCAGCGTCCGGGGTTTGACCGGGTAGTCCGTGCATCAGATCGATATTAGTCCGTTGAAACAGTTTTGTTGCTGATTGAATGGCTTTAATGGCTTCGCCGCCTGTATGAATTCGGCCAAGAGCTCTCAGTCGATCATCATCAAAGCTCTGCACGCCAATCGACAACCGATTGATGCCCGCATCTGCAAACCCTTCAAACTTCTCTTGTTCAAAAGTCCCAGGGTTTGCTTCCATAGTAATTTCAGCGTCTGGTTCTAGGCTGTAGTTTGATTTAACAGCCTCAAGTAATCTGGCGTAGCTTTCCGGTTTTAGAAGGCTAGGTGTCCCGCCACCGATGAAGATCGAATGTATGGGTCGACCAGACGTTAGGTGTTGCTCGTTTTTAAGTTCTGAAATGAGTCGGTCCAAGTAGAGTGATTCAGGAATCTCATCTCTGACTTGGTGCGAATTGAAGTCACAATATGGACACTTTCGAATGCACCAAGGCACGTGCACATAGAGTGACAGCGGTGGTAGCTTGGCATCCATTTAGGCGAGGAAAGCAGCCAGCTGTTCTGTCAGCTGTGCAACGGCTTTGCCGCGATGGCTGACGGCTTTTTTCTGCTCTGGGGTGAGTTGTGCTGCTGCGCAGTCATACTCAGGTGACCAGAATATAGGATCGTAACCAAAGCCATTCTCCCCTTCAGGTGCACCAAGAATCTTACCTTCCCAGCTGCCCACAGCGATCAGTGGAGTAGGATCATTCTGGTGGCGCATACAGACCAGAACACAGCGAAATCGTGCAGAGCGCTGCTCCGCTTCAAGCTCACCAAGCTCTTGAAGAAGCTTATCTATATTCTGTTGGTCCGAGGCTCCTGGGCCTGCAAAACGAGCAGAGTAGATGCCAGGGGCTCCAGAGAGAGCATCCACCTCAAGGCCTGAGTCATCAGCAATGGCAGGTAAGCCGGTTGCAGCGCAAGCGTTGCGGGCTTTGATGATCGCGTTCTCGACAAAACTTAAACCGGTCTCTTCAGCATCTTCAACACCCAAGTCTCCCTGGGAGACGATCTCAAAATCCAAAGGGGCCAGTATCTTTGAGAACTCCTTGAGTTTGCCCTGGTTACCGCTGGCTAAAACAATCCGCTGGCTCATGCCTACTCCGTGTAGAAGGTTTGGTTGAAGCTAACCTTGATCGGAGCTTGGTTAGGGTCCGGTGTGACCTCGAGCTCGATCGTCATGCGTTCCTCTTCGCTGAAGCGGAACCCGCCAATGTAGTAGATTGCATCGCCTTCAATGATCGGTTTGAATTCGATGGTCTGAATCTGTTGAAGCAAATTACTCGCCTCGCCTTTTATATTGGCACGTACAGCCGTTTTGTAACCGTTCTGCTCAAGTTTGAAAACAGCCACATTGACCAGAGCTCTCACTTTACTGCGCAGGATGCCATTTGCAGCGGCGACTTCAGGGGTAACGAAACTCGAGTTGAAGGCGTTATAGTGCACTTCATAACCACGCTCAATCTGTTTCTGTTCCGCATGACCGGACAGAGCAAATAGCGAAGTGAGTAATAGAACCATTAAAGAACGCATCATTAATCTCAACCTCTAACGTGTGATTCGGTAGATCGCGATTTCACCCATCATGTTGGGCCAGAGCTTATGCCACCAACGCTGGCGGTGCTCATTATCGACTACGGTGCGTTCAATGATTCGGATGTTTCTCTCGATGCAGAGCGCTTCAAAATCTTTAAAGGTACAGAAGTGAATGTTTGGCGTGTCATACCAACTGTAAGAGAGAAACTTGGAGACCGGCATCTTACCGCGAAATGCCAAGTAGAATCGCGCACGCCAGTGGGCAAAGTTAGGGAAGGTGACGATCCCCTCATTACCAATACGCAACATCTCCTCTACGATCAAGTCGGGACGGTGCATGACCTGCAACGCTTGCGTCATAACGACGCTGTCAAAGCTTGAGTCGTCTATGCTGGCAAGACCTTCATCTAAGTTTTTTTCAATGACGTTTACACCGCGAGCAATACAGTGAGTGATATTGTCATGATCGATCTCTAAACCTAAGCCATCAACCTGCTTTTGCTGGGAGAGAAAATCGAGCAGTTCACCGTCACCACAACCCATATCAAGGACGCGCGCCTCGGGTTGAATCCAGTCTGCAATGATCTCTAAATCAGCTCTCATGGGTGACTCCTAGATTGAGTTCATTGGCTACACGGTTCATGTAGGCTCTAAAAACAGCCATGTAACGAGGGCTATCGATTAAGAAGGCGTCGTGTCCGTGATCAGAGTCGATTTCTGCGTAGCTAACATCTTTATTGGCTGCGACCAGTGCATCGGTAATCTCACGCGAGCGCTCGGGAGAGAAGCGCCAGTCTGTTGTAAACGAGACGACGAGAAATTTACAGCTAGCCTGGCTTAATGCTTTTGAAAGATCATCGCCATACTCTGATGCGGGATCAAAGTAATCCAGCGCTTTTGTCATTAACAGGTAGGTATTTGCATCGAACGCCGTCGAAAACTTCTCACCTTGGTATCGAAGGTAACTTTCGACTTGGAATTGAGTATTTAAGTCGAAACTCAGCTCACCCGTGCGCATCTCACGACCAAACTTCTCGGCCATGCCATCATCAGATAGATAGGTGATGTGGCCAATCATTCGAGCCAGTGAGAGCCCTGTTTTGGGAAGGGTTTCGTGATCGTAATAGCGTCCCTCGTGGAACTGAGGGTCTTTCGAAATAGCCTGTCTAGCCACCTCATTGAACGCGATATTCTGTGCCGTTAACTTTGGTGAAGAGGCGATGATTAACGCGTGACCCAGTCTTTCAGGGAAGTCGATTGACCACTGCATAGCCTGCATACCGCCCAAGCTGCCACCCACAATCGCTGCCCAACGTTGGATACCGAAGTGGTCTGCAAGTCGAACCTGACTGTTAACCCAGTCTCGAACGGTTACAAAAGGAAAGTCTGGTCCGTAAGGTTTTCCGGTGTTTGGATCGATGGAAGTCGGGCCTGTCGAGCCGTGACAGCCACCAAGGTTATTCAAGGACACAACAAAAAAGCGATTCGTGTCGATCGGCTTCCCAGGACCAATAGCACTGTCCCACCAGCCAGGGTATTTATCACTCTCTGAATGATATCCCGCCGCATGGTGGTGACCCGATAGTGCATGGCAGATCAAAACCGCATTTGAGCAATCCGCATTAAGTTGCCCGTAGGTCTCAACCATAAGATCGTATTCAGGCAGCACTCGGCCGGAAGCCAAAGAGAGAGGCTCGGCAAAGTGAATCAATTCTGGTGTAACGATACCGACGGAGTCCGTTGGCAAGCTAGCCGGCATTAGGCTATCTCCTGTGCAATGCTGTACGTGAAACAGTATTTAATTCTAGCAAACCACGGGTTCAGTTACATGACCAGACGAGTGATTTGAGATTGTAGAATTTGAATCACTAAAAAGATCAAAATCGGTGATAGATCCAGACCGCCGATAGGTGGAATAACCTTGCGCGCCAAAGAGAACACGGGCTCTGTGATCTGCATAATGAGCTGTGGGCCAGGGTGGTAGCTGTTTGGAGCTACCCAGGAGAGGATCACGGACCCAATAACAGCCCAAAAGTAGATGGTTAGAATGCCATCAAGCACCCCGAATAGGCCAAACAGTGCCGCACCCAGCATGTTGGGGGTGTTGCCCTGAGTAAAGAAGATAATCGCGACAACAACAGCCACTTTAACTGCGAAGGCTAATACCAACGGGGAGATGTCTAAACGCCCAATTCTTGGAACCAGTTTCTGCAGTGGAGCCAAAGGAACTTGGGTAAAGCGAACCACCGATTGAGAGATCGGATTGTAGTAGTCAGCGCCACTAGCCTGCAGCAAAAATCGCAGAAGCAGAATAAATGCAAAAACTTCACCAATCGTTCGAATGATTAATGTCAGTGTATCGCCAGCCATGTTCAATCCTATAGTTCGCTTAATGATGACAAGTGTTTAAGAGTAGCTGTTTTACAGCCATTAGTCTTTACCGAGTTGCTCACTCATCTCTGCTGCACGGTTCTTGCAGGCGGTCATTGCTCGTAACACAACCTCGCCCAGTTGATCCTGTTCGAAGCTGTTAATCGCTTGCTCAGTGGTGCCGCCTGGGGAGGTGACATTTTTTCGCAACTGGGCCGGTTCAATCCCAGTTTGAGCGGCCATCTCTGCAGCCCCTTTGGCGGTTTGAATGGTTAGTTGACGCGCCGCCTCAGGACTCATGCCGAGCGCTTGTGCCGCTTCAATCATCTTCTCCATCATTAGGAAGAAGTAAGCAGGGCCTGACCCCGAAACGGCAGTTACCTGATCAATGCCCTCTTCAGTGTCACACCAGGTAGCAATGCCGACCGCTTCTGCAATCGCAGAGGCTTGAGCTTTCTGCTCATCGCTCACCCTAGGGTTGGCAAACAGACCGCTGGCGCCTAATTTGAGTAGAGATGGCGTGTTCGGCATTGAACGAATCACGGCCAGTTCACCGCCGGCCCAACGCTCCAAAGAGTCGCAGCTAATGCCTGCTGCCACAGAGATTAACAGCGGTTTACGCTGTTTCAGTGTGGGTGCTAACTCAGTCAGTGTATCGCGCATCATCTGCGGCTTAACGGAGATTACAACAATTTCCGAAGCGTTAATCGCGAGATGGTTATCGGTCGTTGTGTGAACGCCACGCTCAGCAAAGCTTGCTAACTTATCGAGCTGGCGACGTGTGGCCCATAGCTTGTCGACGGGGTATCCCGTTGCAATTAAGCCCTCAAGGATTGCACCGGCCATGTTGCCTGTACCAATAAATGCGATAGATGGCTGTGCCACACTCTTCTCCTAAAAATTATTTGTTGTAGTTGCGTGGGCCGAATAGAGCCGTACCAATACGAACGATGGTTGCGCCCTCTTCAATGGCGGCATCCAGATCACCCGACATGCCCATTGATAGGGTATCCAGACTGGGTATCGTTTGTTTGATCTCTTCAAACAGAGTTCTCACCTGACAAAAACGCTCTTTTTGTAGTTCAACATCCTCAGTCGCTTCTGGTATAGCCATTAAACCACGCAAGTTTATTTTGGGGAGTTCGGCAATCTGTTTGGCGAGCTCGAGCGCTTCATCTGGAAAGCAGCCAGATTTGCTCTCTTCACAGCTAATATTAACCTGCAAGCAGATGTTTAAGTCCTCGGCATAGTGAGGACGTTGTGCTGACAGGCGCTGTGCGATTTTGAGTCTATCGACGCTATGGACCCAGGCAAACTGCTCTGCGATTGACTTAGTTTTGTTGGATTGAATGGGGCCAATAAAGTGCCATTCGAGATTAAGGGGCTCAAGAGCGGATATTTTATCCAGCGCCTCTTGCAGATAATTTTCACCGAAAGCACGTTGCCCTAAGCGAGCCAGTTCGACGACCTCATCCACACTACGGGTCTTACTGACGGCTAGTAGGCATACCTCTTTTTCAGAACGGTTTGACTCAGCGCAGGCTTTTTCTATCTCGGATCTCACCTTTTTCAGGCTCTCTGCTATGCTAGTCATATGTGTCACTACTCATGAGGTTGATGCGGTCGTTTCCGCTAGGGTGAACTCAATTATGGATATTACCGAACTTTTAGCCTTTGCTGTACAGCAAGGAGCATCCGATCTGCACATTACGGCGGGTATGCCGCCGTTGATCCGTGTCGACGGTGTTGTGCGTCGCATCAAACTGCCATCGATGGATCATAAACAGGTCCATGGGTTGCTGTATGACATTATGAATGACAAGCAGCGTAAAGAGTACGAAGAGAAGTTAGAAGTCGATTTCTCCTTTGAAGTACCTCAGCTGGCGCGTTTTCGTGTTAATGGTTTTGTTCAAAACCGCGGAGCGGCAGCGGTATTTCGTACCATCCCCAGTAAAGTGCTGACTATGGATGATCTTGGCATGGGTAAGGTCTTCCAGCAGCTCTCCGACCAGCCAAAAGGGCTGGTTCTAGTGACAGGACCAACCGGTTCCGGTAAGTCGACCACGCTGGCAGCGATGATCGATTACATCAATGACTCTCGATCTGAGCATATATTGACGATTGAGGATCCCATCGAATTTGTACACGAGAGTAAAAAGTGTCTGATTAACCAGCGTGAGGTGCATCGAGATACCCTTGGATTTGATGCGGCACTGCGTTCGGCGCTGCGTGAAGACCCCGATGTCATCCTAGTGGGTGAGATGCGTGACCTAGAGACCATTCGTCTTGCGTTGACTGCAGCAGAGACTGGACACTTAGTTTTCGGCACTCTGCATACCACCTCGGCAGCGAAAACCATTGACCGTATCATCGATGTCTTTCCAGCCGCAGAGAAAGATATGGTCCGTTCAATGCTCTCTGAATCGCTGCAGGGCGTTATCTCTCAATCCCTTTTGAAGAAGACAGGCGGCGGTCGAGTCGCAGCTCACGAGATAATGATCGGGACATCTGCCATACGTAACCTGATTCGGGAAGATAAAGTGGCTCAGATGTATTCAGCCATTCAGACGGGTTCCCAGGTGGGTATGAAGACCTTGGATCAGGCTCTTTTAGAGCTGGTTCAAAAAGGCTTTATCACGCCAGAGCAAGCGGCTGCTCGCGCTAAAGACCCTTCGATATTTTAGGTGAGGTAACCCGTGGATTTTACACAGCTATTAAAAGTAATGACCGAGCGCGGTGGTTCAGATCTGTTCATCACTGCAGGTGCACCCCCTTCTATCAAGGTGGACGGCACGATCAAGCCACTAACACGTGAATCGCTCAACTCCTCACAATCACGTGCACTGGTCTACAGCACCATGAGTGATAAGCAGCTGGCTGAATTTGAAGCGACCAATGAGTGTAACTTTGCACTGAGTGTGAACGGTATCGGTCGTTTTCGTGTTAGCGCCTATGTGCAACGAAACACGCCGGGAATGGTGCTGCGTTCTATAGCTAACCACATACCGACTATGGAGGAGCTCAAACTTCCTGAGGTGCTTAAAGATCTCTCGATGACTAAGCGTGGTTTGATCCTATTTGTCGGTGGTACCTCTACCGGTAAATCGACCTCTCTGGCATCAATGATTGATTACCGTAATGAGCATGCTGCGGGGCATATCATTACGGTTGAAGACCCCATTGAGTACATTCACCATCATAAAAAGTCGATCGTGACTCAACGTGAAGTGGGGCTTGATACTGAGTCGTTTGAAGTAGCACTGAAAAACACCTTACGTCAGGCACCAGATGTCATCTTGATGGGTGAAATCCGCTCGGCAGAAACCATGGCGTACGCTCTGGCATTCGCTGAGACCGGCCACCTCTGTTTGGCAACGCTTCATGCTAACAATGCGAATCAAGCCCTTGACCGTATCATCTCGTTCTTTGGCCCTGAGCATCATAATCAGATCTGGATGGATCTATCACTTAACTTGAAAGCGATTGTCGCGCAGCAACTGCTGCCCACTGCGGATGGTAAGGGGCGAAGAGCGGCCATTGAAGTACTAATCAACACGCCGCTGATTCAGGATCTGATTCGCAAAGGTGAGGTGCACGAGATTAAAAATGTCATCAAGAAATCGAGCAATCTTGGCATGCAGACCTTCGATCAGGCACTGTTTGCGCTCTACAAAGAGGGTGTCATCACTTACGAAGTGGCACTGTCCTTTGCTGACTCGTCAAATGATCTGCGTTTGATGATCAAACTCAGTGATGAGGGGGGTAAGCAAGAAGGTGAGGATCTACCGTCATTCACCCTTCAAGATTCAGACGATACTCTGAATCACTGATTGGTCCATAAATAGGCAAAAAAAGACCCAGCATCGGCTGGGTCTTTTCGTTTTCAGACTATTAACTTAAGCGATGTACTGGCTGACCATTGAGTAGAGTCAGTGTCACACGGCCTTTCAGTTCAGTGTTGATGAACGGGGTATTCTTACCACGAGATTTGAGCGTTTCACTGTTGACCGTCCAGGTCGCTTCTGGATCAAAGACACACACATCTGCATCAGCCCCGACTTCGAGAGAGCCGGCTTCGATGCCTAGCACTTTCGCAGGACCCGCTGTCAATTTTTCAATCAGCTGAGGCAGGGCGATCAACTGCTGCTCTACCAACATTAGGCTCAGCGGTAATAGTGTTTCAAGTCCACTAATGCCTGGTTCAGTCGCCGCGAAAGGTGCTTCTTTTGAAATAGCATCCTGAGGCTGATGATCGGAACAGATGGCATCCAGTGTGTCGGTGACTAAGCCTTGACGCAGTCCCGCACGATCCAGCTGCGAACGCAGCGGTGGGATGACATGGAATAGGCTGTTAAAACCATTAACCTCCTCATCTGTCAGAAGCAGGTTGTGAATCGCCACATCAGCGGTCACATTGAGACCTCGTTCACGGGCACTCTGAATTAATAGAACTGACTGAGCACAGGAAAGCTGGCCGAAGTGAGCCCTTACACCGGTCTCTTCAATCAGAATCAAGCAGCGTGATACCTCTATGGTTTCAGCAGCGGAAGGAATGCCGTTCAAGCCAAGACGAGTGGCGGTGGTGCCTTCGTGCATACAACCCTCGGCAGCCAGTGCTCGATCTTCCGCTTGAAACACTACCAACAGGTCATGTGTGGCCGCGTATTCAAGCGCTCTTAGCATTACACGCGAGCTATCGATCGGGTGACGACCGTTAGTGAAACCGATACAGCCTGAGCTCGCCAGTGCATGCAGTGGCGCAAGCTGCTCGCCTTGCATTGACTGTGTCAGCGCTCCTAGCGGTAGCACTCGTGCCATACCGGCATCGGTTGCACGATCTTGTACCAGTTCAGCAACCGCTGTGCTGTCTACGACCGGTTTGGTGTTAGGTGAGGCTACCAGTGTGGTAATGCCGCCAGCAGCGGCAGCGGCAGTCTCGGATGCGATAGTCCCTTTTTGCGTTAAACCTGGTTCACGCAGATGGGTACATAGATCGATGAGACCGGGGCAGACGATCTGTCCTTCAGCATCAAACTCTTCGTCAGCAGAGAAGCCCTCTGGCGCCTCTCCTATGGCGGCGATGCGTCCTTTGACAATGTAGAGGTCATCAATTCGATCTATATTTTGTGCAGGGTCGATAATGCGCCCGCCGGCAATTTTAATCTGCACTGTTTACTCTCCTGCCTCTAATTTTTTTGCTCTCTCCGCAACCTGGCCACTCATCGCCATCGACATAACGGCCATCCTAACGGCAATGCCGTTGGTGACCTGATTCAGTATCACCGATTTAGGTCCGTCAGCTACGGAGGACGCGATTTCAACGCCTCGGTTAATCGGCCCTGGGTGCATAACGATCGCCTCAGGGTGTGCAAAGGCGAGCTTCTCCTCTGATAGGCCATAGAGTTTGAAGAACTCAGACTCGCTCGGTAACAGAGCGGAGGTCATACGCTCTTTTTGCAGACGAAGCATGATGACGACATCGGCATCACGAAGACCCTGTGCCATGTCGGTAAAAACTTTGACCCCAAGCATCTCGACATTACGCGGTAGCAGTGTACGAGGTGCGATCAGACGAATCTCGGGTACACCGAGAATCCTTAAGGCATGAATCTGTGAGCGAGCTACACGCGAATGAAGTATATCGCCGACGATCGCGACTTTTAGATGCTTAAAGCCACCTTTATGGCGACGAATAGTCATCATATCCAGCATCGCTTGGGTCGGGTGTGCGTGACGACCGTCACCGGCATTGATGATGGCGACGTTGGGTGTGACCTGGCTGGCAATGAAGTGAGCCGCACCGCTATCCGAGTGGCGAACGACAAACATATCCGAATGCATCGCTTCCAAGGTCATCAAGGTGTCTTTTAGCGTCTCCCCTTTTTTTGTGGAGCTGGTGCTGATGTTTAAATTCAGAACGTCAGCCGATAGGCGCTTAGCGGCTAGCTCAAAGGTCGACAATGTACGTGTACTGTTCTCAAAAAAGAGGTTGGCCACGGTTTTACCCCGAAGAAGCGGCACCTTTTTAACCTGCTGCTCACTCATATCCACAAAAGAGTCAGCCGTATCTAGCAGCTCTAATAGCAGTGACTCTGGCAGCCCCTCGATATCTAAAAAGTGCTTTAGCTGGCCATCTTCGGTTAGCTGCGCTTGAGTTGGGTCAGGAAAGTTAAACATGTTCGCTTCCTATTATTTGCTACGCTGACTGATGGTCAGTTCAAGGGGAGATGGGCCTGTTAGCTTTACCTGTTGATCGCTTGATAACGTCAGGGTTCCACCGATGACATCAGCTTGAATCGGCAGTTCGCGGCGTTGTAGGTCAATCAGGGTGACCAGTGTCACAGAGGCTGGACGACCAAAATCGAACAGTTCATTGAGCGCGGCTCTAGCTGTGCGACCACTCATTAACACGTCGTCAACCAAGATAATGTTGCGATCTTCGGTTGCGCTTGGCAGCTTTGAAACCCCTACTTTAGGGTTCAATCCAACGCGAGTGAAATCGTCACGATAGAAGGAGATGTCCAGCACCCCCATCTCATCCTGAATCCCCAGGTGTTGGTGAAGACGTTCAGCCAACCAAACACCGCCACTATGAATGCCAATGATGTACGGGTTATCTAAGCCGCGTGTCTCGATTAACTGCTGTGTGCTGTCACACATTCTTGTTAGGAGCTGTTCAGCGTCCAAAGTTTTACTGGTCATAATAGTCCTCAAGCCTTGCATGGCTTGGTATGCGCTGTTCTTGAAGAAACCAACCTTCTAACATCAATTGAGCGGCGATACCGTCGACAGATTCTGCACCGAAATCGGCTGATCCGCCATTCTCAAGATGAATCGATTTAGCCTCTTGAGATGTTAATCGTTCATCAAAAAGAAAGCAGGGTATTTTAGATCGTTCATGCAGGCGGTTGGCGAATTTTCTCGCTCGTCGCGCCATATCACTGATAGTGCCATCCATGTTCAATGGCAGTCCCACAACGATCGTCTTTGGCTGCCATTCAGCAATAATTTTATCGACTAAACTCCAATCGGGGATGCCATCTTTTGCAGCAATTGGATTTAGAGGTTGGGCGGTGGCTGTTAATGACTGACCAAAGGCAACACCAATTCTGCGTAAGCCAAAATCGAATCCCAGTGCGCTCTCAGTTAACTCAGTCATTGGACCTTAATTATGCGTGCCCCGCCTGTGCGGAGATTAGGTTTAGGTCGACACCCAGAGTAGACGCTGCGGATGAGAGTCTAAATTCGGGTTCAACATCGAACAGTATATCTAAATTTGCGGGTGAGCTTAACCATAGGTTCTGACACATCTCTTCATCGAGCTGCCCCGGTCCCCAGCCCGCATAACCTAAAGCGAACAGATAGTCTTCAGGCCCCTCGCCACGCGAAATGGCCTCTAGAACATCAAGGGATGTGGTTAACGTCAGTTGCTCGGGTAGGTGTAGTGAGGATTTCCAAGCTTGCTCGCCCTGTCTGTGCAGAATAAACCCATGCTCTTCAGAGACCGGTCCGCCTTGGTAAACAGGCTGATAGTTCAAGGGAGAGTTTTCAGGGAGATCGAGCTGATCAAGGATCTCATCCATAGGAATCTCATGCGGCTTATTGACCACAATCCCCATGGCACCCTCTTCATTGTGCTCACAAAGATAGATGAGGCTGTTGCTAAAGTAGTCACTCTCCAGACTGGGCATAGACATCAAGAAGTGGTGCTTGAGTAGGTTGGCATTACTCATCTCTTTCTCCTTTAACAACGTCGAATCTTTTTACACCCTCAGTGTAAGCTGAAAATGTTTCGATATCAGTACACTTGGGTATTTTTCTCAAATTTCCAAGTGCGAATGATCTCCAGTCGGTCCAGCCGCTGGCGCATCTCATTAGGGAAGGGCTCGAAGGGTGAAGCGCTCCTAACTGTCCGAACGGCGGCATCATCCAGTATTGAGTAGCCAGAACTTTTGAGGATCTCTAACTGCTTGACGCTCCCATCAGCGGCTAAAGTGACTAGCATCTGCAGACTGCCTTCAATGCCCTTGCGTCGCGCTTCGATAGGGTAGTTGAGATTACCTATCGTTTCGATTTTCTGACGCCAGCGCTCTAGATAGAGTGCATCAGCTTTGGCCAAGGTCGAAAGCGAAGTGACACGCCCCGTGCGTGAGCGACTCTCTAATTTTCGCTGCTCATCTTTTAAGCGCGCTTCCAAAGAGGCGATCTCCTCTGACGCTTTAAACAGAGCCGTTGAGTCGCCTGCTAAGGGATTCGAGGCGGTGGTCTGAATGGAATCAGTCTGTTGATTGGCTTTAAGCAGCGCTTGGGTGTTGGCTGCTAACAGCTCATTCGTCCCCGATTTCGCCTGTAGAGTACTATCGTTGACGCCCTCATCATTCGAAGGAGCTAAGCCCGTTCCGGATTGTGCACTGATCTGTGCCGAGAGTTGGTTGATCTTGTCAGACCTGAACAGCGCAGGCTCAACAACACTCGCCTCTTGGTTCGTTTGTGAATCGCCCTGACCTAATTGATGATGCTGGGCTAAATAGGCTGGATCGATAGGGGCCTGTGGATCCTGATTTATCGCAAAGGTGATCTCAAGTGTTTTAGATGATTGCTCTGTTTTCAGTGCATCAAATCCGACCAAAAGTATGATCAGTGCGTGCAGAGCCAGTGCCAATACCAGCATAAAGCGCAGACGCTCATCGGCATCTGCACACCATGCAGCTGATCGATTGACCGGTTTTGGCGAGGCAGCTAAGTTCATTGCTGAGCGAGTTGCTCCTCTATGCAATCCATTAACTGCATGCCGATGTCCAAACCGAACTGATCATTGAGTTCACGAATACAGGTCGGGCTGGTGACATTGATCTCTGTTAGGTAGTCACCAATCACATCCAAGCCGACAAATAGAAGCCCTGCTTCGCGCAGTTTTGGCCCCACCTGTGCAGCAATCCAACGATCACGTTCGCTCAGTGGGCGGCCTTCGCCTCGCCCCCCTGCGGCTAGATTACCGCGAGTCTCTCCCTGACTGGGAATGCGTGCCAGTGCATAGTCGATAGGCTCGCCATTGATCATCAATATGCGTTTATCACCCTCGACAATCTCAGGGATGTAGCGCTGCGCCATAATGGTCTCTTGGCCAAATTTTGTCAGCGTCTCTATCACCACCCCTAGGTTCAAACCATCCTCTTTGATGCGGTAGATAGAGCTGCCACCCATACCATCTAAAGGTTTAAAGATGACGTCCTTATGCTCAGCATGAAAGGCTTTTAATCGCTCCTCTGAACGACTGACCAGTACCGGCGGGCAGCATTGCGGGAAGTGCGTAGCAAATAGCTTTTCGTTGAAATCGCGCAGGCTCTGAGTGCGGTTTACGATAAGTACACCGGCAGCTTCAGCAACCGCCAAAAGATGGGTGGTGTAGATGAATTCGTTGTCGAAAGGTGGGTCTTTTCGCATCAATATGACATCGAGCTCTGTTAGCGATAGATCTTGGTAGGCTTCACGTTCGAACCACTTGTTCGGGTTCATATCGACGCTAATCGGTGCCATACGAGCACGAACATCCCCATCTCTTGAGTAGAGATCGGACTGCTCCATATAGAACAGCTCCCACCCTTTCTGCTGCGCTGCCCAAAGCATCGCCAAAGAGCTGTCTTTTTTGTAGTTGATGTCGTCAATAGGGTCCATGACGATGCCCAGTTTAATGCTCATCTCTCGTTCCTTTTATGAGAAGTCGCCCCAGAGGTAATTTAGTACCGATGCCGCTGCGACGGGGGCGGTCTCTGTGCGTAATATTCGACTGCCCAGTAACCAGGGCTTAAATCCTTTTTGCAGTGCCAACTCGACTTCGCTCTCTTCTAAACCACCTTCCGGTCCAATCAGCAGTGCCACGCTGGAGGGTCTTGGCTCACTGTTCAGCGATGTGAGCTCAAGGTGTGGGTGAAGAATCAGTTTTAATTCGGCATCACACTGTTCGATCCACTCTGTCAGTGACATTGGAGCGCTAACGCTCATCGGCTTAGCCCGAAAACTCTGTTCGCTGGCGCTGATCGCGATCTGCTGCCAGTGAGCGGATCGCTTCTCTTGGCGATCGGCTGTTAGTTTGACCTCGGAACGATCCGTGAAAAGGGGGGTCAGGCTTTGTACTCCCAACTCAGTCGCTTTTTGCACGGCATAGTCCATGCGTTCACCGCGCGAAAGTCCCTGCCCAATATGAATGTCGATCGGGGATTCGCGATCATTCGGGTCGGCCGCAATGATCCGCACACTGGATTCACGCTTTGCCACGCTCGATAGCTCGGCCTGATAGTCAAAACCATCACCATTGAATAGTACGAGTTTGAACCCTTGCTTCATACGCAACACTTTCACTAGGTGATTGTGAGCGGCTTCTGGCAGTTCAATTTCTGTTCCGGTGCTCAGTGGTAGGTCTAGGTAGACACGGGGTATTCGCATACTGATTCTCTGGTTACTCTGCCACTGATTATGCCATGACAATTAGGGTGCGTCAGGCTGGATTTAGACACAAAAAAGGGCAGGCTTTCGCCTACCCTTAGCCACTGTTAGTTGGCGATTAGACGCCAGCAGCTGATTTTAACGCGTCTGCTTTATCGGTCTTCTCCCATGGGAAGGCCGTGAAGGTGTCATCACCAACGGTCATCTCAAATGGATCACGACCAAAGTGACCGTATGCCGCTGTCTGGCGGTACATAGGGTGCAGTAGATCTAGCATGTTTGTGATTGCGTATGGGCGCAGATCAAAGGTCTCGCGAACCAACTCGATGATCTTCTCATCCGAGATCTTGCCAGTGCCGAAGGTGTTGATTGAAACTGAGGTGGGTTCTGCAACACCAATCGCGTAAGAGACCTGAATCTCACAACGATCTGCAAGGCCTGCAGCGACGATATTCTTAGCCACATAGCGACCTGCATACGCTGCTGAACGGTCCACTTTTGATGGATCTTTGCCCGAGAACGCACCACCACCGTGACGTGCCATGCCGCCGTAGGTATCAACAATGATCTTACGACCCGTCAGACCACAGTCACCGACGGGACCGCCGATAACAAATTTACCGGTTGGGTTGATGTGCAGCTTAGTGCCAGCATGCAGTAGATCAGCTGGCAGAACATGCTTAATGATCAGCTCTTGAACCGCTTCCTGAAGATCTTTCTGGGTGACATCTGGATTGTGTTGCGTCGAAAGAACAACCGCATCAATCGCGACCGGCTTACCGTTTTCGTAACGACAAGTCACCTGAGATTTCGCGTCTGGACGCAACCAAGGCAGCAAGCCTGATTTGCGGGCTTCTGCTTGGCGCTCTACAAGACGATGGGCAAAGGTAATTGGAGCAGGCATTAGAACATCGGTTTCGTTCGACGCGTAGCCGAACATCAAACCCTGGTCACCGGCGCCTTGATCTTCAGGTTTCGCACGATCAACGCCCTGAGCGATATCCACAGACTGTTTACCGATGATGTTGATCACACCACAGGTATCACCATCGTAACCTACATCTGAAGAGGTGTAGCCGATGTCATTAATCACGTCACGAACAAGATCTTCAAGATCAATCCAAGAGGTGGTGCTGATCTCACCAGAGACAATCGCAACCCCGGTTTTCACCATGGTCTCACACGCCACTCGTGCGTACTTGTCCTCTTTTAAAATCGCGTCTAAAACTGCATCAGAGATCTGATCGGCAATCTTATCTGGGTGCCCTTCTGAAACTGATTCAGAGGTGAAAATCGAATATTCGCTCATGAGTAAATCCTATGGGTTAGGTCGAGCCGCACATGCACAGCTCTCAAAATGTGGCAGCCATTGTAACCGGTTAAGAGTCGAGTTCTAAGTAAAAAGAGCTCTACTTCGATGAAACCTTTGATCATTACCCATGAAATTGAGTCATTTTAGCTAATGTCATTTGAATCTAAGCCCCGTCTGCGAGAGAATTTACCCCTCAATTTTTAATACCCCCCGCAGGAGTAGATTAATGTCATCTCGCCGTGAGTTAGCCAATGCGATCCGCGCATTGAGCATGGATGCTGTTCAAAAAGCCAAATCTGGTCACCCAGGTGCCCCAATGGGTATGGCGGATATTGCCGAAGTACTCTGGAATGAGTTCATGAAGCATAACCCAAGCAACCCTCACTGGTTTGATCGCGACCGTTTCGTACTGTCAAACGGCCACGGTTCGATGCTGATCTATTCCTTGTTGCACCTAACCGGTTACGACGTCAGTGCAGAAGATCTGGCTAACTTCCGCCAACTGCATGCTAAGACGGCGGGTCACCCAGAGTATGGTTACTGCCCAGGCGTAGAGACGACGACCGGGCCTTTGGGGCAAGGTATCACTAACGCCGTTGGTATGGCTGTCGCTGAGAAGACACTAGCGGCTCAATTCAACCGCCCGGGTCATGAGATCATCGATCACCACACCTACGTGTTCATGGGTGATGGCTGCCTGATGGAAGGTATCTCACACGAAGCTTGTTCACTCGCGGGTACTCTGGGTCTTGGCAAACTGATCGCATTTTGGGATGACAACGGCATCTCGATTGACGGTGAGGTTGAAGGTTGGTTCAGCGATGACACCCCTGCACGTTTTGAAGCTTACGGCTGGCAGGTGATTCGTGGCGTTGATGGTCACGATGCGGAACAGATCATTGCTGCTGTTGAAGCAGCTCAAGCAAACGAAGATCAGCCAACGTTGATCTGCTGTAAAACAATCATCGGCTTTGGTTCGCCAAACAAGCAGGGCAAAGAGGATTGTCATGGCGCACCTTTAGGTGATGACGAGATCGCTTTGGCTCGCCAAGAGTTGAACTGGCCACACGCCCCATTTGAGATCCCAGAAGAGATCGCAGAGGGTTGGGATGCACGTGAAGCGGGAAGCGTTCTTGAAAACGAGTGGAACGAACGCCTTGCAGAGTACTCTGAAGCCTTCCCAGAGCTTGCTGCTGAGTTGATGCGTCGCCTATCGGGTGAATTGCCTGCCGATTTCTCTGAAAAAGCGGATGCTTGGATTGCAGAAGTGGCAGAAAAGGGTGAGACCATCGCGTCTCGTAAGGCTTCTCAAAACGCTCTAAATTCACTGGGACCTATTCTGCCAGAGTTCTTGGGTGGTTCTGCCGACCTAGCGGGCTCTAACCTGACACTGTGGTCTGGCTCTAAAGCAATTAGCGCTGATGATGCGAGCGGTAACTACCTACACTACGGTGTGCGTGAGTTTGGTATGAGTGCGATCATGAACGGCATCGCACTGCACGGTGGTTTCATCCCATACGGTGCGACCTTCCTAATCTTTATGGAGTACGCTCGTAACGCGGTTCGTATGGCGGCTCTGATGAAGCAGCGCGCTATCTTTGTTTACACTCACGACTCTATCGGTCTGGGTGAAGATGGTCCTACTCACCAACCGGTTGAGCAGGTAGCTAGCCTGCGTATGACGCCTAACATGGAGACATGGCGCCCTTGTGACGCGGTTGAATCCGCTGTGGCTTGGCGTAACGCGGTTGAGCGTGCCGATGGTCCAAGTTCATTGATCTTCTCGCGTCAGAATTTGCCGCACCAATCTCGCAGTGGTGATCAGATCGCAGCGATCTCTAAAGGTGGCTACATCTTGCAAGATTGTGCCGGCACACCGGATCTAATCCTAATCGCGACAGGTTCTGAAGTTGAGTTGGCTATGGCATCAGCCGAAGCACTGACAGCAGAAGGCAAAGCGGTTCGCGTAGTCTCTATGCCATCAACTGATCGTTTTGATGCTCAGACTGCTGAGTACAAAGAGTCTGTTCTACCGGCTGCGGTTACAGCTCGTGTAGCGATTGAGGCGGGTATTGCAGACTTCTGGTACAAGTACGTTGGCTTTGGTGGCGCGATTGTTGGTATGGAATCCTTTGGTGAATCTGCACCGGCTGGCGAGCTCTTCAAGCACTTCGGCTTCACGGTAGAGAATGTTAAACAGAAGGCGCTAGCCCTCGTTTAAGTTGATCACGCCGGTTTTTAACCGGCGTTTTACTCTCTGAGAGGTGAGATGAGCTACCGAATAGCGATTAACGGTTATGGTCGAATTGGGCAGTGTCTGCTCAGGGCTCTGTTTGAGCGTGGCTTAGAGACTAAGCTTCAACCCATTGCGATTAATGAGTTGGCTGAGCCTGAGACGGTCTCCTATTTGACGCGTTATGACACGACGCATGGCCGCTTCCCGGCACAGGTGTCTCTTAAAGATGATCAGCTAGTTATTCGTGACCACGCCATCCAAATCTTAAATACTCCCAAGCCCGACCAACTCCCTTGGCGTGAAATGGGTATTGATCTGCTGATGGAGTGTTCTGGCTCGTTCAGTGACCGTCAAACAGCTGAGTTGCATCTGAAGCAGGGGGCCAAGCGCCTACTCTTTTCACAGCCCGCTACGGCTGAGGTAGACGCTACCGTTGTGTTTGGCTTAAACCAAGATTCAATAAACGTGAATCATAAAGTGGTCTCAGCCGCCTCCTGTACGACCAATTGTGTGATACCTATATTAGATCAGCTCGATAGGCATTTTGGCATTGAGCAGGGTGTGACCACGACGATTCACTCGGCGATGAATGATCAGCCAGTGATCGATGCTTACCATCACACCGATTTGCGACTAACCCGCAGTGCTCTGCAGTCGATTATTCCGGTGGATACAGGGTTGGCAAAAGGGATCGATCGCCTACTGCCGTCGCTGGAAGGGAAATTTAAGTGCCTCCATTTACGTGTGCCAACCCTTAATGTCTCACTGATGGATATGTCGATCAGCTTAGAGCGTGACACCACTGAAGAGGAGATCAACCAACTCTTTAAATCGCTCTCTGAAGGTCCGTTAAAAGGGTTGTTGGGATACACAGAGGAGCCGCATGCATCGACCGACTTTAACCACGACAGTCGCTCAGTCGTTGTTGATGGCACCCAGACTCGATTGTCCGGCAAGCGTTTACTGAAGCTGGTCTGCTGGTTTGATAATGAGTGGGGCTTTGCCAACCGAATGTTGGATATTGCTGAGCATTGGCTCGCACTGAAACAGAATTAATTAAATGATTGGAGAATAACAATGAACGTAAAACTGATGAAAGATTTGGATCTTGCAGGCAAACGCGTATTGATTCGTGAAGATCTGAACGTTCCTGTTAAAGATGGCAAAGTGACTTCCGATGCTCGTATTCGTGCGTCACTACCGACTATTCAGCTAGCGCTAGAAAAGGGTGCGACAGTGATGTTGATGTCACACCTTGGTCGTCCAACCGAAGGCGAATATGAAGAGCAGTATTCACTAGCCCCTGTAGCGGCCCACTTGGCGGGTCTGTTGGGTCGTGATGTTCCACTGATTAAGGATTGGGTTGATGGTGGTTTTTCAGTAGAGCCGGGTCAGGTCGTTCTTCTAGAGAACGTTCGTTTCAACGCGGGCGAGAAGAAGGATAACGAAGAGCTATCTAAGAAGATGGCCGCGCTCTGTGATGTCTATGTCATGGATGCTTTTGGTACTGCGCACCGCGCACAAGCATCAACTCACGGCGTGGCACGTTTTGCGCCAATCGCCTGTGCAGGCCCACTGCTAGCGAATGAGCTTGAAGCTTTGGGTAAAGCACTGGATAACCCAGCGCGCCCATTGGTAGCGATTGTGGGTGGTTCAAAAGTGTCTACTAAGCTTGAAGTACTTAACTCACTCTCTGAGAAGTGTGATCAGCTCATCGTTGGTGGCGGTATCGCCAACACCTTCTTGGCTGCAGCGGGCAAGCCCGTTGGTACGTCACTGCATGAAGCCGATCTTATTGATACTGCGAAAGCGTTAATGGCTCGCTGTGAAATTCCAATTCCATCGGATGTCGTGACAGCGACTGAGTTTGCAGAGAGTGCGGAAGCGATTACGAAGTCAGCGGACGACGTCGCCGACAATGAAATGATCTTGGATATTGGTCCAGAGACTGCGGGTCAGTTGGCACAAGTATTGCAGAATGCCGGTACCATCATCTGGAACGGTCCAGTAGGCGTGTTTGAATTTGATCAGTTTGGTAACGGTACGGAAGCGTTATCAAGAGCGATTGCTCAAAGTAACGGCTTCTCGATTGCAGGTGGCGGTGATACTTTAGCGGCAGTAGATAAATATTCTATTGCAGATGATGTATCCTACATCTCAACAGGCGGTGGTGCTTTCCTAGAGTTTGTTGAAGGTAAGGTACTGCCGGCAGTCGCTGTGCTTGAAGCACGCGCTAACGGTTAACAGCAAACGATTAATAGCAAATAGGTAAAAAATGGCTCTTATTTCAATGCGACAGCTGCTCGATCATGCAGCAGAGTATGGCTACGGCATTCCAGCGTTCAACGTGAATAACCTGGAGCAGATGCGCGCCATTATGGAAGCAGCTGATCGTGCCGATGCCCCTGTCATCGTGCAAGCCTCTGCCGGTGCGCGCAAGTACGCGGGCTCTAACTTCCTTCGCCACATGATCTTGGCAGCGATTGAGGAGTTTCCACACATTCCTGTCTGTATGCACCAAGATCACGGCACAAGCCCAGCAGTCTGTCAGCGCTCCATTCAACTAGGCTTCTCATCGGTCATGATGGACGGTTCACTGGGTGAAGACGGTAAGACACCGACCGACTACGACTACAACGTTGAGGTGACTCGTCGTACCGTTGAGATGGCTCACGCATGTGGTGTCTCTGTCGAGGGCGAGCTTGGCTGTCTGGGCTCACTAGAAACGGGTGAGGCTGGTGAAGAGGACGGTATCGGTGCAGTCGGTAAGCTTAGCCACGATCAGATGCTGACTGACCCTGAAGAGGCTGCGCAGTTTGTGAAAGCGACTCAGGTCGATGCGCTTGCCATTGCAGTGGGTACTTCACACGGTGCTTACAAGTTTACTCGCCCACCAACGGGAGACATTCTTGCCGTTGATCGTATTCGTGCGATTCACGAACGTATTCCTGGTACTCACCTTGTTATGCACGGTTCATCTTCCGTGCCACAAGAGTGGCTAGAGGTGATCAACCAGTTTGGTGGTGAGATTCCTGAAACTTACGGTGTTCCGGTTGAGCAGTTGGTTGATGGTATCAAGCACGGCGTGCGCAAGGTCAACATCGACACCGATCTTCGTCTAGCGTCGACCGGTGCTGTGCGTAAGTTCTTGGCTGAAAATACCGCTGAATTTGACCCACGTAAGTATCTAGCGAAAACGATTACAGCGATGTCTGATATCGCTTACGCGCGTTACGATGCTTTTGGTGCGGCGGGCAATGCTAGCAAGATCAAAGCGATCAACCTTGAAGATATGACAGAGCGTTACCTCTCAGGTGAACTGGACGCAAAAGTGAATTAATCCAAGTTCACTGGATATCAAGGAGGCTTAGGCCTCCTTTTTTGTCTCTAGTGTATGGATTCTGTATGCAACTTACTCCAGGGCTCGGTGATGTCGTACCAGATGACCGCACTGAAATACTCCATCTGTCCCGCTTCTAGCTGCTCATAGTTCACTTCAAAACTGTGTAGCGTTTGTAGGCCCTGTTGGTGGGTATGATGATCGACGATCTGAAGGGATTGCCACTCTCGCTGCAGTCCCATCTTGCGCAGGTGTTCACCCAGTAACTCCAGTAGATCAGAGTTGCCATTGATCGTTGAAGAGTAGACGACGAAAGGGGTCTCTGGCCAGCCTGTCCCCTCGGTTATGTTGAGCTGATAATCGGTTGTTCTGCGCATGATCTGATCCTTAATTGAATATAGTTACGTTTCATCACGCTGAATCGATTGGCGCAATGATAGAATACCGTCATAACCGAACGATGGAGCCATAAGATGGACAGCAAAACCCCCTTCTACTCAATGACGCCTGATCGTGTCATCGATGCGGTTGAGTCTCAGGGGTGGCTGAGTGATTTCCGTATCCTTGAGTTAAACAGTTACGAAAACCGCGTCTATCAAGTTGGCATCGATCAAGCTGAACCCCTGATTACTAAGTTCTACCGCCCGAACCGATGGAGTGATGCGCAAATCCAAGAGGAGCATGATTTCTGTTTTGAGCTGGCTGATGCCGATATCTCTGTCGTAGCACCCATTAAAAACAGCGAAGGGGAGAGCCTGCTCAACTTTGATCAGTTTCGTTTCACCCTCTTTCCACGACGAGGAGGAAGGGCACCTGAACTGGATGATCCTGAACACCTTTATCAGCTGGGTGTGGCCCTCGGCCAAATACACGCTGTTGGCGCAGCTAAGCCGTTTGTAGATAGACCCTCTTTAGATGTCGATAGCTACGGTTGGCAGAGTCGAGAGTTGTTACTGTCTGAACATATTCCACAGAGTCTTCGTGCAGCCTATGAGTCGATCTCACAAGAGGTGCTCGATAGGGTAGAGCAGCGTTTTTCAGACTATTCAGACCTAAAAGCCATACGCGTGCACGGCGATTGTCACAGTGGCAATGTACTTTGGCGTGATGATCGACCGCACTTCGTGGATTTCGATGACGCGCGTATGGCTTCCGCTATTCAGGATATCTGGATGCTTTTGACGGGCGAGCGCCATCAGATGGAGATGCAACTGAGTGAAGTGATTGCCGGCTATGAAGAGTTCTTTGAGTTCAATCCTCGCGAGCTCAACCTTGTAGAGCCACTTAGAACACTCAGAATGATGAACCACGCTGCTTGGATCGCAAAACGTTGGGATGACCCCGCTTTCCCCAAAGCCTTCCCATGGTTTAACACAGAGCGCTACTGGGGAGAGCATCTGCTCGATCTTAAAGTACAGCTTTCAGCACTCGATGAACCGGTACTGAAACTGCTTTAGATCTTACGAGCTCGTGCTGGCTTACCTTTAAGAGGACGCTGGCGCAGGATCTCAACAGCGCGATCAGCCAGTGTTCTTGGCACGGCTACGTAGCTATTAAAGTCTTGAACGGTAATGTTGCCGATCTGATCGCCTTTGATCTCTTTTGTTGCGGTGAGTGCACCGACAATGTCTCCGGGGCGAATCTTGTTCTTGCGGCCCATTGAGATTGAAATGGTGCGCAGGTTCGATTGCAGCTTAATCACATTGTTAATCTGTGGGCGGGGCATCGGTTTCGCTTCCAGTGACAAACCAACTGCTGTATTGATCTTCTCTAAACGGAACCCATCTTTAGCGCCGACCAGAGAGATAGCTTGGCCCTTACGACCAGCACGGCCCGTTCGGCCACAGCGGTGTGTGTAGACAGCCGAATCACCGGGCAGGCTGGCATTGAGTACCAGATCAACCGAGTCGATATCCAAACCACGTGCGGCAACATCCGTGGCGATCAAAAATCTTAACGTGCCGTTACTGAAGCGAATCAGTACCTGATCACGATCACGTTGTTCCATGTCACCATGTAACACGCCCGCTTTTAGACCGTAAGAGCGTAGCTCTTGCCCTAACTGGTTACAGCTCTCTTTGGTATTACAGAAGATGATGGCGGATTCCGGCATTACGGACGTCAATACCGCCAAAGTGCCTTGCCCCATTTGAGTTCGATCGCACTGGTAGGCACGATGCTTAATCGTGCTGATATCGGGATCTTTGGCAGCGATGCGCACCTCTTTAGGGTTGCGCTGATACTCTTTACTCAGTGCTTGGATGTTCTCAGGGTAGGTAGCCGAAAACAGAAGTGTCTGGCGATCTTTCGGCATTTGGCCAAGGATACGATCTAGGTCATCTTGGAAACCCATATCGAGCATACGATCCGCTTCATCAAACACCAGTGTTGAGACTTGTGATAGATCGAGAGTACGTTTGCGCAGGTGATCAACGATTCGCCCCGGTGTACCGACGATGATGTGTGCTCCGTGCTCTAGTG
Organism: Marinobacterium sp. xm-d-530; assembly: GCF_013283365.1. Taxonomy (GTDB): domain Bacteria; phylum Pseudomonadota; class Gammaproteobacteria; order Pseudomonadales; family Balneatricaceae; genus Marinobacterium_E. Next base: position 588,291 of record NZ_WBYM01000001.1, on the reverse strand, counting down.
AACCAATTTGCGGGCCGATAGGTTGGCCACCACAGAGTGATAAGATCTTGATATTACCGGGGTGGCGCGCGAGTTTACGAAGCTCATCGGCGACCTGGCCGGCCAATTCGCGTGTTGGGCATAGCACTAACGCCTGAATGCAGAAACGTTTGGGCTCTAGGCGCTCCACCAGTGGCAGACCAAAGGCCAATGTTTTACCACTTCCCGTGGCTGCTTGTGCAAGCAGATCAGTACCCTCAAGGCTGTAAGGAAGACTTTCAGCTTGGATCTCGGTCATCGACTCGTAGCCGATCGAAGCCAAATTGTTTAACTGGCCTTCAGAAAGGGGGAGGGATTTGAACGATTTAGATTTGCTCACGGGTATGCCTTCAACTTGATAGTGCGCGAAGTATACCAGAGCTGATATCAACTAGCGCCAATCTATTCCAAGCAGATTAGCGACCTCTTCAAGGGTGTGATTAATCTCAGCATCGATTTTGAGGTCTAGCATCTCATCGGCACGAGTCACTCCTTGCGTCAGCGCCGCTTGTGGAATCTGTTGTTGCCGTGCATGGCGGTTAAAGCGAAATCCGGAGAACACCTGTAGTGAAGTGCCAATACAGAGCAGCGCATCTGACCCCTCCAAAGCATCAATCGCACTGAAGACAGTCTCCTTGGGAACGTTATCGCCAAAATAGACCACTCGTGCCTTCATGACGCCACCACAATCAGGGCAGTTCGGCACATTGAAGTGACTAAAATCGGCTTCAAGGTCAGCATCCCCATCGGGTCTTGGCGACGAGAGCGGGACGTTAAACTCTGGATTTTCACGACGACACCACTGGTGCATCTCGTCTCGGGTAATCTCATGATCACACTCAATGCACGCCACAATATCAGCACGGCCATGCAGATCGACCACCTTCTGGCTACCCGCTTTTTGATGCAGACGATCGACGTTCTGGGTCACCAGCAGTTCAACGCGGTTCTGCTTTTCAAGTGCGGCCAATATTTTGTGTGCGTTACTCGGCTGAGCATCACGCATCGTATGCCAACCGGCTAAGCTTCTTCCCCAGTAGCGTTGACGTACCGCTAACTGACTGATGAATTGACCATGCTGCACCGGTGGAGGCGATTGCCAGTTACCCTCCGCATCGCGATAAGCCGGAATGCCTGAGCCAGTACTGATGCCCGCTCCCGTTAGTATGAACAGTTTTGGGTATCGCTCTATAAAGTCGGCCAGCTGTTGGCTCTGAGGGTTAAATTTTGTCATCAATTGCTTTCTAAATGCTTGCTTATTCTCTGATTTAGGCATGAAATGCAGATCTTATCTTTTTGAGTTCATCCCTATGTCACCTGCTCAACCCCTAACTGAATTACAAACCTATGCAGATGAAGAGGTTCTATTTGAACAGATCGCCAATAACCTGCAAAGCCAAGGCTATGCCATCTGCCCAGCGTCACTGCCGATTGAGCTGGGGCAGGAGATCTGTGAACAGTTATACGGGCTAGATGAAACTGAGTTCACTGCCGCGGGTATCGGTCGTCAAGATCAGCACATGCACAATGAATTTGTGCGAACGGATCGTATCTGTTGGTTTACAGGCGAGACTCCGACAGGCGCTCGCTGGTTAGCTTGGGCAAATCGGTTACAAGGCTATTTGAACCGTCGTCTATTCCTAGGCTTGTTCTCATTTGAAAGCCATTTGGCTCACTACAGTGCTGGTGACTTCTATAAGCGTCACTATGATGCGTTCCGAGATCAGCGTAACCGGGTGCTGTCGATGGTCGTATACCTCAACCCTAATTGGGGTCCGGATGATGGCGGTGAGCTGGTGCTTTACCAAAATGATGCAGATACCGAAGGACTTAAAGTCACCCCATTAATGGGCACGGTTGTTCTGTTTTTGAGTGAAGAGTTTCCTCACGAAGTGTTACCCGCACAACGAGATCGCTACTCCATTGCGGGCTGGTACCGCGTCAACGGTACAACCCCAGATCGAGTCGATCCACCTAGATAAAAAAACGGGCCCTAGAGGCCCGTTTTTGATCGTGCGGAGTTATCTATTAACGAGCCGCTTTTAGCTCTAGACGACGTGCGTGTAGTGCTGGTTCTGTGTAGCCGTTTGGCTGTTTGCAGCCATCGATGACCAAGTCACACGCCGCTTTGAACGCGATGTTGTTATCGATGTCGTCGCACAGTGGCGTGTAAGTTGGGTCGTTCGCATTCTGGCGATCAACAACAGCCGCCATGCGTTTTAGAGTCTCCATTGCCTGCTCTTCTGAACAGATGCCGTGACGAATCCAGTTCGCGATGTGCTGACTAGAGATACGCAGTGTTGCGCGGTCTTCCATTAGGCCCACATCATTGATGTCTGGCACTTTAGAACAACCGATACCCGAATCAACCCAACGAACAACGTAGCCAAGGATACCCTGTGCGTTGTTGTCCAGTTCCGCTTGGATCTCTTCTGCACTCCACTGTGGGTTTCGCTCGACAGGGATGGTTAGGATATCGTCTAGTGAAGCGCGTTCGCGCTTAGCCAACTCTTCCTGACGACCGAAGACGTCAACCTTGTGATAGTGAAGAGCGTGCAGGGTTGCACCAGTGGGTGATGGAACCCATGCGGTGTTTGCACCCGACATTGGGTGGCCAATCTTCTGATCGAGCATGTTCGCCATCTGATCAGGCATCGCCCACATACCCTTACCGATCTGCGCTTTACCGCTTAGGCCACAAGCAAGACCGATATCTACGTTCCAGTTTTCGTAAGCAGCAATCCAAGAGGCTGCTTTCATATCACCTTTGCGAATCATTGGACCCGCTTCCATCGAGGTGTGGATCTCGTCGCCGGTGCGATCTAGGAAGCCAGTGTTGATGAAGACAACGCGCGAGCTTGCGGCACGGATACACTCTTTCAAGTTGATCGTTGTACGACGCTCTTCGTCCATGATGCCAACTTTAATGGTGTTCTCTGCTAGGCCTAGTGCCTGTTCAACGCGACCCATAAGCTCGTTGGTGAAGGCCACCTCTTCAGGGCCGTGCATCTTCGGCTTAACGATGTAGATAGAGCCTGTGACGGTGTTGTTGAATTTGCCATTGTGCTTCACGTCGTGGATAGAGATCGTTGACGTGATCATGCCATCCATGATGCCTTCAGGTACTTCGTTACCCTCTTTGTCGATGATCGCGTTGTTGGTCATTAGGTGGCCAACGTTACGAACGAACATCAAAGAGCGGCCCTTCAGTGCCATAGGCTGACCATCTTTACCGGTGTATTCACGATCACCGTTGATGGTACGAGTGAATGATTTGCCACCTTTTTCGATGGTCTCGCTGAGTGTGCCTTTGATCAGACCCAACCAGTTGCGGTAAACCAGCGTCTTATCTTCAGCATCAACCGCAGCAACAGAGTCTTCACAGTCCATGATGGTTGTTAGCGCCGACTCCATCACAATGTCTTTAACGCCGGCTTTGTCTTCAGAACCGATCTGGCTTGATGCGTCGATCTGGATTTCAAAGTGCAGACCGTTGTTGATCAATAGAACCGATTCTGGAGCTGCAGCATCGCCTTTGTAGCCAACGAACTGCTCAGGGTTAGCCAGAGCAACGGCTTGGCCACCAATGGTAGCTACCAGTGAACCCTCTGCAATGGTGTAGGCTGTTACATCAGCGTGTGAACCTGAGGCAAGTGGTGCGGATTCGTTAAGGAAGTCGCGGCCGAATGCGATTACCTTAGCACCACGGGCTGGGTTGTACTCTTTAGTGATCTCGGCACCGCCATCGGTAGAGATCGCATCGGTACCGTACAGCGCATCATATAGGCTGCCCCAACGAGCGTTAGCCGCGTTAAGTGCAAAGCGTGCATTCATTACCGGTACTACCAGCTGTGGACCAGCCATGGTCGCCATCTCAGGATCGACATTCGAGGTCGTGATCTTAAAGTCAGGACCTTCCTCAACCAGGTAGCCAATCTCTTTTAGGAAGGCTTTGTACTCAGCAAAGTCGTAACCATCCTGATGCGCGCGGTACCACTCATCCATCTGCTCTTGGATCTGATCACGTTTAGCCAGCAGTTCGCGGTTGCGAGGCGCTAGATCGTGAATAATTGATGCGAATGAGCTCCAAAATGCATCGGTGCTGACGCCTGTGCCTGGAAGTACTTCGTCGTTAACGAAAGTGTAGAGTTCTGTAGCGACCTGTAGGCCATTAACTTCGGTACGTTGAATCATAATTACTCCTGAGTTTCGCGTAGGCCGGCATCTTTTCGCCGATGGGGTCGCGGTTTCAATTTGTGCTATGCAACATTAAACGACTGCTGCTTATATGTAACCCACCTTTAGTCTCAAGTGTGAAATGTTCTATTTCATACTGTGGAAAATGGGTCTTTTTTTCGTAGTGTGAAATTAGAAATGAAAAAGCCCAGCATCGCTGGGCTTTGGTCACTCTTTAAAGTCGACTTAGAAGAGTCGGCGGCAGCGAATCGTGCCATCAATTTCAGACAGTTTTTCAACCGCAATTTTTGAGCTGTCAGCGTCGACATCGATCACAACATAGCCCACTTTTTCATTGGTCTGCAGGTACTGACCGACGATGTTGATGTCATTTTCCGAGAAGATGTTGTTGATCTTAGAAAGGACACCCGGCACGTTTTTGTGAACGTGAAGAAGGCGGTGTGCATTGTTGTGGCCAGGAAGAGCCACCTCTGGGAAGTTAACCGAGGTGATCGACGAACCGTTGTCAGAGTACTTAACCAGCTTCTCTGCCACTTCGTAGCCGATGTTCATCTGCGCTTCCATTGTAGAACCGCCCACGTGTGGAGTTAGGATGACGTTATCGAACTTGCGTAGAGGGCTAATGAACTCGTCGTCGTTTGAGCGTGGCTCAACTGGGAATACGTCGATCGCAGCGCCCAGTAGTTTGCCGCTCTCTAGCGTTTCACAGAGTGCATCGATATCAACCACGGTTCCGCGAGCTGCGTTGATTAGGATTGAGCCCTGTTTCATCGCTTCAAACTGAATTGGCCCCATCATGTTCTGTGTTGCAGCAGTCTCTGGAACGTGAAGCGAGACAACATCACACATGCCTAGAAGCTCGTGCAGAGTGCCGACCTGTTTCGCATTGCCCAGTGGCAGCTTAGTGATGACGTCGTAGAAGTAGACCTCCATACCCAGGCCTTCAGCCATAACACTTAGCTGAGAACCGATGCTACCGTAACCGATAATACCGAGCTTCTTACCACGCACTTCGAAGCTATTCTTAGCCGTTTTCTGCCAACCACCACGGTGTGCAACCGCATTTTTCTCTGGTACACCGCGCATCAGCATGATGGTCTCAGCAAGAACCAGTTCAGCCACAGAGCGAGTGTTTGAGTAAGGTGCGTTGAAGACCGCTACACCGCGTTCAGTCGCTGCTTGCAGATCAACCTGGTTGGTGCCGATACAGAAACAGCCAACTGCGACCAGTTTTTCGGCCGCATCAAATACTTTTTCAGTCAGCTGAGTGCGCGAGCGAATGCCAACGAAATGAGCATCAGCGATGCGCTCTAGTAGCTCCTCTTCTGGAAGCGAGCCGGTGTGGAACTCAATGTTGGTGTAGCCTTGCGCGTTCAATGTATCAACGGCTGACTGGTGCACACCTTCCAATAGAAGAATTTTAATTTTGCCTTTTTCTAGAGACGTCTCTTTGCTCATTTTTGCCACTCGATTCTGAGGTTTAACCACTAGGGCTTAAAAATTTAGGGGCGCGATTATAGCACAAACGGGCGATTGGTCGGCTTTTATACAATCGTAGTGGGCGAAATATTCTCAGGTTAAGCTGAAGAATTTTGATTTAACAGGCGCCATTTTGTTCTGAACGAATCTTTAGACATAAAAAAGCCCTCTTTAAGAAGAGGGCCTTTTAAAAATGCCGGTTAGCTGTAGTAGCAGAGGTAAGCAGTTGCTGTTGCTACTTTGACATCGAATGAGCTGTTAGCGGGAACATTGAACTGGCTGCCAGCTGGAAAGCTTTGGAATTCAGTGGCTTCAGGGAGGCGAACAACCAGTTCACCGTGTACCACCTTCATTACTTCGTTCTGGCTAGTGCCAAACGTATATTCACCCGGTGCCATAACACCAGAGGTCACAGGACCGTCGGCTGACTCGAAGCCGATCGATTTTACATTGTCATCAAAGTAAGAGTTAACTGACAGCATGGGTGTCTCCTAAAAAATTGAACGCAAATAGTATTCAGAGTTGTTGGGTTTGTCACTACCGATCTAAAGGAGTAGGCTTCGCCCATTCATTGCACGGATTGCAGATTAACCATGATTGAAGCGAACAGCCGCGAATATTGGCGTGCCACCTTGGCCCTCTGTTTAGGGTCGTTCATGATTTTTGCCAATGTCTACATCACTCAACCTCTCCTACCGACCCTAGCCGAAGAGTTTCAGGTCTCAGCGCTAGAGGCCAGTTGGACCTTCACCATCACTACGCTGACCTTGGGTCTATCCTTGTTGTTCTACGGTGCACTGTCAGACTCTTTAGGGCGTCGAGGCATCATGATTCTGACGCTGGCGGGTGTGATGGGCTGTGGATTTGCGTTGAGTCAGGTTGAAGGCTATCACCAACTTCTAATACTACGGGCCGCTCAAGGGCTTTTATTAGGTGGGTTGCCTGCCATTGCTATCGCTTACATGAACGATGAATTTACTCCACGCGCACTCTCTTTGGCGGTGGGTCTGTACATTGGCGGTAACACCCTTGGGGGAATTGGCGGTCGCTTAATTGGTGGCTTTGTGGGTGAGTCATTGGGGTGGCAAGGCGCCTTTCTAGTGATGGCGCTGATCAGCCTAGCCTGCGTGGCGACCTTTGTTTATCTGCTACCTAGATCGAAACGCTTTGAATCCAGACCGTTAAGAGTAGGCCCCATGCTACGATCAATGGGCGATCACCTCTCCAATCCGATGTTGCTGAGCGCGTATCTCATTGGCGGCCTCAACTTCTTTATCTTCATTAATCAGTACAGCTACATTACCTTCGTTTTGGCGGATGATCCCTACAACTTGCCTGCCAGTCTGCTGGGTATGTTGTTTTTGACCTATCTGACCGGCACTTTTGGCTCAGCCATTTCGGGCAAAGTGTCAGACTATCTTTCTCAGCCGAGAGCGATGGCGTTGGGTATTGCCATTTTAGCGGTGGGCAGTTGTGTCACTCTGTTTGATTCGCTCATTATGATCATCATCGGCTTCTTAATTAATAGCTTTGGCTTCTTCTTTAGCCACTCTACTGCCAGCAGTTGGGTCAGCAAGCAAGCAACGCATGCCAAAGCGAGCGCCTCTTCACTCTATCTACTCTTCTACTACCTCGGCGCTAGTCTGGGTGGTTTCTATCTGCAGCCCTTCTGGTCGATCTGGCACTGGCCAGGTGTGATTTTAGGCTCTTTGATCGTGTTAGTTCTGACCTTCAGCTACTCAATCCGCTTAGAGAGAAAACGTCAGGCCCTTGCGGGTTAGAGAACCTGACAGCAGTTTGCATCCAGAACGCTGTTTAACGCGTATCTTTTAATTTTGGACGCACCATGGCCGATCTTTTAATCATAGGCAGTGGCGGAATTGGTCAGGCGTTTGCTGAACAGTCCACCATTCGCAGCCCTGACACTCGAGTGCTCACAACTACAAGATCCTCATCGGGTGACGAGCCGATAGTCCTTGATCTAACCGATACTAATACTTTTAAGCCCTGTATCGATCAGTTGAAAGAGCTTGAATTTGATCCCGTTAGAATCATTTTTTCTCAAGGTTTGCTGCACAACGAGACTCAACGTCCAGAGAAGTCTCTGCGCGAAATAGATCTTGATTGGATGACACAAGTAATGCAGGTCAATGCCCTCGGCCCAATGGCGTTTCTGGCCCAGTTGATGCGTCTTATTCCGCGTCAGTCAGAGCTGCAGATCGCTTTTCTATCGGCACGTGTTGGCAGTATTTCCGATAACCAACTAGGCGGTTGGTACGGCTATCGAGCATCTAAAGCGGCTCTGAATATGCTGATTAAAACCCTCAGTATCGAACTTGCAAGAACTCACCCTAAGGTTCAACTGTTGGCGCTGCACCCAGGTACAACCGATACAGAACTATCTAAACCCTTTCAGGCCAGAGTACCGGAAGGTAAACTCTTTACTACGACCTTTGCCGCCAGTGCGCTACTGGATGTTATGGAGAGTGCTCGCGGGGGGCAGAGTGGTCAATTTTTAGCTTGGGATGGCTCTTCAATACCCTGGTAAGCCTTTAAGGAGTTTGTATGCTTTGGATTAAGATGTTTCACATTCTGGCGATGACGAGCTGGATGGCCGGTATTTTCTATCTACCTCGTATATTCGTGCACTATGTAGAGGGTAAGGCTGCAGGGCAAGATGTTGCGCGCTTGTCGATTATGGCGTCAAAACTCTACGGTTTTATGACCATTATGGCGATTTTCACACTGGGCTTAGGGCTCTGGTTATGGCTAGGATATGGCTTTAGCGGTGGCTGGATGCACGCTAAATTGCTGTTTGTTGGTTTTTTGATCGGTTTCCATTTCTGGTGTCGATCTTACTTACAGAGACTAAAGCGCGATGAGCTTACTCAGAGTGGCCGTTACTTTCGACTCTTTAATGAGTTACCACTACTCATCTTCGTGCCGATACTTATCTTTGTTGTTGTGAAGCCTTTCTAAGCGCCTTTTAACAACCTCTCTAAACGGCGCTCGATCAACTCAGCTCTCTGCTTCAGTTGTCGAGTGTCGTCAATAAACCCTTCAAACTCAACGCGCGTTGGCAGCAAGTTGATCTCCTCTTGGAGGTACTCTTTGGCGGTCGTTGTCAGAGTCTGACGACTGCTGTTTGCCCACTCGATCGACTGATTGATCGGCTTCATAACTATAGCGGCAGGAAGATCACCGATTTGATCTGCTAACCAAGTTTCCCAGTCTAGGCTTGGGTTATCAAATGCGTGAGAGAGGCGTTGTAGCAGCGCGGAATCGCCTTTTACCTCGACGCCTTGGCCGAACATGACGCTATTGGGGTCATTCAGCAGTTTAAGCAGATCTGAGGCTGCTCCCGTTAAATGAGTGGTAGGTTCGCCATCGAATTCACGCATGACGGCGACTTGGTCATCGCTAAAAATCAGTGTGATTCTCAGCTCTTGTGGTAGCAGGGTGATTCCTAAACTCTGACCGGCGAGCTTGCTGAGCGTGTTACGAGCGCTAGGACGCGTAGCGAGATAAGCGTTTATCGCTGATTCAATGGAGCCTGTTAGAGTCGCATCGATCAGATTCATAAACCTCTCCTCTCAACCGACTCTGTTAGGGTTTAATCCCAGTGTGAAGTGCGACAATGCCTTGGGTCAGGTTGCGGTAACGCGTCTGAACAAAGCCGGCACTGTCCATCATCCCTTTCAGAGTCTCTTGATCAGGATGCATGCGAATCGATTCTGCCAAGTAGCGGTAGCTTTCGGCATCGTTAGCAATCAACTGCCCCATTTTCGGCAGTAGATTAAAGGAGTAGAAGTCGTAGGCTTTTGTCAGTAGTGGGTTCTCAGTTTTAGAGAACTCCAACACCATCAATTTACCGCCTGGCTTCAGTACCCGATTCATAGAGCGCAGTGCAGCGTCTTTGTCGGTCACGTTGCGGAGGCCAAAGGCGATGGTGATGATATCGAAGGTGTTGTCTTCAAAAGGGAGGCATTCGGCATTGGCTTGAACGTACTCAACGTTGCCCGCAACGCCTTTATCGATCAGTTTGTCGCGACCCACTTTTAGCATGGAGTCGTTGATATCCGCCAACACCACCTTGCCTGATTGGCCAACGATCTGTGCAAAGCGGCGTGTTAAATCACCTGTTCCGCCAGCGATATCGAGAATTTTATGTCCAGGACGAGCACCGGAACTTTCGATCGTAATGCGCTTCCAAATACGGTGAATACCGCCCGACATCAGATCATTCATCACGTCATACTTAGCGGCTACCGAGTGAAATACGTCGGCAACACGGTTAACTTTTTCATCAACCGGTACCTCTTGGTAGCCAAAGTGCGTGGTGTTTTTCTGATTGTCTGACATGGGGTTGGATCCACTTAACTGTTCAATGGGGCTATTGTAACGACTGAGTGGGAGCTTGTCGTTAACCTATCGCAATCATTCCGTTGTCTCGGCTAGCACCGGCTGCATCAAGTCGAGCGAGATAATCACTCCAATACTGCTGTTGATTGTGCGCTAGGTCGTGGAGGTAGGCCCAGGTATAGAGCCCAGAGTCGTGCCCATCATCAAAGATCAGCTTCAGAGCATAGTTGCCGCTTGCTTCGACACCTTTAAGTCCAACCAAGCGCTTGCCAGTCTGAAGGACCTCTTGACCAATGCCATGCCCACGAACCTCTGCAGAGGGGCTATGAACACGCAAAAACTCTGCGGTCAGCTCATAGTTGCCATCTTCATAAACCAACTCAAGAGTCTTAGAGCGCTTGTGAAGATGGATCTGTTTAGGCATGGGCACAGAACTCATGGGGTAACCTCGTATTACAGAATGTAGTGACTCAAGTCCTCGTCGGCGCTCAGTTCACCAAGGTATTGGTCTACAAAGTTACGATCAATTTCGACGGTTTGACCACTCTTATCCGCAGCGCTGAAAGAGAGCTCCTCAAGTAGGCGCTCCATCATCGTGTGCAGACGTCGTGCTCCAATGTTTTCGGTCTTCTCGTTCACCGACCAGGCGAGCTCGGCGATGCGCTGAATCCCCTCTTGAGTAAACTCAATCGAAACGCCTTCAGTAGCCATCAGGGCTTTATATTGCTCTGTAAGAGCGGCTTTGGGCTCGGTCAAAATACGAGAGAAGTCTTCTGGTGTCAGTGCTTCCAGTTCTACACGAATCGGTAAGCGACCTTGGAGTTCTGGAATCAGATCTGATGGGCGAGCCAAGTGGAAGGCGCCTGACGCAATGAACAGTATATGATCGGTTTTGATCATGCCGTGCTTCGTGCTGACCGTACACCCTTCGATTAGTGGTAGAAGATCTCTCTGTACCCCTTCACGTGATACGTCAGCGTTACCAGACTCGGCGCGTTTACACACCTTGTCGATCTCATCTAAGAAGACAATGCCATTCTGCTCTACCGCTTCTAGCGCTTGCTGTTTGAGGTCGTCCTCTTTAATCAGCTTAGCGGCTTCCTCTTCGGTTAGAAGCTTGAAGGCTTCTGATACTTTAAGACGGCGCGACTGCTTCTTATCCTGCCCCATGTTGGCGAAGAGGCTCTGCAACTGATTCGTCATCTCCTCCATGCCTGGTGGTGTCATGATCTCAACACCAACTTTGGGTTGAGCAATTTCAATATCGATCTCTTTATCGTCGATCTGACCTTCACGCAGCTTTTTGCGGAAGATTTGGCGGGTTGCTGAGTCTGTTTTGTCTAGCTCTTCACTACCGATAGGGCGTGCTTCAGGTAGCAGTGCGTCCAGAATGCGCTCTTCTGCAGCCTCTTCAGCACGGAACTTGTTCTTCTCGATCGCCTGTTCACGCAGCATTTTGATCGATTGGTCGACCAGATCGCGGATGATGGTCTCAACATCACGACCCACATAGCCGACTTCGGTGAATTTTGTCGCTTCAACCTTAATGAATGGAGCGTTGGCAAGCTTCGCCAAACGACGTGCAATCTCAGTCTTACCCACACCGGTTGGACCAATCATAAGAATGTTCTTTGGGGTAACTTCTCCGCGCATCTCTTCATTCAGTTGCATGCGGCGCCAACGATTACGCAAGGCAATTGCAACAGAGCGCTTAGCGGAATCCTGACCAATAATGTGACGATCGAGTTCTGATACGATCTCGCGAGGGGTCATAGCTGACATAAAAGGCTCCTTAAGCGACAGACTCGAGTTGTTCGATGGTTAGGTTGGCGTTAGTGAAGACACAGATATCTGCTGCGATCTGAAGGCTCTTCTCAACGATGTCACGTGCGTTTAGTTCACTGTTATCGACCAGCGCGCGAGCTGCAGCAAGGGCATAGTTACCCCCTGAACCGATCGCAATAACACCGTCTTCAGGTTCGATCACATCGCCGCTGCCGGAGATAAGAAAGGTCTTCTCAGAGTTGGCCACCAGCATCAAGGCCTCTAAACGACGCAACACTCGATCCGAGCGCCACTCGCGAGCAAGGTGGATAACCGCGTTCACAATGTTGCCTTGGTGTTTATCAAGCTGTTGCTCAAATAGATCGCGAAGAGTAATCGCATCGGCAGTACTACCAGCAAAGCCTGTGATGACTTTGTGTTTATCGATGACATTAACTTTACGGGCGCTACCTTTCATTACGGTATTACCCAGAGAGACTTGGCCGTCGCCGCCTACAACGACTTGATCACCGCGGCGAACAGAAACAATAGTGGTCATTAGAGATTTTCCCAATCATAAGCTTATCTGCATTTATTGGGATGAATCGCCCGTTTTCAAGGCTAGTTTACTTTGCGCTTAACTGGGTGGATGTTCAGCTTTTCGAGTTTGGCTGTGGCGCTTTTTAACTCGTTATAGGTCGAGAAGTTTCCAGTCGATACTCGGTACCAAACGCCGTTGCTCCCCTCTGTACGGGACATGGTCACGTTTGGCAGGCCAGAAAGTGCCAGTCGTGCACGCTGAGCTTCAGCATCGCGTGCATTGCGGAATGAGCCTGTCTGCAGTCGGTAAACGGCATCCAGTGAAGCCGTTTTGGGGGTCGAAACATAGGCTGACTCTTCAGGTGTTTGGACTTCGCTCTCTTCTAATAGCTTGTAGAAACCAAACCGCTCATCCTGTGACTCTAGGTCGATGTTATCTAAAGGCAGAGATTCCCCAGGTTGTCGGGGTTCGACTTTAGCGGGAATCACGGGCTCCAGTGTTGGAACCTGCTGAACCGCTTTGCTATTGCTCGTTGGTGCCGGTTGTTTAATCAAAAAGAAGATCAGACCAGCAAGCAGACCCAAAGCCACGACAACAGCAAGCACTAAACCTGCAGATACTCCTGAAGGTTGAGGAGCAGCCGGTGTTTTGCGAGCGCTCGAAGTGGTACGAGTGGCACCAGCTCGAGGCCTATTTGACTTGGGTTTGGATGCAAAGTCTCGATTCGACATGGTTACATCTGTTCAGGTGCTGACACACCCAAAATGGTGAGACCGTTTGCGATGACTTGGCGCACCGCCATGGAAAGCGTGATGCGTGCATTACGCAGTGCTTCATCCTCAATCAGCATCTTATGGCCGTTATAGTAGGCGTGGTAATCCGACGCGAGGTCACGCAGGTAGTTAGCCAGTTGGTGGGGCTCGAAGTTGGCTGCAGCCTGTTTAACCGTCTCTGGGTATTTGCTCAGTGCGGTCACAAGGTCACGCTCCGCTTCGCTATCCAAACGCTCCAGTGATGCTAAGCCCATCGCTTGGTCCCAAGCCATCCCTTCACTCTCTAATTTGCGCAGTACCGAGCAGATGCGAGCGTGAGCGTACTGGATGTAGTAGACCGGGTTATCCTTAGACTCTGACTTGGCAAGGTCTAGGTCAAAGTCCATGTGCTGATCGGCTTTACGAGTAACATAGAAGAATCGACAAGCGTCATTGCCCACCTCGTCGCGAAGCTCACGCAGTGTGACGAATGAACCTGAACGAGTCGACATCTGAACGCGCTCGCTACCACGGTAAAGTATGGCGAACTGAACCAGTTTCACGACCAGACGCTCTGGATCGTATCCAAGTGCCTGAATGGCCGCTTTGACACGAGTGATGTAGCCGTGGTGATCGGCACCCCAGACGTTAATGACCGTTTGGAAGCCGCGCTCAAACTTGTTCATGTGGTAGGCGATGTCAGAGGCAAAGTAGGTGGTTTGGCCGTTGGCACGTTTAACCACACGATCTTTATCATCTCCGAAATCGGTCGATTTGAACCAGATATTGCCACCCTCTTCGTAGAGGTAGCCCTTATCATCAAGGCGTTTCAGTGCCTCATCAACATCACCGCTGGAAGTCAGTGAGCGCTCACTAAACCAGCACTGATAGTTCACGCCGAACTCACCCAAGTCTTCGCGAATATCGCCTAGGATAGAGTCCAGGCCGGCATCGAATAGGGTTCTGTACTGTGCGCCAAGGATGTTTTGAGCGCGATCGATAAGCCCATCGATGTGAAGCTCTTTATCGCCGCCTGCCGGTTCATCAGCAGGGACATCGAGATAGAGATCATCGAGTGAACACTGCAGTGCATCACCCTGAGTGGCTTTTAAGCTAGCAGCGATGTCACGAATGTACTCACCCTGGTAGCCGTTGGCTGGGAAGGTGATGGTATCGCCAAGCAACTCGAGGTAGCGAAGAAAGACGCTGACCGCCAGAATGTTCATTTGGCGACCCGCATCGTTGACGTAGTACTCACGCTCAACGTTCATACCACCGGCTTCCAGTAGGTCGGCCAGTGTTGCACCGTAAGCGGCACCGCGGCCATGACCTACGTGCAATGGTCCTGTTGGGTTAGCAGAGACAAACTCTACCTGTACACGATCATCGCTGGTTGGTTTACTGCGGCCAAACTGGTCAGTCTGCTCCAGTACATCGGCAACTACTGAGTAGATTGCAGCATCGTTGACAAAGAAGTTGATGAAGCCAGGACCAGCGATCTCAGCTTTATCAACGACCGTTGAAGCTGGAAGAGCTTGCAAAATCATCTCTGCAATAGCGCGTGGGTTTTGGCGAGCCGGTTTGGCCAGTGTCATCGCAAGGTTGGTCGCAAGATCACCGTGCGCCTTGTCACGTGTGTTTTCAACTTGGATGTTTGGCTCAAGATCAGCAGGGAGTTTGCCCTCTGCTTTCAGTGCTTCAATGGCGCCGTTTAACAGGAGCGCTATCTGTTCTTTCATGTCTTTACTCAGTGAAATAGATCGATGGTGTAGTCTGTCACTACAAAGTTGGCTGCATTATATCGTTTTGCAGCCCTTAAAAGCTATCGACAGGGTCAATGTCTATGTTCCAGCGAACGCGACTCGACTCTTTGTCTTGCTCCAACCAATTTTGTGCCGCTTTCAGAGTGCCTTGGATCGACGTGCGAGAGTCTCCAGTGAACATCAATTGTGCTCTAAACATGCCAGCGCGCTTCTCCATGAAGGAGGGGAAGGGGCCGCTGATCATCGGAAGCTGCTCTCTTGGGTAGGTAGCCTCTAGGGATCTCCTTAAACGCATAAGGTGTGCTTCGGCCCAGCCCTGTTTTTTCGCTTCAGCACGGATAATCGCTTGGAAAGCAAAAGGGGGGAGTTGAGCCTGTTTGCGACTCATCAACTCCTGTTCTGCAAAGGTGAGATAGCCAGAGGTTACCAAGGTGTTTAGTAGAGGGTGATCAACCTGGTGGGTTTGTAACACCACTTCGCCCGGACGTTCCGCTCGCCCCGCTCGGCCGGCAACCTGCATAATAAGTTGCGCGGTACGCTCCATGCCACGAACATCGGCACTGAATAGGCCTGCGTCGGTATTGACGATGACGACCAGTGTGACGTTCGGAAAGTGATGGCCTTTGGCCAGCATTTGAGTACCGACCAAGATGCATGGATCGCCACTGTTAACTTCGTTCATCAAGGACTCAAAGGCTTGGCGAGAGTGGGTTGAATCACGATCCACACGTTTGATGCTGGTATGGGTGAATAGCTCTGACAATCTCTGTTCGATTCTCTCCGTACCGCTACCGGCCGGTCTTAGTTGATCACTGCCACAGTGCTGACAGTGGCGCGGGATAGGGGTTTGTCGATCACAGTGATGGCAGTGCAGCTTTGGTGGTTTGCGGTGCAGCGTCATGCGTGCATCACAGCGTGTACAGTCAACGGTTGATCCGCAATCCTGACAGGTCAGTGTTGGTGCAAAGCCGCGACGGTTGATAAATACCAGGACTTGGTTGCCAAGGGTAATGTGATCGTTAATGCGACTGATAATCTCTGGAGCGAGGCCAGTATCTAACTCAACACCTTTCGTATCAAACAGCTCAAAGGTTGGCGCCGCTGCTCGACCCGCACGCTGTGTTAGTTGCAACTCTTTATAGCGGCCCTGTTGAACGTTAAGTAGCGATTCCAGTGCCGGTGTCGCACTGCCCATGATGACCGGTATATCAAGCTGTTTTGCACGCACCAGAGCAAGGTCTCGTGCGTGATAGCGGAAGCCCTCTTGCTGTTTAAACGACGGATCGTGTTCTTCATCAATGACGATCATCCCAAGATTAGCAAAAGGAATGAAGATCGCTGAGCGTGTGCCAATAACAATGCGTGTCTCCCCGGACTGGATCGACTGCCAAGCATCAAAGCGCATTCGATCCGTAAGGCCAGAGTGCAGCGAAGCAATGTTCGTGTTGAAGCGAGCAGTAAAGCGCTCAACCAGTTGTGGGGTTAAGCCAATCTCGGGCACCAAAATTAGCACTTGCCTGCCGTCGGCCAGCGCTTGCTCGATTGATTGTAGATAGACTTCGGTTTTTCCCGAGCCGGTCACGCCGACTAATAGGATGGGGCTAAAACCCTCGCTCTGTTTGATCTGATCAACCGCTCGTTGTTGCTCAGCATTCAGTGCCAAGCCCGCAACGCTAGGTAGGACAGTATTGACCTGCTGTGCACCGATTAAAGGCGCTTCACAGGGTTCGATCTGCTCCGATTCAATCAGTGCCTTTTGCACTTGTGACGTGAATTCAGCCTCTCTAATTGCGGATGTGCTGATTGGCTGTCGGTTTTTAATGAGCGTAAACAGGGCGCGCTGTCTGACGGCCCGTTTGGGCAGCGATTCAATATCGGCGTGCTCGGTTAAACGCCAGTAATCGGGGGCTGAGAAGGGGTGCTGCTCTTTGCGTGCTAAGTTGGGTAGAAGGTGAATTAAGGCATCGCCCAGTGGGTACTTATAATAGCTTGCCGCCCACTCACCGAGTTGTATCTGCTCATCATCGACAAGGGGCTCCTGATCGAGTAACGCTTCGAAAGGTTTCAGCTTATTTAGTGGCACCTCGGTCTGCTCGCTAAGACTATGAATCATCCCTATCAAGCTGCGCTGCCCGAATTTGACCAGCACACGAGCTCCGATAGCGGGCACAGCCACTCCTTGCGGAATGGCGTAGTCAAACAGACGGTTTAGGGGTACCGGTAGTGCAACACGTACGATCATGGCCAAAATTTCTAATAAGCGAAGGGCAAGTCTAGCACCCATCGGGCAGTTGGAAATAGCGGCTTCAAGGTATTGGGTGATCAGTGGTTGTTATTCGTACAGTGCCTGCGTATAATTGCGCGCCTTGACATTTCCCGGCGAATTTTTCGTCAGTCGTGCGGTGCTTAAGTAGCATAATATATGCATCAAGCGTTAAGTGGCGGCACATAAAACATAGAGGTTTAATACTATGAAAGCTGGTATCCACCCAGAGTACAACGAAGTTACCTTCAACTGTTCTTGCGGTAACGTAATGACAACTCGCTCTACTATGAAAGAGAGCACAATGGCTGTCGACGTTTGCAGTCAGTGTCACCCTTTCTACACTGGTAAGCAGAAAGAAGCTCAGACCGGTGGTCGAGTGGATCGCTTCAACAAGCGCTTCGGCGCTCGCAGCCTCAAGAAGTAACTTGGGTCTCTGCATGCAGAACATTAAAAAGGCACTCATCGCGAGTGCCTTTTTTATTGCCTGTCAGTCAGCTCAGGCGAGTAGTTGTACCCCACAAGGTGCATCTGAATCGGTACGGGTAGCCAAAGTAGTGGATGGTGATACTGTTCATCTAACCGATGGGCGAAAGGTACGCTTGATTGGCGTTAATACCCCCGAGCTCTACTCAAAGCCAAGGGCTGAAGAGGGGGCCCTGCAGGCTAAACGCCAATTGCAATCTTGGGTAAACGAGTCAGACTCTCTGCAGCTCTATTTCGGACGTGAGCCTAAAGATCGTTACGGTCGTGTGTTGGGCTACCTGTTCGATGGATCGAAAACGCTCTCGCAACGTTTGATCCGCGAGGGTTTGGGCTGGGCGATCAGTGTTCCCCCTAATGATCGACTAGCGGATTGTCTCTTCTCATCTGAAAACAGACCAAGAACTCTAGGAAAAGGAGTCTGGTCAAAACCTATTGCTGCCGCTAAAGAGATTGATCAAGGTGGTTTCAATCTGGTCTCCGGACGGATTACCAAGATTGATCAGGCTAAAAAGTACCTCTACGTCGAACTGGATGATCGATTGGCGGTTCGCATACCGAAAGAGTGGAGCAGGAGTCTCACCTTTACATTGGGCGACTCACTGGAGGTGCGAGGCTGGATTTTGGATCGCCGTGACTCTTTAAAGCCAGGCTCGCGATTTAAACCCTTTTTGCTGCCGGTTTTAGATAAACGGCATATCAAAATGTGAAACGGTTATAAGCCCAATTGCTTAGACAGTTTCCAAGAATAGACCTTTCTACCGAGAGGTTATTTTTATATCATCCCACAACGACCTTTAACTAGAACATAACTTAGCCTATCTGCATTATGCCTATGGGCCTATAACCATTCAGGATTCTACAATGTCTCAAGACTTTAAACAGGCAGCACTGGATTACCATGAGTTTCCAATGCCAGGTAAAATCAGCGTAGAACTATCTACACCTGCTGAAACTTCACGCGACCTATCTCTTGCATACTCTCCAGGTGTTGCTGAGCCAGTGCGTGAGATCGCTAAAGATCCTGAAAATGCTTACCGTTACACAGCCAAAGGCAACCTGGTTGCCGTTATCTCAAACGGCTCTGCTATTTTGGGTCTTGGCGACCTAGGTCCATTGGCTTCTAAGCCAGTCATGGAAGGTAAAGCGCTTCTATTCAAACGTTTTGCAAACATCGACTCTATCGACATCGAAGTGGATGCTGAGAGCCCACAGGCGTTTATCGATACTGTCGCTCGCATCGCTGATACCTTCGGTGGTATCAACCTAGAAGACATCAAAGCACCAGAGTGTTTTGAAATCGAACGCACGTTGATCGAGCGTTGTAACATCCCAGTCTTCCACGATGACCAGCACGGTACTGCGATTGTTACCGCTGCCGGTATGATCAACGCACTTGAGCTTGCTGGTAAGAAGCTAGAAGAGGCATCGATTGTATGTCTTGGTGCTGGCGCTGCAGCAAGTGCTTGTATGAAGCTGTTGATCAACATGGGTGCTCGCAACGAGAATATCTACATGATCGACCGTAAGGGTGTTATCCACTCGGGTCGTGATGATCTAACTCCCGAGAAAGCGATCTTCGCAACTGAAACGGATAAACGTTCACTTGAAGATGCTATCGATGGCGCTGACGTATTCCTTGGTCTATCAGGTCCTGATCTGCTTTCAGCAGAGAACCTAGCTAAGATGGCAACTAATCCTGTTGTCTTCGCTTGTGCAAACCCTGATCCAGAGATCAAGCCAGAACTTGCTCGCGCGACTCGTGAAGATGTCATCATGGCAACAGGTCGTTCAGACTACCCTAACCAGGTAAACAACGTGCTAGGTTTCCCATTCATCTTCCGTGGCGCTCTAGATGTTCGTGCAACAGCGATCAACGAAGAGATGAAAGCCGCAGCCGTTATCGCACTAGCAGAACTTGCTAAGCAACCTGTTACACAAGAAGTACTGGATGCTTACGGCCTAGAGAGCCTAGAGTTCGGTCGTGAATACATTCTGCCGAAAGCGACAGATTCACGTCTTTTGGGCGCGGTATCTTACGCAGTGGCTAAAGCAGCGATCGATTCAGGTGTTGCCGTTAAAGGCATGCCAGAGAACTACCCACTGAGCTAATCACTCTGAGGTAAATAAGAAGGGAAGCCACTGGCTTCCCTTTTTTTGTGTTAAACACATTACAGAACTTAACGGATTATCGGAACAGCTCTTCAGAAGTAGGAGGAGCTACTTCACTGCCCGGTTTAGGAGCGACCTCAGTCGGTACCTGCTCCTCTTTGAAAATCTCGTTGTAAGCGTTTTTCTGTCCTTCGTAAGCTAGTAGTCCTGTCGCAGGATCAATCAGAGCCGTCGCAATACCTGCCGGTTCAGGCAGGTAACTTTCAGGGATGTTACGAAGAGCATCTCCCATGAAGTCGATCCACATAGGCAGTGCAGCCGTGCTACCCCATTCGCGCTTACCTAGATGAGACGGTTGGTCAAAGCCGACCCAAGCCGTTGCGCTCAATTTAGGGGTAAAACCGCTGAACCAAGAGTCTTTTTGATCATTGGTTGTTCCCGTTTTGCCAGCTAGGTCACCACGTTTCAGAGCCAGTGCTCGACGACCAGTACCCTTTTTAATGACGTCGCGCATCATGTCGTGAATGATGTAAGCGGTGCGTTCATCTAGCAGACGTTCAGCGAGAGGTTGTCCCGTTAACGTCACTAGTTGCGGGTCACTCTCGGTGCTGGCTTGCGCCTCAGAAGCTGTATCATTGGAAGCCATGTCGGCGAGCTCTTGAGCGATTAACTCTGCTTGCTGGCGTTCAGGACAACTACCGCAGGCAATACTCGGATTGGCAGCAAACAGAGGTAGTCCTTCACGGTCTAGCACCGACTCAATGATGTAAGGATTGATTTTGAATCCACCATTGGCAATCGAGGCATATCCTGTTGCAACCTGAAGCGGTGTGGCATCAGCACTGCCTAGCGAGAGTGATAAGTTTTTAGGAAGCTTATCCTCTTCAAAACCAAAACCGAGTATGAAGTTTCGCGTCTCTTCGATACCTAAAGCTCGCATCAGACGAATGGATATTAGGTTACGTGACCGGTATAGCGCCTCACGAAGTCGAGTCGGACCGCCAAACTTGCCATTATCGTTCTCAGGCCGCCAGTTACCCTCTAGGCTGACGTCATGGAAAACAACGGGAGCGTCATTGATTACTGACCCCGGAGTGTAGCCATTGCTCAGAGCGGCACTGTATAGAAAAGGTTTAATATTAGAACCCGGCTGACGGTACGCTTGAGTGGCTCGGTTGAACTTGTTTAGATAGAAACTAAATCCGCCGGTTAGGGATTGAATTGCGCCATTCTCAGGATTGATGGCAATGAACGCACCTTGCACTTCGGGCAGTTGCGAGAGACGCCAGCCTTCAGCGGTTTGGCGAATTCGAATCATATCGCCAACAGCCAGCACTTCGGATGCTTTTTTCGGTTCAGAGCCGGTTGAGTTAACCCCTTTATATGCTCGAGCCCAGCTGATACCTGACCAGCGCAGCGTCGTTTCGCTGCCATCACCAAGTAGTAGCGTCGCTTCAGAATCATCCACCGCTTTCACCAGAGCCGCCTCAAGTCCGCCATAGGCTGGTGTCGCTTTAAGTTTTTTCTGCAGTGCAGAGGGTTCAATCTCTGTTAGATCAAAATGCTGCTCTGGACCACGGTAGCCGTGGCGTTCCGTGTAAGCCAGCAGCGCCGTTCTGAGCGCTTGATTGGCGCTGCGCTGCATGGTGCTGTCAATGGTCGTGTAGGCTTTCATACCCTCGGTGTAGATCCTTTCACCGTAGGTTTCATAGAGCTCCGCACGAACCATCTCTGCAACGTAAGGCGCAGGGATTTCAATATCAGCACCGTGGTAGCTAGCCGTAACCGGTTGATTGACCGCGTCGGAGTAGTCAGTCGTAGTAATGAAGCCTAGCTCCTGCATTCGACCAAGAATCCAGTTACGACGTTCGAGGGCTCGTTGCGGGTTAGTAATGGGGTTATAGGCTGATGGCGCTTTAGGTAAACCTGCGATCATTGCCAGTTGAGCGATGTTGAGCTGATCAATGGTTTTGCCATAGTAGACCTGTGCGGCGGCTTGTATGCCATACGATCGGTGGCCTAGATAGATTTTGTTGATGTAGAGCTCAAGGATCTCTTGTTTAGAGAGTGATTGTTCAATGCTGAGTGCTAACAGAATCTCAACAAATTTACGCTCAAAGGTACGCTCGCGCGTTAGGAAGAAGTTCTTAGCCACCTGCATGGTGATGGTCGAGCCGCCACTCTGAATTTTGCCAGAAGTTGCTAGCTGAAAGGCTGCACGAAAAAGCCCGCGAAGATCGATCCCTTGGTGTTCAAAAAATCGTGCATCCTCTGCGGCTTGAAGAGCATGGATAAAGTGTTGCGGGATATCGGCATAGCTGATTGGCGTTCGGCGCATTTCTCCAAACTCAGCAATCAACTTTTCATCTGCACTGTATACGCGCAGAGGGGTTTGAAACTCAACCTCACGCAGGGTCTCAGCGTCAGGCAATTGTGGGCTAAAGTAGTAGTAGATTCCGCCGGCTGCCAAAACGGCTCCCAGCAATCCAATTGCAGCC
This sequence comes from Marinobacterium sp. xm-d-530, assembly GCF_013283365.1. Classification (GTDB taxonomy): domain Bacteria; phylum Pseudomonadota; class Gammaproteobacteria; order Pseudomonadales; family Balneatricaceae; genus Marinobacterium_E. The sequence goes on along the minus strand of NZ_WBYM01000001.1, from coordinate 566,059 downwards.
AGTGCCATCAACCATTTAATAATTTTTTTAATTATGCGCATTAATCTGCAAATTTCTTAAATTGAGCTAGGATTATAACGAGAACTTGATTTAGGTCCATAATGTCACTTGTAACTTTTGTGACCTAGTCTAGAGTGAAGTTAGATAATATCCACTAATTATTAGGTATTTTTGTGTTCAAACTCTTTGGTGGTAACAAACAAAGTGTTTTGGGAGTTGATATCGGGAACTCCTCTCTTAAGCTTGTTGCTTTAAGCTTTCGTGGAAAGACGCCTGTGCTGGACGGCTTTGGCGTCATCTCTCTGCCAGAAAAATCCTTTGTAGATGGCAGTATTGAGAAACCTGAAGAGGTTGCCGATGCCATTGTCAAAGCACAACGTCTGGCGGGTGTGAAAGCCACGCGAGCCATCACATCCGTAGCCGCCTCTGACGTGATCACAAAAGAGATTCAAATTTCTGAACTGTTCTACGGCTTTGACCTTGAAGAGCAAGTTAAAATTGAAGCCGATCAATTTATCCCCTATCCAATAGAGGATGTTGCACTGGATTTCGAGGTGCTAGGGCCTGTGCAAGGTAATCCGGCATTTAATCGAATTGGGATTGTCGCTTGTCGTCGCGACGGCGTCTCTGCTCGAGAGGATTGCCTAGATTTGGCTGGGCTCCAATGCGATGTGGTTGATGTAGATACCTATGTCTATGAACGCGCACTCCCACCAGAAGAGCTGGTGCCTGGAAGAGCCTGTGCGATTGTCGATTTTGGCGCTCATAATCTTACCTTTTACGCTTTTAAGGATGGCTTGATTAGCTACCATCGTGAGCATACCTTTGGGGGCGAGGAACTACTGCAGCAACTGTAACTCTACACAGAGCTGCCGCATGATGAATTGGCTGCACAGCTGCGACACGGTGAACTAGATCCCTCGCTTATCAGTCTCATGGAGAGCTTTGCTGATTCAGCGGTTCAGCAGGTCTCTAGAGCTTTGCAGTTCTATTCAGCTTCGGGGTCCCAAGAGCAGTTATCGACACTGTATATTACGGGCGGTCTAGCCTCTCTACCTGGTATTAAAGATAAATTGAGTAGTGAGTTAGGTATCAGGGTTCATGGTTTAGATCCGTTTGAGAGGGTAGAGATTGCATCCCAGATTAATATGGATCGATTAAATGCCGAGAAGAACGCTTTGACTAAAGCACTCTCTTTAGCCTTGCGTGGTGTCGGGGGGCAATATGAGAACCATTAACCTGAGACCTTGGCGTGAAGAGCGAAATGCTTTCCTGCAAAAACGTTTCTACACACAACTTATCGTCACTGCTCTGTTGGCCGCTTCGATTGTCGGAGCGAGTTACTACTACCTAACAGTTATGTTGAATAGGCAGCAGGATCGAAATGCCTATTTAACCAGCGAAATTTCGCGCCTAGATGTCAAACTGAAAGAGATACAAGAGCTTAAAAATAAGCGTGAACGCCTGCTAGAACGACTGACTGCAATTCAAGAGCTGCAGGGTACACGTCCTATTATTGTTCGCACCTTTGATGAGTTGGTAGAGGTTATGCCTGATGGCATTCACTACCAGTCACTGAACCGCTCTGGCCAAGAGATGTCGATCAATGGCCTTGCGGTTGCTAATGAAGATGTCTCGTCGTTGATGCGCACATTAAATGACTCCATCTGGTTTGGTGAGCCCTCGTTGTCGAAAGTCGCGACACAGAATGGTTTGAAGAGTTTTAATTTGCGAGTGCCGCTTGAGCGCCCCAATGTTGAGGAGGCTGCACAATGACCTCAGTTTCCCTAAAACAGAAGTTTGAACGCGCGTTTCGCGGTTTTGACATCAATAACTTAGATCTGTCCGAAGCTTGGAGCTGGCCTTATGGCGTAAAAGCGATCGCGTTTGCTCTTTTGTTCATCGTTATTAATGGTGTCGGCTTTAACTTCTTAGTGATGGATCAAAAAGAGTCGCTCGACAGAGAGATTGGTAAAGAGCAGACACTCAAAACTCAGTTTGAAGCGAAGTCCTACCAAGTGGCCTCACTGGATGCACTGAGACGTCAAATGGCGGACGTTGAGTTGCGCTTTGCTGAGATGCTGGCGCAACTGCCAACAGAGAAAGAGGTACCGGGTCTGCTCGAGGATATCAGTGCGACAGGTCGAAACGCGGGACTTGAAATAGACTCCATCGCGCTGCAGCCAGAACGCAAAGCCTCATTCTATGTCGAGCTACCGATCGCCATTCAGGTTAAAGGTACCTACCATCAGATGGGTCAGTTCGTGTCGGGTGTTGCCAGCGTTAAGCGCATCGTAACCCTACATGATTTCAACCTTAGCCCAGCCAATGGTGATCTTTTGACCATGAGCATCAGCGCTAAAACTTACCGCTATGATGATGAGGAGTGATGTGATGAATAGAACAATCAAACATCTCTCTCTCATCGCGCTATTGGCATCTCTTTTGCAGGGTTGTATCTGGGTAGATGATTCGTCGGACCTTAAACTCTTTGTTCGTGAGAAGCTGGCGGCGCCTGGAGGTGGCATTGAACCGCTGCCTGAGCTGATCGCCTACGAAGCCTTTGTTTATGAAGGACCTTGGCAGCGTGATCCCTTTGTACCGCTATTGCCACAACAGTTTCTCGATGACGATGAGGTCGTGGTTGCACCAACAATCATGCCTGATTTCAATCGTATTAAAGAGTACTTGGAAGAGTTTCCGGTTGAGCAGTTGCAGATGGTAGGAACAATTACCTCGCCAATGGATGGTCAATTGATCGCCCTAGTCAGAGACAGTAACTCTGAAGTGCATCAGATTAAAATGGGTGCTCGCATGGGCATCGATTATGGTGTTGTAGTGAATATTGATGAACGCGGTATTGAGTTGAAAGAGATTGTATCGAACGGCCGCGGCGGCTGGATGAGCAGACCCAGAGTCGTCAAACTGCCGGGATTGGAGTAAGCCATGAATATGAAGAGATGGAAATTAAATATGTCGGTTCAGCGTTTAGTTACTCTGGTCACTTTGATGCTTATGTCGACGATGGCTTCGGCGCAAACGTTAAATGCTGTGGTTGCGACTGCGCTGCCGGGCAATCAGACAGAGTTGAGGTTTGACTTCACGGATCAACCGGCCGAACCAAAAATTTACGCAGTGGATACACCTGCGAGGTTGGTGGTTGATTTGTGGGGTGTTGATAAATCTGAGCAGTTGGATCGTTCAATCAGTGTTGGCTCTGGTCCCGTATCAAAACTGCTTTTTGCAGAAACCAACGATCGCCTTCGTGTCGTTGTCGAGCTGACGGAATCGGTTGGCTACCAAACCTCAGTGCAGGGTAATCAATTGATCCTCTCAATGGGTAACTCAACTCAAGCTTCAGCCGCTACTGCAGCAACGGCATCTAAAGCAGCTCCTGCTCAAAAAACCACTGTAGATGACACAACACGAGTAGTGGGTGTCGATTTTGAGCGTCTAGAAGGCAATCAAGGTCGGGTGACGATCTCTCTGAGTGACGATCGTGCTGGATTGGATATTATCGAAGAGGGTAACGGCGTCATTGTTAATCTGGTCGGGGCAACCTTGGCACCCGGGCTGTCTCAAAAGCTTGATGTCAAAGCCTTTGCGACACCGATTAACTTTATCGACTCGATGAATGCTGATGGCAGTGCGGCAATTTTGATTCTGCCCTCTAGCGACCCTTACGATTACCTCGCGTACCAATCCAACAACCAACTAGTGCTAGATTTCAAACCGATCTCGTTGAGTGCTCAAGCGGATCTTCAGAAAGATCTGTTCCCGTTTACCGGTGAAGAGATCGATCTAAACTTCCAAAATGTAGAGGTGCGCTCTGTACTCCAAATCATTGCAGAAGTGGCAGAGAAGAACCTAGTGGTAGGCGATGAAGTGAGCGGTAATACCACGCTTCGTCTGAAGAATGTCCCTTGGGATCAGGCGCTGGATATTATTTTGAAGACCAACGGGCTGGATAAGCGTGTCGTGGGTAACGTCATGCTAGTGGGCGATGCAACACAAATCGCCGATCGTGAACGTCAAGAGCTTGAAAACCAGCAACAGGTTAAAGAGCTGGCGCCGCTGGTAACCGAATACATCCAGATCGACTACCGCCGTGCCTCTGAGATGAAAGAGTATCTTTCGGCGGCCAATCTGATCAGTGAGCGTGGTTTTGTATTGGCTGATGACCAAACCAACGTCCTAATGGTGCGTGAGACTAACGCAGCCATCGAAGATATCCGCCGTACTCTGAAGCGCTTTGATGTTGAAGTCGCTCAGATCATGGTGGAGGCGCGCGTAGTCACGGCTTCGGCGAACTTCTCAGAAAGTCTTGGTGTTAAATGGGGTTTTGCTAATGGCCCAACCACCGTATTGGGTGATGGTCAGCTCTCTTTTGGTTCAGGCATTACGGCTCCAGGTGTGGCGGGCGTCACTCAGTCTGGTTTGAATGTGGACTTCGGTGTGGCAGGACCCTCTCTAGCGGTCGGCTTTATCAAAAACTCGCTACTACTCTCGGCTGAACTTTCTGCGCTTGAGAGCACAGGTAATGGTGAGGTGATTTCACAACCTAAGGTGATTACAACCAATGGTAAGGCGGCGAATATCACCTCTGGGCAACAGATTCCGTACCAAACTGTTGAAGACGGTACAACGACAACCGCATTCAAAGATGTCGCGCTCTCGCTTAACGTTACACCCCAGCTAAACCCAGGTGACCGAATCGCTATGGATCTGGCAATTAATCAGGACAGTGTGGGCTCAACCCTGGCTAATGGTGAAATTTCTATCAATACAAACCAATTAACTACTTCGGTTGTGGTTAACGATGGTGATACCATAGTGCTTGGTGGGGTATTCCGTACTGAAGCATCCGATGGTGTTCAGAAGGTTCCAGGTCTAGGTGACCTGCCTGTTATTGGTGCTGCGTTTAGAAATCGACAGACCACAGAACAGAAGAACGAGTTGTTGATCTTCATTACCCCGAAACTGATTCGTGAGTCACTGAACGTGCGGTAGTGTAAGGCTGTTTTTTGAAAATATTTTTAATTGGCCCTATGGGATCTGGAAAGAGCACCATAGGGCGTTTGCTTTCTAACGAGCTGAAATTGGAGTTTATTGACTCCGATAAAGTGATTGTTGACCGTGCTGGCGCCGATATTCCTTGGATCTTCGATGTTGAGGGTGAAGAGGGCTTTCGCGATCGCGAGCAGACGGTTATCGATCTAATCACTCAGCAAGATGACATCGTCTTAGCGACGGGCGGTGGTGCTGTGATGCGCCCAGCCAACCGAGAATTCCTCCGCAGCCGTGGTTTCGTTATCTACCTAGAAACCAGTATTGATCAGCAGATTGAGCGCACCGCGCGTGATCGCAACCGTCCTCTGCTGCAAACCCAAGATCCTCGCAAGACACTAGAGACCCTTTTAGAAAAACGAGATCCACTCTACCGCGACACCGCCGATATGATACTGCGCACTGATCGCAGACATCCGCGTATGGTCATCAGTGAGATCGTCAAAGCCCTTAAAAAACATCGCGTTCTGAAAAGCGCGTAGTCAGGATTCATCGCATGCAAGAGTTAAAAGTCGACTTAGGTGACCGTAGCTACCCTATCTACGTAGGCGACCATCTTTTTCAGAAAGTAGATATTGCGGGTGCGGTTCGGGGTAAGCAGGTAATGATCGTCACCAATGAGACGATTGCTCCACTCTACTTGAGCGCGCTGCGTGACCAGCTTCCTGGCCTTCAAGTGGACGAAGTGATTCTGCCAGACGGTGAGTCATTCAAAACTTTAGATACTCTTAACCTTATTTTCGATGCCTTGTTGCAGATGCGCCACAACCGCACGACCACACTGATCGCTCTAGGTGGTGGAGTTATCGGAGATATGACTGGTTTCGCAGCGGCCTCCTATCAGCGTGGTGTCGATTTCATTCAGATACCGACAACCTTGCTCTCTCAGGTAGACTCATCGGTGGGGGGGAAAACGGGCGTTAACCATCCGCTGGGTAAGAATATGATCGGTGCCTTTTATCAGCCCAAAGCGGTATTGGCCGATACCGATGTCTTGAAGACACTCCCAGAGCGTGAGTTGGCCGCGGGTCTTGCTGAAGTGATCAAGTACGGTTTGATCTACGATGTTGAATTTCTTGCTTGGCTGGAGAAGAACATCGATGGACTTAACGACTGTGATCCTGAGTTGATGGCATATGCCATTAAACGTTCTTGTGAAATCAAAGCAGAGGTCGTTGCACAAGATGAGCGTGAAGGCGGTATTCGTGCCATTTTGAATCTTGGTCACACCTTTGGCCATGCCATTGAGACTGATCAGGGCTACGGAAATTGGCTGCATGGTGAAGCGGTGGGAGCAGGTATGTGGATGGCTGCAGATCTTTCGATGCGTCTCGGTTGGTTAGAGCCTGCTGATTTAGCACGTGTTGAAACACTCTTGCGTCGAGCGAAGTTGCCGATAGCACCTCCAGCAGATATGACGCCGGATCGGTTTATTGAGTTGATGTCGGTTGATAAGAAGGTTTTAGACGGTCAGATTCGACTCGTCTTGCTGCAACAGCTAGGTCAGGCAGTCGTTACCAGCGAGGTCGACCCCGAAGCCCTAAAATCGACACTAAAGCAGCACTACAGCGGCGAATAAAAAAATTCCGACTTACAAAACGCGCCAACTTGGCGCGTTTTTTGTTTTTTCTTGGTCGATTTGTAGCCAGAGCCGTAGAAGTGTAGAATTACGGTCCCATTTTGCCTCTGTGTCATTTCTCTAGAGGTGTATTCAGGTTTTAAGTGCCTGATTTTATTTAAGTTTTTAGGTAGGAATAGCGTATGAGCAACGGTCTGTATCGCGCGGATGAATTTAAAGATAACTGCGGTTTTGGTCTAATGGCCCACATGCAGGGCGAAGCAAGTCATAAGGTACTTGATAACGCCATTGAAGCATTGGCCTGCATGACTCACCGTGGTGGTATTGCAGCGGATGGTAAGACGGGTGATGGCTGTGGTCTGTTGATGCAGATGCCACGCGATTTCATGCGTGCAGCCGCTAAGAATGAGTTGAATGTCGACCTAACTGACACCTTTGCTGTTGGCATGGTATTCCTATCTAAGGATGCCGCGGCGGCTGACAATGCTCGTACTGTCATGAATCGCGAACTTGAAGCGCAGGGCCTTACCGTTGCTGGCTGGCGTGTAGTTCCGACGGATGACAGCTGCCTTGGTCCTATCGCGAAAGAGACGCTTCCACAGATCGAACAAGTTCTGATCAATGTGTCAGACATGGATGCAAAAGCGCTTGAAGTTGCGCTGTTTGTGGCTCGCCGTAAAGTTGAGATCGCTCTGTCTGATGATGCAGATTTCTACATCTGTACCCTATCTGAGCGCGTGATCAGCTACAAAGGCTTGATGATGCCGGTCGATCTTCCTGTGTTCTATAAAGACCTTGCAGATCCTGAGTTGAAGACAGCGGTGTGTACCTACCACCAGCGCTTCTCAACGAACACAGCACCGCGCTGGCCTCTTGCACAGCCATTCCGTTTCCTTGCCCACAATGGCGAGATCAACACGGTTGAAGGTAACCGCAACTGGGCACGTGCTCGCGCCTCTAAATTTGCTACTCCATTGATTCCAAATCTTGATGAGCTACAGCCAATCGTTAACACCACCGGCTCTGACTCGTCATCAATGGATAACATGATCGAATTCCTACTGGTTGGTGGTATCGATATCTACCGCGCGGTTCGTATGATCATTCCACCTGCGTGGCAGAACGTTGACACCATGGACACTGAGCTACGTGCATTCTACGAGTACAACTCGATGCACATGGAAGCTTGGGATGGTCCTGCTGGTATGGTTATGACTGACGGTCGTTACGCGGTCTGTCTTCTAGACCGTAACGGTCTTCGTCCATCTCGTTGGGTGATGACCAAAGATGGCATGATCTGTACCGCTTCTGAGATCGGTGTATTCAGCTACGAGCCAAGCGATATTGTTGCTCAAGGTCGTGTTGGACCGGGTCAGATTCTAGCAATCGATACAGAGACAGGTGATGTACTGCACACTGATGATGTCGATAATCGTCTTAAGAAGGCACAGCCTTACAAGCAGTGGTTGAAAGAGAACACACTGCGTCTAGAGAACACGATGAATCTTTCCGTTGAAGCGGAAGCGCTCAGTGATATGTCCCCAGAAGAGACTAAGACTTACATGAAGATGTTCAATGTAAGTTTTGAAGAGCGTGACCAGGTGCTTCGTCCGTTGGGCGAAAGTGGCATGGAAGCGGTTGGCTCAATGGGTGATGACAAGCCGATGGCCGTGTTATCAGAGAAGATTCGTTCGCCATACGATTACTTCCGTCAGCAGTTTGCTCAGGTGACCAACCCACCAATCGACCCACTACGTGAAGCGATCGTGATGTCACTAGAGACCTGCCTAGGTCGTGAGCAAAACGTATTTGAAGAGACTGCGGATCACGCTCGTCGTGTTGTATTGACGATGCCAGTACTCTCTGCAAGCAAGTTCTACCGTATTCGTGACAACGATGAAAAAGGGTTTGAAGTTGCTGTTATCGATCTTAACTACAACCCAGAAGAGTTATCGCTTGATAAAGCGATCGTTGCTGTCTGTGATAAGGCGGAAGCTGAGGTTCGTGCTGGAAAATCGATCATCATCCTATCGGATGCCAACATCGAGAAGGGTAAGTTACCTATCCATGCAGCAATGGCGACGGGTGCTGTTCACCACCGTCTAATCGATACTGGTATCCGTACTGATGCCAACATCATTGTAGAGACGGGTACAGCTCGTGACCCACACCACTTCGCAGTGCTATTCGGTTTTGGTGCAACCGCGGTCTACCCATACTTGGCTTACCGTGTGCTGACTGATCTTTGTCGCACTGGTGAGATGCTACAAGATGCTCTACAAAGCCATGAGAACTACCGTAAAGGTATTGATAAAGGCCTGTTCAAGATCTTGTCTAAGATGGGTATCTCGACCATCGCGTCGTACCGTGGTGCTCAGTTGTTTGAAGCGATCGGTCTTAGTGATGAAGTGGTTGATCTCTGTTTCAAAGGGGTTACTAGCCGTATTCAGGGCTCTAAATTTGCTCACTTTGAAGAGGACCAAGCGGCGTTGGCTAAAACAGCCTTCATCGCACGTAAGCCAATCACTGATGGCGGCCTACTGAAGTACAAGTTTGGTGGCGAGTACCATGCTTACAACCCAGACGTGGTTCAAGCAATCCACGAAGCGGTTAAGTCGGGTGATCAGAAGCACTACGACCGTTACGCTAAACTGGTTAACGAACGTGGCATCGCGACGATTCGTGACATGCTTAAGCTTAAAGATGTCACTCCGATTAGTATTGATGAAGTAGAACCCGCTGAAGCGATTTACCCACGTTTTGATACAGCGGCAATGTCGCTCGGTGCACTCTCTCCAGAGGCGCATGAAGCTCTAGCTGTTGCTATGAACGAACTGGGCGGTCGCTCTAACTCAGGTGAGGGTGGTGAAGACCCTGTCCGTCACGGCACCATTAAGCGCTCTAAGATCAAGCAGATCGCATCGGGCCGTTTTGGTGTGACACCGGAATACCTGGTGAATGCTGATGTTATGCAGATTAAAGTGGCTCAGGGCGCGAAACCAGGTGAAGGTGGTCAGCTACCAGGTGGTAAGGTTAACAGCCTAATCGCGCGCCTACGTTACTCGGTGCCAGGTGTGACATTGATCTCGCCTCCACCGCATCACGATATCTACTCGATCGAGGATTTGGCGCAGCTTATTTTCGACCTTAAACAGGTGAATCCTGAAGGTCTGGTCTCTGTGAAGCTCGTCTCTCGTCCAGGTGTCGGTACCATTGCCTGTGGTGTTGCTAAAGCCTATGCAGATTTGATCACAATTTCTGGTTACGACGGTGGTACTGCGGCATCACCTCTAACATCGATTCACTACGCAGGTTCACCTTGGGAACTTGGTCTAGCCGATACTCACCAGTCACTGCGCGGTAACCATCTGCGTGGTGCGATTCGTCTGCAGACAGACGGTGGTTTGAAAACGGGTCTAGACGTTGTTAAAGGCGCGCTACTGGGTGCAGAGAGCTTCGGTTTCGGTACCATGCCAATGGTTGCATTGGGTTGTAAGTACCTACGTATCTGTCACTTGAACAACTGTGCGACCGGTGTTGCGACGCAGAATGATCGTCTACGTAGCGATCACTTCCGCGGTACTGTAGAGATGGTTAAGAACTACTTCCGCTTTGTGGCAGAAGAGGTTCGTCAGATCATGGCTCAGCTGGGTCTGCGCACTGTCGAAGAGATGGTTGGCCGTGTTGATCTACTAGAGATCATCGAAGGCAAAACTGATCGTCAGAAATCACTGGATCTTTCGCCGCTCATCAGTGATGCCGGTGTGCCAGCAGATCGTCCACAGACGGTTCAGCAAGAGCGCAACGTTCCGTTTGATGAAGGCCGTCTAAACACTGACATGTTAGCGATGGCGCAAGCTGCAATCGATTCAGCAGCCGGCGGTGAGTTTGAACTGACAATCACTAACTGTGACCGTTCAGTGGGCGCACGCACCTCGGGTGCTATCGCTAAGAAACACGGCAACTTGGGCATGGAAAACAACCCAATTACCTTTAAGTTCCGTGGCCACGCAGGTCAATCATTCGGTGTCTGGAACGCCGGTGGTCAGAACCTTCTTCTAGAGGGTGATGCGAACGACTACGTTGGTAAAGGCATGGCGGGCGGTAAGATCGTCATCAAACCATTCTCTGAAGTGACTTACGCCTCACAAGAGACTGCGATTATCGGTAACACCTGTCTATACGGTGCAACGGGCGGTAAGTTGTTCGCAGCGGGCTGTGCAGGTGAACGTTTCGGTGTTCGTAACTCAGGTGTACATGCCGTGGTTGAAGGCGCCGGTGATCACTGTTGTGAGTACATGACGGGCGGTTTGGTAACGGTTCTGGGTGATACAGGTTACAACTTCGGTGCAGGTATGACGGGCGGCTTCGCTTATGTACTGGATAAAGATCGTAGTTTCGTGGATAAGTACAACCACGAATTGGTTGATATCCACCGTATCCACACCGAACACATGGAGCAGTACAAAAACCACCTGCGCTCAGTGATCATCGAATTCGTTCGTGAAACGGGCAGTGCTTGGGGTCAGGAAATTCTGGATAACTACGAAGATTTCCTTGGCAGCTTCTGGCTGGTTAAGCCAAAGGCGGCGAGCCTAGATGTTCTGCTTAACAGCATGACACACGCTCCAGAGTAAGATTTAGGTTTATTAGATTATCGCCCAGATGCGTCTGGGCTTAGACAAGAGGTGGGACTATGACTACCCGTCTTCACAACAATTTTCAGTTTGTTGAAGTAGGCCGTAAGGGCCCAGAAAAGATCGAAGCAGAAGTACGCCGTGGCGAGTTTGCTGAGATCTATCAGCCGTTTGAGCAAGAGGACGTTAACGCACAGGCACATCGTTGTCTTGAGTGTGGTAACCCATACTGTTCATGGAAATGCCCAGTACACAACCACATCCCTAACTGGTTGAAGTTGGTTTCAGAGGGTAACTTGTTTGAAGCGGCTACTCTGTCGCACCAGACAAACTCACTGCCCGAAGTGTGTGGCCGTGTCTGCCCACAAGATCGCCTCTGTGAAGGCGCTTGTACACTCAACGAAGAGTTTGGTGCGGTGACCATCGGTTCGGTAGAGAAGTACATCACGGATACCGCTTTTGCGATGGGCTGGCGTCCAGACATGTCCAATGTGACGTGGACTGACAAGAAGGTTGCTGTTATCGGAGCAGGCCCTGCAGGTCTTGGTTGTGCCGACATCCTTGCGCGTAACGGCGTTAAGCCAGTGGTATTCGATCGTAACCCAGAGATCGGCGGTCTACTGACCTTCGGTATTCCTGAGTTTAAGCTTGAGAAAGATGTCATGGTTCAGCGTCGTGAGATCTTCGAAGCGATGGGTGTTGAGTTCAAACTGAACACTGAAGTGGGTAAAGACATCACGATGCAGGAACTGGTTGATCAGTTCGATGCAGTCTTCCTTGGCATGGGTACTTACACCTACATGAAGGGTGGTTTCCCAGGTGAAGATCTTGACGGTGTCTACGATGCACTGCCTTTCTTGATCTCTAACGTAAACCACTGCCGTGGCTACGAGAAAGATGCTTCTGAATACATCAGCATGGAAGGTAAGAGAGTTGTTGTGCTTGGTGGTGGTGACACTGCGATGGACTGTAACCGTACCTCGATCCGTCAAAAAGCGGCGAGCGTAACCTGTGCTTACCGCCGTGACGAAGAGAATATGCCAGGCTCTAAGCGCGAAGTCGAAAACGCGCGTGAAGAGGGCGTCAACTTCATGTTTAACCGTCAGCCCGTTGAAGTGGTTGGTGAGAACGGCAAAGTAACCGGTATCAAAGTGGTTACGACTCAGATGGGTGAGCCCGATGAGAACGGTCGTCGTCGCGCAGAAGTGGTCGAAGGTTCAGAAGAGATCCTACCTGCTGATGCGGTATTGGTTGCATTCGGTTTCCGTCCTAGCCCAGCGCCTTGGATGGCTGATTTCGGTATCAACCTTCACCAAGACGGTCGTGTCGATGCTGCACTAGAGGGTGATCGCCTGCCGTTCCAGACGTCAAACCCTAAAGTGTTTGCCGGTGGTGATATGGTGCGTGGCTCTGACCTGGTCGTAACCGCGATTTACGAAGGCCGTAACGCAGCTGAAGGTATTCTTGATTACCTAGAGGTTTAATCCTCGCTGATCTACATCAAAAGCCGCTGACCCCAGCGGCTTTTTATTAACTGCTTAACAGGCTCAAAGCAGGTACAATCTGCGCAGTTATTTTTAGGAATTTGCGAACATGTCTGAATTGAAAAATGATCGTTTTCTTCGTGCTCTATTGAAAGAGCCAGTCGATTACACGCCAGTATGGATGATGCGCCAGGCGGGTCGTTACCTTCCTGAGTACAAAGCAACACGCGCCCAGGCGGGTGACTTCATGTCACTCTGCATGAACAAAGATCTAGCCTGTGAGGTGACCATTCAACCTCTAGAGCGTTTCGATCTGGATGCGGCGATTCTATTCTCTGACATTCTGACTATTCCAGATGCGATGGGTCTAGGTCTCTACTTTGAAGCGGGTGAAGGCCCACGCTTTAAGAAAGAGGTACGCACAGAGGCAGACGTTGACGCGATTCCGGTTCCAGACCCAGTCAAAAATCTTGGCTACGTGATGGATGCGGTGAAGACCATTCGTTCCGAGTTGAACGGCCGTGTTCCTCTAATCGGCTTCTCTGGTAGCCCATGGACACTGGCGACTTATATGATCGAAGGGGGCTCTTCTAAAGACTTCCGTCACATCAAAGCGATGATGTATTCACAACCAGAAGTACTCCACAAATTGATGGATAAGCTTGCTGAGTCGGTCACGCTCTACCTAAATGAGCAGATTCGCAGCGGTGCTCAAGCGGTTCAGATCTTTGATACTTGGGGTGGTGCTCTGAGCGGTCCTATGTACCAAGCCTTCTCACTCGACTACATGAAGAAGATCGCCGATGGTCTGATTCGTGAATACGATGGTCGCAAAGTACCGGTGATCATGTTCACTAAGAACGGCGGTCAGTGGCTTGAGTCGATGGCTGATGCGGGTGCGGATGCACTAGGTCTTGATTGGACAACAGACATTGCAGATGCGCGTCGTCGTGTCGGTGATAAAGTGGCACTGCAAGGCAACATGGATCCATCGGTTCTTTATGCGCCGGCTGATACTATACGCGCTGAAGTGAGCCGCATTCTTGAAGGTTACGGCTCGGGTACCGGTCACGTATTCAACCTTGGCCACGGTATTCACCAGTTTGTGAACCCAGATCACGCCAAAATCTTTGTCGATGCGGTGCATGAGCTGAGTGTCCCTTACCATAAATAAGAAGCGCCACAAATAAGAAGCACCAGGATTAAACTGAGACTGCGGTAGACGAGAGACTATGAAAAAACTGAGCGGGCTGTTTGAAAAAAACCGAGGCTGGTCTGAAAAGATCCACCGGGCTAATCCAGAGTTTTTCGCAACCCTGGCAGCACAGCAAGCACCGGAGTACCTCTGGATAGGCTGTGCTGATAGCCGCGTCCCGGCCAATGAGATCGTGGATCTGATGCCGGGTGAGCTGTTCGTTCACCGCAACGTCTCGAACCTTGTCGTGCACTCAGACATGAACTGTCTGTCGGTTATTCAGTACGCAGTCGATGTATTGAAAGTCAAAGACATCATGGTCGTAGGACACTACGGCTGTGGTGGTGTTGTTGCCTCAATGGAAGATGAGCGTCACGGCCTCATCGATAACTGGCTAAGTCATATTCGTGATGTCTACTACAACCATCGCAAGTTCCTCGGTCAGTGGGAAGCGAAACCTTACCAGGTTGATCGTCTTTGTGAGCTGAACGTCGTCGAGCAGGCGCTCAATGTTTGTAACACCACCACGGTTACCGATGCTTGGGCGCGGGGGCAAGAGCTTAATGTGCACGGTTGGATCTACGGTCTCGGTGATGGCCTATTGCGTGATCTTGGCTTCACAGTCAGCAGTAAAGAGACAATCCGACCTACCTTTATCGATGCGGTCAATCTGATTGAGGCGAAAGGCAAGCAGGTTGAAGGTCACACCTGCAGTACCTTCTGCGATCACGATTAGATCGAGTAAACAGTAAAAAGCCCGCATCAGCGGGCTTTTTGTTGGCTCTTCTTCGTATTAGACGCTTGCTAATGCCTGATCCAGATCGGCAATCAGGTCGTCAACGTGCTCAATACCGATCGATAGGCGCACCATATCCTCAGTAACACCGGCAGAGGCTAACTCTTCGGCATTCAACTGACGGTGAGTCGTTTCGGCGGGGATAGAGGCGAGTGACTTACAGTCACCGATGTTCACTAGGCGCAGGAAGATCTGCAGAGCATCGTAGAATTTACGCGTTGCTTCACGTCCACCTTTGACACCAAAGCTCATGACACCAGACGCATTACCGTCCATGTACTTCTTAGCCAGTGCGTTATCTTGGTGCGAGGCAAGGCCTGCGTATTTCACCCAAGTTACCTGATCGTGATTCTCAAGGAACTCAGCGATTTTCTGTGCGTTTGAGCAGATGCGCTCCATACGCAGTGGCAAGGTCTCAATGCCCTGTAGCAACAAGAAGACGTTCATTGGAGAGATCGCTGCGCCGGTATTACGCAGAGGCACTACGCGACAACGGCCGATGAATGCCGCCGGACCAAAGGCTTCTGTATAGACTACGCCGTGGTAAGAGATGTCAGGCGTATTGAGAAGCGGGAAGCGGTCTGCATGCTCAGCCCAGGGGAAGTTGCCGGAATCGACAATCACACCACCAATGGAGTTGCCGTGGCCGCCGATGTATTTAGTGGCAGCAGTCACGATGATATCGGCACCCTGTTCAATGGGACGCCAAAGCGCAGGGCTTGGAACGGTGTTGTCACAGATCAGCGGGATGCCGTGACGGTGTGCGACCTCTGCCAGTGCTTCGATGTCTGCAACACGGCCCGATGGGTTGCCAACCGATTCACAGTAGAGCGCTTTGGTACGCGCATCAATTTTAGATTCGATGGCGGCTATGTCATTGCTGGCTACAAAGCGTACCTCAATGCCTTGGCGTGGCAGTGTGTGTGCAAATAGGTTGTAGGTACCGCCGTAAAGATCGCTGGCCGAGATGATGTTGTCACCGACTTCGGCAATGGTCTGAATGGCGTAAGTGATCGCTGCCATACCTGAAGCGACGGCAAGACCGGCAATGCCACCTTCTAGCGCTGCGACACGCTGCTCTAAAACGTCAGTCGTTGGGTTCATGATGCGCGTATAGATGTTGCCGACTACTTTAAGGTCGAATAGGTCAGCGCCATGCTGTGCGTCGTCAAAAGCGTAAGAGGTTGTCTGGTAGATAGGTACCGCAACCGACTTGGTGGTTGGATCGATTTGATAGCCCGCGTGTACCGCTTGTGTTTCCAATTTCATTTATCTTTCCTTCTCTTCTTATTGATCTACGCTTAATGCAAAATAGATAGACATTTTGTACGCGTAATCCAAACCTTACGCAACTTCTATGGAGTAATAACCTTATATGGCAAAGGCAAAGTTAGCCTACGTCTGCGACGAGTGCGGAGCTGATTACAGTAAATGGCAAGGGCAATGTACTGCCTGTAAAGCTTGGAACTCATTGAAAGAGGTGCGTCTTGGCTCTGCACCGGCAGGTGGTGCTCAGGCTGCCGTGCGTCGTCAGGGTTATGCCGGTGAAGCGGGTCAGTCGAAAGTGGTGAGCCTCTCAGAGGTGGAGCTGAAAGCGACAGATCGTATCAGCAGTAAGATCGGTGAATTGGACCGAGTCCTAGGGGGCGGCTTAGTACCTGGATCTGCCGTGTTGATCGGTGGGCATCCCGGTGCCGGTAAATCGACCCTGTTGTTACAAACCATGGCCGCACTGGTGGCCGATATGCCAGCACTCTATGTGACCGGTGAGGAGTCACTGCAACAGGTCGCCATGCGTGCTAAACGCTTAGGCCTAGCAGTTGGGGATCTGAAGATGCTCTCTGAGACCTCTGTCGAGACCATCTGTGATGTGGCGGATCAACTCAAGCCTAAGGTGTTAGTCATCGACTCTATTCAGGTGATGCACGTTTCCGATGTCCAGTCTGCACCAGGTTCTGTATCTCAGGTTCGTGAAAGTGCGGCCTATTTAACGCGTTACGCCAAACAGACGGGCACGGTGATCTTTCTGGTAGGCCACGTGACCAAAGATGGCTCATTGGCCGGCCCCAAAGTACTTGAGCATATGATCGACTGTTCACTGCAACTAGAGGGCGAGAGCGACAGCCGATTCCGCACACTGCGCAGCCATAAAAACCGTTTTGGCGCCGTTAATGAGTTGGGTGTGTTTGCCATGCTCGAGACAGGGTTAAAAGAGGTTAAGAACCCCAGCTCTATCTTTCTAAGTCGTGATGATAATGCAAGGCCGGGCAGTGTCGTGATGGTCGTCTGGGAGGGCACCCGTCCGATGCTGGTCGAGCTTCAAGCACTAGTCGACACGTCGCACCACTCCAACCCTAAACGTGTGGCCGTGGGGATGGACCAAAATCGACTGGCGATGCTTTTAGCGGTATTGAACCGTCATGGTGGATTAATGACCGGTGATCAAGATGTGTTTATCAACGTGGTTGGCGGCATACGAGTCATGGAGACCAGCGCGGATTTGGCGCTATTAACGGCGATTGTCTCCAGTTTTCGTGATAAGTCACTGCCAACCGACTTGATCGTCTTTGGTGAAGTTGGCTTGTCCGGTGAGATTCGTCCAGTGCCAAACGGGCAGGAGCGAATTAAAGAGGCGGCTAAACACGGCTTTACTCGTGCGATTGTGCCCAAAGGTAATAAGCCAAAAGAGAACGTTCCGGGTATGAAGATCATCGCCGTTGATCGCCTCTCTGAAGCCTTAGACTCTATCTAATCTGAGTAAGCAGTAATGATTTCACAACAGGTACAACATCTACTCTCATGGTTAACCAATTATCATCAGCTTGGCACACGGGTTGTCATCGCTGTGGTTGGCCCGCCCGGTGCCGGTAAGTCGACGCTCTCTGAGGAGCTGGTCGACACTATCAATGACACTAAAGGGGATGGACAGGCCGCTGTTATCCCAATGGATGGATTTCATCTAACCAATGAGGTCCTGGTCGAACGAGGTCGTTTAGATCGAAAGGGTGCTCCAGACACCTTCGATGTAGAGGGATTGATCAGCCTGGTACGACGTATTAAACAAGCGGATGCTGATGTACGTTACCCAATTTTTGATCGCTCAATTGAGGCGAGTCATATCGATGCGGGTCTTCTGCCTAAAGGGTGTGAAGTGGTCGTAGTAGAGGGTAACTACCTTTTACTAGACGAAGCGCCTTGGTCAGAGTTGGCCCCCTATTTTGATCTGACAGTGTTTACATCACCCACATTTGAAGAGCTGGAACGTCGGCTGATTCAGCGTTGGTTAGATCATGGCTACACACAACAGCAGGCTGAGCAAAAAGCTTGGAACAACGACCTTCCGAACGCTAAAACGGTGGTAGAACGAAGCCGAAAGGCAGATTTGGTTTTTGATCAGGATTGAGAGATAAAAAAAGCCGCTGAGAAGCGGCTTTTTTGATGGTGGCAGGAGCTTAGCTCATGCGGCGATACTTGATGCGCTCTGGCTGGTGATCCTTGCCGAAGCGTTTCTTGTAGTCTTCCGCGTACTCAGTGTAGTTACCTTCAAAGAAGGTCACCTGTGAGTCACCTTCGTAGGCGATCATGTGAGTACAGATACGGTCAAGGAACCAACGGTCGTGGGAAATCACTACCGCAGAACCTGGGAAGGCTAGAATTGCCTCCTCAAGTGCACGTAGCGTTTCGATATCCAGGTCGTTGGTTGGCTCATCGAGAAGCAGTACGTTGCCACCCTCTTTAAGCAATTTCGCCATATGCAGGCGGTTACGCTCACCACCTGACAGATCTTTGACAAACTTCTGCTGATCGGAACCGCGGAAGTTGAAGCGACCACAGTAGGCGCGTGAAGGGGTGGTGTAGTTGCCTACCGTGATCATATCAGAACCGTCAGAGATCTCTTCGAAGACCGTCTTGTTGCCATCTAATTCACGAGACTGGTTGACGTAGGCAAGCTGTACCGTTGAACCAAGCTCTACAGAGCCTGAATCTGGCTGCTCTTCACCGGCAATCATGCGGAACAGAGTCGATTTACCCGCGCCGTTGGCACCAATGATGCCTACAATCGCACCCGGTGGAATCGAGAAGTTGAGGTTTTCGAACAACAGCTTATCGCCGTAGCTCTTAGTCACGTTTTTCAGTTCGATCACCTTGTCACCTAGGCGTGGGCCAGGTGGAATGTAGATCTCTTGAGTTTCGTTACGTGTCTGGAACTCTTTAGAGTTCATCTCTTCGAACTGTTTTAGACGTGCTTTTGATTTCGATTGACGACCTTTAGCGCCTTGGCGCACCCACTCAAGTTCTGCTTTGATCGCTTTCTGGTGAGCCGCTTCTTGTTTAGCTTCCTGCTCTAGACGAGCATCTTTCTGCTCTAGCCATGAGCTGTAATTACCCTCCCATGGAATGCCATGGCCACGGTCCAGTTCCAGAATCCAACCAGCCGCGTTATCAAGGAAGTAGCGGTCGTGGGTAATCGCAACCACGGTACCTGGGTACTCCTGAAGGAAGCGTTCGATCCAAGCGATCGACTCAGCATCCAAGTGGTTGGTCGGCTCGTCGAGTAGCAGCATGTCTGGGTGATCAAGCAGCAAACGACAAAGAGCCACTCGGCGACGCTCACCACCAGATAGGTGTTTTACCTCAGCACCCCAAGGCGGTAGACGCATCGCATCGGCCGCACGCTCTAATGCTGTATCAAGGTTGTGACCATCTTTGGCCGTGATAAGGTTCTCTAGTTCGCCTTGGCGTTTCGCTAGGGCATCAAAATCTGCATCTGGGTCAGCGTATGCTGCGTAGACCTCATCCAGCTCAGCCATAGCGCCTTTGACATCGGCCACCGCCTCTTCGATCACTTCACGAACGGTTTTTGTCTCATCCAGCTCAGGTTCCTGCGGTAGGTAGCCGACGTTAATGCCGGGCATTGGACGCGCTTCACCGATGTAATCCTGATCGACGCCCGCCATGATTTTTAGCAGCGTTGATTTACCCGCACCGTTCAGACCGAGGACACCGATCTTCGCGCCAGGGAAGAAGGATAGGGAGATATCTTTAAGAATTTCGCGTTTAGGTGGGACCACCTTACCAACGCGGTTCATTGAATAGACAAACTGTGCCATGTGTTGATTCCTAGCAAAATATCTGGGCTACAACGCCGTTGCATGACCCATTTAAAAAGGTTGCGCAGAGTATACCAGATAGGGGGCGGTCAAATCACAGGGCGGCACACTTAAACTTGAGAACAATTGCAGGTTGACCTGATCGCTTTTCAAGTGATTTTTCTACCCGTTTTGCCTTATAATGCGCGCCATCAAAATCTTTCGAGCTGACCAGGCTTCTCGATTGCAGCCAAAGTCGTCAGATCGTTGAACCAATACAGGGGATCTCCATGTTTAGTAAGGATATGAACATCGCTAGCTACGATGCAGAACTTTGGGCAGCAATGCAGTCTGAAGAGACGCGTCAAGAAGAGCACATCGAGCTCATTGCGTCAGAGAACTACACCAGTCCACGTGTTATGGAAGCGCAGGGTTCAGTTCTTACTAACAAGTACGCGGAAGGTTACCCAGGCAAACGTTACTACGGCGGTTGTGAGTACGTTGATAAAGCAGAAACGCTTGCGATTGAGCGTGCTAAAGAGCTTTTCGGTGCAACGTTTGCAAACGTTCAGCCACACTCAGGTTCACAAGCTAACGCGGCTGTATTTATGGCGCTTTGTAAAGCCGGCGATACTATTTTGGGTATGAGCCTTGCACACGGTGGTCACTTGACTCACGGTGCTGCAGTCTCTTTCTCAGGCCGTATCTACAATGCCTTCCAGTACGGTCTTGATGAGAACGGTGACCTAGACTACGCGGAAGTTGAGCGTCTTGCTCTAGAAAATAAACCGAAAATGATCATTGCCGGTTTCTCTGCTTACTCGCGTGTCGTTGATTGGGCTAAGTTCCGTGAAATCGCTGACAAAGTGGGTGCATACCTATTTGTCGATATGGCACACATTGCTGGCCTAGTGGCTGCTGGCGTTTACCCAAGCCCACTGCCATACGCTGACGTCGTGACAACAACGACTCACAAAACACTGGGCGGACCACGTGGTGGTTTGATTCTATCTGCGCGCGCTGATGAAGAGCTGCAGAAGAAACTGAACTTTGCGGTATTCCCAGAGTCTCAGGGCGGTCCATTGATGCACGTTATCGCGGCTAAGGCTGTCTGCTTCAAAGAGGCGATGGAGCCAGAGTGGAAAGCGTACCAAGCACAGGTTGTTAAGAATGCACAGGCGATGGCTGAAGTATTCCAGCAGCGTGGCTTTGATGTCGTTTCTGGCGGTACTGATGACCACCTATTCCTACTGAGCCTAATTGGCAAAGAGTACAGCGGTAAAGATGCTGATGCGGCACTAGGTCGTGCTAACATCACTGTGAACAAGAACTCGGTTCCAAACGACCCACGTTCACCGTTCGTCACTTCAGGTCTACGTATCGGTACTCCAGCCGTTACTCGTCGTGGCTTCAAAGAAGCTGAAGTGGCTGAGCTAACTAACTGGATCTGTGACGTGCTTGAGAACATCGACAATGATGATGTGATCAACCGCGTGAAAGAGCAGGTTAAAGCGATCTGCGCGAAGTACCCAGTTTACGCTTAATCGTGGATTTGAGAGTTCGCTCTCAACCGCATAGAATATCGAGGGCAGCATTGAGCTGCCCTTTTTCGCTCTTTTAACAGCACTGAGAGGCCAATATGCATTGTCCCTACTGTGGCGCATCGGACACCAAAGTGAACGACTCAAGACTGATCTCAGAAGGTCAGCAGGTTCGTCGTCGTCGCGAATGCGTGAGCTGTCATGAGCGATTCACCACCTTTGAAGCGGCTGAACTGTTAATGCCGCGTCTGATTAAGAATGATGGCAGTCGCCAGCCGTTCGACGAAGAGAAACTCCGTTCAGGTATTACACGTTCCCTAGAGAAGCGCCCGGTCAGTATTGAACAGATTGAAGCCTGTTTGAACCGTGTAAAGCAGCGTTTGCGTGCACCGGGAGAGCGTGAAATTGAGTCAAAACTGGTCGGCGAAGCGGTCATGGCTGAACTGCGTAAGCTTGATCAGGTCGCTTACGTTCGTTTTGCTTCGGTCTACCGTGACTTCCAAGACATCAATGAGTTTAAACTTGAAATTGAGCGTCTAGCTGAGCCCGAAGTAGTTGAGACTAAAAGTGCCTCGAAATCGGCACTGACGGCTAACGCCCAACCAGAACCTAAATCGAAACCGAGTCGTAAATCTCGTCAGAAAAAACAGGAACCACAGGTTCCAGATAGTCCAGATCTGTTTGGAGACGAGCTACTTTGAGTTTTACGATCGAAGATCGCCAGTACATGGCAAGAGCCATACAGCTGGCGGCTAAAGGCACCTACACCACAGACCCTAACCCCAGAGTCGGCTGTGTATTGGTGCGCGATGGTGTGATTATCGGCGAGGGTTACCACCAGCGCGCCGGTGAGGGCCATGCAGAAGTCAACGCGTTAAAAGCGGCCGGTGATGCAACCGGTGCGACTGCCTATGTCACTCTGGAACCCTGCAGCCACTTTGGTCGGACGCCACCCTGCTCTCAAGGACTCATCGACGCCGGAGTGACGCGTGTCGTTGCGGCCATGGTTGATCCAAACCCTGAAGTCGCCGGAAAAGGCATTGCAATGTTGAAAGCGGCGGGAATCGATGCGGCTGCCGGGTTACTTGAGACTGAAGCGCGGGCACTGAATCCTGGGTTTCTTTCCAGAATGGAGCGCGGCCGTCCTTTTGTTAGATTGAAACTTGCTACCAGTATTGATGGACGAACGGCCATGGCATCGGGTGAGTCGCAGTGGATCACTGGCCCTGAAGCGCGAGCCGATGTGCAACGACTGCGAGCCCGCAGTAGTGCAGTGATTACCGGGGTCGGATCGGTTCTACAAGATGATTCTGCTTTGACGGTTCGGGAAGCTCAGTTGCCGGCATCGGTTGTGCCGCTGACTGAAGGTCGTCAACCCTTGCGCGTGGTACTGGATTCGCAGGGCAGGCTGCCAGCCTCAGCACAGATGCTGGCGCTGCCTGGCAGAACCTTGCAGGTTGTCGCTGCAAACAACTGCAACCCACTTGAGGGTGCTGAGCAGGTTCAACTAGCGAATGAAGCAGGGCGTATCGATTTGCCACAGTTGCTTAGCTATTTGGCCGAAAAAGAGTCCTGTAATGAGGTGTTGGTGGAGTGTGGCGCCCAGTTAGCCGGTGCCATGCTAGCAGCAGGGTTAGTAGATGAGTTGGTTCACTATATGGCACCTAAATTGATGGGGTCTGATGCCCGCCCTCTAGCTGAGCTTCCATTAACTGAGATGTCTGAAGCGATCGAGATGAAACTGAAAGATGTCCGACAGTTTGGTCATGATCTTCGCATGACCTGGACAGTTTAGGAGCAGAAGGTGTTTACCGGAATTATAGAAGCGATCGGTACCGTCGCTGCCAAACAAGAGGTTGGTGGCGACCTTCGATTGACCCTAGCAACGGGTCAATTGGACATGTCCGATGTGGCGTTAGGCGACAGTATTGCCACCAATGGGGTCTGCCTCACCGTGATTGAGTATGATCAACAACATTTTACGGCCGATGTTTCGCAAGAGAGTCTGGCACATACTCGATTGATGGATCTGCGACCCGGTGAAGCGGTCAATCTGGAAAAAGCACTGCTGCCAACAACCCGTTTAGGCGGGCACTTAGTCTCTGGACATGTCGATGCTGTGGGTAGCATCGCTTCCATTGAGCGCGATGCCCGCTCAGTGCGCATAGCCGTCGACATGCCTAGCTCGTTAGCTCGCTATATCGCGCCGAAGGGATCGGTTACAATAGACGGTGTAAGTTTGACGGTGAACAGCGTTGATGAACACAGCTTTTACCTCAACATTGTGCCTCATACGGCAGATACAACGATCATTAGTCAGTATGAAGTGGGGCATGGTGTTCATATCGAAGTAGATATGATCGCTCGCTACTTGGAGCGTTTGCTTCAAACGAAACAGGAATCTGAATCGTCCAGTGAAGGGATTTCATTGGAGATGTTGGCCTCTGCAGGCTTTATGCACAGGCGTTAATTTAGGAGTGGATATGCAATTAAACAGCGTCGAAGAGCTACTCGACGACATTCGCCAAGGTAAGATGGTTATCTTGATGGATGATGAAGATCGTGAGAATGAAGGTGATCTAGTGATTGCGGCCGAAATGGTGCGTCCAGATGACATCAACTTCATGGCAAAGAATGCCCGCGGTCTAATCTGTCTTACCTTGACGCGTGAACACTGTGAACGTCTGAACCTCCCGCTGATGGTGCAGAGCAACGGTGCAGCCTACTCCACCAACTTCACGGTCTCTATTGAAGCGGCTGAAGGTGTGACCACGGGTATATCAGCCGCTGATCGTGCTCATACTGTGCGTACAGCCGTGCGTGGTGATGCTAAACCTGAGGATATCGTTCAGCCAGGTCACATCTTCCCATTGATGGCACAGCCAGGTGGTGTATTAAGCCGTGCAGGTCATACAGAAGCGGGTTGTGATTTGGCTCGTATGGCAGGTATGAGCGCAGCGTCTGTGATCGTCGAAGTGATGAACGAAGATGGCACCATGGCGCGTCGTCCCGACCTTGAGATCTTTGCCAAAGAGCACGGTTTGAAGATCGGTACTATTGCGGATCTAATCCACTACCGTACGACTAATGAGCAGACAGTGACGGTGGCAGACACAGGTTCACTGGAGACAGATTACGGTCAGTTTAATTACACGACCTATAACGATGAGATCCTCGGCTGTACCCACCTTGCACTTCACAAAGGTGATATCAGTGCTGATGAGCCGACTATGGTTCGTGTACACAACCGCTCTGAAGTTCTGCGTGACGTGGTTGGCGTAGCTGAGGAGAGTGAAGCTAAGTGGACACTGCGTCGCGCACTAGAGCGTATCGCTGCAGAAGGTAAGGGTGTTGCCCTGCTTCTGGATAGTGGTAATCGCATCGATCTTGGCGACTCTATCAGCCAGATCACCAGTGGTTCTAAACCGTCTAAAGTGAATGTCAGCGCGTCCGGCGCTTACCTGACAGTCGGTACAGGTTCACAGATTCTACGTGATCTTGGGGTAGGCAAAATGCGCCTGCTCAGTTCACCAATGAAATTTAATGCAATCTCAGGCTTTGATCTTGAGATTGATGAATACATCCCTTTTGCAGAGTAAAAGATCATGAGTGTAAAAGTAGTTGAAGGCGATTTTGTCGCTGCAAATGGTCGCTACACAATCGTTGTTGGCCGTTTCAATTCATTTGTCGTAGAGAGCCTATTAGAAGGTGCTATCGACGTTCTTAAACGCCACGGCGTTTCTGAAGATAATATCCGCATCGTTCGTGTACCGGGTGCGTTTGAGATTCCATTGGCGGTTAAGCGCGTCGCTCAACAGAAACAAGATGATGCAATCATCGCACTGGGTGCGGTAATTCGTGGTGGTACGCCACACTTTGAGTACGTCTCTAACGAAGCGTCTAAAGGTGTAGCCCAGGTATCTCTCGACTTTGATATCCCAGTTGCAAACGGCGTTCTGACAGTGAACTCTATCGAGCAGGCAATCGAGCGCTCTGGCACGAAAGCAGGTAACAAAGGCGCTGAAGCCGCGCTATCAGCTGTTGAGATGGTGAGTCTTCTTCGCCAACTTGAGGTTTAAGATGAGCGAAGAACAGGCTCCTAAGCGCAAAAAAGTCTCTAATACAGAGAAGCGTCGCAACGCTCGCAGCTTTGTGCTGCAGGCACTCTACTCTCAAGAGCTGACAAAAAACCCAACGAATGAGGTAGAGGCTCATTTTCGTGTCGACAACGACATGAGTGAAACCGATGTACCGCTCTTCTCTGAACTGTTGCAAGGCGTGAATGCGCAAAAAGCAGAGCTTGATCAAGCGTTTAACATCTATCTGGATCGTAACGTCGAAGAGTTAGATCCGGTGGAAGTGAGCGTACTTCGTATCGGTGCTTATGAGCTGATCAATCGTATCGAAGTCCCTTATAAAGTCGCTATCAACGAGAGCGTTGAGTTGGCGAAAATTTTTGGGGCAACCGAGAGCCACAAGTACGTTAATGGCGTCCTCGATAAGCTGGCGCAAAAAGTCCGCGCTGTCGAGATCAAAGCCAACCGCGGTAAGTAATGCCAGGCGAATTCGATCTGATTCGCCGCTATTTTGACTCCATCAGTGGCGATCATCCCAGTGTTCAACTCGGCATTGGTGATGATTGCGCTCTGTTAACGTCCAGTCCCCATACCGAACTCGCTATCTCTGTCGATACGCTGGTTGAAGGTGTTCATTTTCTACCGGACATCGATCCAGAAGATTTGGCGTGGCGATTAGTTGCCAGTAGTGTCAGCGACTTGGCGGCAATGGGGGCATTCCCCAAATGGCTGACACTTGCCTGTACACTGAATGGGCCTACGCGAGAGTGGTTAGCAGCCTTCTCAAAAGGTTTAGCAGAGGCCTGTCATCACTACTCACTGATATTGGTCGGCGGGGATACCACCTCAGGGCAACAACAAGTGTTTACGGCTCAGGTGCATGGAGAGGTTCCGTTAGGCATGGCGCTTAAACGTAGCGGTGCTAAAGCTGGCGATGCCATTGTGGTCAGCGGCACTCTAGGCGATTCCCGAGCCGGATTAGCGCTATTAACTGCTGAGTGTGAAAGTGGGTCTGATTACCTACTTGAACGCTACTATCGCCCAACCGCGCGACTTGCGCTGGGTGAGGCGCTGCGTGGAATTGCGAATTCAGCCGTGGATGTGTCGGATGGTCTATTAGCGGATCTTGGGCATCTATTAACCGCTTCGGGTGTTGGGGCAGAGATCCATACTGAGTCACTACCTCTATCAGCCGACATTAAAGATCTTGCCCCAGATTTGGCAGAGAGATGGGCGCTTTCAGGCGGTGAGGATTTTGAACTCTGCTTTACACTTCCACAGGATAGAGTGCCTGAACTTCAACAAATCAGTGAACGTCTAGCACTACCCCTGACTCTAGTAGGCAAGATCACACAACAAACAGGGATCACACTGTTGAAATCGGGCGAACCTGTGCCTCTGCCTGCCTCATTGGGTTTCAACCATTTTGGAAACGAACATGAATAGAGCGCCTGCCAGTATCTGGCGAAACCCCATTCACTTTTTAGCCTTTGGTTTGGGCAGTGGTGCCGCGCCAAAAGCACCCGGCACCGTCGGTACGCTTGCGGCCATTCCTATTTGGTACCTATTCAACGATTGGGCACTGATACCCTATCTTTTATTAATGTTGGTGACCTTTTTATTGGGTTGCTGGTTGTGTGGCAAAACCTCAGACGATCTGGGTGTTCATGATCATGGCGGCATTGTCTGGGATGAGTTTGTTGGCCTATGGATTACCTTTATTGCGCTTCCGACGGGCTGGGAGTGGGTCGTGTTCGGGTTTGTGATGTTCCGTCTATTCGATATCTGGAAGCCCTGGCCGATAGGCTGGGCAGACCGACGCGTCTCGGGTGGCCTAGGCATTATGTTGGATGATCTATTGGCTGGATTGATGGCGCTAGGGGTCGTGCAAGCGGTAAACTACCTTGTATAGCAATCTGCTTTAGTGATCTGGTCGTAATACTTTTCACTAATTCAGAGGTAAAGATGCAAGGATGCATCGAATTGAGGATAAGATTTTGGATATTAAACTGATAGCGGAATGTAAACTGCCAATGCCTATGGGTGTATTCCGTATGGTTGGTTTCGAAGAGGTCGAGAGCGGTAAAGAGCACATCGCGCTGGTATACGGTGATGTTGCAGGTGACGAACCCGTTCTAGCCCGCATGCACTCAGAGTGTCTAACAGGTGATGCCTTGTTCAGCTTGCGCTGTGATTGTGGCTTTCAACTGCAAGAGGCCCTAAAGCGCATTACCGAAGAGGGCAAAGGCGTTCTGCTCTACCTACGCCAAGAGGGCCGTGGTATCGGTCTTTTGAATAAGGTCAAAGCCTACAACCTGCAAGACTCTGGCTGTGACACGGTAGAGGCCAATGAGCGCTTAGGCTTTGCCGCTGATATGCGTAACTACTCAATGTGTCAGCCAATGTTGGATGCGATCGGTGTTAAGAGCGTTAACTTAATGACCAACAACCCGCGTAAAGTCGCTGCACTCGAAGAGTATGGTGTGAATGTCTCGTCGCGTGTGCCACTGCAAGTCGGTAAGAACCGCTACAACGAGCACTACCTAGAGACGAAAATGGGTAAACTCGGTCATATGATGAGCGAAGTGCATTTCAAACCGGATGCTTAATGGCATAGGTTGGTACTGATTTGGTGCATTGATAAACCTCAGCAGCAGTGCTGGGGTTTTTTTAGGTCTGTAGAAAGTGCTCTATCTGCTCTCGAATTGAGTCAGCATCTAAGCCGGCATCTTGTAACTGTTCATCCCGAGTCGCATGCTCAATCCAACGATCGGGAATGCCAAGGTTAAGACAACGTAAGTTCTGGCCATTATGAGTCAGCCACTCATTCACAGCACTGCCCGCTCCGCCCGCAATAGCCCCATCTTCCAGGGTGATAAAGTGAGAGTAAGTATTCACTAGCTCTTCAAGCATAGCTTCATCGAGTGGTTTGACGAAGCGCATATCGATTAAGCCAAGATCCAACTGATCAGCGACCTGCTCGGCTGCTGGTAAAAGAGGGCCAAAGTTGAGTATAACGCCACCTTTACCAACTCTTACCAACCGGCTTTGACCCATGGCTAAGGACGCTAATGGAGTTCTGCTCTTAACGCCTTCGCCTCGAGGGTAGCGGACCACAGCACAGCCATTGTATTGGTAGCCTAGAGTCAGCATCTGCTGCTGCTCATCCAGTGTGGAGGGCGTCATAATGACAACCTCGGGTAGCGAGCGAAGCATTGGGATATCGAAGATACCTGAGTGGGTTGGACCATCTTCCCCAACCAATCCTGCACGATCTACAGCGATCAAACAGTCGAGATTTTGCAGGGCGATATCGTGGATGACCTGATCCAAAGCGCGCTGCAAAAAAGTTGAGTAGATTGCCAGAACCGGTTTCATCCCACCTACCGTAAGGCCGGCTGCAAAGGTGGCTGCGTGCTGTTCTGCAATGGCAACATCAAAGTAACGTGTTGGGTATTGGTCAGCGAATTGCACAAGGCCAGAACCCTCCCTCATGGCCGGGGTAATCGCGACTACTCGAGGGTCACTTGAAGCAGTTTCACAGATCCATTGGCCAAACTGATCGCTGTATTTCAGATTAGGAGCACTGATCTCTGATGGTTTTTCCAGTTTAGTGATGGCGTGATAGCCGACCGGATCCTCTTCAGCTGGCTTAAACCCAAACCCCTTACGAGTTCTAATATGCAGGAATTGAGGCCCTGTTTGGCTCAATGACTGCTTAAGGGCAGGGATTAATTGGCTCAGGTCATTACCATCAATAGGGCCAGAGTATTCAAAGTTCAGTGCTTCAAATAGAGGCATCACAGGGTTAGTGGGTGCTTGCTCACGTAGATTCTTGGCTAGATAGGTGGCCAATCCCCCTTGGTTGGGCGAGATCGACATGTCGTTATCGTTCAGAATGACGAGTAGATTCGCATCAGTATGTGCTGCGTGGTTGAGTGCTTCAAAGGCCTGACCAGCCGTCAGAGCCCCATCACCTATAACAGCCACCGATTTACGATCATTGCCTTGCAGTGTGTCGGCAATCGCCATGCCGAGAACGGCGCTGATAGAGGTGCTGGAGTGCCCAGTGCCAAAGCAGTCGTAAATACTCTCAGCTCGATCGGGAAAGGGAGTAAGCCCCTCTCGTTGCCGTATGTTAAGCATCGCCTCACGACGACCCGTCAGAATTTTGTGCGGATAGGCTTGGTGACCTACATCCCAAACCAGATGATCGTCTGGTGTGTCTAATAGCTGGTGAAGCGCTAGTGTCAGTTCGACAACCCCTAGTCCGCCACCAAGATGTCCCCCAGTCTGACCGACACAGAAGAGCAGATAGAGACGTAACTCATCCGCTAGCTGCTGTAATTGGCCCAGATTCAACCCTTTTAAATCTGAAGGGGTGTCAATCTGGTCCAACAGTGGAGTCGCAGGACGTTGTGTGGGGATATCAGTAATCATTAATGGTTACGGGCAATGACAAAATCAGCAAGGGCTATTAATGACTGGTTACGTTCACCGAAGGTTTCTAGAGCTTCAATCGCCTGTTGGTGCAATTCATTCAACCACTGCTTGCTTTGAGTAAGCCCAATAAGTGCAGGGTAGGTGGCTTTGTCTCTCTCTTCATCAGAACCTTGGGGTTTGCCCAGTTGTTCTGTGGTGCTTTCGATATCTAAGATGTCATCTTGAATCTGAAATGCTAGTCCAATCTTTTGCGCGTAACGATCGAGTGCCTCTAGATCCGTATCGGTAGCATTACCACTGGCTAAAGCGCCTAAACGCAGAGCTGCACGAATGAGTTCGCCCGTTTTAGCTGCGTGCATGCTTTTCAGCTGCTCTAGACTCAGTCTTTTACCCTCTGAGCCTAGGTCAAAGGCTTGGCCATCAACCATACCCAGATCACCACTGCATCTTGCTAGGGTATGAATCATCTGTAACTGAGTGGACGCTGGTAGTGCATCAATAGGCTGGCTGAGCAGTTCAAATGCCCAGGTTAGCAGTGCATCACCGGCTAATATGGCGGTCGCTTCATTGAATTGGATATGGCAGGTTGGTTTGCCGCGGCGCAGCTCATCATTATCCATAGCTGGTAGATCGTCATGCACCAGTGAATAACTATGAACACACTCCAAAGCACACGCGGCGGTATCCGCTTGCTCAATCTGACCACCTAGTAACTCATTGGCCAGGTAGACCAGCGTAGGACGAAGGCGTTTACCACCATTCATTAGGCTGTAGTGCATCGCCTGATGAAGGCTAGGGTCAATCCCGTTACGCTCAGCTAAACGTTGACTGAGCTCAGCTTCAACTCTCTGTCGGTACAGGGCTAACATCGGTTGCGGCATTAGGCTTGTTCAGATTCGTTAAACGGTTGTTCTACCAGCTCGCCGGATTGCTCTGTTAGCATCACGACTTTCTGTTCAGCCGATTGCAGAATGTTTTGGCATTCGCGGGTCAGGCTGATCCCCTCTTCAAAGGATTTTAGTGCCTCTTCGATAGAGAGGTCCCCCTTCTCCATCTCTGAAACCAGAGCTTCTAACCGTTTTAGGGAGCCTTCGAAGTCAGTTGTCTGTTTACTTTCTGCCATGATTACTCAGTCCTTAAATTTAGGAAACCTGCGAACAAGCTTTGTAGTATACCTTGTCCTTAAGCAAAGGTCCGTGCAATACCGATGGTGCTGGTAATGATCAGCACTGTGCCAATAATTTTGAAGAAACGGGCGGAATCGGTCTTGACCAGATAGCGGTGCAGCTTTTGCCCAAGAAGGTGGCCGATGAATGCGCAGGGCAGCAACCAGAGGTGGTGGATTAACTGCAGATCGACGCCTACGACAAAGAAGGATCCCATCTTGATAACCACCAGAATGAACCAGAGAACAAACAGAGTATCGCGCAGTTGCTCTTTAGCGACATGGCTAGCGTAGACGGCCATGACCAGTGGCGCTGCAATCAAAGAAGTACCACTGACATAGCCTCCCAGCATTAAGAAGAGGTTATCGATCCAAGCGGAGTTGCTTTTAAAGGGTTTATTAAGAATGTAACCAATTGAATAGACGATGACGATGACAAAAATTAGCCCAGACATGATCTCGTTGGGCAGTGTTAAGAGCCCGAATACCCCAATCAGCTTCGGGATAATCATCACTTTTAGGGTTTTCTTCAGATAGGGCCAATCGACATTCTCTTTGAGCCCACTGGTTCCCAAACGCTTCGCTTTGAAATGATTCCCCAGCGTAATAGCCCCTGAAAAGATGAGCAGGTGCACGGCGATTATGGGCAGAAAGATGAGGGGATCATCAACGATTAACAGCAGAAACGGTAGGGCGAGTACGGCACCACCAAAGCCAAGGCCGGTTCGAACAAAGCCGCTCCAGACAAAGATGAGTGCAATGAGAAGGTATTGCCACCAGATTAGATCAGACAAGCTGTACCCCGAGAGTTTTTAAGAGCCGCTATTGTATGCCAGAAAACAAAAAACCGGCACTAGGCCGGTTATTTGTAGAGACGTCTAAAACTTATTTAGAGGAATCTAGCATGTGTTGGATAGCGCCCTGAAGTTCAGCATCAGAACAATCCATGCAAGTACCCATTGGAGGCATTGCGTTGATACCCGTCTTAGCAGTCGCTAGAAGCGCATCGATACCTTTAGCGGCACGTGGAGCCCATGCTGCAGCGTCACCCATTTTAGGAGCGCCAGCAACGCCAACCATGTGACAAGCTAGACAGTATGTGTTGTATACAGTTGCGCCATCACGCTCAGCCATTGCAGTTGCAGGAACCATAAGAGCAGCGGCTGTTAGGCCAAGTAGAGTCTTTTTCATTATATCCACCTCAATTCATGAACTTTCGTTTGCTCTTATGGAGCTAAATTTAGCTTAGAGCGCCCGATCGAATAAGTTTATAACCAAAGGTTCGTGTAAGTCCAATTAATCTACGAAGATGAGGGGCTATTGGAGCAATTAGCGTCTAAAGTCGCATCGCAAAGCTGGCTTGCGAGTGTTGAGCTAGACCTCTTTTAGAGGTTTCATGCTCGCGTTCGATCTTTTTCAACGCAGCATCAAGATCGGTGCGGTCAATATTAGGTTGGTTTTTAAGCTCAGAAACGTTAAAGCCACGATGGTGCATTCTTACTAGCGCATCACTATGATTCATTGTGCAGCTACCTTTTTATTGTTTATCAATTTAGTAGCGTGATTAAACGCCTTAAACATGACAGTTTGGTGACGTTTGCGTTAACAATTTATAACGTTGGGCCTATCTCCTTTGTGGATTAATATCGAGATGACAAAATGATAAAACTGATCAACGACTCAGATGTGATGGTTTCTGAACAGGCCCAACACTCTTGTTATAAAGAGACTACAGCGGGTCTGCTTAAAATAGTTTGGTGCGAACAGGGAATTTTAGAGAGCTCCTTCGTCGATGCAGAGGCCATCCCACCCAATGAGGATTACTGTCAATTTAAGCAATTCATCCTCACTAACGGTGGTCAGTTACCTTTGATCGTCTCTGGTACAGATTTTCAAAAGGCGGTCTGGCAGCGGATTGCTGTTAGCAAAGTAGGTGAAGTGTTGACTTATAAACAGCTAGCGGAAGAGGTTGGTAAGCCAGCAGCGGTTCGAGCTGTGGGTAGTGCTCTAGGTAAAAACCGACATGCCTATTTAATACCTTGTCACCGTGCGGTGCGTTCTGACGGGGGATTAGGGGGCTTTCGTTGGGGGGTGGAACGAAAAAGCCACCTGCTTACATTAGAAGCCGGTGGCCTTGATTTGGTTAAGCAGATTCTTGCTTAGGCTTTAAGCGCATCCGCTGCTGCGGTAATACCCAACTTGTAGCTGGTCAAACCAAAGCCTGATATCTGACCAATAACGACCTGTGAGAAGACCGATTTATGTCGGAACTCCTCGCGCGCGTGAACGTTGGACATGTGCACCTCAACGATAGGGCCTTTGTCTTTGAATATCGCCAACGCATCGGTGAGACCGTAGCTGTAGTGAGTCCAAGCACCTGCGTTGATAACGATCGCATCAACATCTTCCAAAAAGGCTTGATGAATTTTGCGTGCCAGCTCACCTTCGATGTCTGTCTGGTAGCACTCAAGCTCACACCCCTGCTCAGCAGCCCAATTAGCTGCGGCCGATTCGATATCTTGCAGCGTAAAGGTGCCGTAATGTTTCGGATCACGCTTGCCGAACATTGCGTGGTTGATGCCGTGAAGCAGAAGTATTTTTGCCATGGTTCTATCCTTAACTGTTTGCCAGAGAACTGGTCATATAGGCCTAGTCTAAGATCCTGCCGCATGAGTGCAACATCTTTTGTACATAGATTGAAAAAGAGCCGTATACTTTGAAGCTCTTTATGTTCAGTGCAGGTTTCCCTAATTGATTGAATTTGGAAGTACAGCCTTTGTCATTGCGTTGATTGCCGCCTGGTTTGTTGGCCTATCAAAAGGTGGATTGCCCATCATTGCTATGTTGTCGGTGCCGATCCTCTCCCTAGTGATGTCACCTATGACGGGTGCCATTCTGTTGCTACCCATCTATATCATCAGTGACATGGTGGCGGTGTGGCTCTATCGAAAACACTTCTCAATGATCAATCTGAAAAATCTTATCCCCGCGGGTCTGCTAGGGGTGTTTATTGGTTGGGCAACGGCATCCATTGTCTCTGATCAGTTTGTCGCCCTGCTGATCGGTATTATGGGCCTCACGTTTGTCTCCTATATCTGGTTTGGAAAGCGCCAAGTAAAAGAGGCGAAAAAACCGACCAAAGTGGGCGGTTGGATCTGGGGCACCATTGCCGGTTTTACCTCGTTTATCTCCCATACTGGTGGCCCACCCTTTCAGGTCTATGTTCTGCCACAAAAACTGGAGAAACTGGTGTTTGCCGGGACAGCAACGCTCTTCTTTGCTGTGATCAACCTCTCAAAACTGCCACCCTACCTAGCGCTTCGTGGCTACTCCACAGAGGATTTAACGCTGGCGCTTTGGATGGTGCCCAGTGCACTGTTGGGTACCTTTATGGGGGCTAAGCTGACTAAGATTTTGAAGGATCGATGGTTCTTTGGCTTAGTAGAAGTCGGACTGTTGCTGGTCTCTATAAAGCTGATCCACGGAGTAGTAATCGACTCATTATGAGTAACATTGGTGACAGGCTTCAGCCTGTCATCCGCATTCTTGTTACGCTCAGAATTAGCAGGTGCTGATAAAGCGGATGACTGGTTAAAACCAGTCACCGGAGCGATGGCAAACTATTTTAATTTAATAAACGTGCTCTGAATGTCAAACTCTTCAATGAAGCGACCCAAAGCTTCATGACCATCGGCTTTGATGCCAGCAAAGGTATCAAAGGCATCAATGCCCTGGTGGAAGAAGAGGTCAAAGCCACTGACGATATCTAAACCCGCTTCGTGTGCAGCAGTCAAAAACTCAGTCTCTAATGGGACATAGACCGCATCAAACGCCCACTCTTGGCCACCAAATAGTTCTGGATCAAGTGGGATACCTGGTGTAGCGTAATGTCCTACGGGCGTACAGTTGACCAAACCGTTTGCGGCTTTAGCTGTTTCGGCTAGCTGCTCTTTAGAGATAACCTCAGCGTTGTACCCTTTAGCCCGTACTGCAGCCGCTAACGCTTCAGCCCCTTCAATGTTCAGGTCAAAGATGTTCAGCTTAGTTGCGCCACAATGGAACAGTCCAAAGGCAACCGCACGTCCGACACCGCCGGCGCCTAGCATCAGTACTTCACCTGCTGGCTTGTCACCACGTTGAGCTTTGTAGCCGTGAATAAAACCGGTGTAATCCGTGTTTGTTGCCTTTACAGCACCATTGGCTAGGTAGAGTGTATTGGTTGCACCTACTTCACGTACCGCTTCATCGGGCTCATCAACGAACTCAACGGCAATGGATTTGAAGGGGAAGGTGACGTTGCAACCGGTAAATCCATCATTACGAAGTGATTGAAGCATGGTTTTAAATGCCTCTTTGTCACTTTGACCCGGATCCTTCAAGTCGTAAGAGACATCAAAGCCATAGATATCGCCCAACATCTTGTGCAGGAAAGGGGCACGCGATTGTGAGATTGAGTTACCGATTAAACCCAGTTTAAGTTGCTTCATAGCTGTCATCCTTTACAGCAAGCCCAGTGCTGTTGGTAATCCAATCACCAAATCTGGAACGAACGTGATAATAATAAGAACTAAAAGCTCCACTAAGAATAGCGGCAAAATCACCTTGCTCAGCTTCGCCATACCGACCTTAGCGATGGAGTCCGCGACAAACAGGCAGAGTCCCATTGGTGGTGTGATCAAGCCAATCATTAGGTTGAAGATAATTATGATGCCAAGGTGAGTTGGGTCGACGCCTAGACTCACAGCAATTGGGTGCAGAATCGGCACCAGTACCAACATTGCCGCGATGCCCTCTAGGAACAGACCGACCACTAAGAAGAGAATGATGACGCCGACTAAGAACATCCACTGAACCGTCATGTACTCCAAGGCGAAGTCAGTGATCATGTTGGGAACGCGGTTGTAGTTCATCAACCAGTTAGCAGCAGCAACCGCACCGATAACGACCATGATGATCGAGCTGTCGCGCATCGCTCGGGCGAAAAGACCGGCCAGTTTAGAGACTTTCAGCTCTTTGAAGACAAAGATTCCGACAAACAGGGCGTAGGCCACGGCAAAGCTGGCCGCTTCCGTTGGCGTCACGACCCCCATCAGTATTGAGCCAACCACGAAGACAGGCATCAATAGAGGAATAATCCCTTGGATCAGGGCGCGAGAGTTGCTCTGCTTTTCGCCAAGTTCGTGCTCTGTGCCCTGCTTCTCGTAGTGGCCTTTGAAGAAGTAGACGTAGACCGAAAGGAAGATCGCAAGCATTACACCGGGAACCACACCGGCCATGAATAGCGCGGGTACCGAGACACCCGTCACAGTCAGGGCATAGATGATGACAGGAATCGATGGTGGAATAATCGGACCAATGACGGAAGAGGCCGCCGTAATGGCAGCAGCAAACTCACGTGGGTAGCCTTTCTTCTCCATCTCTGGAATAAAGACACGACCAATCGCCGATGTATCCGCAACCGCAGAGCCAGAGAGACCGGCAAATATGACCGAAGCCCAGATATTCACCATGGCTAAGCCGGCACGCATTTTGCCGACCAAAACGTTCGCAAATGCGATGATACGACTGGTGATACCCGACTCATTCATCAGCTCGCCGGCAAGAATAAATAGAGGGATCGCCAATAGTGGGTAAGAGGCCATGCCACCAAACATCTGTGTTGCCACGATGCGAAGATGGTATGGGAATTCGCCCACAGCCATGAAGTAGAGCAGTGCAGCGATGATGGCAAAAGCGATGGGTAGGCCAATAAAGATACCGCCTAGAAGAATGGCATAAGTCATTAGAATGCGCCCTCCGCTTCATGTTGATCGGTATTCGCAGCTCGATTTAGCAGGCGCAGTAGTGCTGCTACTGCAAGCATGGCGCCACCCAGCACCATAGCGAAGTAGTAGGGGTACATCTGCCCAAGAACCGCAAGCTGTTCGATACCGAATAGATCTCGAAGTTCACGCGCACTTGAAAGGATGCTGGATGCATCGACTTTGCCGCGCTTCATCATGAAGAGGTAGCCGGAGTAGCTCAACAGCGCACCTATAACGACCATGCAGAGGTCCACAAAGAAATTGATCGGTTTGTGGGCTGCTTTAGGCAGCAGACCCGCGACAAGATCAAAAGAGACATGGCGATCGAGCAGGTAAGCCCAAGCCATGCCAAACATAATTCCGTAGACTGCCAGGTAGACGGGTAACTCCTCGCCCCATGGGATCGACTCTCCGATGGTGTAACGGCGTACTGAGTTTATGAAGATGATCAGGAACACTGAAGCCATAGAGATGGCTGAACCTGCTGCAAAAAAGGTACCGACGAAGCGGGTCACCTTACGCAATAGAGTGTGCATAAGTCATACCGACAGTTATAAGTTTTTTGAGAAATAGGCTCCGACCGGATGGTCGGAGCCGTGCAAACCTGAAGAGGTTTGGAGTATTACTTAGAAGCAGCTTCTACAGCAGCGTCTAGTTTAGCGATCCACTCATCGCTACCTAGCTCTTTAGCAAGCCACTCTTTAACCGCTGGCTGTGCAAGCTTCTTGAACTGAGCCATTTCGTCAGCTGTTGGTGAGTGTACTTTCATACCTTCAGCAACCACTTTCGTTACGCCTTCAGCCGTGTTGAACTGCTGAATTGCGCGACCCATTAGGCCTGCAGTACGAGCGGCTTTAGCAATGATGTCCTGCTCAGCAGCGCTTAGAGACTGGAAGAATTCGTCGTTGATTACGATGAAGTCAGCAGCGTAAACGTGGCCATCAAGAACCATGTACTTCTGTAGCTTGTGAAGGTTGTTGTTGTAGATAGTGCCGACAGGGTTTTCCTGACCGTCAACAACACCAGTTGTAAGTGCGTTTGGAAGTTCAGACCAAGCGATAGGCGTTGGTTCACCGCCAAGACCTTCAACCATCTCTACGTATAGAGGGATTGGCTGAACGCGGAACTTAAGACCTTTCATGTCTGCTGGAGATTTGATCTCACGAACGTTGTTAGTGAAGTTACGGAAACCTGTCTCACCGTATGCAAGTGTGCGTAGGCCAGTCTCTTCTAGACAGTGTGCAGCAAGATCTTGACCAAACTGACCGTCAAGTACGTCCCAGGCGATCGTTGCGTTTGAGAATGTGTAAGGAATGTTTAGAACGTCAGCTTCTTTACAGATTTTAGCCATAGCGCCAGAAACGATCGCCATGTGCGTAGTGCCTTCCTGTGCTTGCTGAACTAGATCGCCTTCGTTACCTAGAGCTTTTGCTGGGAAAAGTTCTACTTTGATATCTGTCTCACCTTCAACAATGTTTTTGAAGATGACACCAGCAGCACCTTTTTTAGATGTCTGCCAGTCAGCGCCGTCAACGTGACCTAGTTTGATAGTGGGTGCTGCAAAAGTTGAAACAGAAGCAGCCGCTACAGCAGTAGCAACAAGAGTTTTTAGCATCGCCTTTTTCATTGGGCTCTCCAATTTATTATCGTTTCACGCCTAGAGATGACGTTTCCAAGATTTTTTGTAGCAAGATGTCTAAAACCACCTACCCCAAGCAAGCTGGTTTTATTGTCTTGCTCTTAGCTTTTGTACTACTTGGTTAAAACTAAGTAGTGCAAATTTGCCATAGCCCTATACAGGCATTCAAGCTTTTTGTACTATTTGGTTAAAACAATTTGTTAGAACCTTTATAACCGTTTTTTAAACGTTTGGTTAAAAGTAAAATGAGTATCCCTTCTACATCGAACCGTTCAGCCGCAAAAAAACGTAATCCTGAAGCAGTTAAAGCCAATATCCTGCGTGTCGCCACCGAAGAGTTTGCCACCTCAGGCTATGCCGGTGCGCGGGTCAATGTGATCGCTGAAAAAACCGATACATCCAAGCGGATGATCTACTACTACTTTGGCGATAAAAAAGAGCTCTACCGTACCGTTCTTGAGGCTGCCTACCGAGATATCCGTTTGGGCGAGCAACAGCTGCATTTGAATGATCTCAATCCCGAGCAGGCGCTTCGCTCACTGGTGGCGTTCACTTTTGAACATCAGCGCAACAATCCGCAGTTTATTCGCCTGGTTATGATTGAGAACATTCACGAGGGACGCAATCTGATCGCAAAAGAGGCGTTTGAGGAGGTTAACAACCCTGCAATCGATCGGCTTGGCGAGATCTACCAACGAGGTGTTGAGGAGGGTGTTTTTCGATCGGGCATCAGTGTCATTGAGCTTCACTGGTTGATCAGTTCAGCCTGTTTCTTCAATAACTCAAACCGCTCAACCTTCAGTGCAGCCTTTGGCAACGATCTATTTACGGAAGAGGGGCAAAGTCATCTTAATCAGCAGGTACAAGAGATGATCCTGCGCTTTGTCGCCAACTGATATTTAAGAACATTTTGGATTGGTAACTTCATTACAGCTTCGCTAGATTGAAGCTCTTTTTAGTGAGTTTTACATGCATCCTAGCCGCCTTCTTTTAATTCTCTGTTTTATCGCGTTCATCTCCTTAGGCCTGCCTGATGCGCTGCTCGGTGTGGCTTGGCCCACTATGGCCGATGAGTTCTCAACCACTCTGGATCGTCTCGGAATCATCATGACCGGCGGAACCGTCGGTTATGCTCTGAGCAGCTTCATGATCGGTGCAATTGTTAATCGTATTGGATTGGCTGGCCTGCTGATTCAAAGTGCTTCACTTACCGTCATCGCATTGGTGCTGTTTATGGTTGTGCCTGACTGGTATTGGATGCCCTTTGTCGCACTGATTGCCGGTCTGGGCGGTGGTGGTATCGATGCGGGCCTCAATGCCTATGTGGAGAAACACTACTCAAGCCGTATCATGCAGTGGTTGCATGCCAGTTTTGGTGTCGGAGTCACTCTAGGTCCTGCCATCATGACCCTATCGCTGGCGATGACAGGTCTGTGGCGGCCTGGCTATCTGTTGGTCGCGTTTTTGATGTTATTGATGCTTTCTGCTTTTATCCACTATCGCGGCTTATGGAGTGACCAGCCTAGTGCTGGTGAACCGGAAGAGCAGGGTAATGCCAGCATGCTCGCCACGCTCAAACTACCGGCGGCATGGCTAAGTATGTTGGCCTTTTTTCTCTACACCTCGGCCGAAATTGGTTTGGGCTTTTGGGCATTTACCCTGTTGACGGAATCGCGGGATGTGGTCCTTGCCACGGCAGGGCTTTGGGTAACGATCTATTGGGGCTCTTTTACCCTTGGTCGAATCCTTGCTGGCCTGCTTGCGCCCAAGTTTGGTGAGATGAACCTGACGCTCTTCGGTCTGTTAATGTCACTGATTGGATTGGTTCTGTTCACCCTTCAATTAGGTGGGCCAGGTGGGGTCTATGGGCTTGCTCTGGTCGGCCTTGGCTTTGCACCAACCTTCCCAGCACTGCTTTCAACCACCTCAAAGCGAGTCCCAAAATCGCATGTGACCAACCTGATCGGCATGCAGATCTCTGCTGCCGGAGTTGGTTTAGTGGTTATGCCACTCTCCTTGGGGCTTATAGTCTCTAGTGTCGGATTGGAAGCGCTGGCGCAGGTTTTCTTGGGCATGACCGCCAGCGTCTTTTTGCTGCTTACCTTGATTGGTAAAAGATAAATTTCCTTTAAGTTATATCTAATCAATTAAATACTATTTATTAATTTAAATGGTATTTGCTAATATGCACTCATAGTTTTGAACCGTTTGGTTCAAAGTAACCCAATGTGAGTCCTCATTATGAAAACATCCATTGCTACCGTTACTCTCTCTGGCAGTTTGCCAAACAAACTTGAAGCCGCTGCGGATGCGGGTTTTGATGCGGTTGAGATTTTTGATAATGACCTGATTCAGTTTGCTGGTTCACCTCGTGAGGTGAAGTCGATTGCCGATGACTTAGGTTTGGATATTCTAGCGCTGCAGCCGTTTCGTGATCTGGAAGGTCTGCCTGCTGAGTTAAAGCGTCAAAAGTTCTATCACATGCAGAGTCGATTCGAGATGATGCATGAGCTGGGCACTCAACGAATTTTGTGCTGCTCTAGTGTCTCTCCTCATGCCAGTGATGATCGTGCACGCTGTGCTGCGGACCTTTACGAAGCGGCTGAGCTGGCAGCAAAAGAAGGTTTTATTATGGGTTACGAGGCGCTCTCTTGGGGGCGCTTCATCGCTGATTATGAGGATGCTTGGGATCTGGTAAAGCGTGCCGATCATCCTGCGCTGGGCATTAACCTTGATACCTTCCACATGTTCTCTCGAGGTAATACGCTCGACTGTCTGCGCGATGAGATTCCTGTTGATAAAATCGCCTTGGTTCAGGTGGCCGATGCGCCTGTGATGCACTTGAGCGATTTGATGAGTTGGAGCCGTCACTACCGCAGCTTCCCGGGTCAGGGTGATCTTCCGGTCGTTGATTTCATGAAAGTCTTGTGTGACAAAGGCTTTGATGACTACGTTTCGCACGAGATCTTCAATGATGAGTTCCGTGCTTCTCCTGCCAAAGAGCGTGCAGTAGATGGTATGCGTTCATTGATCTGGTTGGATAAGCAGTGCAAGGATGAAACGCCTAAAGCTGAGATTACTGACGTTGAGTTCATTGAGTTTGCGATTGCTGGTGAAGAGGGTGAATCGATCGTCTCTATGTTGAATTCATTAGGCTTCCAAGAGACGCACAAACACCTCTCTAAAGATGTCGGTCTGATGCAGATGGGTGATGTAAACCTTGTGCTTAACCGCGAGCCTGCCAGCCAAGCTCACCAGCACTTCCAGCTGCACGGCGCATCAGTTTGTGCTTTGGCACTGACGACGTCGAGTGTCAAAGAGTCGTTGAAACAGGCAGACGAGTATCAAATCAAACGCTTCAATAACACAGCAGGCCCAGGTGAGTTGAATATTCCAGCGCTGCGCGGTGTTGGAGACAGTTTGGTCTATCTGGTTGAGCGTCATAAGAAGTTCCGTTTCTTTGATGTCGATTTTGAATCGGTCGAGGGAGTAGAACTACCCAAAGTGGGCGTTAAGCGCGTCGATCATATGGCACAGTCTGTTACCAATACCGATTTCCTATCGGCGGCGTTCTTCTATAAATCAGTGTTCAACTTTGACATTACACCGGTACAGGATCTGCCTGACATTTATGGCCTAGTGACCAGTCGAGTGGCCTCTAGTCAGAACGGGCAGGTGAAGATTCCAATCAACATGACTGAGGCTCGTCAGGCGTCACCGCAGCGCTTTATTCAGCGAACCCATGGTGCCGGTATGCAGCAGATCGCATTTGAGTGTGAGGATATTTTGGCTTTTGCAGCGCAGGTCAATCCGGAATCGGTGTTGCCGGTACCCAACAACTACTACCGTGAAATAAAGGGTAAGTTTGGTCTCTCTGCTGAGCGAATTGAGACCTTACAGCGCTTTAATATTCTTTACGATGCGAATGATGACGGTGAGTTTTTGCACTTCTACACGCGCGAAGTACAGGGTGCATTCTTCGAAGTTGTGCAGCGTATCCGTGGGTATCAGGCCTACGGTGAAGCGAATGCACATATCCGCTTTGCAGCGCAGGCGGCGTTGCGTGAGTATGAAACGAATTTGGTGCTTTGATCTTCGCTGAGTATTTGTTGGAGCTTTCTCGAAGAGGAAGCGATGCAGGTTTTGCACATCGCGGCCTTTTTAAGACCGCTCCAACGAACGCTCTTTGTTGGAGCCTTATCGAAGATGAGGCGAAAGGTTTGAAAGAGAATCGCGGCCTTTTTAAGACCGCTCCAACAGGGGGCTAGAGGATCGCTCCAACTGCATAGCAACTACTGTGCGGCTTTAAGG
The DNA here is from genome assembly GCF_013283365.1 of Marinobacterium sp. xm-d-530. Classification (GTDB taxonomy): domain Bacteria; phylum Pseudomonadota; class Gammaproteobacteria; order Pseudomonadales; family Balneatricaceae; genus Marinobacterium_E. The sequence goes on along the minus strand of NZ_WBYM01000001.1, from coordinate 523,232 downwards.
AAGGCTTGGTTATCTAAGCCAAAGTTAGAGTAGATCGGCAGGAGTGCACCGCCTAACGCGCGGGCTTCAAATCCAAGGTTGCCTGCGATCACCGGGGGTTTGTTGAGACCTTCCCAGTTCACATCGCTCGAAGCACGGTTGATCGCCAGTACTAAGTACTGTGTCGCGACCGCCGGTAGGCGTCCATCAATGATCACACCATCTGGATCCACAAAGGCAGCACCTGCCGCAATAGTCTGGGCAATGTAGGGTGCTGCGTTGTCAGCCCACTCTGTAAACAGAGCCCAGGCATCCTGTTCTAGGGTTTCCGATAGATTGGCAAAATCCGCCACGATCGATTCTGATTTCAATCGTTTATCAAGCTGGTGCAGTGACGCATAGTGAATCAGTTGCTTGCCATTGGCGCTCGGAACTGAACCCAGTGCACCGGCATTGGCATGGCTGCCTGGAAGAATCTGTCCGTTAAGAACGACACCACCACCGATGAACGTACCCACGTAGAAGTAGAGTAGGTTCTCCCAGCTCTGCGGATTACCGTAGGTTAGCTCGGCTAGGCAAGCTGCTGTTGCATCGTTCAGCATGGCCGCATCTAGGTCGGTGACCTTCTTTAGTTCTTCGAGCAGATCGATTTTCGCCCACTCAGCTAAAGCCTCTTTCGCTTCAATTAGCTCATCGCCCCAACCTTCCAGCGCAAACGGCGCTGCCAGGCCAACACCGGTAACGCGATCGCGTTGCATCTCGTCAAGAGGTTCAAGAAGCGTGTTGATGCTCTGCTCGATCTTGGCATAGACCTCTTTAGGCGTCGGGAAGGGGTATTCGTGCGATATGCGGGTACGAATATTCCCTGTCATATCCATAAACAGCACCTCCAACGAGGCGCGGCCAATTTTGACACCGATACTGTACGCCCCTTCAGGATTGAGTGCGTAGGGGGTAGAAGGCTGTCCCAAACCGCCGCGGCGTTTAGTGCCTGCGATTAACAGGTCCTGTTCCATCAATCGATTAATGATCGTTGATGCGGTTTGTGGAGTAAGGTTGGTTGCTTTGGCAATTTCGGCTTTCGTCAACGCATCATGCTCACGAATTAACGAGAGGATGAGTCGTTCATTGTATTGGCGAACACCGACCTGGTTTGAACCAGAGGCGCGTTGAGAAGCCGAAGCGCTGCGCATAATTAGATGTAACTCGCGTTTTCGTGGACACCCTGATCCGCTGCACCGGTGATCAACGAGACGATCTCGTTGCCGGTCGTTTCAGCCGCTACAACGTTGCCAACGATACGACCTTGGCGGAAGACAATAATGCGATCCACAAGGTTAAAGACTTGGCGAAGGTTGTGACTGATCAAAATTAGGGGAATGCCTTGGTCTTTTAAGCCACGAATAATGTTTTCAACACGCGTGGTCTCTTGGATACCCAAAGCTGCGGTTGGCTCATCCATGATGATCAACTTCTCACCCCAGCCCGCTGCACGGCTGATCGCTACACACTGGCGTTGACCACCCGACATGCCACGTAAGGACTGGCTTAGGTCAGGAATCTTAACGCCGGTCTTTTCAAGCAGTGCTTCTGACTCTTGGCGCATCCCTTTCTTGTCCATCCAGCTGAATGGGCCAAGATTGAATTTGGTCTTTTCACGTCCCAAAAAGATATTGGCTGGCACGTCTAGTTCATCTGCCAGTGCCAAGTTTTGATACACGGTCTCAATACCAGCATCGCGAGCCTCAAGAGGAGAGTCGAAGTTGACCTCTTCACCATAGAATTTGATCGAACCGCGAGTGCGTTGCTCTACACCGGTTAGGTTACGAACGAAGGTCGATTTACCCGCACCGTTATCTCCAACAATCGCTACGTGCTCACCCGGAGCAAGATCAAAGTCCGCATCATTCAGCGCGTGTACACCGCCGTAGTGCTTGGTTAACCCTCTGATCTCTAAGACTTTTTGAGACACTTTAAGACTCCTGAACGAAAATTCTCTTTATTTGAATGTGACTAAATATGACTAACAATTAATAGCGAGTCAATAATTAAATCAATTCAATTTAATTATTGACAGGGCGCTATAAAGTATTAGAAGATCGCTGTTAGGCATCGAAATAGACCGCCGAAAACAAAAACAAACAAATGTGGAGATCTACACATGAAATTGAAAAAAATGCTTAGCGTAATGGCTGCTGGCGCACTTATGTCTGGCTCTGTATACGCAGGTTCTATCGGCTACATCACTAAATCAGCAACAAACTCAGGTTGGATGATGATCAACCAGGGTGCAGCAGACGCAGCTCAAGAAGCGGGCGTTGACCTAGTAACTGTAGGTCCAGCATTCCAAGGCGACCTATCAAGCCAGCTAGAAGTGTTCGAAAACCTAGTAGCACAGGGTGTGGATGCAATCGGTATCGCGCCAGTTGACTCTTCAGGTGTTGCTCCAGCAGTAAACGATGCAATGGATGCAGGTATCCCTGTTGTTGCAATCGATACTGGCGTATCAGGCGCTGCAGTGACGTCATTCGTTGCTACAGACAACTACGCAGTGGCTAAAGTACAGGGTGCTGTTGCAGCAACTCTGATCAACGATGGCGATGCGATCATCTACGTGACGGGTAACCAAGCTCAGTCTACTGGCCAAGAGCGTCGTAACGGCTTCGTTGAAGCGTTCAAAACAGCTCGTCCAAACTCTGAAATCTTAGAAGTACCAACTGAGTGGGACTCTAACCAAGCTCAGGAAGGTGTTGAAGCGATCCTAAACTCACGCAGCGACATCAAAATGGTTGCTAACGCATGGGACGGCGGCACTATGGGTGCTAAAGCAGCGATGGAAAACCTTGGCCTAGGCGCAGGTGACATCAAACTGGTTGGTTTCGACGGCGCAACTGACGCAATCGAAGCGATGGATAAAGGTTGGGTACACGCTGACACAGCTCAGATGCTTTACCAGATGGGTTACCAAGGCATCAAAGCTGCGGTTGCTGCATCACAGGGTAAAGATGTATCACCACGCATCGACACTGGTTTCTTCCTAGTGACTCCATCTACTTCAGGTGCTTACAAAGACCTAGTAGGTATCAAGTAAGTTTTACTTACACTCCGTCGAGATCGGGCATTAGCCCGATCTCTTCTTTAACTGTTTAAAACAAACGGTCCTGAATAATGACTTCTAAAAGCCTTCAAGATAAAGCGATCGGCGTTACGGTTTCTTTCTTCCGTAAAGAGTGGTCTGGCGCACTGCTGGCGATTCTGATTCTTGCTCTAGCCATTGAGCTAGTAACGGATGGTAAACCCTTCTTCCATCCCACTAACTTAATGACCATTCTGAACAACTCAGCCGCTATCGGTATTGTTGCGGGTGGTATGACGTTGGTGATTCTTGCGGCAGGTATCGATCTTTCGGTTGGATCTGTTATGGGCTTAATCGCAGCGGTCACCGGTTACATTGTTAGCTACTGGGGTTTCCCACCTTGGTTAGCGATCATGTCTGGCCTAGCGATGGGTGCATTAGTGGGTATTATTCATGGCACGTTGGTCGCCTATCTCGGGATGCCGGCCTTTATCGTTACCCTGGCGGGTCTTTCGATTTGGCGTGGTACGGCACACCTTTCAACGGATGCGCGTGCAACACCTAAGCTACCTGAAACGTTCGACCTATTTGGTCGCTACAACCCCTTTGCCGAACTTCGTGCTGATTACAAAGCGGGTGAACTGAGCGGCTTTATGGAGTCGATTGGCGCCTTCGTGAACGAGCACTGGATGGACTTCTTCCGTACCTTCCAGATGTCTATGATCATCTTCATCGTCTTCTTCATTCTGTTGGCGGTCGTTGTATCCAACATGCGTTTGGGTCGATACATCTATGCGATTGGTAGTAACGAACAGGGCTCTCGCCAAGCGGGTATCAATACGCGTCTCTACACTCTCTACACCTACGTAATCTGTTCGATGGGCGCTGCATTGGGTGCGATGCTCTTCCTAGGTCGCGCGCCTTATGCAAAATCTGACTACGGCCAGATGTGGGAGCTGGATGCCATTGCTGCGGTTGTTATTGGTGGTACCTCTCTGTTTGGTGGCCGCGGTACGATCATCGGTACCTTCATGGGTGTCATCCTTCTGAAACTGATCAATAACGGTCTGACCCTGGCTCAGCTAGAGACTTTCTGGCAGATGGTGGTACTGGGTCTGATCATTTTGGTTGCCGTTGGATTGGATATTGTTCGCCAATCTAAATCAGCGGTTAAAGTTCAGCGTATGCTGGGTGTTGTGGCTCTGGTTCTTGCTCTGTTTGCCTGCTTAACACCGGGTTCTGCACTGATCAGCTCGGCGATTTCACTGCATGAGCACAACAGCATGGTGGCAATGCAAGCAGCTGGACTTGATCTTGCGGCTAACCAAACGGCTCGCCTACTGGATGCGCCGGCTGTGGCTGAACTACAAGCCATTGTGTCTGGCAACTGGCAATCCTTCGCGTCGCTTCTCGTGCTTGTGTTGGGTGCCGTGGCTGTAGCCGTGACCTTGAAACGTTCACTGGCGCTTATCCTTGCAGCCGTCTACGTGGCAGCAGCGGTTCTGCTAGTATCAATGGGCATGGCAGCTGTTGCGCCTCTATTGATCTTGGGTGCGGTAGTACTGGCTGGTATGACGACGGTGCCTTACATGTTTGAAAGAGCTCGTACGCTAGAAGGCTAATCACCCAATGATTAAAAAACCCCATCGCCTAGGCTATGGGGTTTTTTGTTGAAAGCAAATAGCATCGCGGCCTTTTTAAGACCGCTCCAACAGTACGTGCAGTACCCCTTCAATGCTCTTAGTTGGAGCCTTATCGAAGATGAGGCGAATGGGGATTGAAAGAATCGCGACCTTTGCAAGATCGCTCCAACGGTAATTTGGTGGTGAACTTAGTAAGGCTAGCTCTCGTAAGTGTTTATCGTTAGAGTAAAAAGATAACAATTAGGAAGTTACCCTACATGCCTGTCATTGCACTCGTTGATGATGATCACGAGATACGCTCACTGCTCTCGGATTACTTAGAGAAAAACAGTTTCACGGTACTTGCGTTTGAGTCGGCTGAAGCGCTGCTTGAGGGCGACTACAGTGCTGCCGAGCTGTTGATTCTTGATGTCGGTTTGCCGGGCATGGATGGACTGGCTCTCTGTCGTACTCTGCGTCAGGACTCCAACTTGCCGATCATTATGCTCACCGCTGCCAGTGACGATGTGGATCGTATCCTGGGTCTTGAGTTGGGTGCAGATGATTACATGGGTAAACCCTTTAACCCTCGCGAATTGTTGGCTCGCATTAAAGCGCTGCTGCGTCGATCCGCCCCCGTCGAATCACCAACTGCTAGCTCTAATCTACTGTTAGACAGGGCGAAACGAACCGTGTCAGTCAATGGTGAAGCGCTTAGTTTGACTGGGGCTGAGTTTGATCTGTTGGCGCTACTGCATGGCCATGACGGTGTCATCAGCCGTGATCAGCTCAGCATGGAGCTTAAGGGGCATGCGGCGCTTCCGCAAGATCGTTCGATTGATACCTTAGTCAGTCGACTCCGCACCAAATTGACCCCCTTCAGCGAGGATGAGACGATCAAATCCATTCGCGGCAAAGGGTACCACCTGGTTCTAAAATGATCGGTTTTTGGTCCCGCCTACGCGATCGGCTGATGCCTAAGTCGATCATTGCACGCATGTCTCTGGTGTTGATCATCGGTGTCTTAGTGGCACAGGCGGTCAGTTCTTATGTCTGGACACGCCAGATTCAACAGGCAGAACGCGAACGTCTCGTTGAGATCTCGGAAGTGATGGGCGCGCGCATAGGTCAGACGATTCAGTTCTTCTCTAAACTACCGCGTGAATATCGTCACATCGTGCTCGATCAGCTGCGCGATATGGGCGGTACGCGCTACTTTGTCTCGATTAACAGTCAAAAAATTCATCTAGAGACCTTGCCCAACACTGAGCTACAGCAGCTTGTTGGCGAGCGTGTTAAACAGAATGCAGCCCGCCAGTTAGCCTATAAATCCGAAGACTTTGCGGTTGAGTTCGTTGCGTTTTCGAATCTTCGCATTCTCTCTGATGACAACCTGATGGTGCAGCTGCCACCCAAATGGCAGCGGTTTGCCCTGTTAGATCCCGGTGATGACAGCCCCGTCGTCGTTGTGCAGCTTAAATTAAACCCGGACGAGTGGGTCTATCTGGCCACGGTATTCCCTGGTGGGGATTTCATGGGCAGTACTCTGTTTGAGTCTGAGCGGTTGGTCTCTTTATTAGCAGTGACACTGACCGTGGTTGTTTTGGTGACCCTGCTGGTGGCCGGTATTGTTCGACCCTTGCGAAGGTTAGCTCGTGAGGCGGATGCCCTAGGGCGCGGTAAAACGCCCTCCCTGATTCCGGCCGAGGGTACCCGGGAGATGCAGACAACCATTCGTGCCTTTAACCAGATGGCGCAACGGCTTGAGAAGTTTATCTCCGATCGCGAGAAGCTGTTTGCCGCAATCTCCCATGACCTGAAAACCCCGCTGACACGCGCCCGTTTGCGGGTTGAGATGATTGATGACGATAAACTGCGCGATAACCTGATTGGTGACATCGAGAACGTCGATCTGCTGGTCAAAGCGTCCTTGCAGATGATTAAAGATGGCGCCATTCACGAGAACAGCGAACAGATCGATCTGAAACAGGTGATTGAGTCAGCCCTTGCCAGTGCAGAGATCGAAGGGCTGCCCAGCTCTGCGACACTGCCCGATGAGTTTGTCTTAGAGGGTCGCCGTCTCTCGCTTGAACGCCTGTTTACTAACCTGATCGATAACGCGTTGCACTACGGGCGTGGAGTCGAGATCTTTGGCCATAAAGAGCCGGAAGACAATGAGTTGGTGGTGCAGGTGTGTGACCGAGGCCCGGGTCTCAGTGATGAGTTAAAGCAGCGAGTCTTTGAGCCCTTCTATCGCATCGATAAAGCGCCCTCATCGATTCATGTCGGTCTGGGTATGGGCATTGTTAAGTCGATTGCGCAGCTGCACGGTGCCAGTATTGAGCTGCTTGATCGTGAAGGGGGCGGTTTGATCGTTGAGCTTCGTTTTCCATTGTCACACTTTGTAACAGAACGAAACTCTGCGTAAGACTCAAGTTGTTATATTGATTGAAGAACTGAAGATCTTGATCGCCAGTTCCCAAGGTATTCTTACCTATAAACAACAATAAAGAGGTTTACTCAATGATCAAACGTACTTTAGCTGCATGCGTAGCTGCAGCAACACTATCAACTGCAGCACAAGCTGCTGACGTAGAAGTTCTTCACTACTGGACAAGTGGCGGTGAAGCGAAATCGGTTGCATACCTAAAAGAGAAACTGACTGAAGCGGGTGTGGGCTGGAAAGATTTCGCAGTTGCTGGTGGTGGCGGTGAGAACGCAATGACCGTTCTTAAGTCACGTGCAGTATCGGGTAACCCACCGACTGCAGCACAGATCAAAGGCCCATCGATCCAAGAGTGGGGTGAGCTAGGTTTCCTATCAGACATCGATAGCGTCGCTAAAGCGAACAACTGGGATGCACTTCTACCTGGTGTGGTTTCTGATGTAATGAAACACGACGGCAAATACGTTGCCGCTCCAGTTAACGTACACCGTGTAAACTGGTTGTGGGCTAACCCAGAGATCTTCCAAAAAGCGGGCGCTACCATCCCAACAACTTGGGACGATTTCCTAGTTCAAGCTAAAAAGATCCAAGACGCTGGCTACATTGCCCTAGCGCACGGTGGCCAAGCTTGGCAGGACGCGACTGTATTTGAAGCTGTTGTGCTTGGTGTGGGCGGTCCTGAGTACTACCAGAAAGCATTCGTTGAGCTAGATGCAGACGCTCTTAACAGCGCAACGACTGAAGAGGTGTTCCGCGTATTCGGTGAGATCCGTGGTCTAATCGATGAAAACTCTCCAGGTCGTGACTGGAACGTTGCGACATCAATGGTCATCAACGGTGAAGCTGCAATGCAGATTATGGGTGACTGGGCGAAAGGTGAATTCACTGTTGCTGGTAAGACACCAGGCGTTGATTACGCATGTGTTGCAGCACCAGGCACGTCAGGTTCATTCACGTTCAACGTCGACTCTTTTGCCTTCTTCGCGCAGTCTGATGCTGACGCACAGAAAGCTCAACAAGAGATGGCTAAGCAGATCCTAGGTCAGGACTTCCAGAAAGTCTTCAACCTTAACAAAGGTTCTATCCCAGCACGTCTAGGCATGGCTCGTGACGAGTTCGATAGCTGTGCACACGCGTCAATGGATGCCTTTGTATCTTCTGCACAAACTGGCGGTCTAGTACCAAGCTTCGCGCACGGTATGGCTGTCCCTGAAGCAGTTTCTGGCGCTATCTACGATACCGCTACTAACTTCTTCAACTCAGATCAGTCGGCTGCTGAGGGTAAAGCTCAGCTAATCGCTTCTATCCAAGCAGCGATGTAATCCGACCAAGAGCCCTCAACCCTGAGGGCTCTTATTTACTTTTTTAGGAGATTCACGATGAGTGTGTCAAAGGCTAAAAAGCCAATGACGCTAGAGTCCTTATTGCCAAAAATCGTGCTAGCCCCCACCACTGCGGTGATGTTGGTCTGTATGTATGGCTTTATGATTTGGACCGGAGCGCTATCTTTTACCAAGAGTCGAATGTTGCCTCAGTGGGACTTTGTCGGCTTTGATCAATACGCCAAGCTGTTTGCCAACCCTCGTTGGGATGTGGCTCTGAATAACCTGGTAGTGTTTGGCGTTCTGTTTATCGCGGTCTCGTTACTGCTAGGTCTGTTCCTAGCGATCCTACTGGATCAAAAAATTCGTTTAGAGGGTACGCTGCGTACCATCTATCTCTACCCCATGGCGGTCTCGTTTGTGGTCACGGGTACGGCCTGGAAGTGGATCCTCAACCCAGGTCTAGGTCTTGAGAAACTGGTCCGTGATTTAGGCTTCGAGAACTTCGAGTTCCGCTGGCTGGTTGAGCAGGACATGGCGATCTACACCATCGTGATTGCAGCGGTATGGCAGTCGAGTGGTTTTGTTATGGCGATGTTCCTTGCGGGCCTTCGTGGTGTTGACGACAGCTTGATTAAAGCAGCTGAGATTGACGGCGCGAGCAAGATGAAAGCCTATTGGTATGTGATTCTGCCTATTCTGCGTCCGGTCTTCTTCAGTGCGATTGTCATTCTCTCTCACATTGCGATTAAGAGCTTTGACCTGGTGCAAGCGTTGACTGGCGGTGGTCCGGGTTACGCGTCTGACCTACCGGCTAACTTTATGTACACCTACGCCTTTAACCGAGCGCAGATGGGTGTGGGTGCCTCCAGTGCGATGATTATGTTGATGGGTGTGTTGGCGATTATTGTGCCGTACCTCTACTCAGAACTACGAGGTGGAAAAAATGGTCGCTAATCGTTCATTTAACTTAGGTCGTCTATTTATTTATGGCTGTCTGTTGGCATTCGCGCTGTTCTACCTAGCGCCACTCTATGTGATGCTGACAACCTCGTTTAAAGACATCGAAGAGATTCGTAGCGGTAACCTACTGGCACTGCCACAGGATCCAACCCTTTACGCTTGGATCAAAGCGTGGAGCAGTGCGTGTACCGGTTCCGAGTGTCAGGGTCTAGCACCCTTCTTTATGAACAGCGTGAAGATCGTCGTTCCGGCCGTCATTCTATCGACCGTGATCGGGGCGCTGAATGGCTACGTGCTCTCTAAATGGCGTTTCCGCGGCAGCGACCTAATGTTTGGTATGTTGCTGTTTGGCTGCTTCATTCCGTTTCAGGTGATTTTGCTACCGATGGCGCGTCTACTGGCTGAATTGGGCCTAGCCAACACAGTAACCGGTCTGGTTCTGGTGCATGTGATCTACGGTGTTGCGTTTACGACGCTCTTCTTCCGTAACTTCTATGTCTCTGTACCGACGGAGTTGGTGAAAGCGGCGCAACTGGATGGCGCAAGCTTCTTTCAGATTTTCCGCCACATTTTCCTGCCGGTATCTCTACCTATCTTCACGGTAACGATCATTTGGCAGTTCACTCAGATCTGGAACGACTTCCTATTTGGCGTGGTCTACTCAGGTCCGGGTACGCAACCGATCACGGTGGCACTGAACAACCTAGTCAATACATCAATGGGCGGTAAAGAGTACAACGTCGATATGGCAGCTGCCGTGATTGCAGCGCTTCCCACTCTATTGGTCTACATCTTTGCAGGTAAATATTTTGTACGCGGCCTGACAGCTGGCGCGGTAAAAGGATAACAATTATGGGCTCTCTATTAATCGATAACGTCACTAAATCCTTTGGTGAAACAGACATCCTTAAAGGGATCAACATCGACATTCAGGACGGTGAATTCCTCATTCTGGTGGGTCCATCAGGCTGTGGTAAGTCGACGCTGATGAATATCATCGCGGGTCTTGAAGATGCGACCAGCGGAACACTGGAGTTGGCTGGAAAGGATGTGACCCTAGCATCGCCTAAAGATCGCGACATTGCGATGGTCTTCCAAAGCTACGCGCTCTACCCAACAATGAACGTTGCGCGCAACATCTCCTTTGGCCTTGAGATGCGTAAAGTCCCTAAAGAGGAGCGTGATCGCATCGTCAACGAAGTGGCTAAGCTGCTTCAGATCGATCACCTACTGGATCGTAAGCCGAGCCAGCTTTCAGGTGGTCAGCGTCAACGTGTTGCCATGGGCCGTGCCCTAGCGCGTTCGCCGCGCGTCTTCCTATTCGACGAGCCTCTATCGAACTTGGATGCTAAGTTGCGTGTAGAGATGCGTACTGAAATCAAGAAGCTGCACAAGCGTCTTGGCACGACCATTGTTTACGTGACGCACGATCAGATCGAAGCGATGACTCTGGCTGATCGTATTGCCGTTATGAAAGATGGCATCGTGCAGCAGTTGGGTACTCCGGACGAGATCTACAACAACCCAGCCAATATGTTTGTCGCAGGCTTCATGGGTTCTCCGCCGATGAACTTTATTGAGGTCGACATCAAAGAGGGGCAAGCGGTTGTTGAATCTGCGGGTGAAACTCATCACCTAAAACTACCATGTGCCGAGGCAATTGCTGCAAAAGGCCTTGATCGTGTGGTGTTGGGTATTCGTCCAGAGATGATTACCGAGCCTAAGCCGGCACCTGAAGATCAGGATTGGTTGCACAGCATGAAGCTGGACTTTGATGTTGTGGAGCCTATGGGGGCTGACACCATGGCAATTGGTCAATGGAACGGCATTGATGTTCACTCACGCCTTTCTCCTAAAGCGGGCATGACGGCAGGCGCTGGTACAGAGGTGCAGGTTAATACGGCGAAAGCGGTCGCTTTTGATATTCAAACCGGTGAGCGTATCTGCTAAACCTTGCCAAATATCTGTTGGAGCTTTCTCGAAGAGGAAGCGATGAAAAAGAGTAATCATCGCGACCTTTGCAAGATCGCTCCAACAGCTCGTTCAGTCTCTCGTTAACGCTTTTTGTTGGAGCCTTATCGCAGATGAGGCGATTAGCGTTTAATTAGCCTCTATCTCTTCGAGTGCTGTCTCTAATTGGTCGAGATTCAAAGGTTTCGGCAAAACTCGATCGGCCCCTTTCGCCAGCAGGTTGTCCGCCTCATTACCCACCGTGGCACCGGTAACTCCAATAATCGGAAGCGTTGCACCCCAGGACCTAAGCGTTTCGGTCAGTTCATAGCCATCCATTATCGGCATCATGATGTCAGTAATGATTAGGTCAAAGCTCTGCTTAGAGTAGGCGTCTAGGGCTAATTGACCGTTCTCTACATCAACCACCTCGGCACCCTCGCGTGTCAGTATGGTTTTGCCCAGCATTCTTAATGTGGCGGTATCTTCGACCAGTAGTATCTTTTGGCCTTTGATTGCATGCTCTTTTGCTGCTGCTGCTGCTGCTTCTTCGTGTTTGGCCTGTTTGAGTGTGAAACTCAGGGTAAAGATGGCACCCCCTTCAGGGTTAGGGCTGAAGACCAAATCTCCATTAGATAAACTGCGTGCAAGTTCGCGACTGATATGCAGACCGAGACCGGTTCCGGACGCTTTAGTGTCGCCTCGTTCAAAGGCCTCAAAAAGTCGATCCACATCTTTGTCGGGAATGCCTTTGCCATTATCAATGATCTGCAATCGATATTCGGTTTCCTCTTCTGAAGCCTTATGACTTAGATCTAATGTGACCTGAGTGCCCTGACTGTGCACAATGGCATTTTTAGTCATATTAATAATGATTTGGCGAATCTGTTTTTTAAAACCAATATGATTCCCATCACTGTTGCCGCGCACCTGAATATCGACACCGTATTGATTGGCCGTGTAGTAGAGAGTGTGGCTAGCCTCTTTAATGATGCGATAGACCGAAAGTTGGGTCTCGACTCGACTCTCAGTGATTAATGATTTATCGGTGCCTACCCTCATATCATCCAGTACGTCGAGTAGGTGTTGGGACGTGGCATGTGCCTCTTCAACTCGCCGGTTTTGCCCATCTTGAAGTTGCAGCTCATTCAGTTGCATATTTAAGGCGGCAGCAGGGGTTCTTAATTCGTGTCCAATGATGGCAAACATCTTATCTTGCTGCTTTAGTGTTTTTGCAAGCGATGAGGAGGCTTGCATCGCTTGTTCTGAGGTCTCTTCAATCTGGTGAATGGCGCGCAACATAAACCGGAACATCAGTATTAAAAGAAACTGAGTCACCAATGCAAAGAGAATGGATAGCCCTGTTAGTTGATCGGTCCTATCATGTTCTGATGCCAATAAGCTTATATAGGTCTCTTCAGTAACATCATACAATTGCTCTATTTCGTCAAGGACCTCAGTTGCTTTTAAAAAGAGATCGAGATCGTAGTCTTTGGTTGGATCCCTCAACTCCATGAAACGGTATCGATATAATCGCTCAAAATGCTCAACGATATGCTGTTCGATGATTTCAAAATCGAGTAATAATTCTGACGGGGAGCTACTTGCATTGGCCTGTTCGAAGGCTTCTAAGGTGTTTCGGGTGTTGCTAAGGATCTCCGTAACTCGACCTTCTGCAATGTAAAGATTATTGCGTGAGACCAGGCCAGAATTGGATAATCCCGTTATGCCGCGAACGACACCCATTTTTTCAATCAGATCGGGTAGGTGTACAAAGATGGTTCGGCCGGCTGTGTACGAGAGGATGTTCTCTTCCAACTGTACTCCTGAATCACGGTAGATTTGAAAAAGTTCTGTTAACAGTTGCTCAGAATAGGCACTCTTTCTTAAAAAGATCTCGTAGTACTGTCCATCGACGGAGAGAATCTGATCGATCTCGGCGGCCGGGTAATCCATCGCTTCCAGCGCTTCGACTAGGTTAATACTGGCGCTTTCGCAGAGCTGAATGAGCTCACTAGAGGGTATGGGTTCAATTCGCGCCAGTGTGCAGAGCCCACGAAACTCCCCCAGTCTGGTGATGCTGTTGCGATAGAGCTTCTGCTGTTGCGTCGCTCGCTCATAAGCTAGATGTCTTTGGTGGTCTGAATAGAATTCTTGCAGCGTGATCCCTACCGCAAAAAAGAATAGACCTTGCATGGCGAGAATGACGACTTTCAGCCAATGAGGGATGCGTTTAATGCTGTCGAGCATGTGGACCATTGAGAGCACTCATATTTTGTTTATCTATGCGAAGGCAACACAACTTTCGCAATCAGTTAGAGTCAGCATAGACGGCTTTGTAGTAAAATCCAGTAAAGTCACAACTTTTTTATCTGTCACTAATGACAGTTTGTTTTAGGGAACAGATATGGCTCAAAACTCCACCGTTTTTAAAATCTATCTGCAAATTGCCGATATGGATCGCAACTACTACGCCGATCATTCGCTAACACTTGCCAGACACCCTTCAGAGACGGATGAGCGCATGATGATGCGCTTGTTAGCGTTTGTGATGAATGCTCAAGAGCGTCTGGAGTTTACCCGCGGCCTCTGTGAAGAGGATGAACCCGATCTATGGCTAAAGAGCTACGCTGATGAGATCGAACTCTGGTTAGAAGTGGGCTTGCCGAGTGAAAAGCGCTTGAAGAAGGCGTGCAACCGCTCACAAAAGACGGTTTTGATCACCTATGGCTCGGATCAGGCCTTCAACCCTTGGTGGGAAGGTGTAAAAAAGTTGGTCGCTAGCCAAAATAGTTTGATTATCTACCGCATCAACGAGGATCAAAGTGAGGCGTTAACCGCCTTGGCCGAGCGCGGTGCGCAAATCAGCGCGTCGATTACTGATGGGCAGATCTGGCTCAGTTCAGAGGCTGGCTCAGCGACCATTGATCCGCAACAGATCTACCCAGCCATTTAAAACTCGGCGGCATAAAAGCAACAGTGATTACTGCAGCTGTTGCACCAGATCGTTACAGGTCTGCAGCTCCTGCACAAAGGGTGAGTACTCAGTCGAGTTGACCACCGCTTTGATCGGCTTGTCATCATCGAATGTAATGACCAGCTCGCACTTCCCTTGGTTTGGGCTCTTATTGGGCATCATGTCTGAGTGGTAGGTCCAGACCCAAGTGTGTGGCCCCTCTTGTGCGATGGTACGCGGTTGTCCGAGCTGCATCTCGATGGTTGCTTTGTCCTTCTCAATAAGAAGGTCGCTGATCTCTTCGGTGGTTTTAAACCGAAGGTCCGGTGCTGTAGCACAAGCAGTGATACTGAGAGACGTGAGTATAAGGGCAGTGTGTCTAAACATGGTGATCTCCTTGAGCAGTAACATTAATCTCGTTTAGCCGTTTGCGGTAGGACAAAGGGCATGGATTCACTCGGTGTCCGATTCACTCGAACCGGCCACTGATAGGCGGTTGAAAGGTTGTCATCGGTTAACACAGCATCGGGCGAATCTTGGATCAGCAGTCGTCCTTTCTCAAACAGTGCAATGCTGTCCGAGAACATCGCGGCCAAGTTCAGGTCGTGCATGACGCAGATGACGCCACCGCCAGCGTTGGCATAGTCTCTAGCAAGTTGCATCACTTCGATTTGGTGGCCGATGTCCAAAGAGGAGACTGGCTCATCGAGCAGCAGCCAGTTGGCTTTACCATCGATCACAGGCTGCCAGACTTGTACCAGAATACGTGCCAGTTGAACGCGCTGTTTCTCACCGCCAGAGAGCTCTTGATAAAAACGTGATTCAAAGCCTTCTAAACCGACACGCTGGAGAGCCTGAAATGGACGTTCTGATCGGCGATCTAGGTTCGCCATCTGTACCACTTCCAACACAGTAAAGGGGAAAGCCAACTGGGTCGCTTGCGGTAGAATCGCGCGGCGTTTGGCGAGTGTTTGGTGTGAAAGATCAGCTAGGTTTTCGCCATCAAAATGAATCTCGCCTCGGTAATCAATTTCACCTGAGAGTGCCCTTAATAGGGTGGTTTTCCCCGATCCATTCGGTCCTGCAATCGAGACCAACTGCCCCGGTTCGGCGCGAAAATCGACCTTCGACAGTACCTCGGTTTGGTGGAATCCTACGCTGAGATCCTTGGTGATAATCATGATTAGAGATCCAGCAGATTACGATTACGCAGCAGCAGGTAGAGGAAGAATGGCCCACCCAATATCGCCATGACAATGCCGATGGGTAGCTCCGCCGGTGCAATCAGTGTACGACTGAGAATGTCGGCTAACATAAGAGCAATAGCGCCTAACAGTGCCGCGGCAGGCAGTAGATAGCGATGGTTTGGTCCTATGACCAGGCGCAGCAGGTGGGGCACGATGATGCCGACAAATCCGATCGCACCTGAAACGGCTACGGCGACCCCAACGGATAATCCAACCAGTAGGATAGCGGCTCGTTTAAGACGCTGCACCGAAACGCCTAAATGCATGGCAGCGGCTTCACCCAGCGCTAAACGGTTTAGGCCAGAAGCGAGTAACGGAGCTAACAGTAGCGAGATTAGCATCAACGGCCCAGCGACTTTCAGTGAGCTCCAACTAGCACCGGCAATGGAGCCAAGATTCCAGAAGGTTAGGTTACGCAACTGACTGTCGTTGGAGTAGTAGATCAACAATCCCGACAGTGCCGCAGCAAAGGCGCTGAGTGCTAAGCCAGCTAACAGCATCACGGCGACCGAGGTTCTGCCTTGACGCGTCGCGATCTTGTAGAGAATCAGCATACAGCCCCAGCCACCTAAGAAGGCCGCGATTGGGACCAGAAATCCACCGATACTATTTAAGAGTGAGATGGGTAACAGCCCACCTATGACAATGGCTGTCACGGCACCCAAACCTGCACCGGAGCTGACACCAATAAGACCTGGATCAGCCAAAGGGTTGCGGAACAGCCCCTGCATAATGGCACCCGAGACAGCTAAGCTAGCGCCGACCAATAGGCCCATGACTGTTCTGGGGGCGCGAATATCAAACAGGATGACCTGCTCTTGAATGCCGATGGCTTCGCCCTGCATTAACGCCCAAAGTGAGCTGGCGAGAGAAGTGTTTGATGAGCCAATGGTCAGGCTGAATAGGGCAACCAGGCACAGAGCCAACATCAATAGAGAGATGGTGAACTTTGCCTGTAAAGAGCGATCGCCCGTAGCCTGCATTAGCTCTTCTTAAGGCCGTAGATGTGAAGAGTTCGACCGGTCATCTCATAGCCGTGCTCTTTCGCGATCTCTTCGATGCGAGCGTTGATGATGGGGTCGTTAAACTCTTTAACTTCACCGGTTTTAACACAGACGATGTGATCGTGGTTGTCATCCGACGCCAGCTCAAAGACTGAGTGGCCGTTCTCAAAACGGTGACGCATAACAAGACCGGCCGCTTCAAACTGAGTCAGAACACGGTAGATCGTGGCTAAACCTATCTCTTCGCCCTGAAGCATGAGGTGCTTGTAGATGTCTTCAGCACTCCAATGGTCATTCTCATTGGCATCTTCGAGTAGCTGGTAAATCTTGATGCGCGGAAGAGTCGCTTTGAGTCCCGCTTTTTTAAGTTCTTGGTTGCTTGAAGACATAGTTGTTCTCGTCAATGTTTACTGTTCAGACGCTAAGAGACATCTTAGCGGGCCTCGTTTTTAGGTTCAATTTTACCTAGGTCATCCGTGACTAAAAATCGGTGTTGTTTCAATGCTAGATAGACCGTATCACCCACGCTGGGGGCTTGAACTGCATGACAGGTCACCGCAAGTGACTGGCCATCCTCCAAGAGCACACTCAATAGAGATTGCCCACCACGAAAACGCTTGGATTCTACCTGTGCGCTAACCTCGCTCTGTTCAACAATCTCGACATCATCCGGTCGTATAAATAGCTCTTTATTGTAGGGTGCCTCACTCACCTCGGTGGTTGAGCGGCTCTGGCCAAACAGAGAGTTCACATGCTGGGTATCGACGTACTCTGCTTTTATGAACTCACCTTCGCCGATGAATTCAGCTACAAACCGGCTTTTCGGCTCGTAATAGATCGCTTCAGGCAGGCTGATCTGTTCCAGCTTGCCTTGATTCATAACCGCAACGCGATCTGCAAAAGCAAAGGCCTCTGCCTGATCGTGTGACACCATCAGCGTGGTAATTTGCTCTTGCTTTAGTAGCTCGGCAATTTCCGGAATGAGCTCATCTCGCAGTGCGGCGTCCAAGCCAGAAAAGGGCTCATCGAGTAGCAGTAGATCGGGTTTGGGTGCCAGTGCTCTCGCTAAGGCGACACGTTGCTGTTGTCCACCTGATAGCTCATGTGGGTAACGACCGCCCATGCCTTGTAGGCCGATCATTGTAAGTAACTGCTCACTTCGGGCTTTAGCCTGTTGGCTTGACCACTCAAACAGTCCGAACTCAATGTTTTCCCTGACGCTAAGATGGGGAAACAGAGCGATGTCCTGAAACACCATACCGATGTTGCGCTGTTCCGGCGGGAGTTGAGACTTTCCATCATCCAGACGTTTTGTGCCCAGCATGATGCTGCCGCTAGAGAGCGCGTGAAATCCTGCAATGCAACGCAGTAGCGAAGATTTGCCACAGCCACTGGGCCCCAACAGGCAGATGAGTTCGCCCTGTTGAATGTTCAGTGTGACCCCATTCACAACCGACAGATCAGCATACCCGGCATAAGCATTCTCAATACTTAGGTGTGTAGATGTCGGTATGTTTGACTCAATACTCATAGAGTTCCTTAGTGCTTGTGGCGGCTTATGGCACGATTCAACAACAAAACTGGGACTAGCCCAACGGCAACGATCATTAATGAGGGTGGTGCCGCCTCGATAAGCTGTTCATCCGAAGCCAGCTCAAAGGCGCGAACGGCCAGGGTGTTAAAGTCGAACGGGCGCAGCATTAACGTAGCCGGCAGCTCTTTGAGGACGTCAACAAAGACCACCAGTAGTGCAGTTAGAAGACTGCTCTTCATTAAGGGCGCATGGATTTGTCGCAACACTTGAAAGGGGGATCGTCCCATCCCTTTGGCCGCTTCATCCAGGCTAGGGCTAATTTGCCCCAAGCCAGACTGCACACTGCCAAGCGCGACGGCTAAAAAGCGCACGGTGTAGGCGATCAACAGGGCAAACAGAGTGCCACTGAAGATCAACCCGCTCATACCTAAGCCGAAGCGTTCGGAGAGAGCAAGCAGACTCTGATCCACAAACACTAAAGGTGCTAAGACCCCAATGGCAATAATGGTACCCGGCAGTGCGTAGCCCAGTGCGGCGAACTGTGTGGCCTGTTTCACCAATGAGCCACTGTTAAAGCGTTGGGTGTACGCCAGCAGCGTGGCCAGAACAAGGGCGATTAGCGCTGCAAGACCTGCCAAATAGAAAGAGTTCCAAGAGAGGCTGAGGAAGTCACTCCAGGGCATTTGCGCATCAAACACCGACCAAGAGAGCAGTTGACCGGCCGGCAACAAGAAGCCAAAGAAAAACGGAATGAAACAAGCCAGAGCCGCCAGCCAAGCGCGTCCACCCTTAAGCTGAATTCGGCTAGCCATCGCTCGAGATCCTGCTCGGACGTTGTAGCTCAGTTTGCGTCGTGAATAGCGCTCGACAAAGATCAATGTCGCCACGAACACTAGCAACAGACTGGCTAACTGTGCCGCACCATTGGCATCACCAAAGCCATAGAAGGTTCTAAAGATACCTGTTGAGAAGGTCGGAATGCCAAAGTATTGCACCGTACCGTAATCGGCCAATGTCTCCATTAGGGCTAGGCTGACACCGGCAATGATGGCGGGTCTTGCCATAGGAATGGCGACTTTTAGAAAGGCCCTGAAGGGTGAGTAACCAAGATTGCGAGAGGCTTCAAAGCTAACGGCTGACTGCTCAAGGAAGGTCGCGCGAGCCATCAGGTAGACGTAGGGATAGAGCACCAGCACCAACATAGCAATGGCACCGCTATGCGATCGAATCTCCCAGAACCAGTAGTCACCATAGCCCCAACCGGTCAGTTCGCGCAGCAGGGTTTGTACTGGGCCGGCAAAGTCGAGCATACCGGTATAGGTATAGGCGATGACATAGGCGGGCATGGCTAAAGGCAGTAGCATTCCCCAATCGAGCCAACGACGACCGGGGAAGTCACACATCGCTGCCAACCAGGCAGCCGGTGCTCCCATAATGACGGTGCCGATACCGACACCGGCCATCAGGATTAATGAGTTGAGAACGTAGTCGGCGAGGACGGTATCAAGAAGGTGAGAGAAAGCCTCAGATCCAGCAAATAGGGACTGACTAACAACGGTTAGAATGGGAAGGGCAACCAGACCGGCGATCGATAAGGCTACCCAATTTGCACGGATACTATTGATAGTTAACTCTCATCTGTTTTACTTCCAGCCAGCACGATCCATAAGGCGAAGCGCTTCTTGGTTCAGTTCGCCAAGCTTAGACAGTGCAACGTCATCGCTCTTAGCTGTGCCAAAGGCTTTTAGTACATTGGATGGCTCAACGCCGGCTACGACAGGGTACTCATTGTTGACTTCAGCGTACCACTCTTGTGCTTCCTGGCTCACCATGTACTCAAGTAGGGCAACTGTTTCGTCACGATTCTTAGATGACGCCGTCAATGCAGCACCACTGATGTTGAAATGGGTACCGCGATCGTTCTGATTGGGCCAGAACACCGCTAGCTGATCAGCAACCGCTTTGTCACTCGCTTTATCAGAGCGAACCAAACGCGCTAAGTAGTAGGTGTTGGCAATAGCGATGTCACAGACACCCGCGGCTGCCGCTTTTAGTTGGTCAGTATCACCGCCAGCCGGTGGGCGAGCAAAATTAGCCACTAGACCTTCAACCCAAGCTTCTGTTGCTTCGACACCGTTAGCAGCAATCGCAGAGGCAATCAGTGACTGGTTGTAGACATTGCTTGAGGAGCGAATACAGATACGACCTTTCCACTGCTCATCGGTTAGTGCTTCGTAGGTACTGAGTTGTTCTGGATTAACTCGATCTTTGGCATAGATGATTGGGCGAGCACGACTGGTCATACCAAACCAGTGGTTGTCACTGTCGCGCAGGTTGGCAGGAATCGCCTCGTTCAATGCAGTGGATTCAACCGGCTGAGTTAGACCCATCTCTTTCGCGCGGTGAAGACGTGCAACGTCTGCAGTGATAAGAAGATCCGCAGGGGAGGCGCCACCTTCCATCTTCAAACGGCTTAACAGTGCATCATCTTTACCGGTGAGCAGGCGTACTTCGATACCTGTCTTCTCGGTAAACTGATTCAGTAATGGTTGAATCAGGGCCTCTTTACGTGATGAATAGAGGTTAATGTCAGCGACAGCAGTGGTAGTAAAGCAGAGTGCTGCTACAGCGCTAATACGACGAATCCACATGTTTGTTTCTCCTTGAAGGTACGAATTATAAACCGGCCTTACTCATCCTTTAAATAAGAGCCTTAGAACATTTGAGAATCATTACTACTCATTTATTGAAGTAATGATGCGATTCTACATGAGAATCATTTGCATTTGCAATAAGGTTTGGCAAATAGATTTTGACATCGTCCCGCTCTTAAGTAGGCTGTCCCTTGTCGTTAAATCATAAGAGTCATGACAATGAGCGTTGTTCAGTTTCACGAATACCCCACCCAAGATGGTTATAAGCTGTTAGAGATCTCCCTTAATGCTGAGAAATCACTCAATGCTTTGACGTTGGAGATGATTCAGCTGATCGAGCCTCGTCTAAATCAGGCGGCAAAGGATGACAGCATCAAAGCGGTGCTGTTAACTAGCGTCGGCGAAAAGGCATTTTGTGCCGGCGGGGATGTGGTTAGCCTCTACCGCTCGATCACCTCAGGCGATAACCCCAACTTCCCGACCGAATACTTCACACATGAGTATCGTCTGGACTACACCATTCACACCTTTCCCAAACCGATCATCTGTTGGGGCAGTGGAATAGTGATGGGCGGTGGTATGGGGCTGATGAATGGCTGCAGCCACCGCATCGTGACAGAGACGTCACACATGGCGATGCCAGAGGTGACGATTGGGCTCTTCCCAGATGTGGGTGGTTCATTCTTTTTGAACAGGATGCCGGGTCGCACAGGACTTTTCTTGGGTTTAACGGGTAACCCTATCTTCGCGGCGGATGCGTTGTTCTTAGGGTTAGCGGATCGCTTTATTGAATCGGCGCGATACACTGAGATGGTGACTGACCTGCAAGCAGCCGAGTGGCACTGTGATAGTGTTCAGACAGTCAACCAGACGCTTCGCCAGTTAGAGCAGCAGTCGCAAGCGGCGTTTCGACAAGAGTCACCGATTCAAGATCACTATGATTTCATTCAATCGGTGACGGATCAGGATGACTTAACTCAGTTGATGCAGGCAATGGCCAACATTCAGAGTGATGATCCATGGATTCAACGATCACAAAAGGCGATCACTCACGGGTCGCCTCTGTCGGTTCATTTAATTGCTGAGCAGTTGAAACGCACTCGTCATCTCTCCCTAAAAGAGGTGTTTATGTCTGAGCTAGTGTTGGCCGTGCAGTGCTGCCAACACCCCGAGTTTCCAGAGGGTGTTCGAGCGCTGTTGGTGGATAAGGATCGCAGTCCAAATTGGATGTTTAAGTCGGTTGATACTGTGGAGTCAGCCGTTGTTGAAGCGTTCTTTGAATCGCCATGGCCGGTGAATCCGCTGGCTGATCTTTAAGGCTTTCAGACAATAGGGTATCAATGCAGGATAAGATGGTGGTTATTCTGCATTGACCTCGGCCATTATTGGTTGGCCTTGCGCTGAGCTTCGCGTATTGCTTTTTTCTTTTGGCGACGCTGCTCGAAATCGTGCACTGCGTCTTTACCCAAGTGATGTTCGCCACGCGCTTTTGCCAATTCGAGCTGGTGCTGGCGCTCTTGAAAACGTTTACGCTGCTTATCGGTTACTTTGTCGTAGCAGTGGTGACAACTTAACCCCTCTTGGAAGTGCTCATTCTGACGATCTTCAGCGGATAGCGGCATACGACAGGCGTGACAGAGCTGGTAGTCACCGGGTTCTAAACCGTGTCCAACAGATACACGGTTGTCAAAGACGAAACATTCACCATCCCACATCGAGTTATCGGCAGGTACTTCTTCAAGGTATTTAAGAATGCCGCCTTCAAGGTGGTAGACCTCATCAAAGCCCTGTTCACGGAGAAACGCGGTCGACTTTTCACAACGGATACCGCCCGTACAGAACATGGCGACTTTTTTGTGTTTACTTGGATCTAGCTGCTCTTTAACGTAGTTAGGGAAGTCACGGAAGGTGTCGGTATGAGGGTTGATCGCGCCTTTAAACGTACCGATATCCACTTCGTAGTCATTACGTGTGTCGACCAACAGTACTTCTGGATCGGAAATCAGCTCATTCCACTCGTTAGGTTTGACATAGGTGCCGACGGTTTTCAGTGGATCGATGCCTTCAACACCCATGGTAACGATTTCACGTTTCAGTTTTACCTTGGTGCGGTAGAACGGTTGCTCATCAAAGAACGACTCTTTGGAGCTCACCTGATCCAGCGGTGGGTGCTCTTTAAACCATGCGTAGAGCGCATCGATCGCTTCACGGCTACCAGAGACTGTGCCGTTGATACCCTCTTTAGCTAGGATTAATGTGCCGCGAATATCTTGCTCGTTCAGGAACTCTAACAGAGGCTGACGCAGTGCTTCACACTCCTCGAAGCGAACAAATTGGTAGAGTGCGGATACAACGATATTGGCCATAATCTCCCCGGCGTAATCTGGATGGTTAAAAACCGCGCAATTTTACCAGATAAGGCATTGAGGTTTATAGAGTAGAGTTTTCAAGCTTGAAAAACGTTAGAATAACGAGGGTCAGATAAACAACTTTTTTGGGGCTTAGGTAGTGGCAGATAGAGAGATGATCGGTTTTATTGGGCTTGGCGTTATGGGTAAAAACTTGGTGCTCAACCTCGTTGATAATGGTTACCAAATCGCAGCCTTTGACCTGGATGCCAATAAAGTAGATGACGCGATCGCTCAAGCGGCTGATGAAGTTCCGGATCGTCCTCAACCGATTCAAGCCTGTTCATCGCTCGGTGAACTGTTAGCGGCTTTGCCTTCACCAAGAACCATTTTTGTCTCTGTGCCAGCAGGTGATCCTGTCGATGCAGTCTGCCGTCAGCTGATTGAGGCAGGCGTTGAAGGCGATGATATCGTTGTGGATACCGGAAACTCACTCTGGACCGACACTCGTGATCGTGAAGTGAACTATAAAGAGCACTTTACCTTCTTCTCTACTGCGGTATCGGGTGGTGAGGTCGGTGCACGCTTCGGCCCTTCTTTGATGCCATCTGGCGATCAAAAAGCTTGGTCACGTTTACGCCCTATTATGGAGGCGATCGCAGCGAAAGTGGATGCAACCACAGGACTCCCCATTGAGCGTCGTGAGCCCGGTAATCCAGTCACTGAGGGTGAGCCTTGTGCGACGTACATTGGCGATTCTGGTGCAGGCCACTACGTAAAAATGGTTCATAACGGCATCGAGTATGCCGACATGCAGTTGATCTGTGAGGTCTACCACTTCATGCGGTACGCCATGCAGATGGCTCCCTCCGAGATCGCTTGTGTATTCCGAGAATGGAGTCGTGGCCCACTGCACTCCTACTTGATCGAAATCAGTGCTGAAGTTCTGGATCAAGAGGATCAGTTTACCGGCCTGCCGTTGGTCGATGTCATTCTTGATAAAGCGGGTCAAAAGGGTACCGGTTTATGGACCGCGGTTAGTGCCCTTCAGCTAGGTACACCTGCGCCAACGCTGACCAATGCAGTCTTTGCTCGCTCACTATCCACCCTTAAATTGATTCGCGTTGAAGCGTCTAAAGTTCTGTCTGGCCCAACAGATGTTACTTTAGATACTCCCAAAGAGCAGTTAATTGAACAGCTGCATGATGCACTCTACTGTGCAAAAATTTGTGCCTACGCGCAGGGTTATCATCTGATGCAGATGGCAGCAAAAGAACAGGGTTGGGCGCTCGATTTATCCGCCATCTCAAGAATTTGGCGTGCCGGGTGTATTATTCGTGCAGCGTTTCTTCAGCCGATCTCAGCAGCGTTTCAGCGTAATCAGGATCTGCCAAGCCTGCTAATGGATCCGTTTTTCTCTGAAAAGTTGGCTAAACATCAACATAATTGGCGCGCGATTGTGGCGCAATCAGCTCTAGCGGGTATCCCTGCTGGGGCGATTAGTTCCGCCCTAGGTTACTACGACTCATTCCGAACCGAGGTGCTGCCTGCCAACCTACTGCAAGGTCAGCGAGACTATTTTGGTGCGCATACATTCGAGCGAACAGATCGTGATGATGGAAAATACCACGTGCGTTGGAGTGAGCCGGGTAGGCCGATGGAGAAGGTGTAAATACCTACTCCCCAGGTTGAGGGCCTTCGTAGCCCTCGACAACCACTAGATCAGCAATGCCTGCATGTTCACGTAGCGCTTTAGCATTTTGGTAGCCAGAGGAGTGGTAGCAATTCAACGCCTGTTGGTAACTCGGGAACTCAATGATCACATGGCGTGATCGTACGCTCCCCTCAACCTGTTGGTTATCGCCTGCACGGACTAAAAATTTAGCCCCATACTGTTTAAATGGCTCAGTATTAGCGGCCTGATAGAGTTTGTAACCCTCCGGGTCTGAGATATCGACATGAGCCATCCAGTAACCTTTAGCCATGGTGTTTTACCCTTTTGAATTTAATGATAACTAGACTAACCTCAGAACAGTCACTGCTCAAGATGCTGTATTTAGGCTGGGTTGATATCCTTCTTAAAACGTCTAGTGTTGATAAAGGTTAGGATTAGAATAGCCGTTGCAACGCCTAGCATCGGCCATTCAGCATTCAACAGATGAGTGGCCATGGCACCTATCATCACGCAGTTGAGCCCTACTGATGTGATGAATCGAAGCCGCTTAACCCAAATAACTAAGCCTCCGATCACTTCGACGACACCGGTGAAATACATAAACCAGAGCGGGTAACCCCAGCGATCAAAAGCTTCTAATTCAAACTCCAGACCCAGCAGCTTAGCACTGCCTGATGCAACGAAGATGAGGGTGATTAACGGGGTGATTATCTTATCCATCTGTTTCCCTTTAGGTGGGTGAGTATGGATTAAGTGTAGTTGAGGATTTTGGGTGTGGGGCGGGAGTGATTCTGGGTGGTCTTTTAAAAAGATCGAATTGTGGCGGGATTGATTCAGACCATCCTGGCCTTCACCCCTTTGGGGCAACACTTTGTGTTGTCCAAAACTACATCCTTGTAGTTTTGTCGAACCCGCTCCGCGGGTTCTCAAGCCGCGCCGAATACAAATAAAAAGGCCACTCCCTTTCGGGGTGGCCTTTTTATTTGTATATGGTGGAGGTGGCGTCAATCGAAATATGGTATTAAATACTTGATATTTATAGATAATATATCTTTATCTTAATTCGGGAGCCCCCGTAAAAGCCCCCGTATTTTGAGTGCTTTTTGTTTGCTGTGTATTCGATTGCGGATCAAAAAATAAGCTAAAAAGCATAATTCTTCGAATAAATCTTACACAAAACTAGGAGCGCAAAACATAGGCAACTCTAAAATGTGTTTTGATGCGAAGTGCGCAATTTTTCACACCCCTGCAATTGTGCACACTTCTTGCATAGATGCTGCGCACTTGTTGCACACATCCTGCGTACTTCTTGCGCACCCTAAATCTCTAATTAATTGCGCAACGACTCCTATCCGGTATATTCAAATAACTAGAAGGAGTGATTGAATGTGCGGTAGATACAATCTCGAGGATAACGACGATACACAAGCCCTGATGGATGACTTGGGTGTTTCATTTGGTCGCGCAAATATCCCTAGCTTCTTTAACTTGGCTCCAACTGAACAAATACCTGTCGTATCTGAAGAGGAAGGTATTAGAGCCCTAAGGCCTATGAGGTGGTGGTTAACGCCTGTTTGGGCAAAGGAGATCACTACTCAGTACTCTATGTTCAATGCCCGTGCTGAGACGCTAGATAAGAGCAAAGCATTCCAGGGTAGCTTTAGACACCACCGCATAATCATACCCATGACATCCTTTATTGAATGGCGTAAAGAAGGTGCTTTAAGGCAGCCTTACCTGGTTAGGTATGAGCAAGGTTGTATGGCAGCTGCAGGTGTTTGGTCTCAATGGACTGATGGTGAGATTGTTCTAGATACATGTGCGATGGTAACTACAAACGCTTGTAAGGACTTTAAAGCATTTCACTCTCGTCAGCCTTTGTTTCTGGATTCAAAACAGGCAAATACATGGTTAGAAGAGAGGGCTGATTTAAAGGATCTGCGAGAGCTCCTGAAAGCTCCTCTACCGCAAAGTATGCTTGTTAGAGCGATTGACCCATCAATTAATAATAGTCGGCTTAAAGATGCCCCTAGGTACCTTAACGATAGCCAAGAGATTATAGTTTCAAGCTAACCTCTGGATGACGGCTAATAGCTTTAGATTCAAATGAACAGCGCAACACACTAATCTAAATGTTGAAGAGTGTGGCTTAAAATACAGAAGACGAATCTACTATTCAGCTGCGCAAGGATAGGAAATCTGGAGTCAATGTAGGATATAGCCCCGCCGTCCCGCAAAAAAATTAGCAATAAAAATTTTTATTGCTAATTTTCTTCATGAGTGATGTAATGAGTGTAGACTTTATCTAACCATCTTTTGAACTAAAGCGACATTTTGTTTTTATTCATTGTAACTCGCTGAATATCTTACTGCTTAGTGGTCGTACTAACACAATAGATGACATTACGTATGTATTTCAAACGGACTAATTCCATCCGCTGACTTAGCCATCCTTGGGGCATTGGCGGTTTCTATGCCTTGTCAATGTCTTTCTTGGGGAAATGCCCCTAAACCAGCTGTTGCTGGTTTTTTTTTAAAATCAGTCTATTACGTTCTCTTGATGTTGTATCAAGCAATCGTATTGATAATTTTTTAAGACTGGAATATCAGGATAAGCCCCGAAAAGTTGTTGACTAACTTTTAATTTTGGAATATTGTCTAAAAAAATTAGATATCTAAGTTTTTATTGCTAAGTTTGCTTTGCGAGCCAAAATCTTAGCCAATTGGCATCGGTATATTACAAATATGTACCCAGATTTACGGGGGATTACCCTAATTGTAAGGTGCTAGAAGTACAAAAATAACGACGTTGCTGTACAAATAAATGGCAAGCCAAAAAGGCTCGATTTAAATTGAACAACAAGCAACTATCTTTGGCCTATTGCGGATAAACAGATAATCGCGATCGGCTCTTGAAATATTATTTAGCTAAAAATTCAAACTAGAAGTAGGCAAGAAGAAGATATGAGTAAGCTCAAACTATCAATAGCGGTTGGTAACTACGATCGCATACGCCCATTAGTAGATGGAGATGTGTTAATCGATGGCGTGGATCCAGTATTTATGCTGCATGATCCTGAAGAAATTTTCTTTAGAGCATTCAGGCATGCTGATTTTGATATCACTGAGCTTTCTATGAGCAGCTTTACAGTTAAAACAGCCGAGGGAAGTAGTCCTTACATAGGGGTTCCAGTTTTTCCATCAAGAGCCTTTAGACATACATCAATCTACATTCGTACCGATAAGGGTATCAACTCGCCAGCTGATTTGAGAGGTAAGCGTGTCGGTGTTCCAGAGTATCAGCTTACGGCTAATGTTTGGGTAAGAATGATTCTTGAAGAAGAATATGGTGTTAAACCAAATGAAATTGAGTGGGTAAGAGGTGGGTACGAAGACCCAGGTCGAGTTGAAAAAATCAACTTAAACCTAAGCGATGGAGTGCGTGTAAATAATATTCCAGAAGGGCAAACTCTTTCAGGAATGCTCGCTTCTGGTGAAATAGATGCAGTTATCGGACCTAGAGCTCCAAGTTGTTTTGTGGCAGGGCACCCTAATGTTGGTTATTTATTTTCTGACCCTATGGCAGAGGCTAAAAAGTGGTATGAAAAAACTCAACTATTTCCAATCATGCATGTTTTGGGAATTAGAAAAACATTAGTTGAGGAGCATCCATGGTTGCCGTTTTCCGTGTTTAAGGCATTTGAAAAGTCTAAGGAAGTTGCACTTGAGCGTTTATCTGATACGTCAGCAACCAAAGTTACTTTGCCATTTGTCGAGGATCAATTAAGAGCAGCGAAAACCATGATGGGAGAAGACTTTTGGTCTTATGGATTTGATCAGAATAAAT
The DNA here is from genome assembly GCF_013283365.1 of Marinobacterium sp. xm-d-530. Taxonomy (GTDB): domain Bacteria; phylum Pseudomonadota; class Gammaproteobacteria; order Pseudomonadales; family Balneatricaceae; genus Marinobacterium_E. The sequence goes on along the minus strand of NZ_WBYM01000001.1, from coordinate 494,609 downwards.
ACACATTAGAGCGTTTTTTAGCGCAACATTTTTCTGAGGGGTTATCAAAGCGATTGGTTGCACCTGAAGAGCTATTTCACAAATCTAGTATGGAGGGCTTCAAGATTTAAGTCGATATGACAGGCACTGACTGCATAATATTGTTTTGCAGTTGCAATTGGGTCAAATAAATAGATGGCGAATAGCCAAATTAAAAAAACAAAAGGAAATTCATTATGTTATCTAAACTTAGAAAATACATTGCAGCTACAGCTGCCTCTGTTGTTTTATTGCAAGCTCCTATTGCTCATTCTGAAGGCTATCAGATGACAGTTGCTGGAGCTTCTCCTGGCGGCTTGTGGAGCTTGTTAGGAGCCGGTATTGACGGTGCGGTACGTCAAAGCTATCCAGACTCTAAAATTACATATCAGACATCTGGTGGTGGTATTGCTAACGTTGGTCAGCTTGAACGTAATCAAGCTAATTTAGCAATTATCCATGATGCAGAATTGCTCTTAGCTAAAAAAGGTGATGCGCCTTTCCGTGAGCCTGTCGACTCTTTGCGAGTTCTTTCATACATGTACACTTGGGCTCCAATGCAAGCATTGGTTAATAATGACTTTGCTGCTGAATATAAAATTGAATCTTTCGAAGATATAGCAAAGGTTAAACCACCTATTACGATTGCTATCAACAAGCGAGGAAATATTGCCTCTAATGTTGCTATTGAGATGCTCAACGCGATTGGTGTTTCAGAGAAAGATATTGAAAGCTGGGGTGGTAAGATTATTTATGCAGCTTCAGGTGAGCAGATTTCTTTGATTCAAGACCGCAGGGCAGATCTTCTAATCAATTCACTGTTTGTGAAGCATAGCTCGATCATGCAGGCAGCTAGTAGTGTCGATTTAACGCTGTTATCTATGAATAAAGACACGGTAGACGCTGTAAATAAAGAAAGTGGAACAATTGCTTTCGATATTCCTGCTGGTACATATGAATGGTCCCCTAGTGCCGTGCACACTGCATCTCTTGGTGCAACTCTAGCTGTGCGTGAAGATATGGACGAGGAGCTAGCTTACAGTCTTACAAAAGCTCTTTTCGAAAATTATAAGTCAATTGCAGGTGTGCACTCTGCAATGAAGGCACTTACTCCTGAAGTTATGTCATCAGTGACGGTTGTGCCATATCACGAAGGTGCAATGCGTTATCTAAAAGAAGCTGGTTTGAAATAAGCTTCAATTTAAAAACAGGGATTTATAAATGAAAGAAATTCTATCGTCACTACTCCAGACGGGCTCAAGGCGCCAGCTTAGTCCTGGTTTGGCGAAAATTATCCAAACTTTAGGCGCAGTTATAGCTTTAGCTGTAATTTATACAACCACTGTAGTTTATGTCGATTTATTCGGCATGACGGTTGTTTTTCTATCGTCAATCCTTGTTTTACTTTTCTTGATGTATTCGGCTGGTCCTTGGGGCCGGTCGGATATGCCAGGGCCAACAGATTGGATACTATCTATTGCTAGTGCAGTAGTAGGCGCGTATTTCTTTATGGAGAGCGACCGAATTGTTGAGCGAATTACTCTACTTTACCCTTTAGAAACGCCCGATCTTATAGCTGGTTCTGCATTACTAATTTTAACCATAGAAGCAACTAGGCGCACTGTCGGCTTTGGTCTAACAAGTGTAGTCTCTGTATTTGTATTGTATAACCTATTTGGGCATAACCTACCATTTGGCCTTGGTTTTAGAGAAGTTGGGTATAACCACTTCCTAGATATTATGATGTTTACAAGCGATGGCTTATTTGGTGTTCCATTGCGTGTCGCAGCAACCTATGCATTTCTATTTGTATTGTTTGGTACTTTTTTATCACGTGCTGGTGGAGCAGATTTCTTCTACAACCTTGCATCAGCAGTTGCAGGTAGAAGAGTGGGTGGGCCTGCTAAAATTGCGATTGTTTCATCCGGACTTTATGGAACAATGTCGGGCTCCCCTACATCTGACGTTGTAACCACTGGATCAATCACTATTCCTATAATGAAAAGACTAGGTTATGGGAAATCATTGGCGGGAAGTGTCGAAGTGGCGGCTTCAACGGGTGGTAGCTTACTTCCTCCTGTAATGGGGTCTGCAGCATTTATTATGGCTGAATATACTGGTATTGAATATCGTGACATTGCTATAGCCGGGATAGTTCCAGCACTTCTTTATTATCTATGTGTGTATACCCAAGTTCATTTACGCTCCCAAAAAATGGGTTTAATGGGTATGGATGAAAATGAAGTCCCAACTGTCAGAAATGCGTTATCGAATGGCGGCTTATTTATAGTTCCACTTGTTGTTCTCTCTGCCGCACTTGTACTTGGATTTTCTCCAACCTATGTAGCAGCATTCGCTACACTAGGTGTAGTAGCTGTAGCTGCTGTGAAACCCTCTACTCGGATGGGGCTAAAGGCCGTCTGGGAAGCCTTAGGTGAAACGACTGTTCGTATGGTTTCTGTTGTGGCTGCTTGTGCTGCTGCTGGCTTAGTTATTGGAGGGATATCCATGACTGGGTTGGGTGGTAAATTTGCTGATTTAGTGTTTCTGGTTGCCGGTAATAGCACATTTTTAGTGCTTCTCGTATCGGCATTGTTGGCAATTATACTCGGTATGGGAATGCCTACTCCTTCAGCATTTATTCTAGCAGCTGTATTGATAGGCCCGACCCTAAGTTCCTTGGATTTTTCTGCAATGCAGTCAAATATGTTTATTCTTTACTTTGCAGTGTTGTCAGCGATGACTCCTCCAGTTGCAGTTGCGGCTTTTGCGGCCGCAGCCATCGCCGAGGATAAACCGCTCGGTATTGCAGTTGGTGCTGTAAAACTCGCTATAACAGCATTTATAGTTCCATTTGCATTTATGTATGGAGATGGTTTGCTTATGGAAGGCAGTATTCTAAATATTCTGGTTAGCTGCACTAGCGCTGTAATCGGAGTGATTTTGCTAAGCGCAGCTGTTGAGGGCTATCTTAAAAACAATCTAGATAGACTGATTAGAATGGCACTGTTTATTGCTGGATTATTATTTATTTTCCCTGGCATAGTGAATTTAATCTTGGGGTCATTATTTACACTAGTCGCAGTTCTTGCGACTCCTCATCTAAGAAAAGAAGTGAAAGGCTCGCTTGGCTTCTAGGTCTTGATAAAAATGAGATAGACGTCTATCTCATTAAACCGGCGAATATGTAATGGAAATTATTTGGGCACTTGCTTCATCATTAATGTTCGCCGGTACTTTTTTGCTTATAAAATTAGGTAGAGAAACCTCAACACATTTGAGCGTGTTATGGGTTACTCTAACAATTAACGTTTTCATATTATCCCTTCTTAATTTTTTCTTCGTACCTTCAATAGATATAGATCTTAGGGAATGGCAATATTTTATACTCGCTGGTCTATTTGCACCCTTGTTAGGTAGGCTATTTCAATTTATTGGTATGTCCGCGTTAGGTACCAACGTCACAACCGCTATTACGCTTACACACCCTCTAGTGTCCGTTGCATTAGGCGTTTTTTTTCTCGGTGAAACCGCCACGTACACTCAGCTAGAGGGTGCTATTGCTGTTATGTTAGGTTCTTTTTTAATTGGTATATCAACTCAAGCCAGAAGTTTAAAAGTTCCGGTTCTAAAGACGCTCTTTTCATTCTACGCCCCTATTCTCGCTTCGCTGGCTTATGGCGTATCTATATGGTTTAGAAAAATCGGAATTGAGAACGGCACTGACCCTATAGTAGCGAGCGCTGTATCAGTGATTACTTCATGGATAGTACTTACGCTATACGTTGTGTTTTTTGGGATCAAAATTTCATGTAATCGCCGAGAGCTTAGCTATTTTTTAACAGCTGGAATTCTGTCTAGCGCTGGCCCAGTGTTTCTCTACATAGCACTTGCTGCTGGTGCTTTGGTTGTCGTTGCGCCTCTTGCTGCAACTACACCTCTTTTCGTACTTGCAGGTACTTGGATGTATTCAAGGCAAAATGAAATTTTCAATCGTCACATTTTAGTAGGTGTCTCATCAGTTGTTTTGGGCGTGACTCTCCTAGCAGGTGATTTTGGATGAAGAGCAGTATTAACTTTTACGCATTGATTGTTCATTCTTTCAATATGTATTTTGATGATAATAAATAAGGAGCATTAACGTGGAAAGATACGAATCACCATACATTGCGCTTGGATCTCAAGGAATTAAGACTCTGGTAGATCAATTTTATGACCTAATGGACACGTCTCCCTATTATGCGCAGCTTAGAAAAATGCATGCGGACGACTTATCAGGAATAAGAAATAAGCTGTCGGAATACCTAATTGGATGGATGGGTGGGCCTCAACTGTATCTGCAGAAGTATGGATCTGTCTGTATGACAGGGCCGCATGCTGCGTTTCGAATAGGACCTAAAGAAACAGAATTATGGGTTGAATGTATGTATGAGGCGATGGAATCGATAGGATTGGAAAAAGAAGTTCAAATAATGCTAAAGGATCCGTTAGCGAGACTCGCTGACAATGTACGCAACTGCGATTAAGCATTTTTTCTTTTTAAATATCCTACGGAAACTCTACCTGGTAGATAAAGCTTTGATTCATCGGCGTGATAGCCAGGTAATCAATCTTTTGGAAAGCCAAGGGACTATATAGAACGTGGTAAGCCCCGTTAAAATCGAGACGATTAAAAATAAACCGATTGCTTCAGGTAGTTGAGAAGTAATGGGGCGCAAGAGATTTATCAGCAAAAACAATAGTGGGTAGACCGCTAAAATGCTGAGAACCCAGCGTTTCCAATGAAGAGGTGGTAATGGTTGAGATGGTAAACATGTTACCGGCTCGAACCAAATATTCGAACCTGACGCGTGTTCTCTTGAAATGTCAGTGATGGACATTTCCTCTATTGGACGCAGAGCTTCAATTCTTTGAGGTGAATTTTTCCAAGACTCTAGTGCCTTCAGCGATTTAAATCGGGTCAAAAGATAGAAGTCTACACCTTGCCCACCTTTTCTTCTTATGACGTCGATTGATTCGAATCCCGGCGTGCTTTTTAGTTTAGGAATGATCCTAGTTAATTGGTCACTAAGATGATACTCGTTTTCATAGCAAACCCTTAGTGATACGAGATAGGACGTTGATCCATTGGCGGTATGTTCAGCTGTTAAGGGTTTCTCTGAGGTCATGATTGAATTACCGAGTATAGATTAGTGATAGCTAACGATGTGACTGACTGTCATTATGTACTTCCACTTAAATGATATTTTGTGTGTAAGGTCTACGAAATTAGAAACTATTTCAGTTCCTATGCTTTACGTAGAATATTTGAGGTTGACTGATGCATCCAATGCTTCGCTTTCCAGAAGTGCATGACAGATTTCCAGTGAGGCGCGTCCCCATGCGCCATCCTGTAATGGTGGCACTTGATTTCGAATAGCTTCATAAAGTGTATCGAAAACCTCGGCTCTACTAGTTCTGAAAGGCGCACTATGGAAAGTGCGACCATTAATGTTGTGGACTTCTACCCCTGCAGCGGTAAGACGAAGGTCGCCCTTATCACCAAAGACTAGAACCTGCCCGAAATGCTCGTGTGTTTCAGCTTTTGGACAACTATCAAGCGATACGAAGCCCCGTGATGCCTTGAAATCGACTTCATTGGTTACCGATGCAAGTTTTTGCCGTGCTGTTTCACCTGTGTCGGGTGATTTGGGTATTCCAAGTTCCGAGATATCTCCCATTAAACGGTCACCATCAAAGTGTGCATATCCAGAGTATGTTAGGCTTGCAAACAATTTGTCTTCGAAGTCTATTAACATGGAATAGGCGCCTTCTGTGGGGCGCTTGGGATCCCATGCGCCGCCTGTTTTTGCGGTAACTCGTTTAGCAGGCTTGCCAGCAAGGCGTCTTACCAAGTCAATCTGATGTACGGCTTGACTGAACACGACTCCGCCACCGAGGTCAGTTGAGAGTTCCGCCGAGGTTCTAGGGCGATAAAGGAAGTCGGTTGCATAGAGCGCGTGAATCATGCGGACGTTTCCAATTTCCCCGCTTTTGATGAGCTTTTCAGCAAGCGCAACAGGTCCATCGAAACTGTGACTAGGACCAACAACAAGTTTAACATTAGCCTTCTTTGCGGCAGAGATGAGTTCAGAAGCATCATCTATAGCTATCGTCATTGGCTTTTCAACTAGAACATGTTTGCCCGCATTAATAGCCGCTAAAGCATGTTCCTTATGAAGTCCATGAGGTGTAGATATATATATGGCTTCGACTTCTGTGTTCTTCAGTAAATCAGAAATATCACTATATGTTGCTCCACCAAACTCTTTTACAAAAGATGCCCGGTGATGATTGTTGGGTTCAGCGGCAGCAATCAATTCAAAACCAGGATGAGCAGAAATCGCTGGTGCACTTAAGGAAAAAGCTCTCCCGAGGCCAACGGTTCCTAATTTAATTGGCTTATAGATCGAGGACAAGGCGCTCTCCTTTGGCTCTCGACACGCAGAGCATGATTGTTGAATCTTTCTCGTCATTCATAAGCACGATATCACGGTGATCCACTTCACCATCAATAACCTGACATTTGCATGTTCCACACGAACCATTTTCACAAGAACTAGGGAAGTTATAACCTGAATCACGAAGACCTTCCAATATAGTTCGATCGGAGGGGATTTTAATTTCGTCACCTGATTTATTTAGTACAACTGTAAATGATTTATCATCATCTCGAATTACATCTACTGGTTGGAATTCTTCAAAATGGATATGACCTTCCGGCCAGTGGCCCGTTACACCTTTGATTTCTTCCATTAGCCCGTTGGGACCGCAACAATACACATGTTCTTTAGTTGGGGACATTAACAAATCCCAGAAATCAAATTGGGTATTCCCTAATTCTTGAGAGAAATGCAGTGTCAATTTTTCACCACACAGTTCTTTCATTTCATTTACATATGCCGCCAAGTTTTCTTCTCGTGAACAGTAAATAACACGAAAATCTCTTCCTTCAGCGGATAGCTTTTGTGCCATAGAAAAAATTGGAGTAATGCCGATTCCACCAGCAATTAAGAGTGCTGGGTGTTTATCACCCAAAGGAAACTCATTGTCAGGTGTATCTACATCAAGAATTGTGCCTATAGATGCAAGCTCATGCATCGATTTGGAACCACCTCGAGACGCTTGTTCAAGTTTGATAGCCACTGTGTAGCTGTTTAAATCATTTCCTGGGTGAACTAATGAGTATCTTCTACGGGCTCCAGAGGGTGTGGTGATTGATATATGAGCACCTGGCTCTGCAATAGGCAAAACAGTTTTGTCTAGTGAAGACAGAGTGAATTCTTCAATTTCAGAGGTTAAAGCTCTTCTCGCAGTAACTTGTAGTTTCATTTTTAGGGCCCATTATTTCAATTATTTTAGATAGGTAAACACCATATTTACCATAGATTTGCGATCAATATTAGTATGCTAATTATTTTTAGTCAATATATTATTAGTATGCTAATTTTTATGTTGACATGGTTAAAATTAGCATACTAATATTGTCACCACATAATAATGATGAGGAAATTTTTATGCTTACACCTAAAGAAAATGAACTATTAACTCATGTCATGCCAGGGGACCCAATGGGTAACCTTATGAGACAGCACTGGACACCGGTTTGTCTTCTTGAAGAGATAGCTGAAAATGATGGAACTCCTGTGCTAGTAGAGGCATTAGGATCACGTTATGTTGCATTTCGTGATACAGAAGGACGTGTCGGACTATTAGATGAATTATGTCCACACCGATTAGCGTCATTGGTTTTTGGTCGTAATGAAGATTGCGGTCTGCGTTGTTTGTACCATGGTTGGAAATTTGATGTTGAAGGTAATGCCGTAGCAATGGCATCTGAACCACCGGAAACTGAAAAAAGCATGTGCTCAAAAGTTAAGCATAAAGCCTACAAAACAGTTGAGTGGGGTGGTTTCTTGTGGGCTTGGCTAGGAGAGGAAGGTAAAGAGCCAGAATTCCAGCGCCCTGCATTTGCTCCAAATGAAGACGTACAGGTGTCAATTCTTAAGATTCGAATTCCCGCAAACTGGGCACAAGTATTAGAGGGTCAAATTGACTCAGCACATTCGTCGTCATTGCATTCATCGGATATGGTGCCGGCTAAAGTGGATAGTGCAGCTGCTGACGATAAGAGTTGGTATCGTCCTTCTACTGATAAATCGCCTCGTATGCAGGCGGCAAGAACCGATTATGGATTTCAGTATGTTGCAATTCGTCGACCTATATCTAATGCGGCATCTCATGACTATCTACGCATAACTCAATATGTTGCACCATACTATGCACTGATCCCTCCAAATACATCCTACAATGTAGCTGCAGTTATTGTTCCAATTGATAACGAAAACTCGAATTTTCACTTTATAGCTTGGGGTAACCCTGAGTCTACGCCATCAACTAAGGATTGGCGGGAATTTACTCATGCTGTGCCAGGTAAAGATGTAGATCCAATTACTTGGGCCACGGTTGGTAATATGGAAAACCGTTTCCGTCAGGATCGTGTGAAGATGAAAGAAGGTGATTTTACAGGTATTCCTGGTATTCCTAATCAGGATATTGCTATGTGGGTGTCTATGGGTTCAATTGTAAACCGAACTGACGATATACTTGGGGCATCTGATCTTGCGATTGTAGAGTTCCGTCGCTTGATGGTTGAAGCTGCTCAGAATGTTGCGGATGGAAAGGCGGCTATTGGTACAGGCACTTCAAACTGTCAGCCTCATATAGCTTCATTCCAGGGGGTTGTTCCTAAAGAGTCTGATTGGCGTGAGCTATGGAAAGATAATCTGATTAATTAAAGACAAATTGATAGTCAGTGTGCTTATTAAAACCTAGTATGGAGGGTACGTTTCTTCTACTAGGTTTTCTAATTTCAGTATTAAAGTGAGAAAAATGATGTCGTTGTTACCTGATGATATTTTTGAAACTGTTCAGCTGGCCTTAAAAGAAGATGTTGGAAGTGGTGATGTTTCAGCTGACTTAATTTCAGATGATACCTTTGCTACAGCTCGCATTATTAGTCGAGAAATAGCTTGCCTATGCGGAACTGCATGGTTTGACGAGGTCTTTAGGCAGGTAGATGAAAGCGTTTCTGTGAAGTGGTTCTATTCAGATGGTGAAAAAGTTAGGCCAAACGATACAATATGTGAAGTAGTTGGCCCAGCTAGATCTCTAGTAACAGCTGAAAGAACAGCGCTTAATTTTCTTCAGCTTTTATCCGCAACTGCTACACAAACAAATGCTTATGCAGTTCTTATTCAACACACTTCTTGTAAGCTACTCGATACTCGTAAAACCATCCCCTGCCTTCGTAATGCGCAGAAATATGCCGTTACTTGTGGTGGTGGGCTGAATCATAGAATTGGTCTGTTTGACCAAGTATTGATTAAAGAAAATCATATTATGGCTGCTGGTTCAATCGCAGCAGCGGTAGAAAATGCGAGGAAACTACATCCGGGACTTAAGGTTGAAGTCGAGGCAGAAAATTTAAATGAAGTGCAGCAAGGCCTGCTCTCAGGAGCCGACATTATAATGTTAGATAATTTTGATCTTTCGATGATGGAGGAAGCAGTTAAACTCTCTGCAGGCAGTATTCCATTAGAAGCATCAGGAGGTGTCAACACTTCAACAATAAAAGGAATTGCAGAAACTGGTGTTGATTTTGTGTCTGTGGGCGATGTTACGAAAAACGTGCATGCAATAGATTTGTCTATGCGTTTTATATAACAAAAATTTTAACCTAGTACTTATGATTAACGACTCCAATGTACCCCCTTTAAGTCTCTCTAATGAGCGCCTTGCACACATTGTTAAGCAGCTATCGCGTGACTTTCATCAAGTCCTAGATGAAAAATTGCAGCCTTTCGAGGTTAATAGGGGGTTTTGGCCTTATTTAAGAGAGCTCTGGAATGAAGAGGGCTTGTCTCAGCGAGAACTCAGTGATCGTGTTGGGTTTTCTGGACCTACTACTAATGCATTTATTGGGCGAATGAAAAGTGCTGATCTTATTGAGCTAATACCAATTAAAAAGGGCAAGCCTCGAAGCCTTGTGTATTTGACTAAGCGTGGTCGGGAATTACGTAAGGAGCTTGAACCAATAGCTGAAAATGTAAATGCACTAGCAGTAAAAGATATGACCAAAGAAGAAATAGAGCTCTTCAAAAACTTCCTACTACGAGCGCATCAAAATTTGTCATCAAATTGAAGATATTACCTAACTTAAGGTTTCTGATTTTTCGATTGGACTAGACAGTAGGCTAATAAAAATCAATCCACTGTTTCTGTGCTTGTCTTGCGCGAGCTCTCCATAGTGCCCACGGTCTTTCTATCTGCCCCTCAATTACCTCTTGAGTTGTTTTTGTTTCACCTTCAGATAAGAACTCAACAGGCCCGAGGCTTAAAGCTTGGGATTGGAGTTTAGCGTTCACCTCAACATAAATCGCTCGGTATACGGCTTGTTTAATTGTCGGGGCGACTACTGTTGATCCATGACCTCTCATAAGAACTAGAGTGTCCTTTGAAAGAGTGTTTGATAGGGCATGACCTAATTTATTATTGGTTATTAGTAGTGATGAATCATCACCGGCATGATCACGTATCTCAAAAATTGGCACGTTGGTGCCTATAAAACCACTCATATGACAAAGAGGTTTCATTGGAGATGTTTTGACAACACTAAAAGGCACTACTGAAGGTGAGTGACTGTGAACTATGGCCATCACATCAGGTCGGGATTTGTAAATTTCGCTATGAATAAAACGCTCTAAATATACTTTTCGTGTGTCACCATCAGCCACTTCACCTTCGGTGTTGAATTCGATGATATCTTCTTTTGTGACAAGTCCTGGTGCCATATTTCTTGCTAAGAAAAAATTAGAGGGTTGCTCAGGGTTTCGAACACTGATGTGGCCAAAAGCGTCAAGTACACCCTCATTAAAGAGAATCAGATTTGCATCTACTAAGTCTTCTAGTATTTGAGGAATCTTGTTCTTATTCATTATTTTCTCCAATTTTTGCTAACTGAACAATTGGTTGTGTCGCTGTCATTCGTAACAGCTAACAGGAAACTCAAAAGAAAATATTAGCACTCTAATTTTGTAATTAGAACAAATTTAGCAACCTAATTTTATCCTCTCCAATGCGGTGTTAATAACTTTATATGGCAGATTTCATCTTAGGATCAATGAATCCAAAGAGCACCTGAAATGTATTAGTGATGGCTGACAGCCGCTAACAATTAGATGAAAACGGCTTAGATGGAGTCTGAATAGACTATGAGCGCTGAAATTTGATGAGATTTTTATGAATTAAAATTAAAGACTCTCGTAATAATGTAATTTGCTCTTCGGGTAAACCGTATGTTGCAACCTTATTAATTTCTTCAGCTTGTGGCACGAGTGCTTTTTCTAGATCACGGCCTTTAGGTGTCAGATAAACTAGTCTTCTAGGTTTTCCTTCAACTATTGGCTTTAGTTCTAACAGGCCGGCAGATTCCATGCGCTTAACAACTGAATTAGTTGTAGGCTCAGCTAACCCTACTCGTTCACTAAGTTCTCTTTGTGATAAGCCTTCTTCTGCCCAAAGCTCTCGAAGATATGACCAATAACCATGGTTGACTCCATGTGGCTGCAATCGGCTCTCTAAGCAAACTTGAAAGTCACGCACTACTTGTCTAAGTATGTGGGCCAGTCGCTCACTTTCAAAATTTTGGACGTCTAATTCGTTATGATCTTCTTGATTATGAGATATCGGGGCAACATTAGTCATATCGTAATATATTTATAAAATCTTAGAATACTCATTTTAGCATACTAATTATTCATCCGTGCAGCTTTGCTTCATTTTTAGCCCTCCTGGATTACCTACACGACCATACACCTAGTTTCCACGTACCCATCCAAGATCCTTTACATACAAACCTCTACACAGAACATGTTTTGACGTACAGGAAAGTACAGATAACTAGCGGCTATTCTTTGTCGAACACAAAGTCAGACATATCCGTCTTGATCACCATCGAAACTAGTCTGTACCCATCCTTAGGCAGTGCAGTAAACACCAAAGAGCTTGATTGATGCACCCAGAATTCTAGCCCTGGTGAAGGTATAGGCGTTATCAGCTGATATATCTCAGCGCTTTGCAGAACCTGCATCGCTTCATTAGTAGCAATTGTTTCATCACCGTCAGCCTGCTCTTTAATGAAGTACCTGATGACAAGCTTGGAGATTAATACTGGACCTAGGTTTGGTGTCTCAATAAGCGATAGCATAAAGCCTCCTAGATCTCTTGATTACCGGTTTGTATTTAACCAAATTGTAGAACCATTTACGGACGGATAACCAAATAGGTAGCAATACTTAGTCCGTTCACCTTATTTTAAGTTAAACTGAAAACATTTATGGCAATTTGGATCTATGCACTCTATGGCCAGCAAGAAGCAGAAAGCCAACGCTTTACGGAACCGGCTTGAGGAAGAGACACGACGCCACGCGCCAACAACAGGGCTGGTTCGAGCCCCGAAGCATAAACACGGCCCAGTAGTGCCGGTAAACGTTGATCAGTACATGGAAGAGCAAGGCTTTCATCCCGCGCCTAAGCGGACCTACCGTCACCCCAAAACGATCGCGGTTCAGGTCGAAGTCGGCAACCCCGAAACACTAAGCAAACTCTGGCGTGCTCGCTACAGTCTCATCGCCGATTGGAAAGACGCGGCGAGAGTCCTCGCGAAGATCGAGTTCATAGAGGGCAGAACGGACAGGATACTGACGCCCGAGGAGCTTAGCGACCATCCCAATATGCTCGAGTTTAAAAAGCACCGTGGAGTCAGTGCCGGCGATGAATACAGAACTGACCAGCCCGAATACGTTAACCCTTCGGTAATTCAAGAGCATATAGATAATGGCGAACTATATCCGCTTAAAATCCTATGGCGCCGCCGCGGTGTACTGATCGAGTGCTGGGAGGATGCCGCTAGAGTGTTCGCTGCAATTGCCTATCTGAAGGGCGAAGTAGATGAGATGCAGACTCCGGATGCGCTTTCCACTCACCCCCAAATCGTTGCTTTTATCGAGAAAAAGGCTACTCACCTCCAGCAAGAAAGCCCCGTTGAATATGATCATGATGAAGTATGGGATGAAGACGAGTATCTGACAAACCTGCAGATTCGTCAGGTTATCGACCGTGCTGACAAAGAGGAACTGAGCGAGCTCTGGAATAACAGAACCACTCAGATCTTATACAGAGATGATGCGGCGGCTGTACTGGCTCAGATGCGGTTTGTGTCTGGTATCGATGCTGTCAGGCAATCTCTAGATAATGTGTATGACCTTGAGATTCTCGATGATTTCGAGGAGCGCCCAATCGACGATCTTGAGATAGATATACAGTCAAAACCACGTCAATCACCACAGAATACGGTCACAAACTTGCCAGACGAGCCTACGGGCGAGAAACGCCGAAAGGAAACCACAATCACTTACCGTGAAGGGCAAGCTAAATTCCGGTCAGCGCTGATCTCTTATTACGGAGCTAGATGTATGATCACCGGCGAGACTGTAGCGCAAATCATAGAGGCTGCTCATATTCGACCCTACGATGGCAACAAAACCAATCACGTCACTAATGGTCTGCTGTTACGAGTCGACATTCACCGACTTTTCGACTGTGGCCTATTAAATGTCGACCCAACAACACTCAAGGTACTGGTGGACGAATCCCTGATGTCGAGCAGTTACGGGGCGTATCACAACACAGCACTCAACGTGGAAAGCCCTGTGATAGATCGAGAAGCACTCGCTGAAAGACTGAAAGCTAGTACAGAAAATTAAAATGGTCTAAAGGTGGGCAATCGGGAAGGTATCCTGTGTGGTGGCGAATCTGAACGTTGCAGCTTTTGCTCGTTTGGAATGCGGTGTCCGAACCCTAAATCGATGTTTGCCACTCCTAACGGAGTGTCATCATCTCTTATACTTCACGCTTATGGAGTGGCGTAGCTTCGTGTCGCTTCGCTAACTACTCTACTGCTCCAGCGCTCAGTAACGAGATGAACAGCCTTACTTCCTTGTTCTGAAGTTTAGTTTTGTTTTTATTTTAACTTGAAGAAAAATGGAACGATTTTGCCTGGCTGTTAATGTTGGACTGTTATCAAAACTAGGGGATATGCCCCTGGTACATACTTCCTAACCATTACTCCCTAGTTCCCCTTCAGTGCTAGCAAGGACCGCTATACGTAGAACCCCTCCTTTTGGTAAGTCCATTTCGTGTTAGGCCCCGTAAGCATTCACAAGAATAAAAACGGAGGCCACATGAAACACGCTATAAAACCCCTCTCTCTGCTTACACTGCTGGGTGTTTTAGCCGGCTGTAACGCCGATAAGCTCGAAGTGACCCTCAAGACAGATGAGATAAGATCCGTGGGGCAAGGCGAGCTGTCAACTATCTCTTTTGAAGCTGAGTTCTCTTTGATGTCGGAGCTAGACGCTGAGCAGCGCGCTGAGCTTGATCAGATTATTGCCACTGTTGAAGACTTTATGGATATCGACGATATCGAGTTGGAAAATACCGATATGGGTATCAATCTATTGATCGAGGGGCAGATGCCGATGAGCGGGACACAGGTATCAGCCCCTTGGTATGTCAGCGTGACTGATTCATACGTGCACAATGATCTCTACCGCATCGAGCTAGCAAATGGCACGGAGTTCGATCGCTTCCAAAACGCACTGCAGGGAATCAACTTTATGCTAGCGCCCAACGCAGTCCAACCGATTAAATATAAGGTCCGCGGTGAAGGTTTAGTGATGGCGCCGGGTGTTGATATCGATGGTTACACCTATCTGCTATTCGCCGGTGAGATCGATCGTCGTCTGACGATGAACTTCTCAGGTGGTCCTTGGGAAAATACCAGTGGGGGTTTCTTCCTGAATAAGTAATTTCGAAACAATAAAGGGAAGCGGCAGCCCCTAGCCGCTCCCTTAATTGCCAAAACTTTGACACTCCCCCAGCCCCATTTCTACGCTACCTAGCGAACTTCTGATACTCGACAAAGTGCGCAATTGCGCGTTTACACTTTTAAAATTCTGTCGTGACATTAACGACCTAGATCCCCTTCAGTGCCAGCCTGAACCTGCCATACGTTAAGCGCCAAATTTGGTATTACTTATATCTTTGATCTCTTATAGGGGTTCACCACTTGGACATGACTGCTCAGCACAGTGTTCAGGCGGGACCGGCCATACGGAAAATTGCTCGCGTTTAGTAAGTGGGTATTACTTATAGAAAAAATATAATTAATACAAATGCCCCCCCCCATAAGCATATCAAATGGCTGTATTTAAAGAGTGGCAGGAATCTGTGAACTAGGGGTTGAGTTACACCTAGCTACCGCGCTTCGCTTGCTGGATACCTTTACAAGCACCATTGGAAATGATGCTTGCTCGGCATCAGATATTTACTCCTTAGTTTTATGAACAGGAACTAGTAGGGTGTTTTTGATTTTTTCAGGATAGATGGCATAGCCATAAGAACGTTCTCAGCCTCTGCCGAGGCTTCGTCATCTTTACCCCTTAGTCTTTTGCTTACGGAACATCGAAGCACTTCGCTTCGCTCGGGTGCTTCTAGTTCCGACGCAACGACACGGGGTAAATCTGACCACTAGTTTAGGGGGGTTATGATGTTGTTTTCATGTCCTTCCAAATCTGTGCAACCCGCTTAAATTCATAGGGCGGTATAAACATGTAAGGGTTAAGCATGTAAGTACCAGGCTTTATTTGCTGCAGTACCTCTAGTTCCTGAAGCTTTGCCCCATTTTTGTTATCACTCATCCTAGTTCTGATACTCTTGTGAAGCTCGTTCTCTTTGTTTTTATCTAGAACGATCAGATTAGGATTGTGTACTCGACGCTTTCTATAGAAGTTCCAAATATTTTGGTTTACAAGTATGTCTTTCAGGTCAATCACGATACCCATCTGTTTGGGTGATAACTTGCTCAATACTCCAATAGCATCGATGGCTACATCTTCAGGAAATTCCTTCGATGCTTTGCCATTCCCTATAACTAGAAAGGGAGGCGTCTTTTCATTTTTCTTTTTGTTTACTAGGATCTCGTAGTGCTCGTTTGAGTCTAGATCCCCTAGTTTCTGTTTAAGTTCAATCATGCTGGTCATAAATAAATTCCTATAGTTTCAATAGATTTCGATCACAAAAATCGATAATCCTCATAGATCAAATCTATATTAAGTAACTGTTTTTAAAGTGTTTTTATATGTTATTTAAATAACATATAAGATATTGATACCCAGAAGGTGTTAGTTGAGGGTGGAGTGGCAGCAGTTTCCAGCTTGTACCTCACAAAAAGTTAACTGTCGATTGCTGTCACTCGTGTCACACCCGTCACCTAGATCCAACTCTTAGCAGAGTTGAACACCCTCGTAGCCTCGGTCTTTGTTAGTTCGGAAATCTTTAACTTTGCCTTTCATGTGGGTCTCGAAGTACCAACGTGCTCGCTTGCTAAAGCCTTGCTTGGACTCAGCGGACTTAAGGTTGGTTTCGCACCATTCTGTGTAACGTTCAAACAGCTGTTTGATCGGCAGTCTGCTCCCTAGTTTCTCTACAGTGTTCTCAGTCAGGAACTCTGTAACCGAATCTAGATCAACCCTGTACTGCTCGCATTCCTCTAGGATCTTCTGGGGTGTCTGTAGGCCATTTTCTTGCCAATCAGACAATCCTTTAAGGGCCCAGTTAAGAATGCCTGGTAGCTCGTCCTTGAGCTTCACAAGGAGGTTGGGGTCTCGGTCTGCTTTAGGTACAACATAGTCGAAGTGGATGAAACGGAATCGACGCCAGAATCCCTCATCATTGATGTTTCCGTATGGCTTGTCGTTACCGTACATCACTAATTTCACTGTGTTATCGAAGGTGATCCAGTTAGAGCGGAGGAATCGGCCCGTTAATCGAGCGTCACCAGAGATCGATTTTAGACTCTGCACATCAAAAGCAGTGTCGCCATCGTTGGTTTCGTCTGTAATCGCTAGTCGTGTTCCAGCTAGCATCGCCATGCTTGATTGAGCTCCTAGGTTTAGGGTTCCACTGCGCTTCTTCATGAAACTGTCGGAAGAAACCTTTGTGCTGTAATTGCCTAGGAGGGCTGTTATGAGATCTAGGAATGTCGATTTGCCATTGGCACCTGCTCCAAAGAAGTAATAGATTTCTTGCTCTTTGTAGCTTGCTGTCAGGAAGTACCCAACAAGGCGTTGCAGGTAATCGATCATCTCTTTATCGTCTTGCATCGCTGTTTTCAGGAAGTCTTCCCACTTTGGACACTCCGCGTCAGGGTCGTAGGTTGTACCCAGTGACTTCATTACAAGGTCACTAGCGAGGGCTGGTCTAATTGAGACCTCAGCAATGTCGTACACCTGATCTTGAATGCCAATCAGATTATGGTCAGCATCTAGCTTATCCATACTAAGTGCTTTTTCCTCTTCAATTATTTTGCGTACAGCTGCGATCTTGTTAGTGTTCATGGCACTAGTCAGCCATTTCTCATCCACAATGTTCAGATGTGGGTACTTGTAATCGGCGATGTTAGAGATGATCTCCTTGTGGAAGGCCACAAGCATTCTTCTAGCATCTTCAGCTCCGATCCAAGTGCCATTGCTGAACACACGCCATTGTTTTTTGCTGTTATCGAAGATGATATTTTCGCCATGCTCTTGGATGATCAGCTCTGCGATCATGGAGTCATGTTTACCTTCTAGCATTTCAGTCTGATTGTGGTTAGATAGTTCTAGATCGTTGTTGGTTGCAGCAATGTTTGTATTTAGTGAGTTCATTACGCTACCTCCTGATCACGAAGGGCGATACGAGAATCAATCCACTCTTCTAGTTCTGATTGCACCCAAGCGCTTGAGCGTTCGCTAAGTTTGATTGGTTTAGGGAATGCACCTTGCTGAGCAAGATGGTAGATGTATGAACGTGATAGGCCAGTAGCGGCGATTACGTCTTTGAGCTTTAGTAGTTTAGGCATGATATGCACCTTTTCCTTTTTAAGTTGCGCCGTTCGTTCGGCGTAGGTGCATTACAAATTTTTAGAGGTATTGCTCCCTCACAGGTGGGGGAAGAGGATTCCCCAGGTGGGGAAATTCCTATTTAGTTCTTTTGTGTCTCCAGGTACTTCATGGCTTCAGCTAGCAGGCGTTCATCGACTTTGCTTAGGCCGTAATTGTTAACGTCCAACTCAACGGCTAGCTCTAATAATAGCTCTTTAATCTGACTCTTGTTGGGGCTTGTGCCTGATGCGTATTTGGGGCTCTTAGCTAGGTGGTGCATTAATAAGCCAATCACTTTTAACGAAGTTGTAGATGGCTTTGTTGGGGTGTTTTCTGAAACCAGATCTTTAGCAATAGATGTAGCTGGATTTGGGTTGATAAATAGATTGTCAGTGATGGCATCATCATCTGATTCTCGATTTAAACTCGCCAGTACATAACCGTCTGGGGTGCCAAGATCAAAAAGCTCTTCAAAGTACAATCTGTTGTTGCCGTCGTTTTCGGCTTTCCATAAGCCCTTCAGATAACCATCGGTGAGTAGTATGAAATCGCAAATGTTGTAGGATTTTTCAACGCAGCTAGGTGCTTCGCGAAAGTTTTTATCAGTTACAGTGCCGTTGATGAAGTCCTCTTCGAGTACGTAAGTGACTTCGGCCCAGCGATCGAAAACATAGTAAAGCTCAACTTTGCCAGCTAAAGCTTTAGCCAGAACTTGGCGGTAGATCAGCTTTTCATTTTCACAGTAGACTGCGAGAGGTGTTAAATCATCTAGCTGCATTTTTTAATTCATCCAAATAGTCAGCCCAGCGCTGCATCATCTCAGTTCTTTGAGCTAGGTGCTTGGTGCGGTTGTAGGCGCGTCCGTTAGGGTCTTTAACGACGTGGGCTAGTTGCTGTTCAATCCACTCTATCCTGTAATCTAAGGCTTCGTCTAGCAGGGTTCGTGCCATTGCTCTGAATCCGTGTGCAGTCATCTGGTCGTTACTATATCCCATTGAGCGTAATGCCACTCGCAGCGTGTTTTCTGACATGCATCTAGAAGCGCCACGAGTAGAGGGAAAGATGTACTTTGATTTCCCTCTAATTGCTTCGAGTTGATTTAGAATTACTCTAGCTTGGCTACAGATTGGAATGATGTGCTGTTGTTTGGTTTTTTCAGAAACTAGCTCAACTCGGTCTTCTTCATGATTGATGTTTGACCACTCTAGGTGTCGTAATTCACCAGGGCGGCAAAACCATAGAGCTGAGAGCTTTAGTGCAGACTTAACATGAATTGATCCAGGGTACTCTTCAATAGCGACTAAAAGCTTACCTACTTCTTTAGGTTCTGTTATTGCTGAAAAATGTTTTTTAATCGGAGTCTTGAGTGCTGATTCAAGTCCTTCAGTTGGGTTTGAAGTTGTTTTACCAATAATCTTTGCGTGATTAAATATTTGGCTGGCAATTTGCTTGGTGCGATGCGCAGTTTCTATAGCTCCCCTAGATTCAATGATTCTTAAAGTTTCTAGTAGGGTAGGTGTATCAATGTTTCCAATATCTAGTTGACCCAGCCTTGGGATTAAGTCGTTTTCTATCGCTCTTGTGACTCGTCTTTGATGCCCTTCTGATTTGTCATGCATACGAGCTTGAAACCAGTCTCTAGCTACAGTTGCAAACGTGTTTGATTCTTTTGTTGGTACTCCGTTTCGTTTTGCCTTTTTGGCTGCGCTAGGATCTGTACCATCTCTTAATAATTGGCGTGCTTTTTCATGTTCAAGCCGGGCTGCTTTTAAAGATACTTCCGGATAAACCCCGATAGCTAGTTTCTTCTCCTTACCACTGAATCGGTATTTGTATCTCCAGTATTTTCTTCCAGTTGTAGTTACTTCTAGATAAAGCCCCTTTTCATCATACAGTCTGTAGATTTTTTCTTTTGGTTTGGCAGCTTTTGCTTGAATGTCAGTAAGGGGCATGAGAAGTCTCCAATTTATAATCTGGGGGCTTCTAATGTGTCGCCAATCTAAAAGGCCCCCTGATGAGCCCCCAAGATCTTCTGGTTGGTAGTGGATTTTGGAGGACGGTATAGGAAGGAGGTTATCCTCAAGGCCCTTATATTACAAGGCCTTGAGGGCTTCTTAGGACTATCTAAGATTTGAATTTGGTGGAGGTGGCGGGTGATTCTACGAATCGTTATAAGAACCCGCTAATCTTCTGTAATGCAAAGAATTTCTGAATAGTTAGGTACAAAAAAAGGGTACAAAAATTTAAGAAAATATCAATCAGGCGAGAACTTTTTAGTGTCATGCAGAATTTAATACGATCTAAGGTATATCCAGTCATCTTAATCGGAATAGTCTGGGTAATTCGATTGATTAATCCTCTATCGAATTAGCATATTATTGTTGTTAGTGTTTCATATAGGGTTTAATCTTAAGGTGTGGATTTATGAGGGGTCTATTATGAAATATTCAGTACTGTTGTTATTAACTTTCTCACTTTCTTCTATGACTGTAGAGGCAGGTTGTACGTCTAGAGAAATTGGTGGTTCAGTGTTTACAAATTGTGATGATGGTACGAGCTTCACTAGTAGAGATATTGGTGGAACTACATTTCATAGTGGGGATATTAACGGAACCTCAAGAAACATTGGTGGCACGCAGTTCCACAACATAAATGGTCAATCAGGTACTTCTCGTCAAATAGGAAATACTACGTTTCATCAGATTGGCAATGTTAACGGAACAAGCACAAATATTGGAGGTACAACCTTCAATAGTATTGGAGGGAGTAATTTTAGCTGTAGAGAAATTGGTGGAACAGTTTTTTGCGATTAACCTGCAATAATGGAGTTTCTATGAATAAGTTTGTTTTGTTGATTCCCATATCCATCACACTTATGGGTTGTATCAAGTCTGCAGAAGTTCGTAATGCAGAATCAAATTTAGAATCTTTTGAAAGACAGCAAGCTAGTCGTTACATTTCTGGATGTACATCAGAAGCGGCTAGGTTAGTTCCAGTGCGCATGGAAAGATTTAGACCTGACCCGCCATCATTGCAAAACTGTGGATACTACACAGATAACATGTCTAGGATGATCTGTGAGCAAGGTAATCAAAATGCCATTGCACTCAATGAGGCTATGTCCTACAAAACTTATGATGCAAATGAGAAACAACGTGCACAAGTGCGCGATGATTGTGTGTCTCAGTTGTTGAATAGCGATCCAAACTACGTGCAACAAAAATCATTACTTCTTCGGTCGTTACAATCAGCCGAAGATGCTCAAGCCTCTGACCCTCTGAAGGCATTTGGATTTAAGTAGGCTTACTCCCAATCAAACATTATGCTTAATTTTGCATCTTCTACGGACATACGTGCACCTAGTGCGGAGCTTTCATTAATTGAGGTAAACCAAATAACTTTCTTGTGTTCTGGAATATAGTATCCCGTATACGTGATATAAAATTTAGCACCATCTAATTCGGCAACAGTATTTGCCGTTATTCCTTTAAATCCCCTCCATCTATCTGGAACTGAAAGGCAGGTAGCGCCTGCATTTGTCATCGCACCTTCACATGATCCTTGGAGTGATTTTTCATAATCAAAAGGCGTATTTAGTGGCACGTGGAGCATACCGATAGCAAGGTAGTTATCTCCACTAATGGTTTCTGCTGTACTAATTCGCATTCCATTCACTATTTCGCTTGATACATTGAAGGGGTTTTCGGTAAGTAGCTTTAGATTCATATCAGCGATTACTTGTTCAGTCACCGACTGTCGCCAATTAGGATTAAGTAGATTGCTCAATCGTTCTTTTGAATTTTTAAAGCCGTTTAATACTTGGTTGATCATCTCTGCTGAGACGTAAAACGTTTGTCCTCGTGCCTCCATTGGAGTTCTGTTGGCTGCGGCAACCAATAATGAAGCGGTGTTTCGCTTTGCTTCAATGAAGTAATTGCCTAGTTTTCTTTCAAGCTCCTTCTCTAAGCTATCTAGCTTTGTGGATCGATATATACTCCGAAGCTCATAGCTTCTTTTGACTGAGACCCAGCCTTCATACGGGTATTCTAGAACTTGGTCTAAATCTATCAGTTCATCGAGAAACTGCTTTACTTCGTTTGAGCTTGCACCAGTGGAATATATGGCTTCCCAAAACTCATCGTGCAACTTTTGGTCCAGATAGCCATCCACGTTCACAACTGTGTATATGGTACTAAGAACTTTCTCTTGAGCCTGTATTAAGTGGGTGCTCTCAGCAGCTTTAGTATTAATAGTGGTAACTAGAACTACCCAGGCGACAAGTTGAATTATGATTTTCATTAATAATTCCCCATATCAATGGTCTTTATTAATGTTCTAACGACTTTTCAGGCACGTCACATGCTCATATCTAATAGGTTGTTTAATAGCATGCTCATAATTTTACATTTTAATGTTTGTAACATGGTGTTATGATGGTGCTCATAACTTAAGAGAATTGAGCAGGTGAATATATGACTACGTTAATTGGTTGGGCAAGGGTCTCAACACAAGACCAGTCGCTGGAACTTCAACATAAAGCACTTGAGGATGCAGGATGCAGCAAGGTGTTTGGCGGTAAGCACTCAGGAGTAAGTAGTAAGCACGATGACGAACTAGTCAAGTTAATTGATTACGTGCGTGATGGAGATACCGTCGTAGTTACTAAGCTGGATCGTTTGGGTCGTAGCCTAAAGCAGGTGCTTCAAACTATTGATGCGTTGAAAGCCAAAGGTGTGCATCTAAGGGCGTTGGAACAACCTATTGATACAAGCAAAGAGGATGCCTTTAGCAATGCCATGCTTCAGCTTCTGGGTGTGTTTGCAGAGATGGAAAGGACGTTCATAGTTGAGCGTACAAAGGCTGGTCGTGAAGCTACTGGTCGTAAAGGTGGTAGACCGCACAAGCTAGATGAGAGCGCACGTACAAAGATTGTTTCAGAGTTCAAGAAGGGCGCAAGCAAGAATGCTCTATCTCAAAAGTATGATGTGAGCCGTCTGACTATCAAGCGTATCGTTGAAGCACAATAACTTACTCGCCGTGTAAACCAAGGTGGGGTCTAAGGGTAGACGGGGGGTGTATCTACAAGACTTTGTATTCGTATGTTGCCTGTCAGATACAAGTTAGTTGATTAGCTGACAATTAATTGTAGTTATATCGTAACGTTTGGCCATCAAATCCAGAATATTGAAATGTCGTTTTCATCTAAAGTTCCATACTCTATATTGACTGTAATGACATAATCACCAATTAATACAGAATTCCCACTGAGTGTCGGTAATGCATCCACTTCTTCTTCTTCAAAGCCGTCCCTCAGGTAAAACTCTAGTTTATCTTCTCCTCTTACAAAGTCTGTTATGACGTCATTGCCTGAGCTTATCGTGAATTCAAACTTATCACTACCCGAGCCTCCTGAGAGAATGTCTGAGCCAGAACCTCCGTTGATTCGGTCATTTCCTGTTCCTCCCTCAATTAATTCTTCAAGGTCGCCGCCCCAAATGATGTCGTCCCCATCACCACCAATGAGCTTCATTCCTGATTGAGCATAAACAGTACTGGTGAAATCGATTAGATCATTACCAGCTCCGCCATTTATGATTTCAATATCCATAAATCGTGGCTTTAGCCCGAGGCTAACCCCAATGGTTTCAAGTTTGGCTGATATGTTGTGTGTGGAATAGAAGTCGTGAAGAGCTATAGCATCGTCTTCTGAACCAAAGAGCACAGTATCTGTGCCATTTCCGCCTAATATCTTTGCTGTTGATTGACCGTAAGCCCCATTGAGAGATACGGACTTGCCTGTGGCAACACCATTTCCACTTACATTTAAGGCAACAATTTCATCTATATTCCATCTGGAAGCAGTGTTTACCTTGATGAGGTCGTCACCATCGCCAGCATCTACGTATGCGTTTGTTGCAGCGTCTAGGCGGATTTGATCATTACCTAAGTTGCTGCGAATAATTGAGTTATTACCTGTTGAATTAACAACATCTATATCATCACTTCCTAGAACAGAAGAGTCATTCTCCATATAGATTAGAGATCTGTCAGGTATCTCAACATCATCGCCGTCCATGACTAGATACTCTGTGAATGCAGTATTTAGCGTTGATAGATCGAGGTCATTTACGATGGAGCTTTTCAGTATAATCGTGCCGTCTTCACGATCTACTCGTTCTGTCGTGATGATCATATCGGGCGAAATCATTTCTGTGAAAGCATCTCCAGTCGAGATGGCTCCTGGGATGTCTTCTACAAAACCAAGAAAATCAACGGATACAAACTTTGAGTAAAGAGTGTTTTCGATAACTTCTATGGTTACAGTGCCAAGATCATTGGCATATACCGCATTCATCCTATGGGAGCTTTCTAATCCAAGAGATTCACTAATGTTTACAGAGCCATTTGTACCAAATGTTGTATCTAGAGTTAGATCCGTATTGTATTTAGAAACAAACCAGTCAGTGTCATCATAGCTTGTCATGCTTTTCTGCGTTAAAACAAATAATGAATCGTTGTTGGAAACTATTCCTTGTATCCAGACATCTGGAATATGAATTGAAGATTCTTCTGATAGGGTTGTTTTGTCAAAACTAACTAAGGTCGAGCTTCTTGTACTAGCATTTGAGCTGCTACTTTCGAATGAAGCAAACAAACTATCACCAACGATAGTCATTTGATTGTTGAACTTTTGTGTTGTTCCAAGATTTGCAGAATCACTGAAACTTGTATCTGCAACTAAAGAGCCATAGAGATAATCCCCGTCTAGAGTAGTAACGTCATAGGCGGCAATTCTAGGTGTGTTTCCGTATGAATCTTTGTATTGATATAGGATCGACCTTTCATTGTCGAAGTAAGCGTCATAATATGCGTTGGTTTCTTGTAATGAACCAGTTACTACGGTTCTTGATCCACCAGGGCCGCTGAATTCTGGATAAATTGTTCCAGTAACAATATAACCGCTATCCCTTACCTCCCATGTGCTAAAAGAATCTTTATCATAGTAAGTAAAAGGTAACTCAAGTTTATTTAGGTCAGAGAAGTATCGTGGCTTATCGTTATAACCAAACACCATCGCTTGAGAGTTTGAGTAAGAATCGAGTAAAAGCCATGAATCGCCAGAGACATCAAAGGTCTCTAGTTTGTATGATCCTGTTCCAATGGTCCTAGTTACTTGGAGTAAAATATCCTGGGAAACCCAGAAACGGTCAATAGAGAAAGTGTTTGAGTTGAATACTTGCGTAGGAGAATCACTATTGGCTGATGCGGTTGATAGTTCTATGGCCATATTATTAAGTCTCTACACAACGCTATATGGGTTTAACTAGATAGTTATAAGTATATTATTGTAGATACAATTCTAGCAATTGTTCGATTATTGGACAATTGACGAGCTATTATGAATACTTGCTTTGCCTTTTGTTATCCATGAATTACGTCTTCGGCAATCTAAGTATTCCAATGCTCATTACTCAGATTAACACTGTACATGCTAGTGTCTATAGAGTTTGTCTAAGCGTACTACGTGTTCATTACTTACCCTTTCTCTTAGCTTTCTTTCTCTCTTTCTCAGTCTTTATTCTTGCTACTACAAGTGGTTGTTTACTGGATGCTACGTCAAGGTACTTAGTCTGCTTCGCATAATTCAAAACACCTTCTCTGAGGTGGTGCATCATCTCTTCTGTAGCTTCAGCATTATGAGTATTAACAGCGTATGCGTCGTGTACAGCAAGAAGAGGTATTTGATTCTGTGTACACCACTGCATCATATGAATTGATATGTCCCCCTCTATGCCTTGAAGCCATGCACCTCTGTCGTGATAGAACGCGTTGTGTTTCTCTAACCATGGATATTCTGAATACAGCGCAGATTCTATAGCTCTGAATTGGTCAGCAGAACATGGAATCTTCGCCTTGTGTGACTCTTTAGTGAGCATGCCCTTCTGAGAGAGGCTGGTGCTGCCTAATAGCTTGGTGGTGACGCTTTTAACTTGTTCGCGACTAGCACCGCTTCGCTTAACAATAGCCTCATAGGCGTCCTGTGGGAGCTCCTCACCCACTAAATAACTGAACATCCATAGGTGGTTTGCACTGAAGTCACATTCTTCAATGATGTCTCCATTGAGTAGGGTATTGGTTCTGACTTTGTAGCGTCTGTTAGCGATGTTCTGGTAGTAGTTATTAATGCGTCCACCTCTAGGTGAATACATGTTCATCGCTCTTGTTGAAGGGTTCTTCATAGCCCATGACTGGTCACGCATAAAGTTGTTGTAATCACGCAGTATCTTAATCTTATTTGCGTATGTGGCTATTGACGGAATGTCAGGTAGAAGGAAATTATTGAAGCGGTATAGATACTCATTTGTTAGTTCGTCCCAGCCACCAAAGTCTGTGTAGAGTGCATGGAAGAACAACTCAATGAACTTCTTGGTTGGAAAGTAGACTGCCGCATGACGTTGAGTACCATCTGCTGCCATGTAGCCATTGCAAACCATGAACATCCAGCCCGTATTAGGGTCTCTTCTTTCCTTATCTGTTTTGCCCTCAGATAATGCATCCCTAATTCGTTCAGTTATTCGTCTTGTAAACCCCAATCGGGTCATGTGGGTATTAATTAAGTTCCCATCGTCATTCATATCCTTGCCATAAGAATCCTCTGATACTCCTAGAGCAAGGCATTCCCAATTAAACATCGCATGAATCAAACTAAAGACAACGTGTTTCAGACACTTTCTATGACTGTCTTGAACATCGTGACGATTGCTCTTGATGACCTGTGGGAGAAGCTCCTCTATGAACTCCTTGAAGACTTGGTTGTTAACGCCAAATGTTTTGCTAGTTAGTGGTATTACAGGGAAAGATTCAGATTGATGAGGTGGCTTTCTAGAAACTAAGTCAGCAAGTAACTTAGCATTCTCATTCATTACATTGGTCATTCGTGCATCACCTTTAAAGATTATATAGGGCATGTTCCGTTTTTATTAAACTAAGAACATTCAGTAGATAATTAATAACACTAGTGATTTTTGACTTTAATGCAACGCTAGCTAGAATTTTATATAAGTAATTGATTTTATAGATATTATTTTATTTATTGCAGGCTGCATCAGTGCTGAATTTTCAGATAATTTAAACGTACTTTAAAGGTTGTCTGATGGTGGTTTAGGCTGCTGTACAGATTCACACATCTAAGGTTTTATAGAGAAAGTTCTAAGCTCAAATAGCTGATTTGATCTACGTATTGGAATAGTTGTTCAACAGGTGTTTCTGAGGCGTAGACACCATATGTCATAGTATGGATTTCGTGACCCACAATATCAGCAGCAATAACTTCAGGTGTTCCTACCTGTTTCAATTTATCTATAAATGTCATTCTTAGAGAGTGAAAGACTTTGCCTCTCTCAAACCCTAATGAGTCTTTCAAGCGACCAAACTTCTTACCTATTGATGAACTGCGTTCGCCATATTTATTGTTAACTTTTCCTGCATCAATAATGTAGCCAATCTTCCCTAGAACGATAGATTCCACAGTTTTGTGAATAGGTACTTTACGCCCAATACCCTTCTCAGTTTTTGAAATTGGTATTTCTAAATAAAAGCGTCCATCTGAAGTTTGTCTCACGTCTTGATCAGTTAGATTGCAGAGTTCCTCAATGCGACATCCAGTAAACAACCCTAATAGGAACAGATTGTTTAAGCCTTTATCTGGTCTTTTCTTAAAAACCAATGCAGTCCAAAGTGTTAATAACTCATCGTCAGTAAATGGCTTGCGATTAGTTCCACGTTTCCTTTGCTCTTTAGCAATCTGTTTCTTATTGATGTGTTCAAGCTGATCAAAATAATTTGGACGATTGGTATAGCCTTTGCGGATTAGCCAATCCATATATGATCTGCAATGCGAGCGATACTTTCTAAGTGTGGATGGAGCTTTGCCTGAAGATGGGGAATTTAATTTATCCCACCATTGCTGAACTTTGCTGAGTGAGAAACTCTTATCTATCACGGGGAATGAAGCAATTAACTGATTGTTGATTACGCCAATGTGTTCGCTTTGGCTTCTGCTTTCATGGTGTTTCAATTTCTCTTTTACATACTGATCTAGAAAGCTGGCTGGATAACAGTATTCACTGAAGGTCGCCCTTATCTGATCAGTTGAGGCAAAGACGTCTAAATGATCTTCCAATTGATCGTTGAGGTAAGCGAGGATTTGTTCCTCTGAAGGATCAAAAATGCCTGCTTGCTCTTTAAGTGATCTGACTGCGAACTGGCGATACTTCTCTTTGTCTTGGCTGAATTCGGCTAAATCAGTATTGAAGGTTCTTTCAACTCCATTAGATCGCTGGCGTTCCTTAAGTATCAGTCCCTTCCATTCTGAAAGGATTGAGCCAGCTAAAATCTCAGCTTCTTGTTTGGAAATATGACCCAGACTTTTCTTGAGCTCTCTACGCCCAAGTGAATTGCGGACATCTGCGGGTACGCCTAAGCGAACTTCCCATCGTCCAGTATCAAGCAGTCTAAGATTCTTCATGCTCAGATCGTAGCATCAAGATTATCGGAAGTACAAAAGAAAGGTACAAAATATGGGTACAAAGGCGGAAGTGACTGCTCTATAAAATCCTTACAGAACAGTCACTTATCGTATATGGTGGAGGTGGCGGGTTTCGAACCCGCGTCCGTCAATCCTCTGCCTCAAGCTCTACATGCATAGACATCTCTATTGAGTTAACCCGTCACGAGCCGAGAGTCAGGCTGTTATGGGCGAGCCTTTTTGAGTTTTAACCCTTTGCCTTAAGGCGAAGTCTCCGGGCGATTCTATCTCATATGACACTGCCGAAACTCTGAGTTATAGACACCTTAGAGGGCAGCGCTAGCAGGCTTAGGCTGCTAGAGCGTAGTTATCGTCGTTTGCAACTATAACTGTGTGATGAGGGATTTACGAGAATCATCACATTCTCGACATGCACCTAAGGGTTCGCAATCGGCGTCGAATCCAAGTCACCCCCAGAACTGGCCAGTATAGCGTTTGCTATCTGGGTTACAAGAACTCTATTGGTTCTTGCTGAGAACACGCTGTTTTTCACGGTTCCAATCGCGCTCTTTTTCAGTCGCACGTTTGTCGTGAAGTTTCTTACCTTTTGCTAAACCGATCTCACACTTAATTTTGCTCTCTTTCCAGTAGAGGCTCAGTGCAACACAGGTGAAACCTTTGGCCTCGACTGCACCGGCTAGGCGGTTCAGTTCTGTGCGGTTCAGCAACAGTTTGCGTGGTCTAACCGGATCTGCAACAACGTGTGTGCAGGCGGTTTTTAATGGCGAGAAGTGGGCACCTAATAGCCAAGCTTCACCGTTTTTAAAATCGATGTAAGACTCAACCAGTTGTGCGCGGCCTTCGCGTAGGCTTTTGACTTCCCACCCGGTCAGCACAAGGCCAGCTTCGAATTTATTTTCGATGCTGTACTCGAATCGTGCACGTTTATTTTGGCAGATGGTGTTTCCGCCAGGAGCTTTCTTCTTTTTTGCCATGCGGCGGATTATATAGAGCTGTTGTAAGCAAAGGAAGGAATCCTCTTGTTCAAAGCGTATATAAACTGGACAATAAGCAGCTTGTAACTGTTATTTGAGACTTGCCACCCGTTATGACGGTCGTAAATAGAACCGCCCTTGTATTACACACCGCTGAGCAGATGTTTGATCTGATCAACGATGTGCGTCGCTACCCAGAGTTCCTGCCTTGGTGCTCTGGCACGGAAGTGATCGCTGAGAGTGATGATATGCTCGAAGCGACACTGAAGCTCGCTAAAGGGGGGCTTAGTTATGATTTTACGACGCGTAATCGTCTGGTCCGTCCCGCTTCAATGACCATTGGTTTGGTTAATGGCCCCTTTAAAAGTCTTGAGGGGGTTTGGACGTTCACTGAGTTGTCAGATGAAGCTTCTAAGGTAGAACTCAATCTCAGTTTCGAGTTTGAAGGCAAGCTAACTGGAATGGCGATGTCTAAAGTGTTTAATAGTGTCGCGACAACTTTGGTGGATGCCTTTGTGTCGCGCGCTGATCAAATTTACGGATGAGGTGATCAGTGATTAACGTTGAAGTGGCCTATGCTCTGCCGACTGAGCAGAAGATCATTGCTCTGCAAGTAGAAGAGGGTACAACGGCATATGATGCGGTTGTTCGCTCGCGCATTGCTGAGCTGTATAAACAGATCGATATCAACAGTGACACAATGGGTATCTTCAGTCGTGCGATCAAGGACCCTAAAGCAGAGGTCTTGCGTGACGGTGATAGAGTAGAGATCTACCGCCCGTTAATTGCTGACCCTAAAGAGGTTCGCGCTCGTCGAGCAGCCGAAGCTAAAGCCAAAAAAGCCAACTCGTAAGTTGGCTTTTTTGTATTCGTTGAGCTCTGCGTTACTGAGGTTTCAGATCGCCTTCCAAACGCACCAGCTTGTCGTTTTCAAAGTAGACGCGAAACTGACGTAGCTCTACCACTTCATCCTCTTGTACCAACTGGAAGACATAGTCCCATCGGTTCTGGTTGAAGGTATCCGTTAACAGGGGTGTTCCTAGCACATAGCGAACTTGGCTCGGCGTCATTCCAGGGCGAAGCTGATCTACCATCTCTTGTGTCACCTGGTTGCCTTGCGGAACATCCATTTTGTACACGCCTGGAAAGGTTGTACAGCCGGTCACGAGAGTAGCAAGAAAGGCAGAGATGATGAGCTTGCGCATGTTCAGGTTGTTCCTGTTACTGTTCAAAGTGGCATTAGTTTACACGCCACTGTTTGAATCGACCAGTCTATAGCGCGCTGGTCAGCATCTCTTTAGCGTGCTCAAGGGTGGTATCAGTCATCTCAAGTCCACCCAGCATTCGAGCGATCTCATTAATGCGCTGATTTTCGGTGAGTGGTGTGATTTTGGTCTCAACCGAACCGGTGTCTGCGCCTTTGCTGACAAACAGGTGTTGGGTTCCTTGTGAAGCCACCTGAGGTTGGTGTGTGACACAGAGAATCTGTGCTCGTTCACTCAAATGACGTAACAGTCGGCCAACGACTTCGGCAATGCCTCCGCCAATACCGACATCGACTTCGTCAAAAATGAGTGTCGGGGTGTCAGTCGTCTTAGCCGTTACAACTTGAATCGCAAGGCTAATTCGTGACAGTTCACCACCCGAGGCAATTTTGGCCAGCGGTTTTGCGGTTTGGCCCTGATTGGTATTGATCAGGAACTCAATCTCTTCCAAGCCCTGAGCCGTAATGTATTTAGGATCGATATCACTCAAACTGGCTGTGAAACGCGCGCTGTTCATGCCCAGCATGGCAAGTTGTTCATTCACCTCTTTATCAAGCTGTTTGGCTGCTTTGCTGCGTAGTTTGCTGAGTTGGCGAGCTTTCTCAATCAATGCGGCATTAGCCGTAGCAACCTCGGATTCGAGTTGCTCTAAGTTCTCATCGACATGAGCCAAAGAGTCGAGTTCAGTATTTAGTTGGTCTTTTAATTCCGGTAACTGCTCTGGCGCAATGCGGTGTTTCCTGGCTAGATCGTAGATGCTGGTTAAGCGATCTTCCACCTCTTGTAAGCGCTCAGGGTCCAACTCAACTCGTTGAACAAAATGGCTCAACTCGCGTTCGGCCTCTTCCACTTGAATCAGAGCAGCGTTTAGCATCTCGGCGGTCTGCTGTAGTGCAGGTGAGTCCGCTTCGATGTCGCCCAATAGGTGCAGTGCTTGGTTGAGTACCGCTGTGGCGTTGCTCTCTTCACCCTCGCTAAGAAGCATCTGGATCTGTTGGCCACTGTTAAGGATTGACCCTGCGTTGGAGAGTATCTTCTGCTCCTCTTCTAAGGCTTGCAGTTCACCTGTTTGAGGGTCTAAACGGTTGAGCTCTTCCGTTTGATAGCTCAGCAGTTGCAGTTGCGCATTCGCCTCTTCACTCATGTCTTGAAGGCGTTTCAACTCACTCTGCTTTGATTGCCACTGGGTAAAGAGTTTACGTACTTCCTGTGCTGTCTCATTGGCTTTGGCGTAGTTGTCTAGCAGGGTGCGGTGAAAATCACGCTTTAATAGTCGTTGGTGTTCGTGCTGGCCGTGTATATCGACAAGCAGCTCACCCAGCTCTTTGACGCGGTTCAGTGGGCAGGGGTGGCCATTAATATAGCTACGGCTGCGACCGTCGGCACTCAGTGTACGGCGTAAAATACACTCGTTAATCTCTTCCGACTCTAGCTCATTCGCCTCTAACCAGCGTTTCGCTTCGGGTAGTGCTTGTATATCGAACGCGGCGCTAATCTCAGCTCGTTTTGCCCCTTCTCGGACAGAGTCGGCTTCAGCGCGTTTGCCTAAGGCTAATCCCAGTGCATCAAGCATGATCGATTTGCCGGCACCGGTCTCACCGCTGACGACGGTCATGCCCGATTTCAGTTCTAGGTCGAGTGTTGAGACGATCGCAAAGTTTCGGATGCTGAGTAGCGTTAACATGGCTTAATACCTGTTTAGATATACAGTTACTGTATTTTTAACCAATGTTTGTGTATTAGGCAATAGAAAAGTGCAGTCTTAGGTCAAAAAAGCGCGTGGAAGGGTTGAATTTCAGATGGTCGATACCACATAGGAGACAAGATTGAATGATTCTGGAGATAACACCATGGCGAATGAAGATCAGACACACCAAGATCAGGTTGAAGAGAGTCAAGTCGACGCGACGGCTGAAGAGAATCTTGTGGAGCCTGAACTGGTTGAGACGGAAGAGTTAACCGTTGAATCCCTTCAAGAAGAGCTAGCCGCTGCGAATGCGACGATTGCTGAGCTGCAAAAACAGCTGGCAGAGCTTGAACCTCGTGCCCAAGCGGAGATCGCTAACCAGCGCCGTCGTGCTGAGGTTGAGGTGGATAAAGCGCGTAAGTTTGCTGTTGAGAAATTTGCCGAAGAGCTACTGCCGGTCATCGACAGTCTAGAGCGCGCTATTGAAGCGAGCCAGGTTGAAGATGAGGTGGTTAAACCGCTTCGTGAAGGCGTTGAGATGACGCACAAAATGTTCATCGATGGCGTTGCTAAATTCAATCTAGAAGTGATCAACCCAGAGGGTGAGGCGTTCAACCCAGAGCACCATCAAGCGATGTCGATGGTTGAAGCGGAAGGTGCAGCACCAAACTCTGTTATTGCGGTGATGCAGAAGGGCTACCTACTTAATGGTCGCTTAGTTCGTCCTGCGATGGTGATGGTCGCTAAAGGTTAAGACCTTTTTATAAACCAGACTTGATATTTGAAAGACCACACCCATATAGGGGTTAAGGTAAAACAGTTTTAAGCACCCAACGCGGTGTCATTAGGAGATTTAAACATGGGTAAAATCATCGGTATTGACCTAGGTACTACCAACTCGTGTGTAGCAGTACTTGAAGGCGATAAAACTAAAGTTATTGAGAACGCTGAAGGCGATCGCACCACTCCGTCGATCATTGCCTACTCAGCAGAAGGCGAAACTCTGGTTGGTCAGTCGGCGAAACGTCAGGCAGTTACTAACCCAGACAACACTCTATTTGCGATCAAGCGTCTAATCGGTCGTCGTTTTGAAGACGATGTTGTACAGAAAGACATCAAAATGGTGCCTTACAACATCGCTAAAGCGGACAATGGCGATGCGTGGGTTGAGGTAAAAGGCGAGAAGCTAGCACCGCCTCAGATCTCTGCAGAAGTTCTTAAGAAGATGAAGAAGACTGCTGAAGATTACCTAGGCGAATCGGTAACGGAAGCGGTTATCACGGTTCCTGCTTACTTCAACGACTCTCAGCGTCAAGCAACAAAAGATGCGGGTCGTATCGCAGGCCTAGAAGTTAAACGTATCATCAACGAGCCAACCGCTGCAGCACTTGCATACGGCATGGATAAAGCAGCCGGTGATCGCACGATTGCAGTGTACGACCTAGGTGGTGGTACTTTCGATATCTCGATCATCGAAATTGCAGACGTTGATGGCGAGCACCAGTTTGAAGTACTTGCAACCAACGGTGATACATTCCTAGGTGGTGAAGACTTCGACCTTGCGGTTATCAACTACCTAGCAGACGAGTTTAAGAAAGAGTCTGGCATCGATCTACACAACGATCCGCTAGCGCTACAGCGTCTAAAAGAGGCGGGTGAGAAAGCGAAAGTTGAGCTTTCATCGGCACAGTCTACTGACGTTAACCTGCCTTACATCACTGCGGATGCAACAGGTCCTAAACACTTGAACGTTAAACTGTCTCGTTCGAAGCTAGAGTCACTGGTTGAAGATCTTGTACAACGTTCACTTGAGCCATGTCGCATTGCACTGCAAGATGCTGGCCTATCCGCTTCTGAAATCGACGACGTTATCCTCGTCGGTGGTCAGACTCGTATGCCAATGGTGCAGGCGAAAGTGGCTGAGTTCTTCGGTAAAGAGCCACGTAAAGACGTTAACCCAGACGAAGCGGTAGCGATGGGTGCTGCGCTTCAGGGTGCGGTACTGTCAGGTGATGTGAAAGACGTTCTTCTACTCGACGTAACACCACTGACTCTAGGTATCGAAACAATGGGTGGCGTTGCGACACCACTGATCGACAAGAACACGACGATCCCTACGCGTAAGTCGCAGACCTTCTCGACAGCGGAAGACAACCAGACAGCGGTAACCATTCACGTTGTTCAGGGTGAGCGTAAGCAAGCGACTCAGAACAAGTCGCTGGGCCGTTTCGACCTTGCCGATATCCCACCAGCACCACGTGGCATGCCACAGATCGAAGTGACCTTCGACATCGATGCTAACGGTATCCTAAACGTTTCTGCTAAAGACCAGGCGACTGGCAAAGAGCAGTCGATCGTTATTAAAGCCTCTTCTGGTCTAAGCGATGACGAAGTCGAGAAGATGGTTCAGGATGCCGAAGCGCACGCTGAAGAAGATAAGAAATTTGAGGAGCTAACGGCAGCTCGTAACCAAGGTGATGCCATGGTTCACACAGCACGTAAGACGCTAGAAGATGCGGGTGATAAGGCTTCTGATGAAGAGAAATCGAACATCGAAGCAGCCATCACTGCACTTGAAGAGGCGTTGAAAGGCTCTGACACTGCAGAGATCACAGCAAAAACTGAAGCGCTAACAGAAGCGGTTTCGGGTGTTGCTCAGAAGATGTATGCAGAGGCTGCACAACAAGCAGAAGCTGGCCAAGGCGCTGAAGCTGAAGCGGCTCGCGATGCAGGCGATGACGTTGTTGATGCTGAGTTTGAAGAAGTCAAAGACGACAAGAAGTAAGCTTAGCAAGCAATAACGAGAGTTAAGACTCTCACAAAATCGTGTGTCAGCGCGGGGGTCTTTACTCCCGCGTTGTCATATTCACGATAGCGTAATTACAGGTTTACACGCAGTATGAGCAAGCAAGATTATTATGAACTCTTAGGTGTCTCTCGTGATGCATCTGACCGTGACATCAAAAAGGCTTACCGTCGCTTAGCGATGAAGTATCACCCTGACCGCAACCCGGATGACGAGGCGGCTGAACTCAAGTTTAAAGAGATCAGTGAAGCGTATGAAGTGTTGTCCGATGCGCAGAAGAAAGCGGCCTACGATCAGTATGGTCATGCTGGCTTGGGTGGCCAAGGCGGCATGGGCGGTGGCTTTGAAGGTGGCTTCTCAGATATCTTTGGCGATGTCTTTGGCGACATGTTCGGTGGCGGCAGCGGTGGTCGTGGTCGCGGTCGTTCCAGCGTGCGTCGCGGTGCCGATCTGCGTTACAACCTCGATTTGAGTCTTGAAGAGGCCGTTCGCGGTTGTGAAAAGACGCTAAAAGTTCCAACCTACGTCTCTTGTGAAACCTGTGATGGTAGCGGTGCTAAGAAGGGTACTACGGCTAAGACCTGTGGTACCTGTGGTGGTGCCGGTCAGGTCCGTATGCAGCAAGGTTTCTTTGCGGTTCAGCAGACCTGTCCAACCTGTCATGGCGAAGGCAAAGTGATCTCTGATCCTTGTAATGTCTGTCACGGCCAGGGCCGCACGCAGAAGACCAAGACATTGGAAGTTAAGATCCCAGCGGGTGTTGATACCGGTGATCGTATTCGTCTATCTGGCGAGGGCGAAGCAGGAGCCCACGGCGGCCCTTCAGGCGATCTCTATGTTCAAGTGAGTGTTAAAGATCACCCAATTTTTGAACGCGACGGTGCCAATCTCTACTGTGAAGTGCCGATCAGCTTTGTCGATGCGGCGTTGGGCGGTGAACTAAACGTGCCAACACTGGATGGTCAGGTTAAACTGAAGATCCCGGCCGAGACACAGACTGGCAAAATGTTCCGTCTGAGAGGCAAGGGTGTGAAGCCAGTGCGCGGTGGCGCGTTGGGTGATTTGATGGTTCGCGCGGTTGTTGAAACTCCGGTCAGCCTCACTTCACGTCAGAAAGAGTTGCTAGAAGAGTTCCGTGACTCTACGGAAGAGCACCAGAAACATGGACCGAAGAAGCACGGCTTCTTTGATTCAGTAAAAAAATTCTTTGAGGATATGACCTAAGTTATGGGTGATCAGGCGGTTGCAGAGGTATGGCAAGCACTTCAGAGTGAGGCGAGTACATTAAGTGCTAACGAGCCGCTTCTGTCGAGTTTCTATCATACGACGATAAACAGCCATCCGACCTTGCGTTCGGCACTCTCTTATCTGTTGGCTGAAAAGCTGTCGGATGATGTGGTGCCGGCCGTGGCGATGCGTGAGATCTTTGAGGTCGCTTATGAAGCGGACCCTAAACTGATCGAAGCTGCCTGTGCCGATCTCCTTGCCGTCTACACGCGTGACCCTGCAATCCGTGACTACAGCACGGTACTGTTGTACTTAAAAGGGTATCACGCGCTTCAATCCTATCGAGTGGCTAACTATATGTGGCGTCAAGGGCGTCAATCCTTGGCAAACTATCTACAGAGTCGCATGAGCTCAACCCTGCAGGTTGATATTCACCCCGCTGCTAACATCGGTCAGGGTGTAATGTTTGACCACGCAACAGGCATTGTTATCGGTGAAACTTGTGTCATTGAGAATGACGTCTCGATACTGCAATCAGTGACCCTAGGGGGTACCGGTAAGGAGTCGGGCGATCGACATCCGAAAATCCGTGCTGGGGTTTTGATTGGCGCTGGTGCTAAGATTCTTGGCAACATCGAAGTAGGCCAAGGTGCCAAAGTGGGTGCAGGTAGTGTGGTTTTAGAGCCTGTAGAGGCGCATACGACGGTAGCGGGTGTCCCTGCCAAAGTGGTGGGTTGCCTAATGAGTGATATGCCAGCCTTGGATATGGACCAAGGGCTGAGTGTCACTGACGAATAGATTTTTAGTTAAGGAAAAAGAGATGACACGTATTGCCATCACGGGTGCCGCAGGGCGCATGGGGAAAACATTGATCGAAGCTGTAGACGCGGCAGAGGGTGTGACCCTAGGCGCAGCCATTGTGCTTCCTGATAGTTCTTTGATCGGTGCCGATGCAGGTGAGTTGGCAGGCGTGGGTCGTCTGGGTGTCGCAATTACTGGCTCGTTGGAGACTGTGACAGACGATTTTGATGTGTTGATCGACTTTACTAGCCCAGAGTCGACTCTTGCTAATCTTGAGATCTGTAAAGCGGCTGGTAAGTCGATGGTGATTGGTACGACGGGGTTAAACGAGTCGCAGAAGGCGAAGTTGGCAGAGGGCGGTGAGTCTATCTCCATTGTCTTTGCACCGAACATGTCTGTTGGCGTAAACCTCTGTTTCAAACTGCTTGAAGTGGCTGCCAAAGCACTGGGTGACGATGGTGGTTACGACATCGAAGTGATCGAAGCACACCACCGTCATAAGGTGGATGCGCCATCAGGCACAGCATTGCGTATGGGTGAAGTGGTTGCCGATGCACTGGGACGTGATCTGAAAGAGTGTGCGGTCTACGGTCGTGAAGGTCAGACCGGTGCGCGCCCTGAAAAAGAGATCGGTTTCGAGACCATTCGTGCCGGTGATGTGGTCGGTGATCACACTGTACTCTTTGCCACAGAGGGCGAAAGAATCGAAATTACCCACAAAGCGTCTAGCCGTATGACCTTTGCAAAAGGCGCTGTACGAGCAGCAGGTTGGTTGTCAGGCAAGGGTGCAGGTTTGTTCGATATGCAGGATGTTTTAGAGCTTCGTTAAGCCCGCTCCAGAGAGTTGAGGACTGTACTTTTCCTACCTCTCTCTGATATTATCTTCATGTTGTTGTTCCTTTTATGGGCCCGTGTCGAGTTACTCACACGGGCCCTGTTTTATTCAGGGCGAAAAAAAGCCAGCTACATGAGCTGGCTTTTTTGTGTCTGTATCAATGGGCTTGTTAAACCTTTTGATTCTCTACAGATTCTGACTCTGTTTCAGAAGAGTCGACCAGTACTTCCGCCAAGCTTGAGCGAGATAGCTCACCTTGCAGCTGGCCCTCCTCATCCACAACAGGGATTGGGTGATCCGCTTCAAGCGTCTCCGGGATAACCGTTTCAAGTACTGCATCAGAGGTGATGGTCGTTGTCTCGGTTAGATCGGCTTCTTCCCAAGTGGAATCTGCATTACCGCCCTTAGCTTCCTCTTCAAGCCATTCTTGAGTGACGGTGCCTTGGTAGCTACCTGAATCGTCCACCACGTGACCGTAATCGTAAGCGCCTCTCTTCATCTCTTTCAGCGCTTCACCGATGGTTTCAGCTGTAATACGGTGTTCCGGCTCCTTCATAACAGTCTCTACCGTCAATGCGCGGGCACGGTTCACATCCTTAACGAACGCTTCTACGTATTCATCGGCAGGGTTAAGTAGAATCTCTTCTGGCTCACCTTGCTGGACCAGCAGGCCATCTTTAAGAATCGCGATACGATCACCTAGGCGTAGTGCTTCGTCCAAATCGTGCGTGATGAAGATGATGGTCTTATTGAGCTTGTGTTGCAGTTCAATCAGTTGATCCTGCATCTCTGAACGGATCAGAGGATCCAGTGCCGAGAAGGCTTCATCCATCAAGAGGATTTCAGCATCAGTACAGAGTGCGCGAGCAAGACCAACACGCTGTTGCTGACCACCCGATAGCTGGTTTGGGTACTGCTCTTCATAGCCTTTCAGACCAACCGTCTCTAACCACTCAACCGCTTTCTGCTCACGAACTGACTTGTCGACACCTTGGATTTTAAGCCCGTATGCGACGTTATCGAGTACTGTGTAGTGAGGCATCAAACCGAAGCGTTGAAACACCATCGACATCTTGTGACGACGGAACTGTTCAAGCTCCTTAGTGTTGAGTTTCATGACGTCGGTGCCTTCAACAATGATCTCACCCGCAGTCGGTTCAATTAGGCGGTTGAAGTGGCGAATCAGTGTTGATTTGCCTGAGCCGGATAGGCCCATGATGACAAAGATCTCACCGCGATTGATTTCGAGATCGATCTCTTTAAGACCGACGGTGTGGCCAGTTTCCGCTAGGATCTCATCCTTGCTTTTACCCGCTTTAACCATCGGCATAACGCTTTCTGGTTTGTCGCCAAAGACTTTGTAAAGGTCTTTAACCTGAATCAATACGTCTGAATTACTCATGGCCACCT
The DNA here is from genome assembly GCF_013283365.1 of Marinobacterium sp. xm-d-530. GTDB lineage: Bacteria > Pseudomonadota > Gammaproteobacteria > Pseudomonadales > Balneatricaceae > Marinobacterium_E. The sequence goes on along the minus strand of NZ_WBYM01000001.1, from coordinate 454,954 downwards.
CCTAGGTGCGCCTGAGTGCGCTTTCCGTATGCCTGTGAAACGCGGTCAAAGATGATCGCAAGTACAACGATGGCTAAACCATTCAGAAGACCGATGGTGAAGTATTGGTTGGTGATCGATTTAAGTACCGGTTGCCCAAGGCCTTTTACACCGATCATAGAGGCAATAACGACCATGGCGAGCGCCATCATGATGGTCTGGTTGATGCCCGCCATAATTGTCGGCATCGCCAACGGCAGCTGAACACCTAAAAGACGCTGACGTGGGTTAGCACCATAGGCCGTCGCTGCTTCAAGTACCTCTTTATCAACCAGGCGAATACCCAAATTGGTTAAGCGAATTACAGGCGGGATAGCATAGATCACTACCGCGATCACGCCAGGGATACGGCCAATACCCAGAAGCATAACGACCGGGATCAGGTAGACGAAGGCTGGCATGGTCTGCATGATATCGAGCATCGGAGTGACAGTGGATTGCACGCGGTTAGATCGCGCCATGGCAATGCCGATTGGGATACCCAATACAATAGAGATCAGTGTGCAGACGGTGATGATACTCATGGTCCGCATGGTGTCGTCCCACATGCCAAAGTAGCCAACCACAACCAGGGATACAGCAACGCCGATCGTCAGTTTAGCTGAGCGACTTGCAGCATAGGCAAGACCAGCAATGACACCCAGAACCAACCACCAAGGGCTGTTGAGTAGGAGTTTTTCAAACCAGATTAAGAAGGTAAGAAGCGGATCAAAAAATGCTTCGATAGAGTCGCCATATTCACGTGAAAAGTCACGATATGCACCGTCCATCGTTTTGCGAAGCTGCAGTAGTGAGCTTCGGTCCATCTCAGGAATATCCGTTAACCAGGATTTCTCTGCCATAGATACCTCTTGTTATTACACAGAAACGCCTCGCTTTTATTCAAAGCGAGGCGTGAGTATAACGCAGTTGTTAAGGATTAAAGAGCGCCTTCAACCTTAGCCGCTTGATCAGCTGTTAGCCACGTTTTCCAAATGTCTGCGTGCTCGGTTAGGAAGTACTCAGCTGCGTACTCACCATCTGCTTGGTTCTCATCCATCCACGCTAGAAGGCTGTTAAGCTGTGGGTTTGTGAAAGAACGGTTAGCTAGGTACTCAGCTGCTGCTGGAGCGCGATTAGAGAACTCAGCAGTTGTGTATGTGTAGACAGGTGATTCAGGGTACATAGACGGTTTTGGATCCTGACAGTCTGCTTTGTAGATACAGTCGATGAAATGCTGCTCATCAACACCTGAACCGAAGTCCACTTTAACCATCTCGTACTTACCAAGAATCGCTGTTGGTGCCCAGTAGTAACCGAACCAACCTTGGCCGCGCTCGTATGCACGTGCAATCGAACCGTCTAGGCCTGCTGCAGAACCTGGATCAACCAGTTCAAAGTTAGCATCGGCTAGGTTAAGTGCTTTGTGAAGGTTGCCTGCAGTGATCTGACAGCCCCAACCAGAAGGACAGCCTACGAAACCTGCTTTTGAATCATCTTCTGGGTGTGGGAACAGTGCTGCGTTTGCTTTGATACCCTCGATTGTTGCAAGGCTTGGATCCTTCTCAACCATGTATTTAGGTACCCAGAAGCCCTCTTCACCGCCATCGCTGAAGACTTTGCCAGCAACCGATAGTTTGCCTTCTGCTACCGCTTTCTCTAGACCCTCTTTGAAAGAGTTAGTCCAAAGCTCAGGTGCGATGTCTGGCTGCTGTTTCTCAATCATTGACGTTGAAGTCGGAACGGTGTCGCCAGGAACAACTTCAGCGTTACAGCCAAATGCGTGCTCTAGGATGAAGCGGTCAACGTTGGCGATAAATGTTGCTGATGCCCAGTTCATGTCGGCAATCTGAACGTCACCACAAGACGCGTGTGAACCTGCAAATGCAGTTGAGCTAGCGGCTAGCAGTGATGCAGCAAGAATCTGTTTTTTCATGTGTCTGTTCCCATTCGTTTTCAGTTTCTTATTAGGTTATTAACCTGTCGTGATGAACATCCTAACAGGTCTAATTATTAGAGTTCAAATAATTATAGTTGTAATTATTTAAATAGTGATTGATGATGAAAAGGGGATGGGCTATAAATGCGCCCGCTCAGCAGGTTGTTAATCGTGCTACTTATCTCAATGACAGGCTTTACATGACAGACATTCAGCAATCACAAGATGTACTCATTGCTCTGCGTAAGATTATTCGTGCGACGGATATTCAATCAAAGCGTATTGCGAAGAGCTGTGGCCTCACCATTCCGCAGGTAATGGTGTTGCGTGCAATTGGGGATCTGGGTGATGTGACTGTTAAGACGCTGTCGGAAAGCGTTTCACTGAGTCAGGCGACGGTAACGACTATTTTAAACCGCTTAGAGCAGCGCGGTTTAGCGGTGCGTGTTCGTTCAGTGACCGATAAGCGTAAAGTAAATGCGCGTCTGACCGAAGAGGGTGCTTCTACCCTTGGTTCCGTTCCACCACTTCTGCATGAGCGTTTTGAAGAGCGCTTTTCTAAGTTATCTGAAGCGAAGCGATTCCAGGTCGTTAATACCCTGCAGGATCTTGCTCAGATGATGGATGCTGAGGCGATCGACGCTTCGCCGCTTCTCGATTTGGCGGCGACGGCGAATCAGTAGTCGAGCTGAAGCTTTATCTCTAAGGATTCCGCGATTGATTCAATATTCTGGTTAACCCAGTCTGGATCAATACAGCCCCACTGATCAATGCGGTAGACGCCCTGGTTATTCAAAGCCCCTTCAGTTTGTTGAAATGAACACTCGATCGACAGATCATCCAGATCTTTAATGGCATCCTGCAGTGTCCGTCTTGGCATGCCCGTGAGTTTCTGTAGGTGGGTGAGGTTGCCTGGGTGCTGATCAATACACCAAGCGATCAGCAGTTTGCGTTGGAAGGCTTTGGCCGCTTTGCTCTCTTTTAACACTGGCATTAAATGTGAATCTCATGTTGGGTGGTCGATGCATTGTTCTGCTCGTTGTGGCGATCGATACTGATTCTGTGGAAGTTAAACGGCCCGCCGGAGTTTCTCTCTTTAAAGAACAGACGAAGTGCGTTGCTGACCGTTGGGAAGGCGATCTCATCCCAGGGGATCTCATCTTCGCTAAACAGTGCGACCTCATTGGATTCTGACGTCGTTGAAAAGCTTGGGGTGCGCATCTTGGCTAGGAAGAATAGCTGCAGCTGATTCACATGCACAATGGAGGTATGAGTGTAGAGCGAGATAATATCGACTTCCGCTTCAGCCTCCTCCCAAGTCTCACGCATGGCACCCTGTTCAGTCGTCTCACCATTCTCCATAAAGCCTGCCGGTAGGGTCCAATAGTTTTTGCGTGGTTCGATGTTGCGACGACACATCAACACTTTGTCTTCCCAGATGGGTAGGCAGCCGGCGATGATTCTGGGGTTGGAGTAGAAGATCGTCTCGCAGTTGGGGCAGACGTGTCTGGGAAGGTGGTCACCCTCTGGAATGGTCCATTCAACTGGTGTGGCACACTCGCTGCAGAACTTCATCGAATCTCCTATCTTTTGCGTAGCTTTCTTCTATTCGGTGTATGATTAAACTAATGATTTCGAAAATAGAGCAAACCCTGACTCACTACAAGCCTTGGCAGCTATCTGACCACTATTCGTCTGATCAGCAGGCGGGTGTGATGATGCTAATCACCGATCTAGCGGTACCAGAGGTGATACTGACCTTGCGGCACAGCAGGCTGTCGAGTCATGCTGGTGAGGTGGCTTTTCCAGGCGGTCGCAGAGATCCTGAGGATCAGGATATTCTTGCTACGGCTTTGCGTGAGACCCATGAAGAGCTGGGTATTGAACCCTCACAGGTTAGGCCCTTGGGCGCTTTAAGTGATGTGCTCTCTAAGCATCGCCTCAAAGTGGTTCCCTGGGTCGGTGTTGTGCCGCATACGGTGGTCGAGCAACCTAATCCCGATGAGATCGAAGCCGTTTTTCGAGTACCGTTGAGCTTCTTTATGGAGCCGGGCCGCGCGCGATTTGATCAGTTCATGGATCTATCCGGTAGGACTCGATATGCACCAGCATGGGATTATCAAGGCTATGAGATCTGGGGGCTAACCGCCTGGGTCATTGCCGAGCTATTAAACAGTGCCTTTGATGCACAGATTCAAACCAGACCGAGGCCAGAGCGAACTTAATGGATTCAGAAAAACCGATTCCCAATCCTTGCATGGGCGTGTGCGCTCTCGATGAGGACGATCTCTGTATTGCCTGTCGTCGTTCAGGTCTAGAGATCGCCTATTGGAGTACTTACTCCAACGAGAAGAAGCGTGAAGTCTGGGCGTTGATTCGAGAGCGGGAGGCTACTCCTCCGCGTCACTCTCGATCTCGAGACGCTGGACACGAACCGTCTTAATCAGGTTGTCACTGATTTGTAGCGTCTCTAAACGGTACTCATTCAGTTCGATACAGACGTTAGCATCGGGAATAGATTCAAGCTGTTCTGTGATTAGACCGTTTAGCGTTTTTGGTCCTTCGGTCGATAGCTCCCAATTCAGTGCTTTATTGATCTCACGAATATAAGCCGAGCCATCGATAAAGTAGCTGCCATCTTCCTGTTGGTGGATGTCTTCATGGATATCGGATTGATCGTTAGAGAGTTCGCCGACGATCTCTTCTAAGATATCTTCCAGGGTGACAATGCCTTGTACATCACCGTACTCATCAACGACGACGCCGATGCGGCGGCTCTCTTTCTGAAAGTTAAGGAGCTGTGTCTGCAGCGGTGTGCTCTCTGGAATAAAGTAGGCCTCATGAACCACCGCCATAATGGCCGGTTTGGTGACCTTGCCCTGTTGAATCAACTGGGCCAGATTGCGCATGTGCAGTACGCCGACGATCTGGTTGATGTCGCCACGGTAGACCGGAAGGCGGGTATGTTTGGTCTTAGAGAGCTGCTCAAGAATCTGGTCCATCTCATGGTCCAGATCGATGCCCTCTACCTCGTTGCGTGGAATGATGATGTCATTAACGGTCACTTCACCAAGCTCTAGAACTCCCAAAAGCATCGATTGATTCGATTGAGGGATCAGAGCGCCTGACTCGTTCACGATGGTGCGTAACTCTTCGGTGCTGAGGTTATGGGCATCTTCCCCGGTCGTCTTGATACCGAGTAGGCGGAAAATCCCATTGGTAATGAGGTTGACGGCAAACACTAAGGGGTAAAACACTTTAAGTAGCAGTACTAAAACATAGGAGGCCGGAAAAGCCACCTTCTCTGGATACATGGCTGCCAGTGTCTTAGGCGTCACTTCCGCAAAAATCAGCACGACCAGCGTCAAGGCACCGGTCGCAATGGCGATACCTGCATCGCCCCAAATTCGAACAGCAATGACGGTCGCGATGGCTGATGCGAGAATGTTGACGAAGTTATTGCCTATCAAAATCAGGCCGATCAGACGATCTGGGCGATCTAGTAGTTTGGCGGCTTTGCGTGCACCTAGGTGGTTATTCTTCGCTAAATGCTTCAAACGGTAGCGATTGAGCGACATCATGCCAGTTTCTGAACTAGAGAAAAATGCAGAACAGAGGATCAGAATAAACAGAAGAATTGAGAGCGAGCTTATCGACGCGTCTTCCAAGGGGAAATGCCTATATTGTTAACGGAAGCTCATTTTGTGTAGATGGGGCGTGGGTGTCAACCCAATTAAGCCCCAAGTATTAGCTCTAGAACGGCCTTTGAACCAAAGAAGCCGAGCATCAGCAAGACAAAACCGCTGAGTGTCCAGCGCAGAGCCGTGCGGCTACGCCAGCCAAACATCGCACGTCCTGTTAGCAGAATAGTGAAGACAACCCAGGCGCTAAGGGATAGTAGCGTTTTGTGAGCGAGGTGTTGTGCAAACAGATCATCGGTGTAGACGTAACCCGTTATCAACGCCAGCGTCAGTACCACCTGACCCGCAGTAATCAAATCAAACAGTAGGTTCTCCATCACCTGCAGTGGTGGCAGGGTATTCAGTAAGCCTCTGGTCTTATGGCTTTTCAGAGCATGCTCCTGCTTAGAGAGCAACAGAGCTTGCAGTGCGGCAAGCGTGAACAGGCTGTAGGAGATAATAGACAACAGAATGTGGCTTAGCAGTCCAGCGCTGTAGCTTGATTTGGTCCCTTCGCCAGGGAAAGCATAGGCCAGAGCCAGAGTGATGGCGGCCATTGGAAAGACCCACATAAACAGATTGTCGAGCTTATGACGTAGGCTACCCAATAGCAGAAGAACGACCACGGCGATCGAGATCATCGAGCCGGCAACAAAGAAGCTGAGGTTTAAGCCAAATCCGCCCGAAATGATCTGTAAAGTCGCGATCAGTTGAAAAATGACGGCGATGAAACCAAAAGCCTGTATGCGGTTGCGCGGTCCGCCTTGTTGAGTCGCGAACTGCTTCATTTGCCACTGGCTGGCAATCAGATAGAGGCCAATGGCGGCAAGGGTAAATAGCGATAGCATCCAAAACTCCGGACTGTGTAAACCTAATTCCACAAGTGTGGCACAAATTGCTGGGATGCGAAATATACAGTCAGCCTGTCCCTGCGCTATACTACGGCGCAAATTTGGCGGGATATCTCGATATCGAAACGACCCATTAGACCCGCACAATGAGGAATAGAATGTTTGCAAATCTTCAAGAACGCTTAACTGGCACGCTTCGCTCCGTTACAGGACGCGCGAAACTGACCGAAGACAATATTAAGGATACGCTGCGTGAAGTACGTATGGCGCTTCTTGAGGCTGATGTTGCCCTGCCGGTGGTTAAAGAGTTTGTAAACGCGGTCAAAGAGCGTGCGGTTGGACAAGAAGTTTCTAAGAGCCTAAGTCCTGGTCAGGTTTTCGTTAAGATCGTTAACGAAGAGTTGGTTCGCGTGATGGGTGAAGCGAACGAGCAGCTTAACCTTGCGGCAACGCCACCTGCTGTGGTGATGATGGCCGGTCTGCAGGGTGCGGGTAAAACCACCTCGGTTGCAAAGCTGGCGCGTTTCCTCCGTGAGCGTGAAAAGAAGAAGGTGTTGGTCGTATCAGCTGACGTCTACCGTCCAGCAGCTATTCGTCAGCTAGAGACTCTGGCCGGCGAGGTGGATGTCGAGTTCTTCCCGTCGACTATTGAACAGAAGCCGATCGATATCGTTAATGGCGCGACGGCGCATGCAAAAATTCAGCACCATGATGTTGTCATTGTCGATACCGCGGGTCGTCTAGCGGTTGATGATGCCATGATGGCTGAGATTAAAGAGCTGCATGCAGCGGTTAATCCGGTCGAGACGCTGTTCGTCGTTGACTCTATGACGGGTCAAGATGCAGCGAATACTGCAAAAGCCTTTAATGAAGTCTTGCCTCTTACCGGTGTGATTCTGACTAAGACCGATGGTGATGCCCGAGGCGGTGCGGCTCTGTCGGTACGCCACATTACTGGCAAGCCTATTAAGTTCCTAGGTGTTGGTGAGAAGGTCGATGCCCTTGAGCCTTTCCACCCTGATCGTGTTGCTTCGCGTATTTTGGGTATGGGTGATGTGCTCTCCTTAATTGAGGAAGCTGAGCGCAAGATTGATAAGGATAAAGCGGAAAAGCTGGCGAAGAAGGTCAGCAAAGGTAAAGGCTTTGATCTAGAAGACTTCCGTGATCAGATCAATCAGATGAACAACATGGGCGGTATGATGTCGATGATGGAGAAGATGCCGGGTATGGGGCAGATGATCCAAGCGGCACAAACGGCTCAGGCTGAGCAGGGCATGAAGAAGTTTGCCGTGATCATCGACTCGATGACGGCTAAAGAGCGTCGCAACCCAGATATTATCAGCGGCTCGCGTAAACGTCGTATTGCAGCTGGTTCGGGTACCAACATCCAAGAGATCAATCGCCTGCTTAAACAGCACAAGCAGATGGCTAAGATGATGAAGAAGTTTGGTTCTAAATCGGGTATGGCGAAACTGGCGCGTGGCATGAAAGGGATGATGCCACCGGGTATGGGCGGTCCTGGTGGTTTCCCACGTATGTAATTGATCAAACTCTGATCAAAAAATAGCTTTTAATGGGCGCAGTATTCACGTAGAATCTGCGCCCTATTTAATTTGGCCTTCATCTGTCTGGGCGATTTGCTGGGATTGGTGAAGAAACAACAATGATGGGCGATCTCAAAACCCATCCGCGAAATAAAGGGGTCCTTAATGGTCACTATTCGTTTGTCCCGTGGTGGCGCTAAAAAGCGTCCGTTCTATCACATTCATGTCGCAGACTCTCGTTTTGCGCGTGACAGCCGCTTTATTGAGCGTGTTGGTTTCTTCAATCCGGTTGCTCGCGGCCAGGAAGAGCGTCTACGTCTTGATCTAGAGCGCGTAGAGTACTGGGTTAGCAAGGGCGCTCAAATGAGCGAACGTGTTAGCACACTGGTTAAAGAAGCACGTAAAGCTAAGTAATTGATTAAGGCCTGATAGCAGTGGCAGAGATTGCAGCAGAGGACTACGTAGTTCTTGGACGCTTCAACTCACCTTTCGGTGTACAGGGTTGGATTAAAGTCTACTCATACACTGATTCGATGGAGAATATCCTCAGCTATCGCCCCTGGTTGGTAAAACAACAAGGTGAATGGGTACCGGTTAAGGTAACCAGCGCTAAAAAACAGGGTAAGGGTTTAATCGCAAAATTGGACTCTATAGATTCACCCGAAGCAGCCCGCCAATATTGTGAAGCGGAGATTGCAGTACCACGCTCGGTTCTACCAGTGTTGGATGACGGTGAGTACTACTGGAGTCAATTAGAGACATTATTGGTTTATACCGAATCCGGCGAATTGTTGGGTCGGGTAGATCACCTAATAGAGACCGGCGCAAATGATGTGTTGGTTGTTAAAGGTACAGACGAGAGCGTTGATCGTGAGACACGATTGATCCCATATGTACCGGATCAGGTGATCAAACAAATTGATTTAAACGCTGGAACAATGCGGGTCGATTGGGACCCAGAGTTCTAAGTTGTGTGGTTTGGGATCGTATCGCTGTTCCCTGAAATGCTTGAGGCGGTTAGCCGTTTTGGTGTTACAGGCAGAGCAGTTAAAAACGGACTGATCCAAGTCGAGAGTTGGAATCCAAGAGATTTTACTCACGACAAACATCGCACCGTCGATGATCGCCCCTTTGGTGGTGGTCCTGGGATGTTGATGAAGGTTCAGCCATTGAGAGATGCGATAGCGGCGGCGAAAGCGGCAGCACCCAGTCAGGCTAAAGTGATCTATCTGTCGCCACAAGGCAGACGCTTAGATCAACAAGGTGTGACAGAACTGGCCACGGCAGAGAGTTTGATCTTTGTCTGCGGTCGCTACGAAGGGGTTGATGAACGCCTGATCGAAGCGGAAGTGGATGAAGAGTGGTCACTCGGTGATTTTGTCCTGAGTGGTGGTGAGCTCCCAGCCATGGTGATGGTCGATGCGATATCAAGAATGGTGCCTGGTGTATTGGGTGACCAAGCCTCTGCTGAAGAGGACTCCTTCTCGGAAGGATTGCTTGATTGTCCACACTACACACGACCAGAACAGTTAGATGGCGTTGGCGTACCGTCGGTATTGATGAGTGGAAATCACGCAGAGATACGCAAATGGCGCCTAAAACAGCAATTAGGAAGGACCTATGAGCGTCGCCCTGATCTGCTAGAGAAGATCGATTTGGACCCAGAACAGCAAACGTTGTTAAACGAATACATCGGCGAGACTAAAAAGTAGTCCGCAGTTGAAAAGTTAGGAGCGAGCGATGAGCAGCAAAAACTTAATCATTCAGCAGATCGAAGCTGAACAAACTGGTAAAGAAGTACCAAACTTCGGCCCAGGTGACACTGTAGTAGTTCAAGTACGTGTAGTAGAGGGCAACCGTAGCCGTCTACAGGCGTTCGAAGGTGTAGTTCTAGGTAAGCGTAACCGCGGCCTAAACTCTGCTTTCACTGTACGTAAAATCTCTCACGGTGTGGGTGTGGAGCGTACTTTCCAGACTTACAGCCCAGCGGTTGAAGCGATCGAAGTTAAGCGTCGTGGTGACGTTCGTCAGGCGAAACTTTACTACCTACGTGAGCGTAGCGGTAAGTCTGCACGTATCAAAGAGAAGCTTAACTAAGTTAATTTTATTAACTGAGTTGATCTCGATTAAGAAAGGCGGCCATGTGTCGCCTTTTTTATTGCTCAAATTTCTCCTATTTCAAATAGTGGTCTAGTATGAAGTGATGACTGTTGGGGGAATCCTTTGCGTTGGTTTAAAACCGTTCTACTGTTATTGATAGCGACGCTGCTGGTCGGTGGGGGCGGTTATGCCTATGTCTGGTACAAAGCTAAAGCCTATATCGATGATACCTTGACGGTTCTGCTGCCTGGCTATCGTGTGCGCTATGAGCAATTGGTTCTGGATCCACGCGGTGAAGTCCGTATTGAGTCGCTGCAGGCGGCTCCCTTCGGTTATGAGTCTGCCATTAAAGTGGCCAATATCAGTATTCGAGCGGACGCGCCGCTCTTCTTCCTGCAGCCCTCTCCTGTCAGCAGTGCTTCTGACTGGCCCAGTTTCTTGGCCATCAAAATCGATAAGTTAAGAATGGATCTGGCATCCGATTTTATGGAGACGGCTCTTGCGAACCAGAGTGCTGCTGCGAGCAAAGGGTTGGTCAACATCGCGGCACTGGGTTGTGGCGATGTACGTGAATTCTCTCTGCCTGTGTTGCGAGATATGGGATACCCCGAAATTCAGGCGGATCTTAACATTCGCTTAGACCCAGATAACGATAATGGACGTCTAGTCTTGGGTAGTCAGATTCAGCTGTTGGGGATCGCCTCGCAACGATTGGTGTTGGAGGTTAGTTTTACACCTGGATACCTTGCACCACAGACCTTGTTGGCGGCCAGTCCGCGAGTCCAGCGTTTTCAGTTTGCCTACCAAGACCTTGGATTTAATGCTCGCCGCGATACCTACTGTGCTGAACAGACTGATGTAACCGAGGCGGAGTACCGCTTGGTGCATGCCGATCTGTTAAAAGCTCAGGCTACACAGTTGGGTATGCAGGTACCAGAGCGGCTTTGGAATGCCTATGAGCAGGCTATTGCTCCGGGCTCAAGTGTTGATTTGGGCATCTCACCCGCAGGCGGTATGGGCAGTGAGCTGTTCGTATTGATGAACGCCCCCCACGTCTTAGCTGAACGCTTGAATCCCTCTTTGCGCATCAACTCGGTGGGGCTTGATTTAGCGGGATTGGATTGGGAGTCCCTGTTGCCAGATGCGGAGCAGGCTGAACAGTTAACCCCTCAGGAGGAGGGATTGGTCAATGTTGAGCAGCTCAAGGAGAAGATTCTCTCCAGTCGCGAAGTGCAAAAGCTTGAGGATTCTAAGCAGTTCTATCCTGCTAGCTTTGATGAGCTGGATGACTATCTACAGTATCAGATTCGTCTCTACACCCACTTCGGGCGCTTTATTGAGGGGCGTTTGATCGAGGTGGCAGACAATAAGTTAGTTCTACTCAGAAGGGTCGATCAAGGGTATGCTTCCTACTCTGTTGATCGTAACTTTTTAGAAACTATTGAGGTCTACCGTTAGTGCCGGATGCACGTTTTACTGCGCAAAGCCCTGACTCCAAAGATGCCGCGTTAATCAAAGAGTTCATTCAAGGCTTGTGGATGGAGCGTGGCTTAAGTGACAACACGCAGAGCTCCTATCGACGCGATCTGAATCAGTTTGCCTGTTGGTTGAATCAGCAGGGTAAATCACTGATGGCTGTTACGCAGTCCGATTTACAGCACTATCTTGCCTGGCGCCTGTCTGAAGCGTTTAAAGCCAGCTCGACTGCTCGACAACTCTCCTGTATCCGTGGATTTTATCGCTACCTATTGCGCGAAAGTGTTATCGACGTTGACCCTACGTTGAATATCTCCAATCCAAAGCGCGGGCGCGCGTTGCCAAAGTCCATTTCCGAAGCAGAAGTGGATGCGCTGCTTGAGGCGCCGGATGTTGAAGATTCACTGGGGTTGCGAGATCGAGCTATGTTGGAGCTGTTGTACGGATCCGGGTTGCGTATCTCTGAGTTGATTGGGCTTGAGGTGGGTCAAATTGACCTGAGGGCTGGGCTATTACAGGTTGTCGGTAAGGGTGATAAAGAGCGACTGGTCCCTGTTGGCGAGGCGGCCATTGATTGGTTGAAACGCTATCAATCAGCTGCACGGCCACTGTTGATGGGTGCTACCAACCCTGAAGCGCTCTTCTTGAGTCGTCGAGGACAGCAGATGACCCGACAGACCTTTTGGCATCGTATTAAATTTTGGGCCCAGCAGGCGGGCGTTAAATCAGAACTATCGCCCCATACGCTTAGACATGCGTTTGCAACACACTTGTTGAATCATGGGGCGGATCTTCGTGCCGTGCAGATGCTATTGGGGCATGCCAATTTATCGACCACCCAGATCTATACGCAAATTGCCACGCATCGCTTAGAGCAGTTGCACAAGCAGTTTCATCCGCGGGGTTAAACTGGCACACTGGGCGCAATTTTTAAGGAGTTAAGATGAAAACCTTGTTCGTACTGTTGTTGTCCCTTGTGACTTTGCCGGCTCTGGCAAATACAGAGACCCTGATTGAAGAGAAGCTGAAAGCGGTTGATCCTTCGATTCCTATTACGCTGATTGAGCCGTCCGATATGACCAGTTTTTATGAGGTGCTACTCGGTTCTGGTGAGGTGCTCTACGTCAGTGAAGATGCGCAGTTTATTCTGTCGGGCAAGGCGTATCAGATCACACAAGAGAACCGTCTGATCAATCTTACCGAGAAGCGCTTAAGTGGGATGCGTTTAGATGCCATGCAGCAGGTGGCTGATAGCGATATGGTTATTTTCCCAGCTAAAGGTGAGAAGAGAACTCGACTTTATGTCTTCACCGATATCGATTGCCCCTACTGTCAGAAGCTGCACGAAGAGGTGGATGCTCTGAACGAAGCGGGTGTCGAAGTCGCTTACTTAGCCTTTCCTCGCTCTGGTCCTGGCGGTGCTACTGCGTCACGTATGGATCAGATCTGGTGTGCCGATGACCGCTTAGCAGCAATGGAGTCAGCGCTAGATGGTGGCTCTGTTAAAGCGGATGGCTGCCAAACACCCGTGCTTGAACAGCTGGCGCTGGGTCAAAAGCTAGGGGTTACCGGCACCCCTGCGATGATTACCGAGACGGGTGATCTATTACCGGGTTACATGCCAGCCGAGCGTCTGCTGCCGGTGTTGGGGATTAAGTAATCTCTGGAAAATGCTGGTAGGGTCGTGACAGGCTGAAAGCCAGTCACGTTTCTCTGTAGTTAGGTTGAAGCACTGGTGTCAGGCTTCAGCCTGACATCCGCCCTCTAATTACGCTTTTTATCAGTAAAACCTCCCTAATACCCATAGTTCAAACACCCTTTTTTAGCTATAATATGTCCCATTTTTTAACGCTCTGGGTCGGGTGAACCGCTCGAGCTCACTTCGAATGAGGTAAGGTTGTGAAGCCGGTAAAAGTTGGCATCTGTGGAATGGGTACTGTCGGTGGCGGTACGTTCGATGTTCTTAATCGCAATGCGTCTGAGATTGCACGTCGTGCGGGTCGTCGAATTCAGATTGAACAGGTCGCTATGCGTCGCCCTAACCCTGCGTTTGATACGACAGGAATCCACGTTACATCGGACATTTTCGAGATCGCAACCAACCCTGAGATCGATATCGTCATTGAGCTGATCGGCGGTTACGAGACAGCCTTTGATCTCGTGATGACGGCCATTCAAAACGGTAAACACGTCGTCACTGCGAACAAGGCGTTGATCGCGGTGCATGGCAACGAGATTTTTGCGGCTGCGCAAGAGAAGAATGTGATGGTCGCGTTTGAGGCCTCAGTTGCTGGTGGTATCCCAATCATCAAAGCGATTCGCGAAGGTCTATCAGCGAACAAGATCGACTGGTTGGCTGGCATCATTAACGGTACCGGTAACTTCATTTTGACCGAAATGCGTGACAAAGGTCGTGCCTTTGAAGATGTATTGGCGGAAGCTCAGGCGTTGGGCTACGCAGAAGCGGATCCGACCTTTGATGTTGAAGGCATAGACGCAGCGCACAAGCTGACCATACTTGCCTCAATCGCGTTTGGTATCCCACTGCAGTTCGAAAAAGCCTACACCGAGGGTATCAGTAAGATCACTTCACAGGATGTGAACTACGCTGAAGAGCTAGGCTACCGCATCAAGCACCTAGGTATTAGCCGCCGCACAGCGAAGGGTATTGAGCTACGTGTTCACCCAACGATGATTCCAGAGAAAGCGTTACTGGCCAATGTCGATGGTGTCATGAATGCCGTCCTTGTTGATGGTGATGCGGTGGGTCAAACCCTCTACTATGGTGCGGGTGCCGGTGCTGAGCCAACGGCTTCTGCAGTAGTTGCTGATGTGGTGGATGTGGTTCGTACACTCACTGCTGACCGTGACAACCGAGTTCCACACTTGGCTTTCCAGCCTAGCGAGCTTTCAGATGCTGAAGTGCTTCCTGTTGAACAGGTTGAGAGTGCTTACTACCTTCGCTTGCAAGCCGTTGAACGCCCAGGCGTGATGGCTCACATTACCCGCATCCTCGGTGAAAAAGGGATCAATATTGAAGCCGTGATTCAGAAACCGATCCGTGAATCACAGGTGCCTGTCATTCTGCTGACTCAACGAGTGGTTGAATCGACAATGAACGAAGCGCTTCGCGAGATCGAAGCACTGCCAGACGTTGTGGGTGAAGTGACCCGCATCCGTGTTGAACAACTGGCTGATTAAGAGGAATTTTCGATGCGTTATATTTCGACTCGTGGTGATGCGCCCGCACTCAATTTTGCGGATGTGCTATTAGCTGGTTTGGCGTCTGATGGGGGTCTCTATGTACCTGAGACTCTACCGACTTTCTCGAAAGAGGAGATCGCAAGCTGGGCAGGCCTTAGCTATGCGGATCTTGCCTTCAAAGTGATCAAGCCGTTCGTTGAAGAGTGCATTAGCGACGGGGATCTTAAATCGATGATCGATGAGACCTACGCTGTCTTTAAACACGATGCCGTAGCACCTTTGGTTCAGATCGATAGCAACGAGTTCGTTCTTGAGCTGTTCCATGGTCCTACCTTGGCATTCAAAGACTTCGCACTGCAGTTGCTCGGTCGTTTGATGGATCATGTGCTGAAACAGCGCAATGAACGCCTGGTGATTATGGGTGCTACCTCAGGTGACACGGGTTCTGCAGCGATCGAAGGCTGTCGTCACTCTGATCACTTGGATATCTTCATTCTTCACCCTTACAACCGTGTCTCTGAAGTACAGCGTCGTCAGATGACGACCGTATTGGAAGACAATGTCTTCAATATCGCCTTGGAAGGTAACTTTGATGACTGTCAGGAGATGGTGAAAGACAGTTTTGCTGATCAGAGCTTCCTAAACGGTATGAAGCTGGGTGCAGTGAACTCAATCAACTGGGCTCGTATCATGGCTCAGATCGTCTACTACTTCTCAGCCTCGCTGACCTTGGGTGGCCCTCATCGTCCAGTCTCTTTCTCGGTTCCAACGGGTAACTTCGGTGATATTTTTGCCGGCTACCTCGCTAAACAGATGGGTCTGCCGATCGATCAGTTGGTGGTAGCGACTAACCGTAATGACATTCTTCACCGCGTCATCAGCGGTAACGATATGTCTAAAGGTCAGCTTGAGCATACTCTGTCGCCATCGATGGATATTATGGTCTCGTCGAACTTTGAGCGTCTTCTATTTGATGTTTATGGTCGTGACGGTAAAGCCGTTGCTGATCTGATGGCGCGCTTTAAGAGAGAGTCTGTTCATCTTGGTGATGGTGAGTGGGATAAGGTTCGCGAGCTGTTTAACAGCTACGCCGTTGATGATGAGACAACCTGTCAGGTTATTGCTGATGTCTACGAGTCGACTGAGTACCTACTGGATCCGCACACAGCGATTGGTGTTAAAGCAGCACGCGAATGTCGTCGTGATATGAGTGTACCGATGGTCACTCTGGCCACCGCGCACCCGGTTAAGTTCCCAGATCCTGTTGTGAAAGCAGGTCTTGAATCGCCTAGCTTGCCGGCTCATATGAGCGATCTGTTTGAACGAGAAGAGCGTCTGTCGGTGCTGGATAACGATCTGGCCACAGTACAACAGTTTGTGGCGACTCACTCGCACAAGAGCTAAATGAATCGCCCCTCCTTTGAGGGGCGTTTTTTTGTATGGACAGTTTCTTCTCGCTCTCAAAGCTTTTCTGGTTCCTCGCTGCACCTGACCATCTTTTGGTCTGGTTGATGCTGCTTGGCCTTTTTTTACTTTGGTTAGGTAAGCGCCGCTTAGCTAGCTGGCTGCTATCTATTGATCTACTGCTGTTGATGGCGATTTTATTGATGCCCTTGGGAGATGCGGTTTTGTACCCTTTGGAGTCACGTTTTAAGCAACCGGATCTGAATCAGATTGAGCCCGCCGGGATCGTGATTTTGGGCGGCGGTGAAAACCCTGAGCTCTCTTCGGTTTGGCAACAGTCCCAGTTCAATGCCGCTGCTGAGCGGGTGATGGTGATTCCAGCCTTGGCTAAGCGTTTTCCTGAAGCGAAAATCATCTTTACCGGTGGCAGTGGGTCCGTTCTCCGTCAATCGTTCAAAGGGGCGGATGGTGTGGCCGATTATCTGGGGCAAATAGGTCTTGCGGATAGGGTCCTTTTGGAGAACCAGTCCCGAAACACCTATGAAAATGCGCTATTGTCGGCAAAATTGTTGGGTGCTGTGCCTGATAAGCCGTGGTTGTTGGTGACCTCGGCTTTTCATATGCCGCGCTCTGTAGGTATCTTTGAGAAACAGGGTTGGCAGGTCATTCCCTACCCAGTGGATTACTACACGACGACTACAACAGGCTTTAAGTTGGATCCAAGGCTGTGGCGTAACATGCGAGACCTTCACACCGGTTTGCGCGAATGGATAGGCCTGGTTGTCTACTACCTAACCGATAAAACTGATCAGCTTTTGCCAGGTGAGTCTTGAGCGAAGCGATGATTATTGAGCGCCCAATAGGCGCTGTATCTTCCTCACTTGCCTCTTTGCATCCGGTGATTGCGCGTATCTACGCCGGGCGCGGCGTGTCTGAGCTCAGTGAGCTTGAAAAGGGGTTGGAGACCCTGCTCCCCGATGGTGCCATGTTAGGCATTGATGCCGGGGTGGCAAGGCTTGTCACTGCGCTTCGGCAACAGGAGTCGATCCTGATTGTTGGCGACTTCGATTGTGATGGTGCGACCAGTACGACGACAGCGTTACTGGCTCTGCGTGCGTTTGGTTTTAATCAGGTCGACTATCTCGTTCCGAATCGATTCGAATACGGCTATGGCCTGTCTCCGGAAATTGTTGAGGTTGCTCAGCAGAAGCAGCCCGATCTGATCATTACCGTTGATAATGGTATCTCCAGTATCGAAGGTGTTGATCGAGCCAATATGCTAGGGATCGATGTGATCGTGACAGATCACCACCTGCCGGGCTCGGTATTGCCCAAGGCTGTGGCAATTATTAATCCCAATCAGGCCGGCTGTCAGTTCATGGCGAAATCGACCTGTGGTGCCGGAGTCATCTTCTATCTTTTAATCGCACTTCGTCGTCAGCTGCAGCAGCTTGGTTGGTTTGAGAAGAGCGGAGTTAAGGCTCCGAATTTGGCTAACTATCTTGATCTTATTGCTTTGGGTACGGTGGCCGATGTAGTGCCTCTGGAGCGGAATAACCGCACCTTAGTGCATCAAGGGTTGGCCCGTATCCGTGCCGGCAGAGCGCGTCCGGGCCTCCTTGCGCTTTTAGAGGTTGCTGGGCGTGATAATCAACGCATTAGTAGCTCTGATTTGGGGTTTGCCGTTGCACCACGTCTTAATGCGGCAGGTCGTTTGGATGACATCAGCTTGGGTATTGAGTGTCTACTAGAGGAGGATCCACAACGTGCCCGTGAATACGCTGAACAGCTGGATGCCTTAAACCGCGAGCGACGCTCTATTGAGTCTGAAATGCAGGCTCAAGCGATGGCCCATTTAGAGTCGTTGGATCTTTTGGAGGCGGAACGCCCAGCCGGCATAGCGCTCTTTAACGAGCAGTGGCACCAAGGCGTTATTGGTATTCTTGCCTCTCGCGTTAAAGAGAAACTGCATCGACCGGTGATCGTGTTTGCGCCGGGTGATGAGGGTGAGATTAAAGGATCGGCTCGTTCCATTGAGGGGTTCCATATACGCGATGGATTGGATCGTATAGCGACCGAACATCCTGGCTTAATTTCAAAGTTTGGTGGTCATGCGATGGCAGCCGGATTGACCATTTCTAAAGCGGATCTAGCCCGTTTCGAGACTGCTTTTGCGGCTGAAGTGACTCGTCAGACACGCAAAGAGGATCTGGATCGAGTGATCGAGACAGATGGTGAGTTGGCACCTAATCAATTCACCATGGAGTTGGCTCAGATGATTCAAGAAGCGGGCCCCTGGGGGCACCAATTCCCAGAGCCGAGCTTCCATGGTGAGTTTCGACTGTTGCAGCAGCGTATCGTCGGTCAAAAACATCTGAAAATGGTACTGCAAGAGCCGACAACAGGCTTGGCACTGGATGCAATCGCCTTTAATGTAGAGTCTGATATTTGGCCGAATGCGTCGATCAATCGTGTGCGTGCCGTCTACCGATTGGATATCAATGAATTTCGTGGGCAGCGCAGCTTACAGCTAATGGTGGAGTGGCTTAAGCCACTCTAGCCCGATAATAAGGAGAAGAGAATGAACGATTTTACGACAGACGAACTGGGTATTTTGGTCTCTGTATTTGAGCGTGCTGGAGTCGCTGAAGATGGATCCGCTGAGGGTAGTCTATTGAAGGTGATTAAAAGCGCACACTCTGAGCGAATGGAGCTTGAGTCGATGGACTTTGACGACTGTGCAGGTGGTGCGTGCAAGCTGTAAGTAACTCACTGAAGCCCTACTACGTTGGTGCCCATGTTAGCGCAGCGGGTGGGGTGCAGAATGCGCCATTGAATGCGGCGGCGATCGGTGCCAATGCGTTTGCGCTGTTTACTAAGAATCAGAGACAGTGGGTAGCTAAGCCGCTTGCCGATGAGACAATCGAGCAGTTTAAAGCGAACTGTGCCGAGCATAGCTTTCTGCCAGAGCAAATTCTTCCGCACGACAGTTACCTGATTAATTTGGGGCACCCAGAGGCAGAGCCACTTGAGAAGTCACGCGACGCCTTTGTTGATGAGATGCAGCGTTGCGAGCAGTTAGGGCTCTGTTATCTGAATTTTCATCCGGGCAGTCATCTTAAAAAGATCGATGTGACAAGCTGTTTAGCGACCATCTCTGAATCGATCGATATCGCGACTCAGGAGACCGAACAGGTCATCGCCGTGATTGAGACGACGGCGGGGCAGGGATCCAATTTAGGTTACAGATTTGAAGAGATTGCGGCCATCATCGACAAAAGCCGATACCCTGAACGCATTGGTGTCTGCATCGATACCTGCCATATTTTTGCTGCAGGTTATGATCTACGCACTTTTGAAGCCTGTGAGCAGAGTTTTGCCGAGTTTGAACGACTGATCGGCTTTGATAGGTTGTGCGGTATGCACATTAACGACTCTAAAATAGCGCTGGGTGGTCGCGTCGATCGTCACCACTCATTGGGTCAGGGTGAAATTGGCTGGGAGGCGTTTCGTTACATCATGCAGGACGATCGTTTTCGTGGTGTCCCGCTCTGTTTAGAGACTATTGATGAGACGATTTGGCCAGAAGAGATTCAGCAGTTGCGTCAATTTGCTGGCGAGAAACAGGCTGCGCAATGAGTTCTGAGCACTCCAAACCGGCTTGGGCTCCCAGCTTTGGGCAACAAGATTATCGCTTGATCAACGATGAGACGGCCTTTCAGGGCTACTTTCGGGTTAAGCGGCTAACGCTTGAGCATAAGACTTTTTCAGGTCAATCGATTGAGATCACACGCGAGCTGTTTCAGCGCGGAGATGCGGTCTGTGTGCTGCTTTATGATCCCGCGAAGGACTCTGTTGTGTTGGTTGAGCAGTTTCGGGTTGGGTCTCTGCAGGGCCCCTCTCCTTGGATGCTTGAGGTGGTTGCTGGCGTGGTGGAAGAGGGTGAAACCTCTGAGCAAGTCGCTAAGCGTGAGTCGATTGAGGAGGCTGGCTTGGTGATCGGCGAGCCGCGTAGAATTATTCGTTATCTGCCCAGTGGCGGTGGCTGTGATGAGTGGATCGATCTGCTTTATGCTGAGGTGGATTCGGAACAGGCTAGAGGCATTCATGGTTTGCCGGAGGAGGGTGAAGATATTCGTGTTCACGTCCTTTCGAGTGATGATGCCATAGAGTTAGTCAATCAGGGTGTTATTAATAGTTCGCCTGCCATCATAGCTTTGCAGTGGCTGGCGCTGAATAAATTGAGTTTACAAGGTGCTGTTGATGCATGATGTGAAGCGTAAGTATGTGCCGGATTTGGTAAAACAGAGTGTTGTCTCTGAGACCAACTATGCCCGTCTGATGCGTCTGCTTCCTGCTCAGCAGGAGTCTATTGAGTTTCGTATCGAGTGGCATCAACACGCCTATGTTGTCGCCATTAAACGCGATGAGGAGTTTGCCTACACCTCGACGTGGACACTCTCTTACTGGCCTGAGCAAGCTTCCCCATGGTTTAACCCACAGTCTTTTGTGATACGTCTCTATCATGATGCACGGATGGCGGAAGTGGTCTGTTTAAAACGTCGCTCACAACTGCCTGGACGTTACGATTACCCTAATGATGCGATGCATCAGCCAGATGAAAAATACCAGCTTAATCAACATCTTGCGGAGTGGTTAGGACACTGTGCGACTCAGGGTGTGCGTCATGATGTGAAGGTGGTGAGCGGACAGTAATGCATTTTCTCTATATTCACGGTTTTAACAGTTCACCCGAGTCGCTTAAAGGTCAGCAGTTGATACGCCACTTTGAGTCGATCGGTAGGGCATCGCAGCTATCAGTACCCGCATTGTCGCACTGGCCAGAAGAGGCGATGCAGCAGCTAGAGACGATTGTTCAGCAGCATGACGAGCTACTATTGATTGGCAGCTCTTTGGGTGGTTTTTATGCGACTTGCCTCAGTGAGCGCTACGCACATGTAAAAGCCATTTTAGTTAACCCGGCGGTTGCGCCACACACACTGTTGGGTGCGTTACTAGGTCCGCAAAAGAATTTCTACTCTGGCGAAGAGTATGAATTGACGCTTGAACATATGGCTCAGTTAGAGCGGTTGTATTATCCTCAACTGACATACCCGGAACGTCTACTGCTGATGCAGCAAGAGGGAGATGAGACCCTCGACTATCGTGAGGCTGTTAGCTACTACAGTGAGTCCTCGCAGATTGTTCAACCGGGCGGCCATCACGGCTTTGAAAATTTTGAATCCATGTTGCCGACGATTTTTGCCTTCGCTGAGAATCGCTGGCAGCCTGAGAACGGCTAGGAAAAGAGAGATATGTCAAAGGACTATAATGCTGGTTCGATCGAGGTACTAAGCGGGCTTGACCCAGTAAAGCGTCGCCCGGGAATGTACACAGAAACGGATCGTCCCAATCACCTAGCACAAGAGGTGATCGACAACTCAGTCGATGAGGCGTTGGCAGGCCATGCAAAGCAGATCGATATCATTCTGCACCCCGACAACTCACTCTCTGTGTCCGATGATGGTCGCGGTATGCCGGTGGACATTCACCCAGAGGAGGGTGTCCCAGGGGTTGAGCTGATTCTGACCAAGCTTCATGCCGGCGGTAAGTTTAACAATGACAACTACAACTACTCGGGCGGTCTCCACGGGGTGGGTGTCTCCGTTGTTAACGCACTCTCTAAGCTGTTGGAGGTGCAAATTCGTCGTGGTGGTCAGGTGCATCGCATCGGCTTTGCAGACGGCGAGAAAGTATCGGATCTTGAAGTGGTCGATACCTGTGGTCAGCGCAATACCGGTACCACCGTTCGATTTTTGCCCGACCCTAGTTACTTCGATTCGCCTAAGTTTAGTGTCAGTCGTCTGAAGCATAATCTGCGTGCCAAGGCGGTTCTCTGTCCCGGTTTAAAAGTGACCTTTACCGATCTCTCTACGGGTAAGAAAGAGAAAGAGGAGTGGTACTACGAAGATGGCTTAGTGGCGTATCTGAAAGGTAATACACAAGTTTATGAGACCCTTCCTGAAGAGCCATTTTGTGGCTCTTTGCAGGGTGAAGAGGATGCCGTTGAGTGGGCTGTCCAGTGGCTAAAAGAGGGTGGCGAGATGACCTGCGAAAGCTACGTCAACTTGATCCCGACCGCGCAAGGCGGAACCCATGTGAATGGCCTGCGTACCGGTCTTTTGGAGGCGTTGCGTGAGTTTTGTGACTTCCGCAGTCTGCTGCCACGCGGTGTGAAACTGTCGCCAGAGGATGTCTGGGATCGTTGCTGCTTTATTCTTTCAGCCAAGATGCGTGACCCGCAGTTCTCTGGTCAAACCAAAGAGCGTCTCTCTTCGCGTCAAATTGCGGCGTTTATCTCGGGTGCGGTAAAAGATGCCTTCCTATTATGGCTCAATAAGCACGTTGAAGAGGGTGAGGCGATTGCTGAATTGGTGATCGCCAATGCACAAAAACGTCTGCGTTCTGCTAAGAAAGTGGTACGTAAAAAGGTAACGCAGGGGCCCGCTCTACCAGGTAAATTAGCCGACTGTTCGGGCACCGATCCTATGCGCAGTGAGCTCTTCTTAGTCGAGGGTGACTCGGCAGGCGGTTCAGCAAAGCAGGCACGTAGCCGAGACTTTCAGGCGATCATGCCGCTGCGTGGTAAGATTTTGAATACCTGGGAGGTCGACTCTTCAGAGATCCTCGGTTCGCAAGAGATTCACGATATTTCGGTGGCTATTGGCGTGGATCCGGGTGCCGAGGATCTGAGTAATTTGCGTTACGGTAAGGTCTGTATTCTTGCCGATGCCGATTCTGATGGTGCGCACATCGCCACGCTGATCTGTGCACTCTTCCTAAGACACTTCAAACCTTTGGTGGCTGCAGGGCATGTCTATGTCGCTATGCCGCCGCTGTTCCGAATTGATGTGGCGAAAGAGGTCTTCTACGCTCTGGATGAGTCTGAGAAGAATGGCATCGTTGAACGCATCAAAGCGGAGCGCAATAACGCGCGCATCGGAGTACAACGATTCAAGGGATTGGGTGAGATGAACCCGATGCAGTTGCGTGAAACAACGATGGATCCCGATACCCGTCGTTTGGTTCAGTTAACGCTGGAGTCTGGAGATGATACTCACCAGGTGCTTGATATGTTGTTGGCGAAGAAGCGGGCTTCCGATCGCAAGTGCTGGCTTGAGGAGAAGGGCAACTTAGCTACAGTTTAAGTTGACTTTTACTCACCATATTCGACCGATTCGGCATGGACTTGCGCAGCTAATTCCCTTAGAATACCGCAGGTTTTGCCCGCGATAGCGGCGCATCCCACCGAAGAGATGTTTTTGAAAGCGAGGCGGACCCCAAGTTGGCCTCGCTTTTTTGCAGCCAAGCCACAGTAATTTTTCATATCTAGCCAGCGCGCGGGGAGGTTCTTTTGACGCAGCCAGCCATCTTAGCCCTTGAAGACGGTTCTATTTTTAGGGGTATTTCGATCGGCGCCGAAGGCGAATCATCAGGTGAGGTTGTATTCAACACCTCAATGACCGGTTATCAAGAGATCCTTACCGATCCATCCTACTGCCGCCAGATCGTGACACTCACCTACCCACACATTGGTAACGTGGGTTGTAACGCTGAAGATGCAGAATCTGATCGCACTTGGGTTGCAGGTCTTGTGATTCGTGATCTGCCACTGCTTGCGAGCAACTTCCGTTCTGAGCAGGCGCTAGATGAGTACCTAAAAGAGCGCAACATCATGGGTATTGCCGGCATCGATACACGCCGCTTAACGCGTATTCTTCGTGAGAAAGGTGCCCAGAATGGTTGCATCGTTGCGGGTGATAACATTGATGAAGCGAAAGCACTCGATGCTGCTCGTGGCTTCCCTGGCCTGAAAGGCATGGACTTAGCAAAAGTCGTTACACGTGACAGTTCTGATGCTTGGCGCACGTCCACTTGGGAGCTTGGTACTGGCTACACAGAGAAAGCCGATGCTGATCAACCGTTCAACGTAGTGGCTTACGATTTCGGTGTTAAACAAAATATTCTACGCATGCTGGTTGAGCGAGGCTGCCGTTTGACGGTTGTGCCTGCACAGACACCAGCATCTGAAGTGCTTGCAATGAATCCAGATGGCGTTTTCTTGTCGAATGGTCCTGGTGACCCAGAGCCATGTGATTACGCGATCGATGCGATCTCTGACATTCTAAAAACAGAACTGCCAGTTTTCGGCATCTGTCTTGGTCACCAGCTACTTGCGCTTGCGTCAGGTGCTAAGACTGAGAAGATGAAGTTTGGTCACCACGGTGCCAACCACCCCGTTCAGGATCTAGATAGCAAGCAGGTGATGATCACCAGCCAGAACCACGGTTTCGCGGTGGCTGAAGATTCACTACCTAGCACACTACGTGCAACACACAAATCACTGTTCGATGGCTCACTACAGGGTATTGAGCGTACTGATCGTCCAGCGTTCAGTTTCCAAGGGCACCCAGAAGCGAGCCCTGGTCCACACGATGTGGCACCACTCTTCGATCGCTTCGTTGAGATGATGCGCTCACGCCAACAGGGCTGAGTTGTAACGGGTAACTTAGAGAAACAGATTTAGACCAGGTTTTACGATGCCAAAACGTTCCGACATACAAAGTATTCTTATCCTAGGTGCAGGCCCGATCGTTATCGGTCAGGCGTGTGAGTTTGACTATTCTGGCGCACAAGCGTGTAAAGCGCTTCGCGAAGAGGGTTACCGAGTTATTCTTGTTAACTCAAACCCAGCAACGATCATGACCGATCCAGCGATGGCTGATGCGACATACATCGAGCCAATCAACTGGAAAACGGTTGCTAAGATCATTGAGAAAGAGCGTCCAGATGCGCTGCTACCGACTATGGGTGGTCAGACTGCACTGAACTGTGCGCTTGATCTCGACCGCGAAGGCGTATTGGCTGAGTTTGGTGTAGAGATGATCGGCGCTACTCAAGATGCGATCGATAAAGCGGAAGACCGTGAACGTTTTGACAAGGCGATGAAGAACATCGGCCTTGAGTGTCCACGCGCCTCTATCGCTCACTCGATGGAAGAGGCTCTTCAGGTACTGGATCAGGTTGGCTTCCCAGCGATCATCCGTCCATCATTCACTATGGGTGGTTCTGGTGGTGGTATCGCCTACAACCGTGAAGAGTTCATCGAAATCTGTGAGCGTGGTCTGGATCTATCACCAACCAACGAGCTTCTTATCGATGAGTCGTTGATCGGTTGGAAAGAGTACGAGATGGAGGTTGTCCGCGACAAGAACGATAACTGTATCATCATCTGTTCGATCGAAAACTTTGATGCCATGGGCGTACACACTGGTGACTCGATCACAGTCGCACCAGCGCAGACCTTGACCGATAAAGAGTACCAGTTGATGCGTAATGCTTCGATTGCAGTTCTGCGTGAGATCGGTGTTGAAACAGGCGGTTCGAACGTACAGTTCGGTGTTTGTCCAAAGACTGGACGCGTTGTGGTGATCGAAATGAACCCACGCGTATCGCGCTCTTCAGCACTGGCTTCAAAAGCAACAGGTTTCCCAATTGCGAAAGTGGCGGCAAAACTGGCGGTCGGTTACACCCTTGATGAGCTTCAGAACGATATCACTGGCGGTCAAACACCAGCTTCCTTCGAGCCTGCCATCGACTACGTAGTAACTAAGATCCCTCGTTTCACCTTTGAAAAATTCCCACAAGCAAACGATCGCCTAACGACTCAGATGAAGTCGGTGGGTGAGGTGATGGCGATTGGTCGTACTCAGCAAGAGTCTTTGCAGAAAGCGCTACGTGGTCTAGAGGTTGGTTCTGAAGGCTTCGATCCGATTGTTGATATTACCGCTGAAGATGCACGCGATAAGATCGTTTACGAGCTAACAACTCCAGGTTCTGAGCGCATCTGGTACATCGGCGACGCCTTCCGTATGGGTATGAGCGTTGATGAGATCTACAAGCTGAGTGGCGTTGATCCTTGGTTCTTGGTTCAGATCGAAGACATCATCAAAGATGAGCAGCGTGTATCGGAAACCGCACTGAGTGAACTCTCTACAACCGATCTGTTCATGCTGAAGCGCAAAGGTTTCTCAGATGCTCGTCTAGCCAAGCTATTGGGTGTTTCAGAGAAGCAGTTCCGCAAGCATCGTCAGGCAGCTGGTATTAAGCCAGTATACAAACGTGTCGATACCTGTGCCGCAGAATTTGCGACTGATACCGCTTACATGTACTCAACGTACGAAGAGGAGTGTGAAGCGAACCCATCGGATCGTGACAAGATCATGGTCATCGGTGGTGGCCCTAACCGTATCGGTCAGGGTATCGAATTTGACTACTGCTGTGTTCATGCAGCGCTTGCAGCGCGTGAAGATGGCTACGAGACCATCATGGTTAACTGTAACCCTGAAACCGTCTCTACCGACTATGACACATCAGACCGCCTCTACTTCGAGCCGATCACTCTAGAAGATGTGTTGGCAATCGTTGAAGTTGAACAGCCTAAAGGCGTGATTGTTCAGTACGGTGGTCAGACTCCTCTGAAATTAGCCGTAGCTCTAGAACAGGCTGGCGTTCCAATCATTGGTACCTCGTCTGAAGCGATCGACCGTGCTGAAGACCGTGAACTGTTCCAGCAGATGCTTAAGCGTCTTGGTCTGAAACAGCCAGAGAACTCAACAGTACGTAGCCTTGAAGAGGCGATCATTGAAGCCGAGAAGATCGGTTACCCACTGGTTGTTCGTCCATCTTACGTATTGGGTGGTCGTGCTATGGAGATCGTCTACAAAGAGGACGAGCTGCGTAAGTACATGAATACAGCCGTTCAGGTCTCTAACGAATCACCTGTCCTGCTTGATCACTTCCTAAACGCAGCGATCGAAGTGGATATCGATGCGGTCTGTGACGGTAAGCAGGTCGTGATTGGAGCGATCATGCAGCACATTGAGCAGGCGGGTGTTCACTCAGGTGACTCAGCATGTTCATTCCCTCCGTACAACCTTGCAGCAGACGTCCAGGACGAGATGCGCGAGATGGTGCGCAAGATGGCACTTGAATTGGGTGTTGTTGGCTTGATGAACGTCCAGTTAGCCTACCAAGATGGCGAGATCTACGTGATCGAGGTTAACCCTCGTGCATCACGTACAGTTCCTTTCGTATCTAAGTGTATCGGTGTTTCTCTAGCGAAAGTCGCTGCACTGGTTATGACCGGTAAGTCATTGGAAGAGCTAGGCTTTACGAAAGAGATCGTACCAAGCTACTTCAACGTGAAAGAGGCGGTATTCCCGTTCAATAAATTCCAAGGTGTTGACCCAATCCTTGGCCCAGAGATGAAGTCTACGGGTGAAGTCATGGGTACCGGTGAAACCTTCGGTGAAGCATTCATGAAGGCTCACTTGGGAGCTGGCGACAAGCTACCTAAGCCAGGTACTGCGTTTGTTTCAGTGCGTGACGTCGATAAAGAGGCCGCTTGTGAACTGACTAAACAGTTGGTTGAACTTGGCTTCGATATCGTTGCAACCAGCGGTACAGCAGCACTACTAGAGACTCACGGCATTACAGCTAAGGTTGTGAACAAGGTCACTGAAGGTCGTCCAAACATCGTTGATATGTTGAAGAACGGCGAAGTTAACTACGTTGTAAACACAACGGAGGGCCGTAAAGCGATTGCTGATTCAGCCGATATCCGTCGTGCAGCACTGCAGCATAAAGTGCCTTACTCAACGACGATGGCCGGTGCCGTCGCGATTACCGAAGCACTTCGTTACGGTGAAGAGCGTACCGTGCGTCGTCTTCAAGAGATCCACGCGGAGGCGTCTGCATGAGTGTCAATCGTGTTCCCATGACCGTTGAGGGCGAAGTGGCACTTCGCGCTGAACTGGAGCGTCTTAAAACCCAAGATCGCCCAACCGTGATTGCAGCGATTGCTGAAGCACGTGAGCACGGTGACCTTAAAGAGAATGCTGAGTACCACGCAGCGCGTGAACAGCAGGGCTTTATCGAAGGTCGTATCGCGGACATTGAGAGCAAGCTTTCAGTGGTTCAAGTGATCGATGTCACCAGCCTGCCTCACACGGGTAAAGTGATCTTTGGTACGACGGTTGATCTAATTAACGTCGATACCGACGCGGAAGTGACCTACAAGATCGTCGGGGACGATGAAGCAGACATCAAACTGAATAAGATCTCTATCAACTCCCCGATTGCACGAGCACTGATCGGTAAAGAGGAGGGTGACATCGCCGCGGTTGAGACCCCGGCCGGTGTGACTGAATATGAGATTGCAGAAGTTAAGCATATCTAAGCTGATTCAAAAAACCGCCTTCGGGCGGTTTTTTATTATTTGGAGTTCCTCATGTCCCAAGAAACCCCTACAGGCCGTCTTACTACCCGTACCATCGCAATGCCGGCTGATACCAACCCCTCAGGCGATATCTTCGGTGGTTGGGTATTGTCACAAATGGATATGGCTGCCGGTATATGTGCGGGCCAGCGTGCACAGAGTCGAGTGGTGACGGTTGCACTGGATGGTATGAGCTTTATCCGCCCGGTTCGTGTCGGAGATGTACTGGGTGTCTACACCGAAGTGGTTAGAGTCGGTAGTAGCTCAATGGATATCAAAGTGGAGTGCTGGGTGCGCCGCAGTCGCATAGGTCATCGTGAAAAAGTGACCGAAGCAATCTTCAAGTTTGTCGCACTGGATGATGAGGGTAACTCCAAGCCAGTACCGCCAGCACAAGAGCTGCCGGAGTATGTTGAGACACTGCTCTAGCGTAATTTCAAATCAGGTGACAAGCTTCGGAATATTTTCGCGGTTTGCCCTACGGGCAATTCGCTCCTACAGTAGGACTCCGTTACGGGCTTGTCGCGAAGTCCTATTGTAGGAGGGAATTCAGCTCTGCTGAAACCCCGATCGATTTCAACAGCGGATGACAGGCTGAAGGCCAGTCACCGAAAAGATCGCCACATCTTCGATATGGCTCCAACAAAAAAAACCGCCATAAAGGCGGTTTTTGCAGTACGATTTAACGCGCTTAATCCGGAATAATACCCCAGGTCAGAACAGGGAATAGCAGTAGCAAGGCTACGCGAACGAAGTCTGACGCCAAGAAGGGTAGAACACCGACAAAGGTATCCCGCATTGGAACGCCCTCTGCGATTTTGTTGATGATGAAGACGTTCATCCCTACCGGTGGGGTGATCATGCCGACCTCAACCACGATCAAACAGATGATACCGAACCAGAGCGCGGTCTGCTCTTCAGTCATGCCGAAGTCTAAACCCATGATGGCTGGGAAGAAGATCGGTACTGTCAGAAGGATCATCGAGAGTGAATCCATCAAACAGCCCAGCACTAGGTAGACAGCTAACATCAACATCAGTACCAGCATAGGCGACAATTCGCGATCCAGAATCCACTCCGCCAGTGTCTCTGGCATGCCGCTTAGACTCAGGAAGGCATTGAAGATATCGGCACCTAGAAGGATGACAAAGATCATCGCGCTGTTGATAGCGGTCTGCTTGATACAGTCGATGAATCCATCCCAGGTAAGTTGGCGGTTGATTAGCGCAATGACGATGGTACCGACCACACCGTAAGCGGCTGCTTCAGAAGGTGTGAAGATACCGCCGTAGATACCACCCAATACACCAATGAATAGGAAGCTTGCAGGTAGCAGTTCAAGCAGTGCCTTACCGCGTTCAGACCAGCTCGCTTTCGCGCTCTTGTCCGCGTAGTGAGGCTTCAGCTTCACCAGAATCGCGATAACCAGCATGTAGCCCATGATCGCCATGATGCCGGGTACCATCGCTGCCATGAAGAGCTTGACGATGTTCTGCTCGGTCATGATCGCGTAGATGATCAGCACGATGGATGGTGGGATTAGAATGCCTAGAGTACCACCAGCGGCTAGTGCGCCTGTTGCCATAGCACCGTGGTAGCCGTGCCGTTTCATCTCTGGAAGTGCCACCTGACCCATAGTCGCTGCTGTTGCCAGTGATGAACCACAGATCGCACCAAATACACCACAGCCGCCAACGGCAGCTAAAGCCAGGCCACCGCGGTAGTGGCCAATAAAGGCGTTAACACCGGTGAATAGTGAACGGCTAATACCTGAACGAGTTGCGAGGTTACCCATCAGTAGGAACAGAGGAATGATCGATAGCGAATGGCTTGCCATCTGTCCGAAGGATGAGCCCTTCATGTAGAACATTAGGGTGCTGAAGTCGTCGATGATTGAGTAACCGACCGCACCGGCAAGCATCATTGCGATGCCGATCGGCACACGCAAAAACATGATGACTAGCATGAACAGGATAATGACGCCTGCCGTTAATTCGTCACTCATTTCACACCCTTATATTCTGCAATCATTGCCAGTGGTTTAAGCACACCAGCGATAGAGGTAAGGCTAAAGCCAAAGGCGATGGTCATATAGAACCACCACTCTTTCATCCGCAGCATCATCGTCTCATTGCCGTATTTCTGAGCGGCTAAACCGCCTTCATAGGCTTGTGTCGCAAGGAAGTAGAAGAGTACGGCCAAAATTAGGCTGCCGATAACATCCATAGTGAGACGGAAAGGCGCGGGAGCTGAAGCTGTTAAGACGTCGACAATGACGTTGCCAAAGCGCATTTGGCAGTAGGGCATTGCTAACGCAACAACCACAGCGGTAAACATTTGGACAATCTCGGTATCACCATTGATGGGCGAGGAGAAAAAGTATCGTCCCGCCACACTGGTCACCGTAGTGAATGCCATGATCGTCAGGATGAATCCTGATAAAAGAGCGAGCCACAAAGTGGCTCGCTCGTAGAGGTCTGCTAGAGACCGGGTTTTCAGTAACAGTGTTGTCACTTGAACACCTTTTAATTATTTGCTGTATTTCTCAAGCATAGCGTTAGCTGAGTCAAGAAGCTTCTGGCCTGGTAGACCTAGACCGTCCATCTCTTTAACCCACTCAACGGGTACGTTAGCGGTTACTTCCTGCATTTTCTTCACTTCTGCAGCTGGCATCTGTGAGCGAGTTGCGTTCTCGTCAATCAGCTTACGACCGTAGTTTTCAGCGTTTTTGAAGAACTCACCGCCTAGCTTGGCGAAGTAAATGCCAGCGTGGTCATCCATGATCTGTTGAAGATCAGCAGGCATTGATTCGTACTTAGCTTTGTTCATGCCCAAAAGGAATACTGCGGTGTATAGACCACGGCCATCTTCTGTTTGAACTTCAACCGCGTTGTCGACAAGCTCATGAAGTTTGAGAGCAGGTACGATTTCAAATGGAATCACTGTGCCGTCGATCACGTTTTTGGCCAGTGCCTGTGGCATCTCTGGTACAGGCATACCGACTGGAGTAGCGCCTAGAGCATCTAGAGCAGCAGCAACTGGACGGCTTGGGTTACGAATCTTTTTGCCAGCGAAGTCAGCAACAGAGTCGATTGCGTCACCTTTAGAGTAAACAACGCCACGGTCATGCGTCCAGAATGCTAGAGGGTGCATATCAGCAAACTCTTTCTGAACTTCTGGGTTAGCTTCGTAGTAAGCCTGAAGTGCCTGCGACGTTTCGTATGCATCCGTTACCATGAATGGGTTTTCAAATGCAGAGATCGCTGGGAAACGGCCTGGAGTGTAACCAGGAAGCGTCCAGATGATGTCAACGAA
This sequence comes from Marinobacterium sp. xm-d-530, assembly GCF_013283365.1. Classification (GTDB taxonomy): domain Bacteria; phylum Pseudomonadota; class Gammaproteobacteria; order Pseudomonadales; family Balneatricaceae; genus Marinobacterium_E. The sequence goes on along the minus strand of NZ_WBYM01000001.1, from coordinate 423,083 downwards.
ACCGTCTTGAACTTGGTCAACTAGCTGAGGTGGTTTACCACCCAGAGACATTGAACCGTAAATCTTGATCTTGATACGGCCTTCAGACGCTTCTTCAATAGAATCAGCCCATGGCTGGAAGAACTTAGCGTGTGCAGGTGCCTTCGCAGGAAGGAAGTGGTGCATCTTTAGGTTAAATTCAGCGGCCTGTGCAGAAGCTGCAATAGCAGCGCCAAGAACTGCAACACCGGCAGTCTGAGCGATAATACGTTTGATCATTATTTTTCTCCTTGGGGTTTTAAACAAGACATCGACTAACTTGTTAATACTAGCTCAAGAATCATTAAACTCGTTGAGTTGGATCTAGATATTAGAAGTTGTTTTTCTTCTATTAAAGCGTCTCGTTGCGTAACACTATTTTTTATACGGTTGTTCAACAATCCCTTGTTCACATTTTTGAATAGGGGGTTGGTTACATTTAATTAAGCTGTAAGGCCTGTAATATCAATAAATGAACCAATGATTAACGCATTAGATTGGAGAGTTTTGGATTTGGTTCATCCGACGCTCTGAATAGCACCGCTACGTTACCGATCTCTTGCACCAGTTCTGCTTCAACAACAGCGACTAGCTCTTTAATCAGTTCGCGCTTTAGGTCACGATCGCCAACGGCGAACTTTACTTTGATCAGTTCGTGATCTTCCAGCGCTCGGTCTACTTCTAACTGAACGTTTTCAGTCAGTCCGTTGCCGCCAACCATAACGATTGGGTTTAAAGTGTGTGCACGCGTGCGAAGACGCTTTTTTTGATCAGTTGTTAAGCTCATATTAGAATTAGTGCCTTAAATTTGGTGGGCGTTACAATTTCTTCATTTTAACCCCTTTGTTGCATGCATCATAGAGTGATGCTTTCTAGGAACATCCCTTGGCAAGATCTAAAAGCAGTGGTCGTTGGTTAAAAGAGCATTTTGACGATCAATACGTAAAGCGTTCTAAAGATGATGGGTACCGTTCACGCGCCTGCTATAAGTTGATGGAAGTGAATGATAAAGACCATCTGTTTAAGCCCGGAATGACGGTTGTCGATCTGGGCGCTGCGCCAGGTGGTTGGTCTCAAGTGGCGGCCGAAATTGTTGGTGACTCCGGCCGTGTAGTGGCTTCGGACATTCTTGAGATGGCTCCGCTGGGCGGTGTTACATTCGTTCAGGGCGACTTTACGGAAGATTCCGTCTTCGAGGAGATCCTCTCTGCGATAGGAGATGAGCCAGTAGACCTTGTAATTTCAGATATGGCCCCCAATATGAGTGGTAATGCATCTTCCGATCAGCCAGCTGCGATGTATTTGGTGGAGTTGGCGTTGGATATGGCGCGTCAGATACTGAAACCGAACGGCAACTTTTTGGTGAAAGTATTTCAGGGTGAAGGGTTTGATCCCTACCTGGCAGAACTGCGCAGTAACTTTAAATCGGTGGTCACCCGAAAGCCAGATTCGTCTCGCGCGCGTTCGCGTGAGGTCTATCTGCTCGGAAAAGGTTTTAAAGACGTATAGCTTTTATATAGAGCTTTCGTTTTAGTTTATAGAGGGTAAGAAGTTGAACGATATGGCAAGAAATTTGGTGCTATGGTTAGTGATTGCAGCCGTACTGCTAACCATCTTTAATAATTTTAGCGCCGAAACCGAGAGCGGCCGCTTGAGCTACTCTGACTTTGTGGCAGAGGTTCAATCAGGCCGAATTGAGCGTGTGACGGTTGATGGTTTTACCATCGAAGGTGTGCGTCAGAATGGCGATCGCTTTGAAACCGTTCGCCCAGCGATCTCGGATCCCAAGCTGATTGATGACCTTCTAGAGCACAATGTCGTCGTTGAAGGCAAAATGCCTGAGCAGCAGAGTCTATGGCAGCAGCTGCTCGTCGCGACCTTCCCGATTCTTATCATCATTGCCATCTTCATGTTCTTTATGCGCCAAATGCAGGGCGGTGCCGGCGGTAAAGGCGGCCCTATGTCTTTCGGTAAATCGAAAGCGCGCATGATGAGTGAAGATCAGATCAAAACAACTTTCGAAGATGTCGCAGGTGTAGAAGAGGCCAAAGAGGAAGTTGCTGAGTTGGTCGACTACCTTCGCGATCCAGGTAAATTCCAGCGTTTAGGTGGCCATATCCCTCGTGGTGTCCTAATGGCAGGTAACCCTGGTACCGGTAAGACGCTGCTTGCTAAGGCGATTGCTGGCGAAGCTAAGGTGCCTTTCTTCAGTATTTCCGGTTCTGACTTCGTTGAGATGTTTGTCGGTGTCGGTGCGTCACGTGTGCGTGACATGTTTGATCAAGCTAAGAAACATGCGCCTTGTATTATCTTCATAGATGAGATTGATGCGGTTGGTCGTTCACGTGGTGTCGGCCTTGGCGGTGGTAATGACGAGCGTGAGCAGACGTTGAACCAGCTTCTTGTCGAGATGGATGGTTTCGAAGGCACTGAGGGTATCATCGTGATCGCGGCAACCAACCGTCCCGATGTGCTTGACCCTGCTCTGCTACGTCCAGGTCGTTTTGACCGTCAGGTGCACGTTGGTCTGCCTGATATTCAAGGTCGTGAAAAAATTCTTAAAGTCCACATGCGCAAAGTTCCGCTGGGTGATGATGTTAAGCCTGAGTTGATTGCGCGTGGTACGCCGGGCTTCTCGGGTGCTGATTTGGCTAACCTGGTTAACGAAGCAGCCCTGTTTGCCGCACGCGATAGCCGTCGCACTGTCGGTATGGAGCAGTTCGAGAAAGCGAAAGATAAGATCATGATGGGTGCTGAGCGCCGCTCTATGGTCATGTCTTACAAAGAGCGTCTGAATACGGCATTCCACGAGGCAGGTCACGCGATTGTCGGTCGTCTGATGCCTGAGCATGATCCTGTCTACAAAGTGTCTATCATCCCGCGTGGTCGTGCGTTGGGTGTGACGATGTTCCTTCCTGAAGAGGATCGCTACTCGTTCAGTCGTCAGGGCATTATCTCGCAAATCTGTTCGCTTTACGGTGGCCGAATTGCGGAAGAGATGACACTGGGTAAAGAGGGGGTAACAACCGGTGCCTCAAACGATATTCAGCGTGCGACTCAGCTTGCGCGCAACATGGTGACGCGTTGGGGTCTGACCGATGAGTTGGGTCCACTGCTCTACGGTGATGAAGATGATGATCCATTTGGTCGCGGCATGGGGCAGCCATCTAAACCGATGTCGGGTGAAACTCAGAACAAGATCGATGCCGAAGTTCGCAAAATCATCGATGAGTGCTACCAGAAGGCTTACCAAATTCTGACGGATAACCGTGATATCCTTGACTCAATGTGTGAAGCGTTGATGACCTACGAGACGATCAGCAGCGATCAAATTGATCAGTTGATGGCGCGTCAAGAGGTGACTCCGCCAGAGGGTTGGAACGATTCTCAAGAGCGTGTTGATGCCGTCAAAGAGGAAGAGGCGGCTAACAGTTCTGAGTCTGTCGCTGAGTCTGATGTGCCAGAAGTAGATCAGGATGATCAAGCTTCTCAATCTAACGAGGGTCAGTCGGGTTGGGGCGATCCTCAAGATGATCAAAAAGACGAGCCCAAACAGTAATATCGTGATTCACAAAAGCCCTCACTCGTGAGGGCTTTTTCGTTGTTTGCAGAGTGTATGAATAAAGGTAGAAATGTGACGCAGCTACAGTGTGCCGGTCGAGTACTCGATCTCTCTAAAACGCAGGTAATGGGTATTCTTAACGTGACGCCTGACTCCTTTTCGGATGGCGGTCACCTCTATCAACACTCTGCGCTCTCGATTGATAAAGCGCTCCAGCATGCCCAGCAGATGGTTAACGACGGCGCGACGATTGTTGATATCGGCGGTGAATCGACTCGTCCTGGTGCCGCTGAAGTCAGTGAGCAGGAGGAGATGGATCGCGTTTTGCCTGTTCTGGAACGAATCAATGCCGAGATCGATGTGGTCGTCTCCATCGATACCAGCTCGGCTCAATTGATTTCAGAATCGGCCAAGCTAGGGGCTGGTCTCATTAATGATGTTAGAGCGCTTGGGCGTGAAGGCGCGCTAGAGGCTGCTGCAAAAACGGATCTGCCAATCTGTCTGATGCATATGCAGGGTAGCCCGGCGACAATGCAGCGACAGCCAGAGTATGCCGATGTGGTCTCTGAGGTGATGGATTTTCTCGATCAGCAGTTAGATCGGTGTATGGCTGCAGGGATTGCGAAAGAACGATTAATCGTAGATCCCGGTTTTGGGTTTGGCAAAACCTTGCAACATAATTTACAGTTACTCAATCGCTTGGATAAATTATTGGACTTAGGCGTGCCTGTGTTATCGGGCACCTCTAGAAAAACCATGGTGGGCCAGGTGCTTAATCGTGAGGCTGACCAGCGACTCTTTGGTAGTCTTGCAACCGTTGCGCTCGCGGTTGAGCGCGGTGCAAAAATTATTCGTGTGCATGATGTTTTAGCAACCGTCGATATGGTTCGTATGACGGAAGCCGTTTTAAAGGAAGGGATCTAAATTGGGTCGTCGTTATTTTGGTACAGATGGTATTCGTGGACAGGTAGGAACCTTTCCTATCACCCCAGATTTTGTGTTGAAGCTCGGTTGGGCTGTGGGTCGTGTGTTTGCCCGTGAAGGACGTAGTAAAGTCCTGATTGGCAAAGATACTCGAATCTCCGGTTATATGTTTGAGTCGGCGCTTGAGGCAGGCCTGTCTGCCGCCGGTGTTGATGTGTTATTGCTAGGCCCTATGCCAACGCCAGCGATCGCTTACCTAACTCGTACCTTCCGCGCTGATGCCGGTATTGTGATCAGTGCATCGCACAACCCCTATGACGACAATGGTATTAAGTTCTTCAGCTCGGCGGGCACTAAGCTGCCAGATGATGTCGAAGAGCGCATTGAAGCCCAGCTTGATCTGGCTATGACTACGGTTAGCTCAGCCGAATTAGGCAAGGTTCGTCGAGTCAATGATGCCGCTGGGCGATACATAGAGTTCTGTAAATCGACTGCCGCGGGTTGTTTGAATTTAGCGGGCCTTAAGGTTGTCGTTGATTGTGCCAACGGCGCTGGTTATCACATTGCGCCTAAGGTCTTTGCTGAGCTAGGCGCTTCAGTCATCGAGATTGGTACCGATCCAGACGGCCTAAATATTAACGAGCAGTGTGGTGCGACGGCGCCTGCAGCACTTCAAGCTAAAGTGCTCGAAGCAGAGGCAGATCTGGGTATTGCATTAGATGGTGATGCCGATCGATTGATTCTTGTTGACCATAAGGGAGAGATCGTCGATGGCGATGAGATCCTCTTCATCATTGCCCAGGCGTTACAGCAGAGCGGTGAGTTGCAGGGCGGTGTCGTTGGTACGCTGATGACCAATCTTGGTTTAGAGCAAGCGCTGGCAAAAATGGATATTCCGTTCGTGCGAGCTAAAGTGGGCGATCGCTATGTATTAGAGCAGCTCGCAGAGCACGACTGGAATTTGGGTGGCGAAGGGTCAGGTCACATTGTCTGTCGTAATATTCTACCGACGGGTGATGCGACCATTGCCGCTGTTCAGGTGCTTAAAGCGGTCGCGCAGTCAGGCAAAACGATTAATCAGCTGAAGCACGGTATGCAAAAACTACCGCAGAAGATGATCAACGTGCGCTTGGGTAAGAAGGTAGATATCGCATCTTCGCCAGCCGTGGCAGAGCATGTTGCAGCAGCCGAGGCGCGTTTGGCTGATCGTGGTCGCGTATTGCTACGTCCCTCCGGGACTGAGCCTGTGGTCCGTGTTATGGTTGAAGGCTCCGATCTTGATGAGGTGGATCAGGTCTGTGAGACACTGGCGGGGCAGGTTGAAAAAGAGCTGCAGGCGCTTGTATCTTGACGGGTGCTCGGGTAAGATTTGCGCCTCTTTTAAATGGCACCCCTGTTTTCGGTGCGTAATTAAGGTTTAAAGCTAGAATGGAAACCATCGTTCTTATCATTCACGTATTGCTTGCAGCAGCGGTTATCGGCCTGATTCTTATTCAGCAGGGTAAGGGTGCAGAAGCGGGTGCGTCATTTGGTGGTGGTGCCTCTCAAACTGTTTTCGGTAGCCAGGGTAGCGGTAGCTTCCTAGGTCGCGTTACAGCCATTCTTGCTGCGGGTATCTTTGTAACCAGCTTCGTTTTGGCTGTGTTCGCGAGAGAGAAAGCCGCGTCTGTTGGTGATGCAGGTATCCCTGATGCTGCAACGATTGAAGCGGCTGCCCAGGTTGAGCAAGCGTCAACAACGGAACTGCCTGTTGTGTCGGAATCAGAGATTCCAACAGCAGGAGACAACTAAAAGTTTAGCCCAGGTGGTGGAATTGGTAGACACGCTATCTTGAGGGGGTAGTGTCTTAGGACGTGCCGGTTCGAGTCCGGCTCTGGGCACCAAGTTGTAAACGCAGTGGGTGAAGCGTAAAATTTACCTGTTTTTGATGCGGGGTGGAGCAGCCTGGTAGCTCGTCGGGCTCATAACCCGAAGGTCGTCAGTTCAAATCTGGCCCCCGCTACCAACTTTACGTTGGGTATTTGTGAAAATCCTGAAGACTAGTTTTGACGGGTTTTTACTACCACTTTTAGGATGTTACATCCTTGTTTGGTAAGCCCCTTTATGGGGCTTTTTCGTAGCTATTTGATGGCCGCGTCCAAACAGAAGACAGTGATATCTGCCTTCCGTACATGGTGGTAGATAAGTCAAAAATGGGTCTATATGACCCATTTTTTGTTTTTGAAATTTATAGGTGAACAGTGTCAGCAAAATTAAAGCTGTTACAAGAGTTGATTGATCCAGTTGTGCAGGGCTTAGATTTGGAGCTTTGGGGGCTGGAGTACAACGCGTCAGGTAAAAATAGCCTGTTGCGTATCTATATAGATGGCCCTAACGGAGTGTCGGTCGATGACTGTGCGCGCGTTAGCCAGCAGGTGAGTGCTGTGATGGATGTAGAAGACCCCATCTCAGAGAACTACACCCTTGAAGTCTCATCCCCAGGGATGGATCGTCCCCTTTACACTCTAGAGCAATTCGCTGCGTATGCTGGCCATACGATTCAACTGCGTCTGCGCTCGCCGTTTGAGGGGCGTCGCAAGTTTAAAGGGATTCTTAACGGCATCGAAGGCGAAGATGTGCTTTTGGTCGTTGATGATCACGAATATTTGTTACCGCATGACCTGATCGATCGGGCCAATGTGGTGCCGCAATTTTAATCCGCTTTGACTATTAGGAGCGAAGAACTGATATGAATAAAGAGATTCTACTGGTTGCTGAAGCCGTCTCTAACGAAAAAGATGTCCCGAAAGCGGTCATCTTTGAGGCGATTGAAGTCGCGCTGGCAACAGCCACTAAGAAGCGCTACGACGAAGAAGCTGATATCCGAGTGGTTATCGACCGTGCAACGGGCGATTATGACACCTTCCGCCGTTGGTTGGTTGTGGATAACGAAGCGGTTCCTGCACTGGGTACCGAGTTGACCATGCAAGAGGCAGAAGAGATCGACACTAATCTGCAGCCTGGTGATTACCACGAAGAGCAGGTTGAGTCGGTTGCATTCGGTCGTATCGCAGCTCAAACAGCGAAGCAAGTTATCGTACAAAAAGTCCGTGAGGCTGAGCGCGCTAAAGTAGTTGATCTTTACCGTGATCGCCAGGGCGAATTGATCGCGGGTACTGTTAAGAAAGTGACTCGCGACAATGTGATTGTTGATCTGGGTAACAACGCAGAAGCACTTCTGCCACGTGAAAACCTACTACCTCGTGAAATCTTCCGTATGGGTGAGCGTGTTCGCGCGGTGCTTCAAGAAGTTCGTTCTGAAGGTCGCGGCCCACAGCTTATCCTTAGCCGTACTTCAAACGAGATGTTGATCGAACTCTTCTCTATCGAAGTGCCAGAGATCGCCGAGCAGATGATTGAGATCCGTGCAGCGGCTCGTGATCCAGGTGCTCGCTCTAAGATCGCTGTTAAGACTCAGGATCGTCGTCTAGATCCTGTAGGTGCCTGTGTTGGTATGCGCGGTGCGCGTGTTCAAGCCGTCTCTGATGAGTTGGGTGGTGAGCGTGTCGATATCATCCTTTGGGACGACAACCCTGCGCAGCTTGTGATCAATGCAATGGCGCCTGCTGAAGTCGCTTCGATCGTTATGGACGAAGAGACTCACTCAATGGACGTCGCGGTTGATGAAGATGCTTTGGCGATGGCGATCGGTCGTGCCGGTCAGAACGTTCGTCTAGCAGCAGAGTTGACTGGTTGGGAACTGAACGTGATGAGCGAAGCGGAAGCGGCGTCTAAACACGAGTCTGAAGTGGGTAAAACAGTGGATCTGTTCATCAAGCACCTTGATGTCGACAGCGACCTTGCTGAGATCCTAGTTGCTGAGGGCTTCACCACGCTTGAGGAAGTTGCCTACGTACCGGCTAACGAAATGCTTGAGATCGAAGAGTTTGACGAGGAGATCGTTGACGCCCTTCGTGAACGCGCAAAAGATGCACTGCTTAACCTTGCAATTGCAGGTGAAGAGCAACTTGGCGATGTAGAGCCAGCAGAAGACCTCCTAACTATGGAAGGTATGGAACGTACCCTAGCGTACACATTAGCAAGCCGTGGTGTGGTTACCATGGAAGATCTTGCAGAACAGTCTATTGAAGAGCTGCTAGACATTGAAGGCATGACCGAAGAGCGCGCAGGTGAGTTGATTATGACAGCGCGTGCACCTTGGTTTGCAGAAGATCAGCAGTAATTAGACAACGGAAAAGGAGAACCCATTTATGGCAGAAGTAACGATTAAACAGCTTGCCGATGTGGTTGGTGTATCCGTTGAGCGTTTGTTAACACAGATGCAGGAAGCGGGAGTCGAAGGTAAATCCAACGATTCAACTGTCACAGAGATAGAGCGTCAGCAGCTATTAGCCCATTTGAAACGCAGTCACGGCGAAGATGCCGATGACGTTGGCGCACCGAAGAAGATCACGCTTAAGCGTAAGACAACCTCTACGCTGAAAGTGGGCGGTGCCGGCAGTCGTAAAACCGTTAACGTTGAAGTGCGTAAAAAGCGTACCTACGTGAAACGTACAGAGATTGAACAGGCTCCAGAAGCTCCAGCAGTGGAAGAGACTCCAGTGGCAGCGCCTGAACCACAGGTTGAAGCACCGGTCGTTGAAGCGGCACCAGAGGTGGCGGTTGAAACGGCTGCAGAGCCTAAAGTGGAAGCGCCAAAAGCAGAAGTTAAAGAGGCCGCTGAACCGGTTAAAGCTGAAGAGCCTAAGCCTGAGCCAGTGGTTGAAACGCCGGTTGAGAAGAAACCAGCTGCGGAACCTAAAACTGAAAATCCTCGCAACAAGAACAAGCAGCGCGATGAGCGCCGTAACAACCAGCGTGATAACGACGATCGTCGTAAGTCGAAAGGTCGTGGTAATGGCACGCTGAACGCTCGTCCGGGTAAAGGCGGTAAGCCAGGTCGTGGTAAGCCAATGCGTCAAGGCGATAACCAGCACGGCTTTAAAGAGCCTACGACTGCGATTGTTCATGAAGTCTCTATTCCAGAGAGCATCACGGTTGCTGATCTGGCTAAGAAGATGTCGATCAAAGCGGCTGAAGTGATCAAGGTGATGTTCAAGATGGGTGCGATGGCAACCATCAACCAGCCAATCGACCAAGATACTGCGATCCTTGTGGTAGAAGAGATGGGCCACAAAGCGGTGCCTATGGTAGAGAACGCGATCGAAGATGAGTTGATGGAGTCGGTAGCCGCTCACAGCGGTGAGTCTGTGACACGTGCTCCGGTCGTTACCGTTATGGGTCACGTTGACCACGGTAAAACATCCCTGCTCGATTACATCCGTTCAACACGTGTAGCTTCTGGCGAGTCTGGCGGTATTACCCAGCACATCGGTGCTTACCACGTTGAGACTGACAACGGCATGGTGACCTTCCTAGATACTCCTGGACACGCCGCGTTCACCGCTATGCGTGCCCGTGGTGCCTCTTTGACGGATATCGTTGTCCTGGTAGTTGCCGCAGATGATGGTGTGATGCCACAGACTGAAGAGGCGGTTCAGCACGCTAAAGCGGCTGGTGTACCTCTTGTAGTTGCGGTCAACAAGGTCGATAAAGAGGAAGCGGATCCAGATCGAGTTAAGAACGAGCTGGCTCAACGTGATGTTATTCCTGAAGATTGGGGCGGCGATGTTCAGTTCTGTCCAGTCTCTGCTAAAACAGGTCAGGGCATTGATGAGCTGCTTGAAGCGATCCTTCTTCAATCAGAAATTCTTGAGCTTGAAGCGGTTCCAGATGCGCCAGGTACAGGTGTTGTCGTTGAGTCACGTCTCGATAAAGGTCGTGGTCCGGTTGCTACGCTACTGGTTCAAAACGGTACCCTTAAGCGCGGTGATATCGTACTAGCTGGTCTTCACTACGGCCGTGTACGTGCCATGCTTGATGAAAACGGCAAGCCGCTAGAAGCGGGTGGCCCTGCGATTCCAGTTGAGATTCAAGGTCTAGACGGAACGCCAGATGCAGGTGAAGACTTCACCGTAGTATCCACTGAGAAGAAAGCGCGTGAAATCGCTCTATTCCGTCAGGGTAAATACCGTGAAGTTAAACTGCAGCGTCAGCAACAGGCGAAACTTGAGAACCTATTCTCGAACATGGAAGCGGGTGAAGTTAAGTCGCTTAACATCGTCCTTAAGACCGACGTTCGAGGCTCTCTAGAGGCGCTGACTAGCTCACTAGAAGATCTCTCTACCGATGAAGTAAAAGTGAACATCGTCTCTGGCGGTGTTGGTGGTATCGGTGAAACCGATGCTAACCTTGCGTTGGCCTCCTCAGCGATCCTAATCGGCTTTAACGTTCGTGCAGACGCTCAGGCGCGTGCGATTGTTGAGCGTGAAGAGATGGAGCTTCGCTACTACAGTGTTATCTACGACATCATCGATGACGTGAAACAGGCGATGAGTGGTCTACTCTCTCCTGAGTTCAAAGAGGAGATTGTTGGTATTGCTGAAGTTCGTGATGTCTTCCGTGCGCCTAAGATCGGTGCGGTTGCCGGTTGTATGGTTATCGAAGGTACAATCTTCCGTAATAAACGCATCCGTGTCCTACGTGATAACGTCGTTATCTACGAAGGTGAGCTTGAGTCACTGCGTCGCTTTAAAGACAACGTCAACGAAGTTCGTCAGAACATGGAGTGTGGTATCGGCGTGAAGAACTACAACGATGTTAAAGTCGGCGACCAGATTGAGGTTTACGACACAGTTGAAGTTCAACGTACCATCTAAGAGGTTGTATGGCTCGCGATTTTAAACGCACAGACCGAGTAGGGGACCAGATCCAGCGTGATTTGGCGACCCTTATTCAGCGTGAGATTAAAGATCCACGCATTGGAATGGTGACGATTAACCACGTCAAAGTAGCGAAAGACTTAGGCTATGCGGATGTCTACATTACCGTTCTCCCACTGGGTGAACAGGATGAGGCGGAAGCGACCAAGCAGAGTCTAGAGGTGCTTAAGCAGGCTGCAGGTTTCCTTCGTGCTGAACTGGCAAAAGGCATCTCACTGCGAGTCATGCCGGCGTTACGTTTCCATTATGACGAGAGCATTCATCGCGGTCGTCACCTAACGAGCTTGATCGAGAAGGCTCGCCGTCTCGAAGATAACGAGGGCTAACATGGCTCGACGTAAAAAAGGACGCCGCATTGACGGCGTCTTTTTGCTTGATAAGCCTCAGGGCATCAGCTCGAATGCTGCCCTGCAGAAGGTAAAACGTCTGTATGACGCAGCGAAAGCGGGTCACACAGGCGCACTAGACCCTCTAGCTACCGGTATGTTGCCCATCTGTTTGGGTGAAGCGACTAAGTTTTCACAGTTTCTTCTCGATTCTGATAAGCGCTATATCACAACGGCAAAGCTAGGGGTTCGCACTGACAGCAGTGATGCTGATGGCGAAGTGATCGAAACTAAGCCTGTTCCTGAGTTAGATCGAGACGCGTTAAACGATCTGATTCAAGCCAAATTCTCTGGCGAAATCGAACAGGTTCCATCGATGTTCTCGGCCTTAAAGCACAATGGCCAGCCGCTTTACAAGCTGGCGCGCAAAGGTGAAAAGGTCGAAGTTAAGCCGCGTCAGGTATGCATTTACGAGATCAAACTGCTGGATCTGCGTGCTGATGAGATTGATCTTGAGGTGCACTGTTCAAAAGGCACCTATATTCGCTCCATCGTCGAAGACCTAGGTCTGGCACTTGGCTGTGGTGCGCATGTCAGTATGTTGCGACGGCTTGCCGTGGCTACCTACGATCGAAGCGCAATGCTGACACTCGAACAGTTGAATGAGATTGCACAACATCGTGAGTCAGATCAGTCGTTAGAGTGCATACAAATGCGTTTAGATGCGCTATTATTGCCCCCCTGGAGTGCAGTGGAGTCATTGCCTTCAATCGAATTACCCGCAGATTTAGCAAATCGTCTTCTGCAGGGGCAACGTTTAGGGGATTTATTCTCAGAGCGCGGCCTCGTCAGACTCTTTGCTGAAGAGCGATTCTTAGGTATGGCTGAAGTGGATGATGAGGGGCGATTACGCGCTCGTCGACTACTCGATACCTCTGAAAACTGATTTACCCTCAAGGGTATGACGCTTCACTGAAAATATGCTCGGTGTTGCGCGACTTAACCCGCAGCCTAGGCTGTGTGCATATTGCTAATAGGAGATAAAACAATGGCATTGTCTGTTGAAAAGAAAGCTGAAATCGTTGCAGCGTACGGTCGTGGTCAGAACGATACTGGTTCACCAGAAGTTCAAGTTGCCCTTCTAACTGCAAACATTGAAGGCCTTCAGGGTCACTTCAAAGCGAACAAGCAGGATCACCACTCACGTCGTGGTCTAATTCGTATGGTTAACCAGCGTCGTAAGCTGCTGGACTACCTTAAGAAGAAAGATGCTACTCGCTACGTTGAGTTGATCGGTCGTCTAGGTCTTCGTCGCTAAGAGCTAGATACCCAGTTAGGGCCATACTTAGTATGGCCCTTTCTACTTTAAACCCTCCGCAAAACCAAATGATCTGACAGCCTGTACTCACTTGAGTTTACTGAATTCAACTGAGTACTGGCTTTAAAAGAGTGAAGATCAGGGGACGCGGAACATAGTTAATTACTAGGAGTTAATCGATGTTTAACACGGTTACTAAAACGTTCCAGTTCGGTAATGACACCGTAACGATCGAAACTGGTAAGGTCGCTCGTCAGGCGACTGGTGCAGTTATGGTTACTGTTAACGAAAAGACACAGGTTCTGTGTACTGTCGTTGGCGCAAAAACAGCGAAAGAGGGACAAGACTTCTTCCCACTTTCAGTGCACTACCAAGAGAAATACTACGCAGTTGGCCGTATCCCTGGTGGCTTCTTCAAACGTGAAGGCCGTCCAACTGAGAAAGAGACACTAACGTCTCGTCTAATCGACCGCCCAATTCGTCCACTGTTCCCTAAAGGGTTCATGAACGAAGTTCAGGTGGTGTGTACTGTGGTCTCTTCTGATAAGAATGTTGATCCAGATATCGCTGCAATGATCGGTACCTCTGCAGCACTCACCATCTCTGGTATCCCATTTGTTGGCCCAATCGGTGCAGCACGTGTGGGCTTCACGGAAGATGAAGGTTACATCCTTAACCCAACCTACGAAGCGCTAGCAAACTCTGAACTAGACATGGTCGTAGCGGGTACCAACGAAGCGGTACTGATGGTTGAGTCAGAAGCGAAAGAGCTTAGCGAAGATGAGATGCTAGGTGCGGTTCTATTTGCTCACCAAGAGATGCAAGTGGTTATCAACGCCGTTAACGAATTTGCCGCTGAAGCCGCTAAACCTAAGTGGGATTGGCAGCCAGCTGCTAAAAACGAAGCGCTGACTGATGCGATTACTGCTGCATTCGGTGCACAGGTTGAAGCAGCCTTCCAAGTAGCAGACAAGATGGAGCGTCAAGACACGCTTAAAGCACTTCGCGATGCCGCTGTAGAGCAGTTTGCAACAGGTGAAGAGGGCGCACCAGGCGCTGGTGAAGTCTCTAAAGTATTCGCGTCTATCGAGAAAGCAACTGTACGTGAACGTATCCTTAGCGGTCAGCCACGTATTGACGGTCGTGACGGTAAAACCGTTCGTCCAATCGAAGTGGAAGTGGGTGTTCTTAAAAACGTACACGGTTCAGCTCTGTTCACTCGTGGTGAAACTCAGGCAATCGTTACTTGTACACTGGGTACAAGCCGTGACGTACAGATCATCGATGCGCTTGAAGGCGAGCGTCGTGATCCATTCATGCTTCAGTACAACTTCCCTCCATACTCTGTTGGTGAAGCTGGCCGTATGGGTGGTGCAGGTCGTCGTGAAATCGGTCACGGTCGTCTGGCTCGTCGTGGTGTCTCTGCGGTACTTCCAACTCAGGAAGCCTTCCCATACACCATGCGTCTTGTTTCTGAGATCACTGAATCAAACGGTTCATCATCAATGGCCTCTGTCTGTGGCTCTTCACTTGCCATGATGGATGCGGGTGTACCAGTCAGTTCAGCAGTTGCCGGTATCGCAATGGGTCTGGTTAAAGAGGGCGATCGTTTCGCTGTCCTAACCGATATTCTGGGTGACGAAGACCACCTAGGTGATATGGACTTTAAAGTAGCAGGTACCGAAGCCGGTGTTACAGCACTGCAGATGGATATCAAGATCACGGGTATCACTGAAGAGATCATGGAGATCGCTCTAGAACAGGCACTGGACGCTCGTGTTCACATCCTACGTGAGATGGCGAAAGTGATCGGTTACGCTCGTCCAGAACTGGCTGACCACGCTCCTGCCATGACTCAGCTTAAAGTGAACCCAGAGAAGATCCGCGACGTTATCGGTAAAGGTGGTGCAACTATCCGCTCTATTACTGAAGAGACAGGCGCTTCAATCGATCTAGATGACGACGGTACTGTTCGTATCTACGCAGACAACAAAGCAGCTTCACAAGCAGCTGTTGACCGTGTTGTTGCGATCACTGCAGAAGCAGAGATCGGCAAGATCTACGAAGGTAAGGTTGTTCGCATCGAAGAGTTCGGCGCATTCGTTAACATTCTTCCTGGTAAAGATGGTCTAGTACACATTTCACAGATCGCTAAAGAGCGCGTGAACGCAGTAACTGACTACATCAACATGGATGACGTCATTAAAGTTAAGGTACTGGACGTCGATAACCGCGGCCGTATCAAGCTTTCAATGAAAGATCTTGAAGAGGACGAAACTGCAGAGAACTAATCACTGCTGATTCGCACTAAAAAAACCGCCTTTATGGCGGTTTTTTGTTGGTTCCATATCGAAGATGTGGCGATCTTTGCGGTGACTGGCCTTCAGCCTGTCATCCGCAGGTAGGCTTTACTCCTTTTCTGGAAAACGCTAAGAAAGCAGATGACAGGCTAAAGCCAGTCACTGGAGCGCTGATCTTCCTACGAAGTATGGTGACTGGCCTTCAGCCTGTTACCCGCTGTTGAAATCGATCGGGGTTTCAGCAGAGCTGAATTCCCTCCTACAATAGGACTTCGCGATAAGCCCGCAACGGAGTCCTACTGTAGGAGCGAATTGCCCCGAAGGGCAAACCGCGAAAAGATGCTCCAACACCATTAAAGAACCGAAGGTTCATCCTCAACCGGTTCTTTGTCACGCCATGCGCGGTAGACGCGATAGGCGTAGATGGTGCCTAGGACATTTAGGAAGTCTAGGGTGACTGAGATCAGCATCGAGATCATGCTGCTTGGATCGACCATCGGCGATAGGATCACCTCTAGAATGAACAGGCCACCAAAGATCAGAGCCAGACCTTTGAACATGGTCCAGAACAGGCCGTCAGTGCCTTCCCAGCTCTCTTTCATCGAGTCGATTGGCCCTTTACCTTCAATGACACAGATGGCGTTAGCCAGGGCTAAGCGAACGGCTATATAGATACCGGGGGCGATCAGCAACATGAGTCCCAGTGCTGTTACCAATGCCGAAAGCACGAAGGTTAAAAATAGTCTGCCCCAGCAGCGGAATGCCATAAACCAGCTTTGCGTGGTTGTGATCGAACCTCCATCGATGACGGCTTGCATATAGAAGATGGTCGCCGCTAGGTAGATAGGAACAAACAGCATGTCCATACCGGTTAGCAGAATCAGCTGTGCCTGCATGTTGCTCGACTCATCCACTCCGGAAATAGTGCTCATCTGGATGATCATCAGAATGATCAGAAACGGCAGTTGAATGCTCAATAGAGCACTGAAGTTGGAACGGAAGAAGAAAAACGATTGTTGTAGATAATCTTTAGTCATAAAACTCTAGCGCTTAGGCTTAGTCAGTAAATAGGTGCAAAAATGTCCTGTATCTTGGTCAAGCTCGACAGACTCGAAGTAGCTTGATGCGATACGTTTCAGTGGTACATGCTGGTTCACGACGAAACAGGCTTTCCCCTCTGCTGCTAACAGTCTAGCGGCATTTCTCGAAAAGCGGTCAGTTAAATCGTAATCGATCCCAAAACCACTATGAAAGGGCGGGTTACATAGTATCAGATCGTACTCAGAGGCCAACTCTTCACCGGCATTGGTTAAGCAAACTTCAGCCTGAAAGTTCGCTGCTGCCAAGGTTGCTTGCGTCGCTTTGATTGCTGCTGCGTTATTGTCAGTCGCTGTGATGAAAGATGCTTGGCTACAGGAAGCGAGAGTAAGATAACCTGATCCACAGCCCAGGTCTAACACACGATCGGCTCCAATCGGTAGCTGACGATTGAGGATATAAGGTAGGCGCTCAATCAGCTGCTGGCTACCTTGGTCGATTTTTTTCCAACCATATACACCGGGCTTTGATAGTAGTGAGTATTCACTTACTTTGGAAACCTCTCGGACTTGATGATAGTCTTGATCATCTAACGGTGTGCCTGTTGCCTGGCCTACTGTGAGTTCGACCCTCCAGCTATCGCCGCCCAATTTAACCTCAGAGCGATCACCGTTTAGGCATTTTTGGCCATTTTTGGCGTAGCTTTTTATCCCTTCTGATTTATCACCCAACAAGATTAGGCGAGCACCGGACTTTAACTGCTCTGCTGCCAAATTGATGAGATGATTAACAACCGCCTTCTCTTTGCTGATGCGATACAGAATAAGATCAGTGGTTAAGTCTGTAGGCCACTCAAAATCAGAGAGTGAGCATTGCCAGCCTTGAGCGCAAAGTGCTTGTTGCTGATCAAAGCGGTTGGTCAGAGCCTGCCAACCGGAGGCGGCTTGAACTGTTTTTGGGTTGAGGTTTTCATCAACAATCAGAAGGCCGTTTGGATTGGCTTGAATCTCCTGATTGATGAGCGATTCGAAGTTAGCCATTAAAGATGCTGGCTACCTCGTCGTCAGTGAGCTCTCGCCACTCACCCTCATAGAGATCATCATCCAGTGCGATCGGTCCAATCGATTCGCGATGCAGCTCTTCTACTTTGTTACCCAGTGCTGCGAACATGCGCTTTACTTGGTGGTAGCGTCCTTCGAACAGCTCCACTCTGGCTACCTGCTCAGAGAGAATCTCTAATTTTGCCGGTTTAGTGAGCTCTTTCTCACCATTAAGCTGAATACCGCGCTCGAATTTCTCGATGTAGCTCTCATCAATCGGGTCTGCCAAGGTCGCTTCATAGATCTTACCCAGCTTATGACGTGGCGAGGTGATACGGTGACACCACTGCCCGTTATCACTGAGCAGTACTAACCCTGTTGTATCAACATCTAACCGACCGGCAATGGTTAGGTTATCAACACGGGGCAGCTCGATTAGACCCAACACCGATGCATGATCCCCTTCGTCGTGTGAGCAGACGTAACCCAGGGGTTTATTAAGCATGATGTAGCGATCACGCGGGGCTTCAATTTCGTAGCCGTCCAGAATGACTTCATCCTCTTCAGCCACTTTGCGTGCGGGGTTCTTTTCGAGTTCGCCATTCACTCGTACCTCTTCAGCGTGCAGCATGCGCTTCACCTCTTTACGAGAGAAACCGGTGGATTGAGCAAGGTACTTATCGAGTCGCATAGGAAGGGTTCACCTGAATTAAGATTTTTGCATTATACCGGAGCAGCCAGTGGCTGCGAACAATCAGGTGATTTCTTATCCCGATTCGCTAAAATAGCAGCACAAACTGTTAGGAGTCGTGTGTGAAGCTATTTGTTGATGATCTTACCCATGTTGATTTTACCTATCTGGACGCACAACGCGGTCTTGTGGGTGAGTCCTGGGCTGTCCGTTTAGAGCTGGACGGCCAATTAAATGATGAGGGGATGATTGTCGATTTTGGCATCGTTAAAAAGCGCGTGAAACAGTGGTTTGATGCAGGCTTAGATCACTCGTTAGTGATTGCTGATAAGACACCTAACCTAAAGGTGACTTCAGCCGAACAGAACACGACTGTGGAGTGGCACTACCCATCGGGTGAGACACTTAGATGCAGCGCGCCACATCAAGCGTTTGAGATCCTTCCTGTGGATGCGGTAGAGCCTGAACCCGTCGCTCGTTGGTGTGAACAGGAGTTGGCTGCGATCTTTCCAACGGTCAGTGGTATCAAAGTGACCCTATACCCGGAAGTGATTGACGGTGCCTACTACCATTACACACACGGTCTACAGAAGCATGAGGGTAACTGCCAACGTATCGCTCATGGACACCGCTCAAGAATCCACATTCTAGTTGATGGTGAGCGTGATCTAGCACTTGAAGCGCAGTGGGCAAAGCGCTTTGAAGATATCTACATAGGGGCAGAAGATCACGTTGTCAGTCGCACTGAACAGTCTGTCGATTTTGCCTACCAAGCACCCCAGGGGACATTCAGCCTAACGCTTCCTACCTCAGTGGTCTACATGATCGACACGGAATCTACCGTGGAGTTGATCGCCAATCACCTGGCGCAAACCATTGCTGCAACCCTACCTGGCAAACAGATTGAAGTGCGTGCGTTTGAGGGGATTGGTAAGGGTTCGATCGCAACGGCTTAGCGATCGAACTCCAGATTATCAATTAGACGAGCGTGACCCAAATAGGCGGCCGCTAAAATCACCAATTGAGTGTCATCCGGTGTCGCCGGCTGAAGCGTATTGCGATTAACGATATGCACGTAATCACGACGGAACCCTGCCTCTTCTAGTGCTTCACTCGCTTTGACCTGTAGCACTGCAAACTCATTGCTACCCGCTTGAACCTGATCACGGATTTGGCTCAGTTGCTGGTAGAGCGCTGGCGCTGCAGCCAGTTCGCTGTCGGTTAGATAACCGTTACGAGAGCTCAGGGCTAAACCTGATTCAGCACGGGCTGTCTCTTCCCCAACAATCTCAATGGGCATCGATAGATCATCGACCATACGGCGGATCACGTGCAGCTGTTGAAAGTCTTTCCGACCAAATACCGCTAGGTCAGGTTGGACCAAATTAAACAGTTTGTTGACGATGGTCGTGACACCGCGGAAGTGTCCGGGGCGGCTAGCACCGCAGTAAAGATTAGAGACTTCTGGTACTTCAACAAAGGTCTGTGAATCACGACCCTTTGGGTAGACCTCAGCCTCAGCTGGCGCAAACAGCAGATCACAGCCAAACTCTTTCAGACTTGCCTGATCCTCTTCAAGGGTGCGCGGGTATCGTTCCAAGTCGTCAGCGTTATTAAACTGTAACGGGTTAACGAAGATCGATGAGACAACAAAGTCTGAAAGCTCGCGAGCCCGAATCAAAAGATTTAAGTGACCTTGATGAAGGTTGCCCATGGTCGGCACGAAGCCGATTTTTTTACCTGCAGCACGTGCTGCAGTGACCGCAGCTCGAAGCTCGGCAATGGTCGTAACGGTTTTCATAGATTATTCGAAACTGTGCTCTGGGCCAGGGAATGTGCCGCTTTTAACGTCGGCAACGTACTGTTCAATCGCCTCTTGGATCGAGCCAGCACCTTCCATAAAGTTTTTAACGAATTTGGGACGCCGTCCAGGTGTAATACCTAGCAGATCATGCATTACAAGCACTTGAGCATCGGTAAGATTACCTGCACCGATGCCAATCACTGGGATGTCGAGGTTTTTAGTGATTTCACAGGCCAGTAGGGTTGGCACACACTCTAACACCAGCATATCTGCGCCTGCGTCCTGTAAGCGCTGAGCGTCCTCAAGCATCAACGTCGCAGCATGATTGTCGCGTCCCTGTACCTTGTATCCACCCAATTTATTGACCGATTGTGGTGTTAAACCTAGGTGTGCGCAGACAGGTACGCCTTGGCGGCTGAGTGCTGAAATGGTGTCAGTTAACCAAGCACCGCCTTCCAATTTGACTATGTGAGCACCTGCACGCATCAGTTTTGCGGCACTCTCTTCCGCTTGCTGAGTGTTTGAGTAGCTCATAAAGGGCAGGTCAGACACGATCAGCGACCCTTGGTTGCCCATAGCCACCGCGCGAGTGTGGTAGGCCATATCGTCAACCGTTACCGGCAGTGTGCTGGATTCACCTTGCAGAACCATGCCCAATGAATCACCGACCAGTATCAGGTCTACGCCAGCACTGCTGGCGACATGGGCGAAGGTTGCATCGTAAGCAGTTAGAACCGCAAACTTCTCTCCCGCCTGTTTTTTCTCAATTAAACGGTGCAGGCTTGGTGTGCTCATTTAATCAGTCTCTCTATTCGATAAGATGCGCACTATTATAGTGCGATTGGTTCCAGTGTGCCCATAGGACATTCCAGCAAAATTTCGCTTAGGTGATCACCATTTGGTAGCACTAAATTGGGTTCAATCTCAGCGAGAGGGTAGAGGACAAAGCTTCTCTCACGCATAAAAGCGTGGGGTACAGTAAGTCGCTCAGTGTTAATGACTTGATCACCAAAGAGTAAAATATCCAGATCTAAGGTTCTCGGCCCCCAGTGTTGCACTCGAACACGATCATGGGACTGCTCTATCGCTTGCAGTTCATCCAACAGTTGTTCAGCTTCTAAGCTTGTCTCGAGGCAAGCAGCCGCATTGATGTAGTCGGGTTGTCCAGGAGGACCCACTGGGTCGGAGCGATAGAGTCTGGAGTGCTCTACTAGCTTAGAGTTGGGAATCGCCTGAAGTTCTCGCAGAGCGTCAGCCACCTGCTGTAGAGGATTCTCTAAATTGCTGCCCAATCCAATATAGGCGCGAATCATCTTATGACTGCTCTTTTGGCTTACGATTAGGACGGCGACGGCGAGAGCGTTTGCGGCGCTCTTCAGCGGGTATCTGAGGACGAGCATTGGGTTGGCTGTTCTGGTATTCGGTCCACCAACCACTGATTCCGTTAAGATCTTCACCACTCTCTTCACGCAACACTAATAGATCGTAGCCAGCACGGAAGCGAGGGTGCTCCATTAGTTGATCGGCACGATCGCGGCGCATTAGACGGTGCTGCATCTCCCAGATTTCACGAATCGTCGTGGAGAAACGTCTTGGAATGGCAGTCGCTCGGACCTGTTCACCTAGGATCTGATTAGCGGCCTCGTGAAGTCGCTGTAGAGGCGGTAGGTCTTTATGTCCTTCAAGATCACGCATGCGATCCACCAGCGGGTACCAAAGCATCGCTGCAAATAGAAAAGCGGGGTTGACGCTCTTATCCTGAGCAAGACGGCGATCAGTATTGCGTAACGCATTGTTAACGAGCTGCTCGACTGGGTACTCATCGCTACCTAACATGCGATCAGTGGCCGGTAGAAGGTACTTAAATAGATCAAAACGGAGCAGTTGGCGAAGGCAGGCTTCGCCGTAGCCGGTTTGTAATAGCTTAAGTACTTCATCAAACATGCGAGCAGGAGCGACTTTGCTGATCAAGCCACCCAGTTTATGAATCGGTTGGGCGGTGTCGGGGTCGATATCAAAGCTCAGTTTTGCAGCAAAGCGAGCGGCGCGCAGCATGCGAACAGGGTCTTCACGGTAGCGCTCTTCAGCATCGCCGATGATGCGAATGCGTTTTTCCAGAAGATCTGGGTAGCCATTAGCGAAGTCGTAAACGGAGTTGTCTTCAACGTTGTAGTAGAGCGCGTTAATCGAGAAGTCGCGGCGCTTTGCATCCTCTTCGATCGTGCCGTAGACATTATCACGCAGCAGCATGCCAGAGGCGGCCTGTCGTGATTGATCCTTAGAGGTTGAAACGCTGTCGTGTCCGGCACGGAAAGTGGTGACTTCGATGATCTCTCGACCAAAACGGACGTGGACGATCTTGAAGCGGCGACCAATAAGTCGAGCACGGTTAAATAGGGGTTCTGCTTGCTCAGGGGTTGCGGAGGTAGCAACGTCAAAATCTTTAGGGTTTTTGCCGACCAGAAGATCGCGTACACAGCCACCGACTAGATAGCCATCGTAGCCGTTATCAAGCAAACGGTAGACGACACGCATGGCATTGTCATCCAGAGCGTGGCGAGGAATGTTATGGATCGACTCGGGAACAACGCGACGTTCACCTTCCGGCAAAATGGCTGTGACTAGATCATCCGCTTGGGTGTTTTCAATATTGGCTTCAGTGATCGGTGCCGCTTTAGTACGAAGCGCAAAATAGAGGCCAGCAATCGCGGCAATGCCCAAAAGGAACAGAACAATTTGAGAAGTCATTTAAAAACAGTTCGAGTCAAAATACAAAGGCGCTAGTCTACCAGTAGTTAGTAAGAATTAATAACCGGTCTGAAAATGTCTTATATAAAATGAATTTTAGAGGGGTAGGATTTGCGTTTGGGGGTTCGAGCGTGAGGCTGCCACCAATAATTTGGTGTTATTTTTATTGTCCCTTGCGGTGACAGTCCTCACGATCGAGTAATGCTCCATTTTTATTTTTATTCGGAGCAGGTATTTCGTCGGCACCTTTTGCTCTTGTTATTTTTATTTGAGCTAAGTATTGCGCCGTCCTTTCTTGTTGTTGTGGAGCAACTATAGGTAATCCATTAGCTCTATTCAACTCTAAAGTGAAAAAAATTTAACACTTCATACCAAAGTCTAAATAACTAGCTGTTTTTAATAACTTTTGGAACTTTTTGTATATCCCAAACGTCTAGTGCGAACTGAATAAAAGTCTCTACATCGCTCGGTATATCGCACTTTTCATCAATCTGCCCAAGCCTAACCATCGCCTTTTTAAGTTGTTTAATGATTTCCAATGGTTCTGTTGGCAAGGCGCACGCAAAGGTCTGTTTCGATAGTTTTTGTCCATCAGCGGCTAACACCAACGGCAAATGAGCATATTTCAGCAGAGGGTAGTCCTGTGTGAGCTGCAGTGCTCGCTGTTTATGCGTTTCATCAAGCAGATCTGACCCTCTAACAATGTCAGTCACTCCCTGTTCATAGTCATCCAGTACGACGGCAAGCTGATAAGCAACAATGCCATCACGACGGTAGAGAATGAAATCACCAACCCCTTCTGAAGGAGTCGGCTGAGAGCCTTGAAGGAGGTCATCAAACCCTGAACATTGCTCCACTTTAAATCGGACTGCGGTTGGCTCTTTATTGGCAGGGTGCAGCAAACAGTACCGATCGTAATGCGGTAAGGCGTGCCGACTCTTTAAGTCCGTTCGGCTACAACCACAGCGATATGCCTGCCCTTGAGCGATGAGCGACTGAAAGAGATCAGTGTAGCGATCGATTCGGTCAGTTTGACGCATGACCGTTTTATCCCAATGGAGACCGTAGGCTTCTAGCGCTTCAAGAATCGCCTTTTCATGCGCCTGCTGACAGCGTGGTTGATCAAGATCCTCTATTCGGACTAGCCAAAGTCCATGATGCTTTTTAGCTTCTAGGTAACTGGCCAGCGCGGTTAGCAGTGAGCCTTCGTGAAGAGGGCCTGTTGGAGAGGGGGCGAATCGACCAATGTAGTTCATTGTATGAATATAAAGGACATAAAAAAGCGCGGTACAAACCGCGCTTCTATTATTTGCCTGTCTGCTTTTCTTTTATCTCTGCAAGCGTCTTGCAGTCGATACAGAGAGTTGCCGTTGGTCGAGCTTCGAGTCGGCGAATACCGATCTCTACACCGCAGGCTTCACAATAGCCGAAATCGTCTTCATCGATTGACTCGAGTGCTTTATCGATCTTGCGAATCAGCTTGCGCTCACGATCTCGTGTGCGAAGTTCAAGGCTGAACTCCTCTTCCTGGCTGGCACGATCGGCAGGGTCAGCAAAGTTGCTAGCCTCTTCCTTAAGGTGGTTGATGGTCATATCGACCTCTTCCATCAGTTCGCGCTTCCACTCTTTAAGAATAAGTCGGAAGTGATCCTTCTGCGCATCGTTCATGTACTCTTCTGAGTCTTTGATGTCGTATGGCGCAATGTGAGTAAAAGATTCAGTATTACTGCTTGGCATAGTGTCTGCCTCGTACCCTGTGATTGTATTATTGCTCTCGATTATTGGGTAATACGTTGGATCGAGAGAGTCCGTTTTTTAGTAAGTCAGCGAAGTTACCAGAACAGTATAAAGATGGCTAGTCTCTGTTGGTGTAACAAGTATACTGTGTCGATTCGATCGGGAGGTGATATGTCTAAGAGTTGGAGTCAGCGTTCGCAGTTAATTGAATCCTTTAAAGTGATGGATCTGCTTAAACACGCTCATGCGTTAGCCGATCAGGGGCGCTCTATCATCCATTTAGGGGCGGGCGAACCCGATTTTGGTGCGGCACCCCAGGTGATCGAGGAGGCAAAACGTCTGCTGGACACTACCCCTATGACCTACACACCGGCAGCAGGTATTTCGGCTCTTCGTGAAAAAATTGCAGCCTTTCACCAACAGCGTTACGGGCAGAAGATCGCCGCAGACAATGTGTTAGTCACAGCAGGTGCTTCAGCTGCACTGCAATTGACCTTTGCCCTGTTAGCCAATCGTGATCAAAAGATATTGATGGCCGATCCAGGCTACCCCTGTAATCGTCAATTTTTGCGCATAGTGGAGGCCCAAGCGGTCTCTATTCCCGTGGATCATGAACAGAACTACCAATTAACCGCTGAATTGGTTGAGCAGCATTGGGATGAACAGACTGCAGGCGTTCTTATTGCCTCGCCAGCTAACCCAACCGGAGCGGTCATCGATCCACAAGAGCTTGCCAATATTGCAGCAACGGTCTCTCGTTTAGGTGGCACCTTGGTTGTTGATGAGATCTACCACGGCCTAACCTACGGTGCAGAGACTCCCAGTGCCTTTAGCATCGATACAAACTGCATCGTGATCAACTCGTTTTCAAAATATTTCGGCATGACGGGCTGGCGCTTGGGTTGGTTGGTAGCGGATGCATCAGCGGTGGCTGAAATGGAGAAGATGGCACAAAATCTCTACATTTCTCCCACGACCTTGTCTCAGTATGCTGCGCTCAGAGCATTCGAACCTGATGCGATTGAACTGTTCGAGTTGCGAAGAGAGGAGTTGCAGCAGCGACGTGATCGCCTGTTAGAAGGGCTCAAGCGAATTGGTTTTAAAGTCCCTAGAACGCCAGCGGGTGCTTTTTATATCTATGCCGATGCTTCAGACTTGTGTGATGACAGCTTTAGTTGGTGCTGGGAGTTACTAGAGAGGGCGGGCGTGGTCGCGACGCCTGGTGCCGATTTTGGTGAGTATCAGGCGCACAAATTTGTTCGCTTCGCTTACACCACCTCTTTGGCCAATATCGATGAGGCGCTTAACCGAATTGAACAGTTTGTCAGCGACACTAGAGGTTAAATCGTTAACCTAATATTCCCGTCGATGATTTCAAAGGGGATCGCCTCTAACCGTTCACCTGGGCAGGGGCCCGCAATGCATTCACCCTCGTTTATCGTGAAAAGTGCGCCATGCGTGGCGCATTGGATGAACTGCTTTTCGACATCCAAGAAAGTGTCTGGTTGCCACTCTAGGCGAATTCCGCGATGGGGGCAGCTGTTTTTAAAAATTGAGAGTTGGTCGCCCTGTTTTACAACAAAAAGGGATAGGCCCTCCCGTTCAAAACCACGGCTTTCACCGTCGACTAAATCCGATACACTGCACAGAATCATGGGTTTCACCTAAAATTTTTTCAAATTTTAATGCTTTATAGAGAGAAACGGTATGCCTGATCATCCCTTTGAACGTCACAGAGTCAGTGTCATCTTGCAGGCCTACGACGTGGATCTGTTTAGCCATTTTCCTGAGTTAAGTCAGGCTCTCTCAAAGTTTAATCTTGATCCTGATATGAATGTTTCGTCTCTGCTTCTGCAGGCCGGTCACTCTTCGGGTGCTGGTGAAGCCTTATTCGAATCGCGCAGTGAAAGGGTAAAAACTCAGTTGTTACTCGAATCAATATTGCAGCGCCCCTTTAAAACGCTCTCGAGAGGCGAGAGACAGCGTGTGCAGCTGGCCTGTGATTTGGTGAGTCGCCCCAATGAGCCCAGCCTAATGTTAATTGAAGAGCCTTGCACTGCAATGGATGCCGAGTTTAAACGTCGGGCAGGGGAGCTACTTAGATCGTTTAAAGAGGAGGGCTATGCGGTTGTAGTGACCCTGCAAGAGGCGAGTTTAGCTTCACGAATGGGGGATTACTTTTACTTACTTGGCACCCAAGACTCTGTTGTCGAGGGTGACCACTCTGTTCTAACGGTCGCTCACTTAAGGCAACTGTTCGAGGTGGAAGTCGAGAGTGCAGAGCCCACTGAGGAGGGTTATCCGCAGTTTACCGTCTCTGGTAGCAGCTTCTGATCAATCAAGTATTGAATGATCTTAAGGTGCGCATTCTCTTCGCTGGTATCGATGTGAAGGGCGATCTTCTCTTCCTCTTCACTTAATGGCTCAGCGACGCGTTTTTGCGCTTGCATCACTTCAATAGTTGCATCTGTTGGGTCTTCACGCTCTTCAGATCGTTTAGCCAGGCGCGCCTCGATGACCTTTTCTGGGGGTTCACAAGCGATGATTCGTGCTGGGCAGCCCAGCTCTTCGGCCAGTTGCAGAAACTGTCGACGTGAACGTTGGCGAATGTATGCGGCATCCAGAATCAGAGTCTGGCCCGCTTCTAACAGAATGCCAGAGACGCGCTTCATCTCTAGGAAAGTGCGCATATTCATGTCTGCACCGTACATCTCAAGGCTTTCACCTTCGCGAGACGCTTTGCGATAGATCTTTTTACGCTCAGCACTTGATCGTACACGAACACCGGAGATCAGCTCGGCTAATTTGCTAGAGATATGTGATTTACCGGAGCCGCTAATCCCCTGCATCATCACCAACATCGGTAGTGGCGCAGCCGCGTATTCGGCGGTCAGTTTAAGGTAGTGTTGGAACTCAGCAAGATTGGGTTTCTCGCCCAACATGGCGACTTTCGCTCGTACCATCGCGCGGTGCGCTTTGTAGTAGGGCAGTAGAATTAACCCTTCGTAATCGCCGGTGATCTCCATATAGCGGTTAAGACAACGGTTCGCCCAACGAGGGTGGCCGTTAGCCTCTAGGTCCATCAACAGGAAGCCAAGGTCCGACATCTTATCGATCCAACGGAACTCTAGGTTGAACTCAATGCAGTCAAACACGAGGAGTGAATCACCATCTAAGGTGATGTTGCCCAGGTGAAGATCACCGTGACACTCACGAATCGAGCCATCGAGCTTGCGACGACGCATTAAGGGTTCAAGCAGTTGGTAACGATCTTTAATGTGCTGCCAAAGACGGTCGAGCTCTTTGGCATCCTCTTCGGGAATAAGCGAACGATCGATGTCCCTGTAGTTATCTTCGGAAATGGCGGCAATGCTATCGGGTTCACCCCATGGACTTCCGGGGGCAACAATGGGTGCGCGCTGATGGAAGTCAGCAATTTTATCAGCCAGTTTATCGATCCAGTTGGGGTCGAATTTGTAGACGTTTAGTAGCTCGGAGAGCAGTAGCCCTGAAGCAAACTCACGCATTTTGACGGCGTATTCGATCGGCTCACCTGTCGCTCCAATCACTGGATCGGTCTCAGTACCGCCGATAGCCACAACTTCTAGATAGGTATTTTCAGAAAGACGTTGATTGAGGCGAAGTTCCTCCTCACAAAAGTACTTTCGCTTCTCAAGTGTAGTAAAATCTAAAAATCCAAAGTTGACCGGCTTTTTGATTTTGTAGACGAACTCGCCGGTTCTGATAAGCCACGCGATGTGCGTCTCAATCACTTCAAACTCGCTCACCTCATGCGGGTAGCAAGCTGGATTGAGTAGATTGTTTACCAGCGTGGATTCCATAGTTCGACTAAACTGCCCTTACTAAACATAAGCTGGCCTAACGAGATACGCGCCAGCGGGTCGAAGATTATACTGAGAAGATGACAAAAAAGAGACATCAATCTAAGCAAACCAAAGCAAAATCGAGCCGCAGTTGGGTTAAATCGCTGTTTTGGTTTCTTTTTAAACTGGGGTTAGTCGCTACCGTTGTTGCCGCGGTGGGTCTGGTCTACCTCGATGCGCAGGTGCGTGAAAAGTTTGAAGGCAAACGCTGGTCGCTGCCGGCTAAGGTCTATGCACGCCCATTAGAACTCTACCCAGGCCAACGCTTGGACTCTGCGGCTTTGCAACTTGAATTAAAAGCGCTGGGTTACAGCATTGGTAATCAGGTCAATCGACCTGGCACGGCGCGAGTCAGTGCCAATCGAGCCGACATCTATACCCGTGGCTTTGATTTTCCTGAGGGCGCTGAACGATCTAAGCGCGTCACTCTTAGCTTCCAGCAAGGGCAGATAGCTCGTTTGATGGATGCCAACAATCGCTCCATGACGCTGGCGCGTTTAGAGCCAGTGCTGATAGGGGGGATCTACCCCGGTGATAATGAAGATCGTGAACTGGTGCGTATTCAAGATGTTCCCAGTCTACTGCCCCAGGCCTTAGTTGCTGTTGAAGATCGGGCCTTTTACGATCATTTCGGTATCTCTTTGAAGGGCATTGCTCGAGCGATGTGGGTCAATCTTCGTGCGGGTCGATTTGTGCAGGGGGGGAGTACCCTCACTCAGCAGCTGATCAAGAACTTCTATTTAACCTCCGAGAGAACCCTCTCGCGTAAACTGCTTGAACTGCCGATGGCCGTTTTACTGGATCTACACTACGAGAAAGATGAAATTCTTGAGGCCTATCTTAATGAGGTTTATCTGGGACAGGACGGCGCGCGTGCGATCCACGGTTTTGGTCAAGGTAGCCTCTTCTACTTCGGCCGTCCCGCCGCTGAACTCGAGCTGCATCACATTGCGCTGCTAGCGGGTTTGGTTAAAGGGCCCTCGTACTATGATCCTCGGCGTCACCCAGAGAGAGCCCTAAAACGCCGTGATCTGGTACTGAAACTGCTGTTGGATCAAGCGATGATCAGCTCAAATCAGTACCAGCGTGCGATACAACAGCCGCTCGATGTCATTAAACGAGGCACCCGTTTAAAAGGGGCTTACCCAGCCTACCTGGATGTGGTGAAACGACAGCTTCGACAGGAGTATCGCGAAGAGGATTTGAATTCTGAGGGGATTCGTATTTTCACGGCACTGGATCCTTCAGTGCAGCAGCATGCGGCTTCGGCGTTAAGTGAACGCATCGCGTTGTTAGAAAAACAGTATGGCAAAAAAGCACAGCCTCTGCAGGGCGCAACGGTAGTCACCGATCCGCAAACCGGTGAGCTGTTGGCGGTCATTGGTGGACGTAATGCCCGATTTGCTGGGTTTAACCGGGCCTTAGATGCTCGCCGTCCGATTGGCTCCCTAGTTAAACCGGCGACCTTCTTGGCCGCGTTAGAGAAGGGGTACACACTCACGACTCTTATCGAAGACAGCGCCTTTCAGATGCAGCAGCCGGATGGGTCTGTCTGGTCACCTGAGAACTTTGACGGCAAAGAGAAGGGTATGGTGCCTCTATACGAAGCGATTTCACGCTCTTACAATCTCTCTTCTGCACGCCTAGGCTTGGATATAGGAGTCGATTCGGTCATCGATATGCTGAAGCGTCTAGGTGTTGATTCAGAGATCAAACCCTACCCATCACTGCTATTGGGAGCGCTTAACTTGGCCCCTATTGAAGTGGCACAGGTCTATCAAACGCTGGCCGCGAATGGGTTTAGAATGCCGCTTCGCGCCATTCGTCGAGTCACCGACGCTTATGGGCAAGAGCTCTCTCGCTACCCCTTTAAGCTCAATCAAGTCGTGGATCCTAAACAGGTTCACCTGATTCACTATGCTATGCAATCGGTGGCTCGTGAGGGTACGGCTAGATCCCTCTACAGAACGCTGCCCAGCAACTTAAATGTGGCGGGTAAAACAGGGACATCCGATCAGCAGAGAGATAGTTGGTTTGCTGGATTTACCGGCAGCCGTTTAGCCGTTGTTTGGGTGGGTAGGGATGACAATGCGACCTTACCCTTTACTGGGTCAGGTGGCGCATTAAAGGTGTGGACGGATCTGATGAAGAGAGAGCAGCCCGAACCCTATTTGGCCTTAAAACCGAGAGAGGTGGAGTATGTTTGGGTCGATGCAGCGCAAAATGTTCAAACTGATCAGCAGTGTGAGGGGGCTCGTTCAGTTCCCTATATTCAAGGAACAGAACCGGTTCAGCGAGTCAACTGTGGTGGCAAACGCAAACCTGGGGAGGCGATTAAATCGCCATTAGAGTGGTTCAAAGGTTGGTTTAATTAGATTTTCTGCAATCAACTGATTATTCTTAGTGCGTCTTAATCTTGAGAACGTCGAGCCGGTTCATGAATCTGTACCAATCTTTATCCATTACAGCTGTGCTGACCTTACTGGTCGGCTGTGCGGGCCCAAGCCCTTACCTCACTCCGGTAGAGGAACGTGATGTGTCGCCACGCAATGCAAAGGTTGCCCCGGGTGCGGTTGTTCCGGTGGAACCCCGCGGTGATGTAAGTGTTGCACCCATCTACGATGTACCGAACTTTGCACCGACTCAACCTTCACAACAGCAGCCCGCTCAAATTGCACCCTCTGAGCCGCTCGCGATTGATGAAAACTCTAACTCTGCAACGGTGTCACTCCTCGCCGAAGCAAAACAGGCCGCAGACAGAGGTGATCTGGCAGGTGCTGAATCCCAAGTTGAACGCGCACTGCGTATCTCACCGCGCGATCCACAGGTCTATTTACATTTAGCATCTATTAAACGTCGCCAATTGAATCTGATTCAGGCAGAGCAGGTTGCGCTAAGAGGTGTTGCCGTTGCAACGGGACTTCCCGATTATCAGCGCAAACTTTGGCGTGAACTGGCACTGATTCGCGAACAGGCCGGCGATGCGGCTGGCGCTGCCGCTGCAAGGGCAGAGGCTACTCGGTAAGTTGGTGCGGTCTTTCTGAGGCCGCGATTTTATTTGAAAGACTTATCGGTTATGAGTGTTAAGCCCTAGCATTAACCGTCTTAAATCGCGTTCTTGTCGTATCACCCTTATCACAAATACTTTTTCCTTCTCTATTCTGTAGACGATGCGTGAGGGTGGAGTGATCACTTCCCTGTAGTTTTGTAATGGAAGTTCAGGTAAGCGGCGACCTGATTCAGGATGTTGTTCCAGTCGCCTGACGCTAGACAGTACTCTCTGCACTAACTGCTTTGCTGCGGCTCTGTCACTAATAGCCACATACTCTGCTAATTCTGAAAGGTCATCGATCGCTTTTTCTGTCCAGATTAGCTTAGCCATTTATCCAACTTAGCTTCTACTTCAGCTTGAGTATGAACTTTGCCTTCTGCAAGGTCTTTTTCACCAAGCGCAATCGCTTCAAGCAAAGCCAATCGGTTTTGCATGTACTCGTAATCTTCTACGTCTACTAGGTAGGCCGAAGGCTGTCCATGTTCTGTAATCAAGATAGGCTCCTTGTTGACATGCAACTCACTAAGAATTTTAGTCGCGTGCCTTTTAAGGTTGGTTACTAACTCTGTTTTCATAGATAACCCCTAAGATTTAAGTGATACAATTGTATCACTTTATCTAAATAGAATTCACCTCAGAGGTAACTTGAGGGAGCAGACCTTTCGGTCTGACCCTCTTGTCTACGATCAATATCACTCACTATGCCAAGCGGTTGCTAAGGTGTTGTTGAGAGAGTTTCTATCTTCTAACGTCACCTCCTCTTCATCGAGCGCGTCAAACTGAGCAATCGCATGAATGATGGTGTTGATATCAGCCATGTTAGCCCAGCCATCCTCTGTTTCTATTCTCTCAATGGCTCCTTTATTTCCCGATTGTATAGTCACCTCGGTGCTGGAATTACGGTCTTTTATCAGTAGCGAATCATTAAGCATCTCCAACTGAAGACGCTCCCAATTGATGCCTTCCAATACAAGCGTATCACTCCCACTGCTATCCACTATTTGGTCAGATCCATCATCCGCTCGAATAATGTAAGTATCATCGCCTTTTCCGCCTTCCAGCAGGTCATCCCCTTTACCGCCGGTTAACTGGTCATCGCCATTGCCGCCCATAAGCCTGTCTTGGCCACTGCCCCCAAAGAGATGATCCGTGCCGTTGTCGCCTGATAGCTTATCGTTTCCGGATCCACCATAAAGTTGATCCGACTCGTTGCCGCCAAACAGGTGGTCCGAACCGCTACCGCCATGCAGACGATCTTCTCCCTGATCACCAAATAGTTCGTCATCGCCGGAATCGCCATAGATGAGATCGTTGTTCTGATCTCCGTGGATAAGATCATCGCCGCCACCGCCGGAGATAGTATCGTCGCCACCATGACCACTGATGACATCAGCAGAGGCTAAGCCTTGGATATGATCATCGCCGTTGCTGGTCGCAAGCGTCTGCTGGGCAATGTCCGATAGATTCATCTGTTCACCGTTACTGAACTCAATCAATTTGATGGTGTCGAGTGAGATAAGATCGCCATTAAAGAAGGATTTGACGGTAATTAGATCCCCCAGCTGCCCTGTTTCGATTAAGAGATCATCGTTGATCCGGCTGATATCAACTTGCTTTTTGCTAATAGTGGAATCAAACAACACCCTATCGATGGAGTCACGGTCGCGGTTGTTGATCACATCTTGACCGTGACCTCGGCTAAAGAGGTAGGTGTCTTTGCCTTTACCTCCTTGCAAAACGTCAGCCCCTTCACCACCTACTAACAGGTCACCTCCTTCACCTCCAGATAAGTGATCATCTCCACGGTTACCTATTAAATGGTCGTCACCACCGGCGCCCTCTAGGTATTCATTGGCATCGGCTCCCTGCAACCTATCATCCCCCTCAAGTCCATAGAGCCTATTGGAGTCGAGTGATTGGTAGAGGCTGTTAAGCTCAAAAATAGATAGTTGTGTTGAAACCCCCTCCGCATTCACTAGTTCAATTGTTTCAATCAGATTGGGTGTGATAATACCTTTGTCATAGACCTGTTTGATGGTGATCTGATCTCCCGTCAATTGACCGTTTTGGTCTGAGAATTGGATCAGTAGATCCTCTCCAGAAGTTCCAATGCGTCGAAGAGTTAGCTGATCAGATTGCTCTATTCCAACGATGCGAATTGTGTCTCTGCCGGAATGTTCAATGTAGGTGTCTTGCCCATCCCCTTGAGTAAATAGGTAAAGATCATCCCCGGAACCACCGTAAACTGTGTCATTACCTTGATTGCCTTGAAGTGTATCCGCCAGATCGGAACCGAATAAATAATCGTCGCTGTTGCCGCCTTTCGTCGAAAAGTGAGTGATCACTTCTGATAGATTAAGAGCTTTGCCATCATAAAAACGTAGGGTTTCAATGGTGCCCTCCTGAAGGCTGCCATCAAAGTCAAATACGTTTTCTAACCGAATAGCAGCGCCACTTTTTGCGCCATCTTCATTCAGCAGATGAATGTCGATGTGACTGATGCCTCGCTCAAATAGAAGGTTATCGGCCGAAATACCCTCGCCAAACAGAAGCACATCGTCCCCTTGGCTGTCATAGATTTGATCAGAGCCGTCTCCAATGCTGTAGTGGTAAATATCATTACCCACGCCGCCAAAAAGTCGGTCATCGCCTAAACCACCCGTAATGAGATCATCAGCATTTGAGCCCGTCAGGGTCTCAGAAGCATCTGTACCTGTAATCTGTGAATCAATAAGCCATGGGGCAAGAGTGGGGTGCTCTTTCAGATCATCTATTACAACGTCATAAGCCGGTGACAGGCTCGATAGCTGCTGCACTGTTTTGAAGAGTAAGTTGGCTTGTGACAGATCGTTTTGATCGATAAGGCTTTGCAGATGGGCTTCGAAATTCTCCGTATCTGGAGCAAATTGACCAGTGCTTGAATCAAATTTAACCCCAATCAAATCAAAAGCCTCAGCATAGTGGGTTTGGGCGTTGAGCTGCCCTTCGACATAGTCGCTAAATGCTTTGAATTGTGCGATCAGAACCGGTGCCGCGCGGCCATGTGGGTTTGGGTCATGTTCACCCCAGCACCAGGTGCCAACATAGTCTTTAGCCGTTAACTCTTCTAACGCCTCAAGCTGTCGAGCATCCATGACGTGCCCATAAATGCGGCTTGGGTCGCGACTGTAGGGGTCGACGTCGGCTACCCCCGTCCACTGGTAGATGATCTCATTAACCAACGCAGATCGTGCAGCAGGGTCGGACTCTTGAATGAACTGGTCAACCATCGATTTGAGCTCTGTATTGTGTGCCATTACCTGTTGTAGGTTGGCCACATAACCCCAGCCCTTAATATCAGGGTAGTTGATTAGGTCATCAGCTGTTTGAGTGGAATCCTGATAGATGGATTGCGTTTCATCAGTTTGAAACCAGACATCGACCAGCTCATTGGAAGGGCTATTTGTATTTGCAAACGAGCTCGTTTGAATGAAGTGGTTGCCTTGTTGTTGCTGTGAATCTTCAGAGTAGTCCAGGTTGATCGATGTGATTCCGAGCTCTTCTAGAGTTTTCAGTTCAAACTCTTGAGTTTGTCCATCTAAATTGAGGTCTTGCCAGACTTTAAGCGCTTGGAAATCTCGATCAAACTCATCGATCACCCCATCGGAATTAGAGTCGTACTCTTTTAGAGCCTCAAACCCATTGGCGGCCGTTTCTCCGATAGATAGCTCGGTGTTATTACCAAACAGCTCCGTTCCGTCATCGATTTTGCCATTATTATTCAGGTCGATGGCCAACACGCCATCATCAGGTGATACCCATCCAGTTTTTTCAGCAAAACCATCGCCAGCGTGGTCGAAATAGACACCTTGATCAATACCAATAGTTTCGACGCCGTCGCCGTCCAGATCTAAAACGAGCGGTGAGGTAATCGATTCTGCATTGGCGAAACTGGGTGCTTCAACATATTGATCATTCGCTGCAAACTCCCAATCATTCCAAGTGAGTTCAACATCAGGCTGATGCAAAATCATGTCAAAGATAGGATCAAGAGCCCCTTGTTCAGCTAAGTGCTCTCCTAAATCAGTAGCTAATGGGTAACTGGTTAAAATAGAACCCAAAAGACGCGTCTGTGGAGTAGGGATTGCATACAGTATTGAGCCAAGTGTAGATATATAGTCTGATAAATTTGCTGTTCCTTCTTTGTGTTTATCTAATGTATCCGCTATGGAAGATGCAAAAGTTAAGCTGGCGAAATGGTGTTGTATAACCTTAAGAAGGGTGGATTTGTTGTTGTCTGGAATTGTATCTATCGTTGCGCCGATAAGGGCTATACCAGCCGCAGCAGCTTGTAGCGGTGTACTGTCCTTGCTCTCAAAAATACCTATAGCATCATCAAAACTTTTAATTGATTTAGCTAGCTCAAAAACATCCAGTAGTTCCTCGCGAAGATTGCTCATAGTAAAAGTCCTTTTTTACTTTGTTTAGTTTTTTATAAATTGTGTACTACTAGAAATACCCAGGTAGCCACTAAGATTTGTAGTAAGAAGAAAAGAATTTTCCCTAAAGTATTGATTCCAATTACCTTCCACTTAGTTAAGTAGATAGATATCAGCATCACAAAAAGGGTCATAAAAAACACCTTTGTATTGTGCTCTGGAGGTACAAAAAACATAGATATAAGGGTTATGACAAACGTTAGCTTCCATATCACAACATCTTTAACCGTTATGTTTTCTGTATTCATACCATCACCTTCAAAACACGCACCATCAATACAGGTATCAACAGGCCAATGAAAAATGGATTGGCGAAATCCACCCATCGTCCTACTTTGATTTTTTTATATTTGATGTAGCTACACAATCCGACAGCAGATGCTGTTGCGGCAGCGTAGAGGTTGAAGTTATCGGGTCTTATGAATACTAATAAGATCAGAAAACCCATAATGATTGAGGTGGTCCATTTCAGAATGGATAACAATTTTTTCATCTATCGCTCCTCTATTGAGTCTGTTTTCATTCTTAGTAACGGTGAAAGTAGATATTCGATGATCCTCCTTTTGCCTGTTTTTAATTCCGCGCTGACGCTCATCCCGGGTTGCAGGGGGTGGGAATTGCCGTCGATTTCTAAGGTTTCTGAGAAGAGTTTAAGTTCTGCAGGAAAGAGTAAAACGCCTTGTTCATTTTGTTGTGCATCGGCGCCAAGGTGAACGATCTCAGCATCGATTACGCCGTATTTTGTGAACGAGAATGCATCCACTTTAATTTCGGCGCGTTGGCCTGTTTGTACAAAACCTACATCGCTGTTTTGCAACCAGGCTTCGACTCTTAATGATTGATTCAGTGGCACAAGATTCATTAGGGTCTCAGCGCTGGTAGCGATAGCGCCAACTGTAAATGCGTTGAGATCACTGACTATCCCGTCAATCGGTGCGCGAATGTTATGCTGCTCAATAAACCACTCTAATTGGGTGATATCGCCGTTAAGAACTCTGGCTGCCTCTTGCAGTCGAAGCAGCTCGTTCAACGTCTGCGCTTTGCTCTCTGCTTTAAATGCTTGGATCTGCTTTTGAATTGAAACGGCCTGGCTCAAGGTTGAAGCTACGTCCAGTTGTAAAGCCCTTAGGCTACCCTCCACTTCAATAAGCCGTTGGCGTTGGGTAAGAAGAGCACTCTTTGATGCAGCACCGTTGTTAACCAATGACTCAATCGCTTCTGTCTCTGCCTCTACAATTGAGTAGAGCTGTGACATTGAATCAAGTTGCGTTTTAGCCTGTGAATGACTCAATTCTGAGCTGCGCAGTTGCGCGTTTAACTGTTCAAGTTTCTTGTTATAGCTCTCTATCTGTTCTGAAAAGAGCGCCTGTTGAGGGTTAGAGGATGACAGCAGCTTGACGTTGCCTTTCTCTAAATACTCAGCAAAGAGCCGGGTTCGCTCTATCTCATGTTGCTTAAACTTCTGTTGCTCCAGTTTCTGCTGGAGTTGATTAAAAGGTTCTGTGGCATCCAGTTCAATTAGGGTTTCACCGGCATGAACCGCATCACCATTGGTGATGTTGATCGAATCGATTTTCCCTGTGATAGACGATTGAACTCGTTTTGTTTGTCCGGTTGGTATGACTTTTCCAGATGCCCTTGCCACAATGTCTACCTCACCAATAGACGCCCAGGTGAGGCCTGACATCATCAGCAGGGCGATTAAGTAGGCAGTTACCCTCGGCCATTTCTTGGGTGGTCGCTCTTGAATCAGTAGCGCACCAGGTAAAAAATCGTGCAGCTCTTTTGATGTCAGCCTCATGCGATGGCCTCCTTAAATTCTGATGGTTGATCGGCCGATTGAAGACGAATCATTTCGGCGTAGCGGCCGTTTAATGTCATCAGCTCTTGATGGGTGCCAGACTCAGCTAACTCGCCTTGATCAAGTACAAGAATTCGATCGCAGTGTCTTACTGTGTTGAGGCGGTGAGCGACGGTGATGACGGTGCGCCCTTTGCAGATCAAGTGCATCTGCTGACGGATTTTCTCTTCTGAAATGTAATCGAGCGCGCTCGTTGCTTCGTCAAAAATCAGAATTTTTGGATTGCTGATCAGGGCTCTCGCTATCGCGATTCGCTGGCGCTGCCCCCCTGAGAGGTTGCTGCCACGCTCACCCGCCAAGGTGTCATAAGCAGCTGGAAGCTCAGTGATAAACTCGTGCGCACCGGCCAGTTTGGCGGCTTTGACAATGGTTTCTAGCGATTCACCGGGTGTGCGTATCGCAATGTTGTCGCGCACACTTTTATTGAATAAAAAGCTCTCTTGTGGAACGACGCTGATATTGGATCTAAGCCAATCAGTGTTGACCTGTGCTAAATCAACACCATCAATGAGCACCTTTCCTAAGTTGGGTAGGTAAGTCCGTTGAATCAGCTTGGTCAGTGTGCTTTTGCCAGAGCCTGAAGCGCCGACAATACCGATCGATTCTCCGGCGTTGATCTCAAGGTTGATCCTATTCAGAACCGTGGGGCTATTCAGACTGTAGCGAAAACTGACGTGTTGAAAGGCAATGGAGCCTTGCAAGCTAGGGAGAGACGCTTGGCTTGTCTGAGCGTCAGACTCAGAGGGCGTATTGAGTATATCGCCGAGACGTTTCAAGGATATACCCGCTTGTTGGACGTCTTGCCAGAGTTGAACCAGTTTCAAAATGGGTGCACTGACTCGACCCGCGATCATATTAAATGCGATCAATTCACCGATGGTTAACTGATTGTCCATGACCAGAAGGGCACCAAACCAGATAATTAACACCGTGGTGAACTTGCTAATAAACTGAGCAATTTGAGTCGCGATATTACCGAGGTTTTTAGCTTTGAAGCCGATGCTGGTCGCTTGGGCAATCTGCTTTTCCCAGCGTTGCTGCATCTTTGGCTCAAGCGCCATTGATTTAACGGTATCGATGCCCGTGATCGATTCAACCAGAAACGCTTGGTTTTCGGCACTGCGTTTGAAACTCTCATTTAAGCGATGGCGCAAAGTGGGTGTGATGAGTATAGATAACAGCAAGTAGCACGGAAGTGACCCAAGAACGATCCACGTGAGCGTAGGGCTAAACATCCAAAGCACAGCGATGAAGAGCAGAAGAAAGCTAAGATCAATCATCAGGGTCAATGCACCCCCAGTGATGAACTCCCTTAGTGTGTCTAGCTCTTTGATTCTCGCCACGGTATGCCCTACTTGGCGTGAATCGAAATAGGCTGCAGGTAAGCGCATGACATGGTTAAAAAGCTTAGCGCCAAGCTCCACGTCAATTCTGCTGGTGGTATGAACCATCAGGTAGTTGCGAACGATGCCCATCACCAATTCAAACATCAGCAGTGCAGCAAATCCGATGGCCAGAATATCCAGCGTAGTGAAGCCTCTATGCACCAGCACTTTGTCCATAACGATTTGAAAGAAAAAGGGCGTGGCTAGGGCAAATAGCTGAAGGAATACAGAAATTATGATGACTTCGGTAAAAATCCCTTTGTGTTTAATCAGGGAAGGGATAAACCATTTCAGATCAAATCGGCGATCAGAACCTAGGGTTTCTCGCTCTTTAATGAAAATAATTCTGTTATCCCAGAGCTGATCAAACTCTGCCAAATTGAGTTTTCTGGGTGTGGTCTCGCCGGGCTTGATGACTAAGCAGAACCAATCCTGTCCATTTTGATTAACGCGAAGAAGGGTGAGGTATTGCCCATCGGACATAGGTGCTGCAACGGGCATAAATTCATTGTGTAAGTCACTGATTTTACAGTTTCTTATCCCTGCTTTTAGGTTAAGTGAGTTTAGCGCTCTTATGAAATCCGTTTCTGTCAGTGTGGATTTGGATGTTTGCCATTGATGGCGCAACTGCTCTGTATCACAAGCTTTATGTCTAAGCTTGGCTAATGTCGTAATGCTGTATATGGCTGATTCAAATGGATTCACAATAACTATCCCTCCGTGGACACCTCATTAAGGTTTAGCAGAGGAATTGAAAATGTGCGTAATAATTTTTTCTTTTTATTCCACTAATTAGTCTTAGCTTTGCGACTACCATCATTTTTTAGAAAAAAACGACAAATTTTTTTAGTTTTTTAAAATCTACCTGAAAGTCACTATCCATAGGGGTTTGAGAGAGATGTTGCTCTGGGTTTTTGTTAAAAAATCGAACTTTTTTAAACTTTTTTTCATTTTTTATTACGCAAAAATTTAAATCTTGTTCTATACCTATATACATCCCCGACGGAATGGGGATAACGAGAGAGATCTCGAATCGGTTTTCCACCTAACCAATCCATCCAGCATAGTGGATTAGTTAGTGAGCTCCCCCTTCGCTCCTGAGAGCTGATTGAAATCGACATGTTGATCGATCAAGGATGATCCGATGCATGCAAATACCCAAAGGGATTTGGGTTTGGAGAGGGATCTTCGGCAATTGCCAAAATCTGATGCGCCGCGAAAAGAGGGAGTTTTTCAATGCGCATCAACCATATATTTAACCGTGTTATGAGGGCGGTTAAGGGTGCCGCAGGATGGGCACAGCAGGGAGGGATCCCTGAACGATAGACTCTGACTCTGTAGTGTTCCCTAGCAGGCACTACAGTTTTACAGGAATGAGTCCCTTCGATTGAGTCTGTCGTTTAATGTCCAGTGATGTGATCGGCAAAGGATGGCAATGATGCATTACACTCAAACCTCAACGGAGTGAGGTTTGGAGAGGGATCTCAAGTTTCGACTAATATCTGTTGCGTGGCGAGAAGAGGGAATTTTTCAAAGCGCACCCTATTTTTGATTTAGTTACCTATGTAGCTAAAGGAGCCAACGGAGTGGCTCACATGGGAGTGATCCCAGTAAAGTGAACTGCAATGGAGTGTTGTGAGCTTTACAAACACTTCAAAGGATTGAAGTGATGAGAGGGATCTCAGGCAAATGCCAAAAATCTTACGCGCCGCGAGAAGATGGAATTTCTCAAGGCGCGTTCTTTTTTGTTTATAATGCTTTAAGAATAGTTCTTGAGACAAAGTCATGTACAGCTGGTTCGTCATTCAATCAAAGCCTGGTCAATTGTTTAAAGCCCAATTTGAGCTTGAACAGCAAGGTTTTGAAACCTACCTGCCGCTGCTTAAAACTGAGCAAATCAAACAAGGAAAGCGAACTGAAATAGAGACACCGCTTTTTCCAGGTTATCTATTCATTTACCTCTCCAAAGAAGAGAGTAATTGGCGCCCTATTCGATCAACACGCGGAGTGGCTAAGCTGATTAGCTTTGGAAATGAACCGGCTATCGTGCCAACAGCTGCCGTCAATGCCATTCGAGCTCAGTTAAGGCACATCGATTCTGAAAAGCAGTTCACCAAAGACGATAAGGTTTCTATCAATGATGGGCCATTCAAAGACCTGCAAGCAGTGTTTTTAGAATACGACGGTGAACAAAGAGCGTTTGTCTTGCTCGAGTTATTGGGGCGTTGGCAGAAGATGTCCGTAGAGCTGTCAGTACTTAAATAAAATTCATCATTTCTAATTTCGCTTTTTGGAGGTTTGGATTTTCAAAAAGTAGTTAATTTGGATAATTCTGCCAAATCATTCGTGTTGACAATCGATATACAAGGTATTTATTCTTTGTGTATCGTTTGTACATACAAAGAGGTCTTGTTATGCGTGCTGCCGCTATAAATCTTCGTGCACTGCCTGAGCAGCGCGACTTGATTGATCATGCTGCCAATATGTTGGGTAAAAACCGGTCTGACTTTATGCTTGAAGCTGCTTGTGAGCGTGCACAGTCCGTTCTTCTGGACCAGGTTCATTTCTCCTTGGATGCGGAAAAATTTAAACAGTTTACAGATCTTCTGGATACACCTCCTAAACCCAATGCGGGCCTGAAGCGTTTGTTGGCTTTAGATCCCGTGTGGAACACAAGTGAAGCTTGATCTGCTTGCTCCCCAGCCGTTGGCATCCCATCACACCTATGCAGATTTTTGCTGTGTTGAGCGTATCCTTGATGACTGGTTAAAACGAAAAGCGTTGGTTAATCAGGCAAGTGGGGCCAGCCGTACATTTGTTGCTACTGACAGTGATCAGCGTGTATGGGGTTATTATGCGATGGCCGCTGGCGCCGTATCACATCAACTAGCAACTGGTAACATAAGAAGAAATATGCCAGATCCAGTGCCAGTGTTGGTGCTAGGAAGGCTTGCCGTTGATCGTCGCGCTCAAGGTATCAAACTTGGCGGTTCGCTTCTTCAAGATGCATTTAATAGAGCTATTAATGTTGCTGAGAATACAGGTGTCCGTGCTTTGCTTGTGCATGCGTTGAGCGAATCTGCTAAACGCTTTTACGAGTATTATGGTTTTAAAGAGTCACCAGCCGATCCATTGGTGCTGATGCTGAGGCTAAATCAGGCTTCTTAATTTTTCGAGCGGGTCACTTCCCAAACCGGCGTACACTCCTCAATTTGAAGTTCGGCTGGGTTTACGTTATCGACCCAACTCTGCAGATACCTTAATGTCGTTGTCTCTTTTCGCCATCCGCCACGCAGCATAATCTTCTCTAACGGCACGCCTGCATTCAACATATCCAGAGCAGCGCCTACTCGAAACGAGTGGCCGCTTAAGTGTGGCAGATCTCTACGCCTAGCCCTATATTGCAGATCGACCAGAATAATATTAATGGATGCCGGGTTGAGTTTGTCACCCAAGGTTTTGTTGTCTTTGCGGATGGATCGCAGAATACGCCCCTCTGTAGCACCGATTCGACGCTTCCATTTATTTATCTTGGTTGCTAGTAGATCGCTTATAGGGATGAGTTTGCCATCGCCCAACTGATCGGTTTTAGAGCGTTTAAGGTTTAACGCAAAGTGACCGTTTGGAAGTGTTTTTAAGTCCTCGAAACAGAATGAACAGATCTCTGAGGAGCGGCGCATGGTCTCATAACCGATTCTAAGCAGAAGTTCATTGCGCCGACCGGCTAGAGAGGAGTCACATTTTTTTAAAAGTTGCTCTAAAAGATCGAGTGTCAGCGGGTGCGCCTGTTTCTGCTGCCTACCGATTTTTCGATGCATCTTTTTCAGAGCAATTTTAACTTCTGGTGTTTTGGTAGGACTACCAAAGCCAGAGAAAAAGCAGATGGATCCCAACGTGTCTATACGGCGTCGAATCGTTGCACTCTTCTGACGTTCGGACATATCGGCGATGTAGGCTGCTAGATCTGAAGCTTTAGGGGGTAGAGGATCTAAACCATTGGATATTGCCCAGTTAGCAAAGTGCTTAAAGTCACTGCGATACGCTTTGAGGGTGTTTTCAGCAAAGGCACCATCGAGTTGTGCCATCAAATCATCTAAAAATTGTTTTACGTCCATCACTTACCTCCCTGTATCGTGATGTTTTAAGTGTAGACGCAAAGTGTGGATACTGTTTTAAAAAGTTCATAGATAAAAATGTATCAAAAATTTATCAAAAACACTATATTGTAAAAAATATGAAACAAAAATGGTGTTTTAAGTGGACGCTGAAAATATTGGGATAGCAATAAAGCAAGAACGAAAACGC
Organism: Marinobacterium sp. xm-d-530; assembly: GCF_013283365.1. Taxonomy (GTDB): domain Bacteria; phylum Pseudomonadota; class Gammaproteobacteria; order Pseudomonadales; family Balneatricaceae; genus Marinobacterium_E. Next base: position 379,791 of record NZ_WBYM01000001.1, on the reverse strand, counting down.
TTGAACGTAACCGCTGAAGCATTGTCAGGTGCTTCGGGTATTTCAAGAGTTACATTGCATCGAATTGAGAAAGGTGAGGGAGCATCAAGCTTGAATAGCTATCTCGCTGTAGTCGATGCGTTAAATCTTGAGCTAACGTTAGCCGAGAAAGTAAAAGAGGGGTCTCGCCAGCTCAATCCAGATGACTTTATCCCTGTCATCATTCGACTTAAAGACTATCCAGAACTTAAAAAGCTCTCTTGGCATATAACGGGTAGAGACTACCTAAAACCTTTCGAAGCACATGCCATTTACGAAAGGAACTCCCGTCACTTTGATGAAAATGAAATGGCAGAATCAGAAAAGTTATTGATGGCAAATTTAAATAGAGCGTTTTCATGAAGACTTGCGATTACAATTTTAAAAGACCCCACCATCAACTTATTGCTAAGGTGCTTGAGGCGATTAATACAGATCTCTTTGATATGAGTGAGTGCTTTTTTGGTGGAGGAACGGCAATCGCCCTTGCTTATGGGGAATACCGAGAATCTATTGATATAGATTTTGTGGTCTCTAGCAAGGAAGGTTATCGCGCATTGCGAGAGGTAGCGAAAGGACACCAAGTGGGATTGGGTCTGTTTAAAGAGCACCAAGAAGGGTTAGCTATAGATCGAATGCGTATGGATCAGTATGGAATACGTATGGTGGTGAGTATTAACGAAAGTGCATTGATAAAATTTGAAATAGTGAATGAGGGTAGAGTAGAGATTCAAAAGCCTGGTGTAGTCTCGAGGATATGTGGAGTATCCATATTGAGTAGGCTTGATATGGCGACTACAAAATTACTTGCTAATTCAGATCGTTGGGCGGATCGCGCGGTTTATTCTAGGGATATTATTGATTTATCGATGTTGGGACTATCAAAGAAAGAGCTTGGTCAGGCCATCTCCAAAGCTGAAACAGCCTATGGATCCTCAATTATGCAAGATTTGAAAAAGTCACTTACCTACCTAACTGAAACACCGAAACGACTCGATCAATGTATGGAGGCAATGAGTATCGATCTCCCTAGAGCTGTGCTATGGCAAAAATTGAAAAAGTTAGAGCGAGATTCCGCTAATTGTTTGTAACATCTTATAGGTAATTCGGTTCCTGAGTGCCTTATTAAAGTCTGCATACTAGATCGATATAACTAACAATGCTTTGTAAAGGTATTGCAACATTGTTAGTCTATGTTCATAGATTGAACGAACGTTTTAAATGTAACCGCACTGTGGCAAGCAGGGGCGGTAGCGTGCCTAAATGACCCAAAACAGCGATACCCTTGAATACGATTACCGGGTTCTTCAGTTAATAGAAGAGCGCCCAGATATTTCACAGCGCGAACTGGCTTCGCAGCTGGGGGTGAGTGTGGGTAAAACCAACTACGTATTGTCTGCACTCATAGTGCGTGGCCTGGTTAAAGCGGAAAACTTCAAGCGTTCAAATAACAAATCCGGTTACTTGTACCTTCTGACTCCCAAAGGCATTTCAGATAAAGGGGTTATTACTGCGCGATTCTTAAAACGGAAGGTGGAAGAGTACGAGCGTTTAAAGGCTGAAATAGCGGACATTCAATCAAGAATCGAAGAGTGAGTGTTGAGAACTAAAAATCAAAATTGGGTACGAGGTGTTGCTTTAGAGTGGTTTTTCCCTGGGCAAAACCATGAGATGCACATTCGACAAAACATCGCTTTCGCATCTATAATGACGCATATTAAGTGATTATATGGTGTCTATTATGGATATAACTAAAGATATTCGACCGCTAACTGAATTTAAGCGAGATACGGCTAACTTTGTAAGTCATTTAAAAGATAGCGGTCGACCTTCCATCTTAACCGTGAATGGAAAGCCTGCCCTTGTGGTTATGGATGCAGATGCTTGGCAAGAAGCACAGGATCAACTTGAATACGCGCAAAGTGTGGCAGGAATTCGTAAAGGCCTATCTGAAGCCCTAGATGGTGACGGACTTGAGGCGAGTGACTTTTTTGCGACGTTAAAATGAAGCATTACGCTGTCGTTATTACGCCATTTGCTGGGGAAAACATTCTTGAGGCTTTCAGGTGGTATCAGCTTGAAAATCCTGTTTATGCCGCGAAATGGAAAAGTGGCCTTGAGGAAAAAATTCTAAGCCTGGAGATATTTCCTGAATCGCATCCTTTGGCGCCTGAAAACTCCGAGTTCGAAGAAGAAATCCGACAATTACTGTATGGAAAAGCAAGCCGTTGGAGAGTTCTTTTTACTGTTATAAATTCCAAGGTTTACGTTCTCCATGTGCGACATGGTCAAAGAGATTATTGGCGACCTAGTGTTAGATAGTTTTAACCGATTGGTTGAAAAGTTTTGTCGCTAAGCCCCTAATGAGTGCGCGATACGAGGCCCTTATTGTTACTAATTGTTGTCTAGATATCAGCAGCTTAACTCGCTGAGTTTTTCGGATTGATGTTGTATAATTGCAAAGTAATGAAAGTATTGGATGAATAATGAATATTAGTGAAGCAAAGATTGCTGTTATCGGCCTTGGCTATGTAGGGCTTCCATTAGCGGCCGAATTTGGCAAAGCGCGCGAGGTGATTGGTTTTGATATCAACCAGCAGCGCATCGCAGAGCTAGAGAAAGGTCACGACTCTACGCTAGAGGTATCGGACGAGGAGCTAGCAAAAGCGTCAGGATTGAAGTTTAGCAGTGAGCTACATGATCTTGAGGGTTGCGATACCTATATCGTCACCGTGCCGACCCCAATTGATGAGAACAACGCTCCTGATCTAACGCCGCTACGTAAGTCTTCGGCCATGCTAGCCAGCGTTATCAAATCAGGTGATGTAGTTATCTACGAGTCAACAGTCTACCCCGGTGCAACAGAAGAGGTCTGTATTCCCATTATCGAGAAGGGATCGGGGCTGAAGTTTAATGTCGACTTTTTCGCGGGATACAGTCCTGAACGCATAAACCCGGGTGACAAAGTTAATACTCTCACCAAGATCAAGAAGATAACCTCAGGCTCTACACCTGAAATTGCTGAATATGTCGATCAGCTGTACCGCAGCATTATTACCGCCGGGACTCATTTGGCTAGCTCAATCAAGGTTGCCGAGGCCGCTAAGGTGATAGAGAACACCCAGCGTGACCTGAATATCGCCATAATCAACGAGTTCGCGAAGATCTTTAATATCCTCGATATCGATACCCAAGAAGTACTAGACGCCGCAGGGACTAAATGGAACTTCTTGCCATTTAAGCCCGGTCTTGTTGGGGGGCATTGTATCAGCGTGGACCCCTACTACCTTACCTACAAAGCGAAAGAGGTTGGTTACCAGCCTGAGGTAATCCTGGCCGGCCGTCGCATTAACGATGGAATGGGGCAGTATACGGCTACTCAGTTAGTGAAAGCCGTCAGCCGTAGAAAGATACACATCGATGAAGCAAGGGTTTTGGTACTTGGCTTTACTTTCAAGGGTGATTGCCCGGATGTACGCAACACCAAAATCATCGACATGGTCAAAGAGCTAGAGAGCTTCAACATGAATGTCGATGTCTATGACGACTGGGCCGATCCTGAAGAGGTTAAGCATGAGTATAACTTGCGGCTGATTCCCGAGTTAGTTGAGGGTGTGTATGATGCAATCGTCCTTGCGGTGGATCACAAGGAGTTTAAAGAGTGGGGCGCACAGAAAATACGTGCATTAGGCAAGCCTGAGCATGTTCTTTACGACGTTAAACACGTGCTGCCCAAAGATGATTCAGACTTGCGACTTTAAGAGAACAGAATGAAAAGATTCGCCCTTATTGGTGCTGGCGGTTACATCGCCCCAAGACATCTGCGTGCCATTAAAGATACAGGAAATGACCTTGTAGTAGCCATGGATGTTAATGACTCTGTGGGTATTATGGATAGCCACTTTCCTGATGCGGAGTTCTTTACCGAGTTTGAACAGTTTGAAGCTTTTGTTGAAGACGAGAAGCTACAGGGCCGTAAACTCGATTATGTGGCTATCTGCTCACCTAACTATCTCCACGCCCCACACATGAAGTTCGCGTTGAAGAACGGCATTGACGTGATTTGTGAGAAACCCTTGGTGTTGTATACCGATGAGTTAGATCTCCTCTCTAAATACGAAGCTCAGTATGGGGCCAAGGTTAACTCGATCCTGCAGTTACGGCTGCACCCCTCTATCATCGCCTTGCGCGATAAAGTCCAAGCGTCGGCCCCAGATAAAATATTCGATGTGCATCTGACGTACCTCACATCCCGCGGAAAGTGGTATCTGAAGTCTTGGAAAGGGTTTGATGAGAAGTCGGGCGGGGTAGCGACCAATATCGGTGTGCATTTCTACGATATGCTGCATTTTATTTTTGGCGATATTCGCAAAAACGAAGTGCACTACCGTGATGATAAAACTGCAAGCGGTTACCTAGAGTACGACAAAGCACGAGTCCGCTGGTTCCTCTCAATAGATGCGAATCATCTGCCTGAGAATGCCGTGAAAGGCGAAAAACTGACTTACCGTAGCATTACAATCGAGGATGAAGAGCTAGAGTTCTCGGGCGGTTTTACAGATCTGCATACCCAAAGCTATGAAAACATCCTGGCCGGTAACGGCTATGGCGTTGAGGAGAACCGCGCCGCAATAGAGACTGTTGAGGGCATCCGGTCTGCGAATTTGACGCTGAACCCTGATAATCCACATCCGCTGCTCCATAAGGTGATAGCAGAATGAGTTATACGGTCCATCCCTCAGCCATCGTAGACGACGGTGCGCAAATTGGTGAGGGTAGCCGCGTATGGCATTTCGTGCACGTGTGCGGTGGTGCAATGATAGGCAAGGGTGTATCCCTTGGTCAGAATGTCTTTGTTGGCAATAAAGTGACGATTGGTGACAACTGCAAAATACAGAATAATGTTTCTGTTTACGACAATGTGCACCTTGAAGAGGGCGTGTTCTGTGGCCCAAGTATGGTATTCACCAATGTATATAACCCACGTTCACTAATTGAACGCAAATCTGAATACCGCGATACGCTTGTGAAGCGTGGAGCAACTTTAGGTGCGAACTGTACGATCGTCTGTGGTGTCACTGTAGGGCAGTTTTCGTTCATCGGTGCTGGCGCAGTCATCAATAAAGATGTTCCAGACTACGCTCTAATGGTCGGTGTACCCGCCAAACAGATAGGGTGGATGAGTGAGTATGGCGAACAGCTCGATTTGCCGTTGGACGGTGAGTCAGAAGTGCGGTGCCAGCATACAGGCGCAGTTTACCGTCTACTTAACGGCGCTGTAGTAAAGGTAGAGTAAATGCAGTTTATCGATTTGGCCGCTCAGCAGGCGCTGATAAAAGATAAAATTGATGCAGGCATTCAACGTGTCTTGCAGCATGGGCAATACATATTAGGGCCTGAAGTACATGAGCTTGAAGAGAAGCTAGTAGAGTACACGGGTGCAAAATACTGTATCACCTGTGCCAACGGTACAGATGCGCTGCAAATTGCACAAATGGCATTGGGTGTCGGGTCGGGTGATGAGGTTATTACACCGGGATTTACCTATATAGCGACGGCTGAGACCGTTGCGGTATTGGGTGCAAAGCCAGTGTACGTAGACGTTGATCCCAAAACGTACAATCTAGATCCCACCAAACTCGAGGAAGCAATTACCCCCAGAACCAAGGCTATCATTCCTGTTTCACTCTATGGACAATGCGCAGACTTTGACGCCATTAACGCAATTGCAAGTAAGTATGGCATCCCCGTTATTGAAGATGCTGCGCAGAGTTTTGGTGCAACGTACAAAGGCAGAAAGTCTTGCAACCTCAGCACTATTGCAACGACAAGCTTTTTCCCTAGCAAGCCCTTAGGCTGTTACGGTGACGGTGGTGCGATATTTACCAGTGATGAGGAGCTTGCCAAAGTAATCAGACAGATCGCACGCCATGGACAAGATCGCAGGTATCACCACATTCGAGTGGGTGTGAACAGCCGGTTAGATACACTACAGGCGTCTATTCTTCTGCCTAAACTTGCTATCTTCGCTGATGAGATTAATCAGCGCCAGAAGGTAGCTCAAGCCTACGAAACGTCGCTGCAGTCAGCGAATGCTTTTGGATTGCCGTTTGTAGAGGCGCATAACCAAAGTGCGTGGGCTCAGTTTACATTGACTAGCACAAATCGAAAGCAAGTACTGGAGTTGCTGAAAGATCGGGGTATACCAACAGCGGTGCACTATCCTATACCGCTAAATAAACAGCCAGCGGTTGAAGATTTGAACGTAGATCTTCCGGTTGGTGATCAGCTTGCCGAGTCTGTTTTTAGTTTGCCTATGAGTCCATATCTGTCACAGAGTGATCAGAGCCTTGTTGTTGAAACTCTTAAAACAGCGGCCGAACTTTCTTAGATGTTAAAAACTGACGTTATAGTTATTGGTGCAGGTGTTGTTGGCTTGGCTGTAGCGCGTAAATTCGCATTAGAGGGCAGAGAAACAATTGTCCTTGAGGCTGAAAGTTCGTTCGGCCAGGGCGTTAGCTCGCGCAACAGTGAAGTAATTCATGCCGGTCTTTATTACCCCCCGGGGTCGCTTAAAGCGCGGGTTTGCCGCCTAGGTAGAGACTTGTTGTACGACTACTGCCAGTCCAGAGATATTGCTCATAAGAAAATTGGGAAATGGTTAGTAGCAAATGGCGAAACCCAAGAGGCTAAGTTAGAGCATATTAGGCAGACTGCAATAGCTAACGGATGCCTTGATCTTAGCTGGATTGATGCGGCGGAAGTCGCAGAACGCGAACCAGAGTTGCGGGCAACACGAGTCTTAAATTCACCTTCCACCGGTATCGTTGACAGTCATGGGCTGATGCTTGCGCTGCTTGCCGATTTAGAGAATGCCGGTGGAACCGTCGTTTATGCAAGCCCAGTATTAAAAGGTGAGCTTAGTGGCGGCAAGTTGGTCCTTGGAGTCGGTGGCGTTTCTGACTGTAAAATTAGTGCGCCGACAATCGTTAATGCAGCAGGACTAGAATCGACTGCACTAGCAACGTTACTTGGGTCTGGAAAGGTGCCAGATATACCCAAAAAAGGATTTGCGAAAGGGAACTATTTCTCGCTGAGCGGAAAGTCCCCGTTCGCTCGTTTGATCTATCCAGTACCCGAGCCGGGTGGCCTTGGCGTTCACCTCACTCTTGATCTGCAAGGGCGAGCGCGATTCGGGCCAGACGTTCAGTGGGTTGATAAACCTAGTTACGAGGTTGATGAGTCGCGCAAGGAACAATTTGCACGGGCAATACGCGAATATTGGCCAAATTGCGATGCAAAAAGGCTGAGCCCGGACTATGCGGGAATACGGCCCAAAATAGGCAGAGCGGACGAGCCTGATTTCTGCGTCCAAGATGCCCGGGAGCACGGACTACCCGGATTGGTTAACTTGTTTGGAATAGAGTCACCGGGCTTAACGAGTAGTCTTGCATTGGCAGAGCACATTTTCTTGAAAAATTAACCGTATTGGGTAAAATACACTTTGTATAAAATTCTTACAATAGTCGGAGCCAGACCTCAGTTTATTAAAGCTGCTGCTGTTTCACGCGCAATACTTGATGAGTTTTCAACGGTATTGAACGAAGTGATTGTGCATACAGGACAACACTACGATGAAAATATGTCCCAGGTGTTTTTCGACGAACTCGAAATTCCGCGCCCCGCGGTTAACTTAGCTGTTAAAGCTAGCTCACATGGTGCAATGACCGGTCGCATGCTTGAGCAGATAGAAGAACTGATCCTGTCTGAGCAACCAGATGCGATACTTATTTACGGTGATACAAACTCTACCTTAGCCGGTGCACTTGCTGCTTCGAAGCTCCACGTTCCTGTCTTCCATGTTGAAGCCGGCTTAAGGTCGTTTAACATGAAAATGCCCGAAGAAGTTAACAGAATTCTATCGGACCGAGTTTCTTCATTGTTGTTCTGCCCTACAGACTCGGCAGCCGAAAATTTATCTGCAGAAGGTATTAACCAAGGCGTGAGTGTTGTCGGTGACGTGATGTTCGATGTGGCGCTCTTTTATCAAGATCTTGCAAAGGAAAAGAGTAGATTAATCGGTGAACTAGATCTGTCAGGCACGAAGTACGTTTTAGCAACTTGTCATAGAGCTGAAAACACTGATTCATTTGAGCGTCTATCTGAAATACTCCGCGGACTGGCAGCGATAGCAGAGCAGTATCCGGTCGTTTTACCGTTACATCCCAGAACGAAAAAGCTAATAGAGAACTATGAGCTTTCAAACTTACTGGCCAAAATCGTGCTATTAGATCCGCTTCCTTATCTAGACATGATTGCACTAGAGCAAGGGGCGACAGCTATAGTTACCGATTCTGGGGGAGTTCAGAAAGAAGCTTTTTTCTGCGGCGTGCCGTGTATAACTATGCGTGACGAAACAGAATGGATAGAGACGGTGGCGCTAGGTGCTAACACCTTAACCGGAGCAGATGCTGGAAAAATTTTATCGGCATTCGAAAGCTCTCAATCAAGCGAAAGCTCTCGTTGGGCAGCGAAACCATACGGCGATGGTCAGGCATCAAAAGCAATAGCTCAACACATGATCAACTTTTTAAATTCCAAAGAGGGTAGTTAGAGGCGTTATGAAAGTATTAGTTACAGGTGGTCTCGGACAAATTGGCTCGCACGTCGCTGAAATGCTGCTTGAACGCGGCGATGAGGTGTTGGTTATTGATAACCTGGCGACCGGCCGTAGAGAACATCTCGCCGAACATGAACGCCTACAGATCGTAATTGACACAATCGCTGATAAAGGTGTAGTTGACGATCTATTCGACTCATTCCAGCCACATGCCGTGGTACACACTGCCGCTTCATATAAAGATCCTGATGATTGGTATAACGATACGCTTACGAACTGCGTGGGTGGGTCAAATATAATTGATGCAGCTAAACGAACAGGTGTTAAACGCTTTGTCTATTTCCAAACAGCGCTGTGTTATGGACTAAAGCCAAGTCAGCAGCCGGTAAGGTTAGATCACCCGCGTTTACCCGGCAGCAGTAGCTACGCGATTTCAAAAACTACCAACGAATTTTATCTCGAACTGTCAGGCTTAGACTACGTTACATTCCGGCTTGCCAACGTTGTTGGGCCGCGTAATGTGGCGGGCCCTCTTCCGATTTTCTATCAACGACTGAAGGATGGAAAGCTGTGCTTCGTAACGGAAGCACGTCGCGACTTTGTTTTCGTAAAAGATTTGGCTCGTGTGGTGCTGAGCGCGTGTGACGGAGTAGGGCATGGTGCGTACCACTTTTCGTCTGGTAAAGACGTGGCCATTCAAGAGCTATATGACGCAGTGGTTAACGCTATGGATTTACCCGAAAGCCCAGTTGCCGAAGTAAAGGCGCTCGGACCCGATGACGTTTTTTCCATCTTACTTGATCCCACCAGAACCTTTGAAGATTTTGGTCAGTTAGAGTTTACACCCCTAGAGACAACGGTAAGAGAAGCAATTAACTATTACAAAGAGTACGGTACGTTGGGTGAGTACACACACTTAAGACTAGAAGATAAAAAGAAGTAGAGGCTAAGCGTGCGTATATTAATTACAGGTGGTGCGGGGTGCTTGGGCTCGAACTTGATAGAGTACTGGCTACCGCGTGGCCACGAAATATTAGCTATTGATAATTTTGTTACAGGTAAGCGAGAGGTCGTACCGACTGTAGATGGCTTGCAGGTGTGTGAGGGGACTATCGAAGACGAGTCGTTCGTCGAGGCTTGCTTTTCAACTTTCAAGCCGGAAGTGGTTATTCACGCTGCAGCGTCTTACAAGGACCCGAATGACTGGAAGACTGACGCAGCGGTAAACGTTGTCGGCTCCGGCGTGATTGTTAGGGCCAGCGAAAGGCACCAAGTCAAGCGGTTGATCAACTTCCAAACTGCTCTGTGCTACGGACGGCCATCCAAACTTCCGATACCCATTAACCATCCAGTTGCACCATTCACTAGTTATGGCATATCCAAAACAGCAGGGGAACAGTATGTGTTGCTTGCCGATGTTCCAGTTGTCTCTCTGCGATTGGCAAATATAACCGGCCCTCGATTAGCGATAGGTCCAATTCCGACTTTTTACAAGCGCTTGAAAGCAGGGCAGGGTTGCTTCTGCTCAGATAGTCAACGTGATTTCTTGGATATGCAAGATTTCCTCGAGTTTATGGACCTGGTGATAGTCGATGGAGCGCCCACTGGGATATTCAACGTATCTACAGGCGAAAGTAACTCGATTAAAGAGATTTTTGATCTAGTAGCAAAGCATCATGGTATCCCAGCTCCTGAGGTACCGATCGTACCTGTTGGAGATGATGACGTTCCTGCGGTAGTTCTGGATTCTAGCCATACCGAGGCAGTATTTGGCTGGAAGCCAAAACATGGATTTGAGTCGATTATCACTCGGCAATTGCGTTGGTATGATGAGTACGGCGTTAACGATGTTTACTCCCATTTGAAACCAGCAGCAGAATGAAAGCCTGACTGCAGTGGTAGGGAAAGAAGAGAGGTATAAATTGGATTTGTCATTTAACAACGCAAAAATTCTAGTCGTGGGCGGTGCCGGATTTGTCGGTAGTAACTTGGTCCATAAACTACTAGAGGAGAATCCAGAGCAGATTATCATCGTCGATAATCTTATCTCTTCGGACGCTGCAAATATCCCGAGTGACAAACGAGTGAAGTTTATTTTTGGTTCGATAACCAACGATAAGATTCTAGCTGAATTGCCGGAAGATCTAGACTTTGCATTTCACCTCGCCTGTTACCACGGTAATCAGTCCTCTATTGCTGATCCAATGGCCGATCACGAAAACAATACGTTAACGTCACTTAAGTTGTTCGAACGCCTTAAAGAAATTAAGAGCTTAAAAAAAGTTGTCTACGCCGCGGCGGCCTGTGCGGTTGCCGAGAAAACTTACGACGAACCCACCGCAACGACGGAAGAGCAACCAGTAACTCTTTACCACGATAGCCCATACTCAATTTCTAAAATTATTGGTGAGCTTTACGGCAACTATTACCACCAACAGCATGGGCTGCCTTTCGTTAAAGCACGTTTTTCGAACGTGTATGGTCCGCGTGAAATTCTTGGAGCGGGCCAGTGGCGGGGTACTCAGCATACGGTTTGGCGTAATGTGACACCGACATTTATTTGGCGAGCTTTGAATGGCGAGTCTTTACCGTTAGATAACGGAGGAAATGCTAGCCGCGATTTTATTTTCGTGGAGGACATGGCTCGAGGTTTGATGGCTTGCGCATTGAAGGGGGCTGTATCGGGCGTATACAACCTAGCTACCGGAAACGAAACTTCGATTTTAGAGCTTGCTGAGCTAATAAACGAGTTCACTAATAATACAGCCCCGCTGGATTTGAAGCCCGCGCGCGACTGGGACCGCTCAGGAAAGCGTTTTGCATCTACTCGCAAGGCAAAGGAAGAACTCGGATTCGAGTCGCAGGTGTCTATCCGAGAAGGTGTAGAGAAGACGGTTGCATGGACGATTGAAAACCGGGAGTTAATCGCTTCTAGAATAGAAAAACATCAAAAGATGATGTCACAACTCTGAGTATTAACTACCAATTAAGGGTTAGAAATATGAATATCGCTGGGAAAAAAGTTTTGGTTACAGGGGGTGCGGGATTTATTGGCAGCTTTGTTGTTTCGGAACTACTAAAATCTGAGGTTGGAGAAGTAGTAGTCTACGATAATTTTGCACGTGGTGACGCTGCGTATCTAAACGAACAGCTAAAGGACCCGCGTTGCTCGCTCTTTCAAGCTGATTTGCGAGAAACGGATCTACTAAATGCAGCGATGCAAGGTTGTGATGCTGTAGTGCATTTGGCTGCAATGTGGCTACTGCATTGTAAGGATTACCCACGTACCGCCTTCGATGTAAACATTCAGGGGACGTTCAACGTTCTGGAAGCGTGCGTAAATAACAATGTAAAGCGCCTAGTTTACTCTTCATCAGCATCAGTATACGGCGACGCTGTAGAAGTCCCGATGACGGAAGAACACCCATTTAATAATCGTAATTTTTATGGTGCTTCTAAGATCGCTTGTGAAGCGATGTGCCGCGCTTTTTACGACCGCTACGGACTTGACTACGTCGGTCTGCGTTACATGAACGTTTACGGACCACACCAGGATCAGACAGCTGCCTACACAGGTGTAGTGCCAATTATGCTCAATAAAATTGATGCTAGCGAGGCGCCGGTCATAAATGGCGACGGCACGCAGGCGTACGATTTTATCTATGTTGAAGATGTGGCGCGGTGTAACGTTTTGGCACTACAGGCTGAAACCACTGATGAGTTCTACAACGTAGGATCAGGTATTCAGACAAGTATCAAAGAGCTGTGCGAACTGATTCTTGAGCTCAAGCAATCTGACCTAGAGGTTACCTACAAACCTTACAGCGCCGACGATGCGCGTAGGATGGTGCAGAACCGCATCGGATGTCCGAAAAAGGCATCGCGGGATCTCAAGTTTGACTACAAATACTCTCTGCGCGATGGGCTATTGAAGCTTATAGACTGGCGCGAGACGTTCGGTGCCTAATAATGACTCATACTCGCAACATCCCTATTGCTAGAACTAATCTAACGGAAGAAGAAATTCAAAGTGTTTTGGAGCCTCTAAAGAGTGGTTGGTTGGTTCAGGGCCCCAAAACGAAAGAATTTGAGGATAAGTGGTCGAGCTTTACTGGCGCTAAACATTCTATAGCCGTTACATCCTGTACAACAGGGTTGCACCTCTCACTCGCCGCTTCTGGTTTCGGGCCTGGTGACGAGGCAATCGTTCCAGCTTTTACCTGGATAGCAACAGCGAACGTAGTAGAACACCTGGGTGGGAAGGTTGTCTTCTGTGATATCGATCTTGAAACGTTCAATATTGACGCCTCTAAGATTGAAGAGCTAATCACAGAAAACACTAAGGCGATTCTTCCTGTCCATCTTTTCGGGTTGGCTGCCGACATGGATGCAATAAATGCTGTTGCCAAAAAGCATAACCTTTTTGTGGTAGAAGATGCAGCCTGTGGTTTTGGTAGTTACTACAAAGGGCAGCATGTAGGGACCTTGGGTAATGCCGGGGCGTTCAGTTTTCATCCGCGGAAAGCTATTACCACGGGTGAAGGTGGGATGATAACCACGGATGATGACGAACTTGCGTTAAAGATCCGTCGTCTCAGAGATCATGGTGCCGAAATGACCGATTTGCAACGTCATTTAGGCGCAAAGCCTTATCTCTTGGCCGATCATCCTGATGCAGGTTACAACCAGAGGATGACCGACATCCAAGGCGCACTAGGTTCTGCCCAAATGGAGCGTGCGGATCAAATCACATCAGAGCGTCGTAGGCTTGCCAAGCGATATGATAACGCGTTTGCTGACCTTGCTTGGCTGCAAATTCCAAAAGTAGAAGATGGCTACATCCATGGTTATCAGAGCTATCCATGTTTATTTGCTCCTAAAGACATAAGCCTCAGTAATAGAAGGGAGATAAATGAACTGCGTAACGATTGGATGGATCGTTTACAGCAGAAGGGTATCTCTACGCGACCGGCTACCCACGCCGTTCATATGCTCAAGTTTTACAAAGAAAAATACTGTCTAGATACGGAGAGTTTTCCGAATGCAGCGCTCGCAAATGACTGCAGCATATCTCTACCCCTGTTTCATGGTATGACAGACGAAGAGCAGGACTACGTTATCGCTCAGGTTAGGGAAAGCTTCAATTAATGTGTGGTATAGCTGGGATAGTCGATCTGAAGCAACGTTCAGTATCTCCTGTAATACTGAAGCGCATGACCGATGCGATTAAACACCGCGGACCGGATGGCGAAGGGCAATGGATAGAAAGGAATGTTGGACTAGGTCATCGACGGTTAGCGATTCTAGATTTAAGCCCAGCTGGTCATCAACCAATGGCGTCGAAAAATCAGCGCTATGTTTTGAGTTACAACGGCGAGGTTTACAACTTCCGTGAACTGAGAGTTGAGCTAGAAGCACTCGGGTTTCAGTTTCATTCGCAAACAGATACAGAAGTCGTCCTAAACAGTTTAATTGCCTGGGGGGTAAAGGCGCTACTTCGCTTCAATGGGATGTTTGCCCTTGCGCTTTGGGATAGACAAGAGCAGAAAATGCTCTTGGCGCGGGATCGATACGGGATTAAGCCGCTCTACTATTCGATGCAGGGTAACAGGTTAGTTTTTGGTTCGGAGCAAAAAGCAATCCTAGCGATGCCTGACTTCACAAGGGAACTTGATAAAGCCGCGTTGCTCGAATATTTCACTTTTCAAAATATCTTTACCGACAAAACACTGGTTGAAGACATAAAGCTACTTCAAGCAGGCCACTATGCAACCTTAGATCTAAAAAAAGTCAAACCTACTCTGCAACTTGCAGAGTATTGGGACTTTAATTTTCAGGAGCCAACAGAGAAAGCTTCGGATGAAGAGTATCGGGAAGAGCTGGATCGTCTATTCAAACAAGCCGTTAACCGACAATTAGTGACCGATGTTGAGCTTGGTGCATACCTCAGTGGCGGCATGGATTCGGGATCCATAACAGCAATAGCGTCTCAATCCTATCCCTACATGAAGACCTTTACTTGTGGCTTTGACCTAAACTCGGCATCCGGACTAGAGCTCGCCTTCGACGAGAGAACAAAGGCTGAATACATGTCTTATTTTTTCAAGACCGAACACTATGAAATGGTATTGAAAAGTGGAGATATGGAACGTGCGCTACCAGCGCTAGCGTATTATCTAGAGGAGCCTCGTGTTGGGCAAAGTTACCCCAATTATTACGCTGCCAAACTAGCTTCAAAATTCGTTAAAGTGGTTTTGTCCGGTGCAGGGGGGGATGAATTGTTCGGTGGCTATCCATGGCGATACTACCGTGCAGTTGTTAATGAAGACTTTGAACATTATGTAGATAAATACTATCAGTTTTGGCAGCGTTTGATACCCAATAGCGAAATCAAGAAGGCTTTTTCTCCTATATGGGGTGATGTTAAGGGGGTATGGACCCGAGATATTTTCCGCGATGTTTTCAAACATCACGCTAACAGCCTCAGTAAACCAGAAGATTACGTCAATCATTCACTTTACTTTGAGGCAAAGACGTTTCTACATGGCTTGCTGGTTGTTGAAGATAAGTTGAGTATGGCTCATAGCTTAGAAAGCAGGGTGCCGTTTCTTGATAATGATTTGGTAGATTTCTCAATGAAGTGTCCGGTTGGCTTAAAATTGAATAACCTTGCTAGTGTTATACGGCTGAATGAGAACGAGCCTGGTAATAAAACCGGAGAATATTTTCAGAAAACTAAAGACGGAAAGCAGATTCTTAGAAATGTCATGCGAAAATATATTCCAGAAAATGTTCACTCAGCTCAAAAGCAGGGTTTTTCGGCGCCTGATGCTAGTTGGTTTAAAGGAGAGAGTATAGATTTCGTGGTAGAGAAGCTCTTTTCAAGTAAAGCAAAGATTTATGATTATTTAGATGCGGGTGCTGTTTTTGAGATAGTAGAAAGGCATCTATCAGGCCGCGAAAATAAAAGGTTGCTTGTCTGGTCATTATTGAATATCGAAGAGTATCTAAATAAATGGCGCTGAAGGTGTTTTTTATAGGTGCTAGCAAATTTGGTGCTAAGTGTTTAGAAACGTGTCTCTCATTAAACGACGTAGAGGTGGTTGGTTTATTAACTGCGAAAGAGAATTTCAATATATCTTACAGTGCTAATGGCGTTCGAAATTATAATCATTTTGATTTTAAACACTACAGCTACAAGATAAATGGACCAGTTCTAACGTTAAAGGATAAGATGAACGACAGCGATCTATTGGAAATCGTGAGAGAGATAAATCCAGATTGCTTCTTGGTGAGTGGTTGGTACCATATGATACCGCGTTCATGGAGGTTGATTGCTCCGGCGTATGGGTTGCACGCGTCGTTGCTTCCCAAATATAGCGGAGGCGCTCCCTTAGTCTGGGCGATGATAAACGGGGAGAAAAAGACCGGAATATCACTTTTTCAGATGGATGATGGTGTCGATTCCGGTGCTATATATGGGAAGGAAGAGGTTGAGATCCGAGATGACGATACTATAGCAACTCTATACAAACGGGTTGAAATGCTAGGAGTAGAGCTGTTACGGCGAGTTTTACCCACACTTGCCGACGGTAGCGCTAGTTATTATATCCAAGACGAAAGCGAGAGAAGTACTTTTCCCCAACGCAGCCCAAGAGATGGTTTAATAGAATGGGATAAAAGCGCAGAAGAAATTGATAGATTCATACGGGCGCAAACTCAACCCTATCCAGGAGCTTTTTTCTATTTCGGGGAAAAGAAGGTGACCGTTTGGAAAGCTAGTATTGGAAAGCTTTCATTAAAGCCAGGAGCGATCGGTTATTGCTGCGGTTTCTCTTATGTTGGCTGTGCAGATGGTTCATTAAAATTAGAGATAATTGAAGTCGATGGTGAAAAACATACTTCTTTAGTAGTTTTTTAGTTTCTTAATGCCCGTCGAAACTTAACTTCGGAATTAATACTAATCCTAGCGAGGTGGTATCAATAAATCCTCTTTTAAAAAATTATAGTTTTTTACGTTGCTTTATCGGATTATTACAGAGTTTACAGAATGTATCGTGAACAGTTTTCAGATTTTACGGTTGAGTCCTACAGCAGGATTCTAGATCGGGCTCGTACGATGTACTCCTTTGAAAGTTTCTCCAATGAGGAATGCCGTAAAAGCGGACCTCACGTCATTTGGAGGCACGATGTCGATTTTTCGATGCATAGAGCTCTCCGGCTAGCTCAATTAGAGGCAGAGCGGGGTTGTTCGTCCACATTTTTTCTTATGTTAACCTCAGAATTTTACAATCTACACGAGGCGGATATCCGAAAGATTGCCAAACAAATTGCGAGTAACGGGCACAAGATCGGTTTGCATTTCGACCCCACAGTCTACGACATTAAAGACTATAATCAGATGGTGGAAATGCTGCGGTGGGAAGGAGGGATTGTCGCTGACATCGTGGGCGAGTCAGTTGAGGCGGTATCGTTCCATAATCCTACTCAGGATTTATTACAGTTGACGAGCCATACCCTTGGAGGAATGGTGAATGCCTACTCTGAGTTTTACAGGAACAGATACAAGTACTGTAGTGATAGCAACGGTTACTGGCGTTTTGATCGCCTAGAGGATGTTTTGAACTCAGAGGAAAATCCTTATCTGCATGTCCTAACGCATCCAGTTTGGTGGCAAGAAGTACCTCTCTCCCCTAGGGCTCGCGTATCAAGGTGTGCTGAGGGGAGAGCTAATTCTAATTTGGTAAAGTATGACGGGATGCTGATTAGATTCGGTCGTAAAAATATCAAGTGATAACTTCTGATCCTGTATGAATGAAAACTTGGTCTATCTTGATTAAATATTGTGCTTTGAATTTTAGCCTTAATCAAAAACTTGTGTCTGCCGAAACATGAGAGCTACACTTCGCTCTATAAAAAAACCAGATTTTTGGAGTTTTCTAGTCGGCGCTGCTTTGGTTGGTCTGCTTGCTTTAGGTATCTTTGTTTTTGTTGAAAAAGATCTAAAGATTGATCTTTACAAACAATATGACGACTTAATGGAATTTGAATTTAATGTCGATATAGAAGAATATTGTATAAAGCGCTTTGGTCATGTCCCGTTAAAGATAAGTTTAATTGAGTTGCGAGAAGGTGCCGAGTGTTTTGATTTGAATCATCATAAGCTCTTGATTCATCTGAACCACGAAGTAGAAAATCAAGAATACTCAATTTTTGTATTGTTCTCTCACGGTTATTTTGAAGTAGTTCGGCAGTCAGAGACTTGGTTGTTAAAAAAGTTTAACTTTAAGCGTAGTGGTGGATACTCGATCTTGGGGCGACACACATTGGGCCTTGCCGGCTAAGTTAAGAAAGGGGAAGATCTCTTTTTGGTCGAAAGTGATGGCGCTATGCCTTTCTCACAATATAATATTTCTGACTATCCCGATTTAAACATTTCGGCAGGAGTCATCGGAAAATTATGGGGGCTTCCCGTGTTGCAGGGGCCTTCGAATCTCAGCTATCGAGAGTTTTTAGCACAGGATATCCAACGGAAGCTTGAGACAATTCGGAAAGGACGGTTCTCGCTGCAGTGTGCTGGGTTTCGAGACTTATTTGTTCATGCTGTAGCACAATCTACGGAGGTACGGGTTCGTTTAGTCGAGGCTACGAATTATTCTCCAAGGCTGCCAGATCTTATCTCGTACGGCCATTCTACGGCTGAAGTCTGGATAGATGACATAGAGTCTTGGGCGCTTATCGATCCGTGGTATGGTATGTGGCCGACATATGCTGGTGTGCCGATTAGCGCTGAACAGTTATCCCATATGACCGCAGCACAACTGAATGAAATTGAAATTCACCCGATTTTGGAGAGGCTGCCAAGGCGTTACAAAGGCCAAGATGGCTTGTTTGTAAAGAGTGACTTTTCGCCTTCAACTCTATCCGTCGACAGTATGCTTTGTACTGAGTTGGGTTGTACTCCGCCGTATGCCGACTATTTTCGGAATTTGGAGTACCGAAATTACGATCTCATCGACGATCTTTAAGCATCAATTGGGTTTTAAATATATGTTTCTCCATATTGTGGATTCCGGGGGATGATTGAGAGGGATGTCGTTTGATTCAGATTAAATCAGTGCTACTGATGACGGAACAGGATGGCTCTCGTGCGAAGACTATAGCCCAATCAAAGGGTGTCCAGCTAAACGGGCCTGTTGTTCAAAGCCTGGAAGAACTCAATGAGGTTTACGGGGACGGCACAGTTCTTCTTTTGTCATTCGGAACGAGCGTCATAGTTCCAGGTTCTATTTTGCAGCGGGACGGTCTTTCAGCAATCAATATTCATGCTGCTTCGCCGGAGTTTCCGGGGAGAGATCCTCATCATTTTGCTGTACTGAAGCGAGTTAAGCGCTATGGCGCAACGATGCACTTCATGACTAGTTCGGTTGATGAGGGTCCTATTATTGATACGGAAATTTTCGATGTACCGCCGTTATGCAGGTCTACTGAGTTGCTAGCGCTTTCTAATGATGCTTCATGGATTTTAATGGCCAGATTATTTGAACGTCTCAAATTGGGCCTTCAAAATATCGAACCTAATGGTGAAGTTTGGTCCGGCGTAAAAACTACTAGAAAGATGTTCAATGAAATTTGTCGAATAGAGGCGGGGATATCAAAGAGTGACCTTGAGTTACTTGTTAGGGCGACATCAGTACCGGGGTACAGAAATCTGTACATAGAGCTTCATGGTTACCGTTTTTTCTTGGGGAGTCAGATTAGTGATTAAGGTTTCTATTCATCAACCTAATTTTTTTCCATGGCTTGGCTACTTCAGTAAAATTATCAATTCCGACATCTTCATATTTTTAGATGATGCACAATATCCTAAAAAGGGTGGCTCTTGGTCGAATCGTGTCAAACTACCGATTGCTGGCCAACCGCAGTGGGTGACCATGCCTATCTCAAGGAGTTACAGCGGTACCAAAACGGTAGCCGAAGTGAATATAGCAAATGACAAGCCTTGGCGAGAAAAATTGAGTAAGACTGTTGCCGGTTTATATGGGCGTGCACCGTATTACACGGATGTTGCACCGTTTTTTGAAAATGTATTGTGTTCCGCTGGCGAAAACGTCGCAGACTTCAATATATCGGTGATCGAGGAAATTATTAAATTTATTGAGGTACCGGCCCCGCAACTCCTTCGTTCATCTGCTTATCGTGTCGAATCGACAGCGACGCAGAGATTAGTAGACCTTATCTCAAAAGTTGGAGGCGATGCTTATCTTTGCGGCGCCGGGTCAGATGGTTATTTAGAACCCGAGATTTTCAGAGAGAGTAATATCCAATTGATCTATCACAATTATAGTCATCCCGTCTACCAACAGTGCCACTCGGAAGAGTTCATAGGTGGCTTATCGATACTAGATTCGCTAATGAACTTAGGGCCTGACGCCGTGCGAAAGATCCTTATAGAGAATCCCTAGTGTCAGAGTCGATCTTTCGGCAACTAGCCGGTAATTCGGTGGTGTACGGGCTTACTGGGGCCGTAAGGAAGTTTATTGGTATTTTTCTGCTTCCGATTTTTACAGAGATACTCTCACCAGAAGACTATGGCGTCTTGGCTTCTGTTTCTGTACTAACGATTGCGCTAGGGAGTGTGCTGACGCTAGGGATCGGAAATTCCATGGGGCTACTCTACGCCGAGTCCAGTCAGGCCGGCAGGGGCCGGGTAGTCTGGAGTGCAATCTTTACAATGGCTATCAGCGCTAGTTTCTGGATGCTACTAGTTGCTGGGTTGAGTTCATTCCTAAGTCAAATTCTAACGGGCTCTGGAGATTTTGCAGATTTAGTTATTATTTCGTTTGCTGGTTCTGTGCTAAATGTGTGTGGTAACGCCGTACTCCTCTGGTTTCAAATCGAGAGGATGGTTTGGAGGTACACCTTCGTTACGCTCTCAACCTCGCTGCTCTCCATCGCTGTTAGTTACTATCTTGTGGTTGTCTCTGGTGTCGGTATGTCCGGAGTGGTAATTGGTACTGCGGTGGCTTCGGGGGTTGGGCTGTGTATTCTGTTGTTCTTCGCAGTTCGAGAATTAGGTCTTGGGTTTTCGGGAAAAGCTTCCCGGGAAATGATAAAGATTGGTTGGCCATCAATTTTTGGCGCTTACGCTTTTGTCTGTATAGACTATTCTGATAGGTTACTTATCCGGGTTTACACAGGGCTTGAGCAGCTGGGTATTTTTTCTATTGGTTATAGTTTGGGAATGGTGGTCGTGGTTGCGGTAAGTGCTTTTTCTACCGCTTGGCCACCCTTTTACCTGAAGTACATCAACAGACATGAAGAAGGCGCACAAGTTTTCTCGAATGTTTTGCGCTACTATTCAATTTTATTCTTGGGTATTGTTCTACTATTCTTCATTGGTGCACCAATCGTGGCAGAGGTGTTGTTGAATGATCGGTTTTATGAGGCTTGGCTTATCATAGGGTTGGTTGCCTTCTCCTATATGTTTAAAGGTATGTATTTAATTGTTATTCCAGGGCTCTTTTACAGTAGAAATTTGGGGCTCGTTACTCGCGTCGAATGGTTGGCTGCTGCAATTAATGTGGGTTTAAATTTTATCCTCATTCCATTTTATGGGATTTATGGGGCCGCGCTTGCCACGTTCTTTGCTTACTTGTCATTGCCTATTACCGGTTGGCTGAGTTCTAGAAAATATCTTAAGGTGCCGCTGTCGGGTGATTTATTTATAATTTTTCTATTTTTTATAATGCTCGTTTTGGGGATTGTTGCACTACAAGCTTCGGTAAGTGATTTCATGACAAAAATCGCAAGCGGTATTTTTGTAGTTTTGTTATATGGCAGTGTTGTTTGGAAGGTTTTTCTTTATAAGGGTGAACGTGACAGTGTTGCATCGTTTTTCAAAAAAACATAAAAGGCAAAGCCTTCTTTTTGTACGCCCGGATTATCATTGCAGTTTTATTTATAGGGATGAACTACGTAAGCGTGGCTGGAAGGCAGATGTTTTTGTAGATCCATTATATCCGCGTAAATTACTTTACCGAGATGATGTAATCACTGCACCACATAGTTATTCTATACAAAAGTATCGTTACCTTAGGTACATGAACAATATTGTAGCCATCCTTTGGTGGTTGCTTAAGGCTACAAGATATAAGTACCACGTGTATTACGGCCGTCCACCAGTAAATTCCTATTTTGAAACTAAGTTCGGTCTGACTAGAATATTTGGTCGCGATTTTTCAGTCGAGTTAGCAATAGCAAGATTCTTCGGTATCCGATTAATCTACGTTCCGCCCGGGTGTCATGACGAGGCGTTAAAAGAAGAGGTTATGAAATTCGATAACGGCCAAGTGTGTGGGAATTGTGGTGCATACGACCGCTGTGATGATAACAAGAATAAGCTTAATTTTTCGAGATTGCGGCGCTATTTTGATGCCAGAGTGGGGTTTGGTACTTTAGATCCGACGGTTTATGTCGCATCCCATATGAAGTATAAGGTCATAGATCTCGACCTTTGGTGCCCTGATATGGAAGTACCTCCAGAGCATGTGCTGCCTGAGACAAATGCCCTCAGAATTATGCACTCCTCAAATTTGGCCGCATCTGGACGAACATGGAAACAGCGGGATATTAAAGGATCTCCATTTGTTTTTGAGGCAGTCGATCGCCTCAAAGCGGAGGGCTACAATGTCGATTATTATTTCGTGGATAATGTACGTTCTCGGGACATGAGATATTACCAAGCTCAAGCTGATATCGTGGTAGACCAGCTTCGTTATGGCTGGTGGGGGTCTACTCTGATAGAGTGTGCAGCGTTAGGGAAACCGGTTATTTGCTATCTTAGAGAGTCATGGAAGTCTCGATTCTTATCGATTTTTAAAGAGTATTCGTCTCTACCCGTAATCGAGGCTGATGTGGACACGATCTACGATGAGTTGAAGAAATTGGTGGATAATGAATCCTACCGATTAAAAAATGGTCATGAGATGCGTAAGTTTGCTGAGCAACATTTTAATCCTGAGTCGAATGTGAAGGCATTTATCAAACTATTGGAAAGTATATAAGTCGTATGTGTGGTATTGCTGGGCAGTATAGTATCAATCGGTCGCGTATCGAAAATCTTGAGCATAACTTAAAAGTGATGAGTGACCTGATTGCTCACAGGGGGCCTGATGATGGTGGTATTTGGCTAGAACCTAGTAAGTCGCGCGGCTTAGCGCATCGCCGATTAAGTGTGATTGATTTGAGTGAGCATGGCCATCAACCGATGGTTAGCAAACAGGGTACGGTGATAGCGTACAACGGTGAAATATACAACCATAACTCCATACGCGCCGAATTATCAGATATATACACTTTCACGAGTCAGTCTGATACTGAGGTGATTTTGGCTGCTTACGACCAAGTTGGAATGAAGTGTCTTGATGATCTCAGAGGCATGTTTAGCTTCGCGATAGTCGATCCTAGCAACGATTTATTATTCTGTGCGCGTGATCGATTTGGAATAAAACCTTTCTATTATACTGTCCAGAAAGGAGTGTTTTACTTCGCATCAGAGGCAAAAGCGCTGCTACCATTTCTGCCTAAAATAGCCACGAATAAAAAGGCGTTCGCGGAATACCTCACTTTTCAATACACGATTGGCGAAGAGACTCTTTTTGAGGGTGTTTATCAGCTTTTGCCTGGGCACGCACTGAAAATATGTCGTGGAGAGATAGAAAAGTGGCGGTACTGGGATGTAGATTACAGTATTGATTTCGACCATTCTGCGGAGTACTTTGAAAGGCACGTTAGGGAACTTTTGATTGACTCTGTTCAGCAACATGGTGTTAGTGATGTGCCTGTGGGGAGCTATGTTTCGGGGGGGGTTGACTCCAGTCTCATATATAAGCTCTCCCAAGGAAATGACTCTTCCTCACCGTTTGGCTTTCATGGACGTTTCTTGGAACCTGAAGGCTTTGATGAAAGTTATTATGCTGAGGTCGCAGCTCGCGATGCTGGCGGTGAACTTAAGGTTGTCGACATAGGCGCAGGAGACTTTACTGACCACATAGCTGACGTTATATACCATTTGGATTTTCCTGTTGCGGGTCCGGGCTCATTTGCACAGTACATGGTCTCTAAACTGGCCTCTGAACATGTGAAGGTTGTTTTGGGTGGACAGGGGGGGGATGAGATTTTCGGTGGTTATGCACGCTATCTAGTGGCGTATTTAGAACAATGCTTAAAAGCCGCTATTGATGGTACCTACAAAGACGGTAACTACGTTGTAACTTTGGAATCGATTATTCCAAATCTCGGATTGCTCAGAGAGTACAAGCCGATGATACGTCAATTTTGGAGTTCGGGGCTCTTCGATGACATGGATAAGCGTTACTTCAACCTAATTGATCGTTCGTCCGATATGGAAGATCTGATAGATTGGGACGCGTTGGATAAAAGCAGAGTTTTTAAAGATTTTACCGACGTTTTTCATGGCGCTAGGAATGCTGGGGACGACGCGTACTTTGATAAAATGACTCATTTCGACTTCAAGTGTTTATTGCCGGCGCTGTTGCAGGTGGAAGATAGAATGAGCATGGCGCATGGCATAGAAACCCGAGTTCCGTTTCTCGACCACAAGCTTGTTGAATTTGCTGCGACCATCCCTGCTGATATCAAATTTAAGGCTGGAAAACAGAAAGAGGTTTTGAAAACCACGTTTTCTAATGAGATACCGCGAGAAATTATAGAGCGCAGAGATAAAATGGGATTCCCAGTGCCTTTGAATGATTGGATGAAAGGGGAGTTGAGCGGCTTTATAACCGAAAAGATTCGAGCGCTAGCAGATAAAAAGCGACCATACTTCAATCAGCAAAATCTTATAAACTCAATTGAAAGTGATAACCGTTTCTCCCGCAAAGTTTGGGCTCTACTCTCACTTGAGCTTTGGTATGAAGCTTTCCATGATCGAGAGGCCTATTGGCTCGGCCTAGCCCACTGAATCTGTAGCAAATTGTTGCTTTACACACGGAATTGAATTGAATTGAATATCCTAAGCCTACATAGAATGGGTGATCCATTGAATTACAGGGAGGCCGTAAGATCTCTCGAGTTCATGTTTAAAGAGTGCTTGCCTGAACATAATTGTATTGTTCACGATGCAGATATCCCATTCCCCGAGTACGCTAAGGATATCGACTACCATTTGATCATTTTAGGCCCGACATTTTTGTGTGATCGCCATTTACCTCAGCGTTTGGAACATACGAAATCAGTTTATGATTTTATAAGGGCTTCAGACGCGTGCAAGGTTGCTTTACCACAAGATGATTATGATTCTTCGGCGATCCTTGATAGTTGGCTGTTCGACTGGCAAGTGGATTACATATACCCAGTGTGTCCGGAAAACTGGGATTTACTGTATCCGAAATCTAGCCAAAAAGCCTCTCTCAGGTTAGGTTACACAGGTTATATCGACGAAACTTGGGTAGAACAGTGGAAGTCTGTCAGACCCTCGACTGAACGGTCTATTGACATTTCATATCGCACGCACAGTAGCAGTGCCAATCGCTGCCATTTACGGAACCTTAAATATGCAATAGCTGATAGATTTAAGGCTGAATCGGACAAGCTAGATCACCAATTGGTAATAGATATTTCAAATCGTACCTCCGACACTATACCGGGAGCGCGCTGGCACGAGTTTCTCATGAACTCGAAATTTTGTATTGTCACTCCATCGGGGAGTAGCCTTTTAGACCCCTACGGCGATTACAGGCGTTGCGTCGAAAAGTACCCACTAGCCAGTTATTCAGAGGCGTCCGAGAATTGTTATGCCGGTGTAGATAAACAGGTCGTCTTTACGGCGATTTCTCCGCGGAACATTGAGTCAGGTTTGGCGGAAACGATTCAGTTAGCTACGCCAGGTAGTTATTCTGGTTTGATGGAACCGTATGTTGACTTTATCCCGCTTGAGGAGGATTGCGGTAACCTGCGAGAAGTCTTTCAGTATATGTCAGATGATAAATTGGTAGCTAAGATTGGTAGCTCTTTTAAAGAAAAAATACTTTCTGAAAATAGGTTGCTAAGATCAACCATTGTGGCTGAGATTGCTGAGCTAGCTTGGGACAAAGCTAATTTGGCTTCCAGATCACTTTCTGTTAGCAGAAACGACTTAGTTCTATCAAAACGCCATGCAGCAGAGAGTGGGTTAGCTTCTTATTTTTTTTGGAATAAGGTTAGAATCAAGAAAATGCTTAATTCTTACCCGGTTATATCAAAAGTAAAGCGGTTTCTGAGATAGTTTTTGGTTTTTAAAAAAGGTTTATATGAACGCTAATCGTCTATTGCACTTGAGTCATTCTGATATCAGAGTCGATTCGAGAATATTAAAGGAAATGGGAGCCGCCGCGCGTAACGGGTTTGTTGTTTCAGGAGTCGGGCTAGAGGATGAATCACCAAAAAGTCATAAATCATCTGCACTTGATATTACGAGCATTCGTGTTAAGTCAAGGAGGTACAGGTATATACCTAAAGGTATTCGAGCCTTAGTTATTTACTTAGAAATAGTGCTGAGGGTTTTTCCACTGGTAAGGAAAGTGCGTCCTGATGTGGTTCACTGTAATGATTTTATTATGCTTCCATTAGCATACTTATTTAAATTCGCCTTTCGATACAAGCTAGTTTATGACGCTCACGAATTGGAATCGAATCGGAATGGTCTGTCTGAATTCAAAGGGCGTCTAATTTATCGCCTTGAACGTTGGTTTTGGTCGGCTGTTGACGGATTGGTTGTCGTAAGTCCCTCAATTGATACATGGTATCAGACCAACATCGGCTCTAAGCTAAGCACTGTAGTGATGAATTCCCCTGTTTACAGCGACAACGCAACTTCCGATAAACAATACTTGAGGGACAAGTT
Organism: Marinobacterium sp. xm-d-530; assembly: GCF_013283365.1. Taxonomy (GTDB): domain Bacteria; phylum Pseudomonadota; class Gammaproteobacteria; order Pseudomonadales; family Balneatricaceae; genus Marinobacterium_E. The sequence continues at coordinate 353,248 of NZ_WBYM01000001.1, read as the reverse complement.
TTCGATACCACGCGATGCAACTTTGTTCATTTACGTCGGGCTTTTAATGAGAGGTAGGGGTTTAGACTTGGTTCTTGAGGCATTCGAGGATCATCCAAGCTCTCATTTGGTTTTCCTCGGAGGTGGTGAGTACTCTGAGCGTATCAAGTTGATCGCTTCGAAGAGTGCGAATATACATGTGCATGATCCAGTTGAGCACAGTCGCGTCGTTGAAGTTGCTCGATCTGCTGATGTTGGGTTGTGTCTGATTCAGAATGTTTCTCTAAGCGATTACTATTGCTTACCTAACAAATTATTTGAATACGCTTTTTCTGGAATTCCCGTGCTGGCGAGTAATTTTCCGGATATAGCTGAGTTGGTGGGGGATTACAGCCTGGGTGTTTGTGTTGATTTATCGGTGTCATCCATATCCGACGGAATAGGAAAATTTGAAAGCGGTCTTATCGAATTCTCTCCTCAACCTATTAACCTAGACGAACTGTCCTGGGGTGCACAAGAGCGCAAGTTGATATCACTATACAATCAGGTTATTGAAGGTTAGTTATGTGCGGAATATTTGGTGTTTTCTCAAAAGCAAGAGCCTCGCAAAGCGATGTTAGGGTTCTTGCGAATCATGCCAGGCAACGGGGAAGAGATTCGAGTGGATTAGTAGGCATAGGAACAGACTGTAAGGTATTTAAGGCTGATTTTGATATCAGGAAGCTGTTCAGGGAAGTTTCATTGTCGCAAAAGGACCAGGTTATTGTTGGTCACAGTCGGCTTATGACAAATGGGTCAGCTGATAATCAACCGGTCGTACGACACGATATCATAGTGGTTCACAACGGCATTATTGTGAACGATGCTGATTTGTGGGCGAGCACAGGATTAGAACGAAATCTAGAAATTGATTCGGAAGTAATCGCGGCCATTGTGGAGGATCTCCTTGCTAAGGGAGGGACTGTCGAAAATATTCCAAAGACGGTTTTGGAAGCTTGCGATGGTGTTGTATCTGCCGCAGTCCTTCTGCCGAAATTGGGGCTTGGAGTTGTATTTTCTAATAATGGCAGCCTTTATGTAGGCACCAAATCAGAAGACTCTTATTTTTCATCTGAGCGGTTCCCATTGACCGAAATTGGCTGTGAGAATATCTCCCAGATTAGGGAAGATGGTCGAGTATTCGATTTTCACCCTGTCAAAGGGGAGGTTAGGGTAAATGAGTTTGATCGAGTGCAGCGTAACCTTATTCCTAAGTTCCAGGCTTTCTCGTCTCAAGAGAAAATGCTGAGTTATGAGCCGGCAGAAGTTAAAAGATGTAGCCGCTGTATTCTCCCTGAAACTATGCCGTTCATCAGTTTTGACGCGAATGGAGTGTGTAATTATTGCAACAGCTACAAGCTGCGAAATGTTCCTAAGCCTAAGAGCGAACTTTTTGACTTAGTTAAGCCCTATCGAAAGGAATCCGGTATCGACTGTATAGTGCCTTTCTCTGGAGGGCGAGATAGTTGTTACGGATTGCATCTTATCGTAGAAGAGCTAAAGATGGCGCCTGTTACGTATACCTATGATTGGGGTATGGTGACTGATTTGGGGCGTCGTAATATCAGTCGTATGTGTTCCAAACTAGGTGTCGAAAATATCATCATCGCTGCCGATATAGGCAAGAAACGTCGAAATATTCGATTGAATCTTGAAGCGTGGCTAAAGTCCCCTCACCTAGGGATGATGGCTATGCTGACCGCCGGTGATAAGCACTTTTTCCGTCATGTTGAAACTGTAAAAAAGCAGACCGGTGTTCAGCTTAATCTTTGGGGAGTTAATCCTCTTGAGGTTACGCACTTCAAAACGGGTTTCCTTGGGATACCACCAGATTTTGAGGAGAAGAATGTCTATTCGCATGGTATAGCAAAGCAACTTCGTTACCATTATCAGCGTACGAAGGCCATGCTGGAGAGCCCTGGATACTTCAATCGTTCTTTGTTCGATACGCTTTCGGGAGAATATTTCCGCAGCTTTACAGAGAAGAAGGACTACTACCACATTTTTGACTATTGGCGTTGGGATGAGTCGATTATTGACGACACTCTATTGAATCAATACGACTGGGAAAAGGCGCCTGATACAACGACTACCTGGCGTATAGGGGATGGCACAGCCGCACTGTACAACTATATTTACTACACAGTTGCTGGTTTTACTGAGCATGACACTTTTCGTAGCAACCAAATCCGTGAAGGCCAATTGAGTAGAGATGAGGCGCTCAGGTTAGTAGAGATAGAGAATCGTCCGCGTTATCAGAATATACGGTGGTATCTTGATACCTTGGATATGGATTTTGAACACGTCATTAAAGTGATCAACTCCATACCGAAATTATATACTCAGCATGTTTAGATCAAATGCGGTCGGCTGGCCATCTGGCCCGTCAGAGTTTATCCGAGGAACGGATTGTATACGGTTAGTCGCTGTGCTCTATCCCTTACTAGTGGTGTCTGGTACTTCGCCGTATAGGGGGATAATGTATGCAGATTTTCTGCTTCCCTTTATACTTTATTACGTCGCAAAGCGAAAAAGCTTTCGCACACTGTTGCCCTCCGTCTTACTTTGCGGTTATGGCATGGTAGTCGGTGTTGTCAGTGTAATTTCTCAGATTAATGATTACTTCTTTGTTGCCGTTTTAGGCGCCAGAGCGGTAGCTTTCGTTGTGGTTTTTGAATTTTATCGGCGTTTTATTAACCTAAGTTTATCTAGGTGGGTGCGTTTCGGGATTACGATAGGTGTACTCGCTGCGCTTGCGACCTCAGTCTACCGGGTAGTATTCGAGGTTACAGTAGTTAATGCATATAGCCCCGTAAGTCTGTTGGGAACCCATGCGCCTGCCATCACTGGATTTATGCTCGCCTCAGTGAGTATATATTTTCTTTTCTTCTCGGTTCTCCGCTCTGATTGGAAAGTGGGTTTTATCGGTATTATAGCGGCGTTACTCGCGTTGTGGACATTAACCATCTCCGCGACAGTGGCGTTTTTAGGGGCGTTCCTAGCGGGTATAGTAGCTTGGGCGCTATTCAGATTACCGTTTCCAAAGATTAAATTTTCAAGATATATCTTCGCAGTGATCGTTTTTTTCGGAGTGGTTTTTTGGGAACGTCTGGCCGGCTTTTTCTGGCGCATTGGTCATCTTCCACGGAAGCTGGCTTATCGATTGGATAAAATGGATGCTTCGTTCACAGGCTCTTGTGATTCAGTGTTCTGCACCCTTTTCGGCAATGGACCTGGCGCAGATTCCTACCTTAAGGCGCTGGAGTATGGCAAGACGTCACTTTTGGGCTTTGATCAACTGTACGGCCGTCTAATTTTCGAGTGGGGCATCGTCGGCTTTTTCCTATGGTTGATTTGGTTTACTGTAAGTACTAAACCAATTTTCAAGCGTGATAATCAGTATTTTGTTCGGCCTCTCATGATCGTAGTCTTGGCTTTTGGTTTTGTGTTTGGCTTCGGTTCCGAGTTTATATTTGTTTCTTATTCAGGCGCTATCTTTGCAGTGCTGTTGGGGCTTGCTTATCACGATGTTCGGCCAATAGGTACAGGGCAGAAGGCAGATGTATAGTATTGCCCATCTGACTAGCGTACATCCGCGGAGGGATACGCGTATTTTCGTCAAGGAGTGCTGCACTCTGGCCGAGGCGGGATACGCAGTAAGTCTAGTTGTTGCCGATGGACTGGGTGATGAGAACGTTGCGTCGGTCCAGGTTATCGATGTTGGCAGGCTGCACGGGCGGCTGTCTCGGCTTTTGCGAACAGTTCCACGTGTGTATCGTAAAGCGCGTAAACTGAACGCTGATCTGTATCATATTCATGACCCGGAACTCTTGCTGGTCGGATTTTTACTCCGGGCTCTGGGGCATCAAGTTATTTTCGATTCGCATGAAGATGTGCCCAAACAGATTCTTTCAAAGCACTACATAGCGCCGTCTCTTCGGGTTGTTCTCTCAAAGGTCTATGCATTTGTAGAATCAGTATTGGTGAAACGTTTTACAGCCGTTGTGTCAGCCACGGAGCTTATAGAACGGAAGTTTTCAGGATTCCATCCCAAGGTTGTAACCGTCAATAACTATCCCGCGCTTCAGGAATTTAACTCTCAGTTAGATTCAGATGTGGCCGCAGAGGGGAATGGTTGTTGTGGCTCAAATGTGTGTTATGTCGGCGCGATGACGGCAACTAGGGGTATTGCTGAGCTTGTGCAGGCACTCTCTATCTCGAAGTCTGGTGCACGTTTATTGCTGGGTGGCCGGTTTGCAGAAAATGACTGTGAACAGCAGTGTAGGGCGGATCCGGGCTGGCAGCAGGTTGATGAACTTGGTTTCCTCAATAGAGATGAGGTTGCCGAAGTTATGGAACGCTCTTCTGCAGGTTTGGTAACGCTGCGGCCGACTCCGAGCTATGTGGAGTCGGTGCCGGTCAAAATGTTCGAGTATATGGCTGCTGGATTGCCTGTGATTGCCTCTGATTTTAAGTATTGGCGGACCTTGCTTGAGGGAGTGGAGTGCGCCTACTTTGTTGACCCTTTAAAGCCTCATGAAATTGCTGACGCTATAGATAGAGCCATCGCTAACCCGGAGATGAGTCGTGCAATGGGGCTTGCGGGTCGGCGAGCAGTTGAGACCCGATTTAACTGGGGTGTAGAACAAGAGAAACTCCTTGCACTTTATCAAGACCTGCTAAATTGAAAATTGTTTATCTACACCAGTACTTCAATACTCCTAGCATGGGAGGAAGTACCCGTTCTTATGAGTTTGCCAAACGCTTAGTGGCAAAAGGTCATGAAGTCCATATCCTCACGACTGACAGGGATGCGAAAGCAACGGTAGCACAAGGTTGGCGCCGCACCGATGAGTCCGGAATAAACGTTCATTGGTACCCCTTGGCCTATTCCAACCACCTCAGTTATTTAGCCCGTATGCTGGTTTTTGTAAGATTTGCGCTGGCATCATCATTTAGATCGCTAAGAATTGGGGCTGATCTTGTCTTCGCAACCAGTACACCGCTTTCAATCGCTGTACCCGGTCTCCTGGCATCTGGGTTTGGGAAATATCGGCCGTTTGTATTTGAGGTTAGGGACCTCTGGCCCGAAATGCCAATAGCCATAGGCGCGTTGCGAAACCCTGTTATGCAGCTTCTTGCAAAAGGCCTAGAAAAGCTAGCTTATCGCTGTAGCGAATCAATCATAGCTCTATCCCCGGGTATGAGAGATGGCGTTATACGTGCAGGCACTAATCCAAACAAAGTGGCAGTGATACCAAATAGTTGTGACATCGAACTATTTGCTGAGGCCGAATCCGAAAGTAATTGCGTACCCAAGGATTGGCAGTCTGTACCTCTGCTCCTCTATACGGGCACCTTGGGAAAGGTTAATGGTCTTGAGTACCTGGTGGATGTTGCTTTTCAACTGAAAAAGATGGAGTCCAATGTACGTATATTGGTTGTAGGGGATGGTCGCGAGAAACTCCAGTGTATTGATCTAGCACGGAAATCTGGTGTACTAAATGAATATATTCGATTTATTGCCCCTGTTGATAAATATCAAATAGCATCTTTGTATCGCGTCTGCACGATGGCATCTAATATTGTTATCGATTTGCCTGAGGCTAGGGCCAATTCGGCAAATAAGTTCTTTGATTCATTGGCTGCGAAGAAACCGGTTCTTGTAAATCACGGGGGGTGGATGCACGAGCTCGTCGCCCGGAGTACCTGTGGTCTCTCGACTTGGCGCATGCCGATTGATGAAGCCGCAGAGCTAATTCACGAGCGAATGAATGACAATGAGTGGTTGATGAAGGCTTCGGAGCAGGCAGAATTTCTTGCTGAGAAATACTTCGGTCGAGATATTCTGTTTGAAAAACTCCACCAAATCCTGACCCTTTCTTATGAGGGGCGGGGTTACCGATCCGCGCAAATAGCGCCTTATACGTTGGACTCTGAAGAGGCGTTTCAACCTTCAACGGATCGGGCCCGAAGCAGAACCCTATGGATTATTAATCAGTATGCATCCACTCCACTCATTGGGATGGGTGGCAGGCACTACTACCTTGGGCAGCAGATGGCGTCGCAGGGAGTGAATGTGCGAGTCATAGCGTCGGCTGCAAATCATCTTTTAAGGTCACCCGTTCCGGTGGTCGGCGACTACAAAGTTACTGATGAGGGGGCCGCAAAATACACTTGGCTCAAATGCCTTAAAAATGCTGAAGCGCGCAGTGTCAAAAGGATACTCAATTGGTTTGTTTTTTCTTGGCAGGTCTTGAAAGTGCCAGCAGTGGCTGGAGAGAGGCCTGATGTTGTTTTGTATTCCTCTCCTTCACCAATCGGCTTCTTAGCGGCGCGGCGCTTGGCGCGAAGATATGGTGCTAAATTAGTCTTTGAAATTCGTGATATCTGGCCTCTAACCCTCATAGAGTTGGGGGGGCTTTCGGTCTACAACCCGCTCGTAGTATTGATGGGATACATCGAACGGAAGGCCTATCGTAGTAGTGACTCCTTAGTTTCGAACCTCCCAAATGCAGAGGCTCATATTGTCAGCGAATGCGAAAAGAAAGTTGAGTTTCGCTGGATTCCTAATGGCATTTCCGTAGCCGAATTTGACACTTCTAATGCTTCGCAAAGATTGCGAGCGGCAATACCCAAAGATAAGTTTGTTATTGGTTATGTAGGAACTCTTGGCGCTGCTAATGCTATGGATGTACTGTTAGATGCGGCGCTTAAATTGCGAGCCAATAAGCATTTAGCATTCGTACTGGTCGGTAGGGGAAACGAACGTGGCGCGTTAGAACGGTTTGTTGCAGATAATGGGCTAGAGTCAGTAGTCATTTTAGACCCTGTGCCTAAGGCCGAGGTCCCCTCGATTCTGAAGCTGTTCGACCTCTGTTACATAGGTTGGCGAGATGAGCCCATCTATCGATTCGGTGTTGCAGCAAACAAGATACCCGAATATCTAATGTCTGGTACACCCGTAATACACGCTTACTCGGGTGCGTGTGACTTTATTGGCCAATCGGGTGCTGGGTTTACCGTTCCCGCCGGAAGTGCTGACCGCTTGGCTGAGGCCATAGCGGCGGCCTCTCAAATGGCTAGGCAGGAGTTACAGGAAATGGGCGAGCGAGGGAAGGCTTTTGCTCTGAAGCAATTCAATTACATTGATCTTGGCGAGCAAATGGAAGAATTTCTGTTTAAAGGTATACCTGATGCTTAAGAGATCTTTCGACTTGCTTACCGCCTTGTTTGTTGCGTTGCTGCTACTCCCAATATTTGTAGTGATCTACATTTTAGTAGCCCTTGTGCTTGGTCGACCCGTTTTCTTCAAACAGCAAAGGCCGGGTCTTCATGGTCGAATCTTCACAATGTATAAGTTCAGGTCTATGCGAGATGCGTTTGACTCTGAAGGTAACCCGTTGCCAGATGCGCAGCGTTTGGGGAAGTTTGGGCGTCTGCTTAGATCCACCAGCTTGGATGAGTTACCAGAGGTGTGGAACGTAATCCGAGGGGATATGAGTCTTGTCGGCCCTCGCCCACTGCTGGTGGAGTACTTGCCGCTTTATGATTCCCGTCAGGCGCGGCGTCACGACGTCCGCCCCGGTGTTACTGGGTGGGCTCAGGTCAACGGTCGCAATGCTATCTCGTGGGAACAGAAGTTCGAACTTGATGTCTGGTACGTTGAGAATCAGAGCTTTCTATTAGACTTAAAAATACTCTGGCTCACTGCTATAAAGGTTTTGAAACGTGAAGATGTAACAGCCCAAGGGGAGGTCACTACCCATAAATTCACTGGTAATAAATAGAATCTCGTTCGTTCATCGCAACCTATGCGTCAATCTTGTCGGGTAGGACGATGTGGGTCGCCCTACCCGATATCATTAATCAGCTCCATTCGTCGTCTTCAAACAGCTTATTCAACAGATCCTCGTCGGCAATCGTATTAATCAACGTGATATCGACATCGTTGAAAACACCATCCCCGCTAACATCTATAGCATCAGTTGCAGCTATGTCGACTGCTGATGAAGTCTCGATCTGATCGACGCCCGCTCCTCCAATCATAATGTTTTCGCTGATAAGTCCCGTGAGGTCACCATCATAAGCTTTCAATACATCGTTACCCGATCCGCCTAGGATGACGTTGGTGCCTGTACCACCGACTAAGTAATCATTTCCACTTCCACCAAGAATAAGATCATCGCCCTCACCAGCATCGATAATATCATCGCCGTCAGTGCCAAATATTATATTATGGCCTGACAAGTCGATCTCGATACCGGATGTGAATATCGAGCCTGAGTCTTGCGTATAAAAATCATTTGAATTGATATCTTTTCGGTCAAGGTTAATAACACTTACCGATTCGTCGCTGAAAAGAAACTCTGAGACATAGGCGCGGTCACCCTGCCAAAGTACACTTTCGGTTGTGATATCTTCATATTCGATGTCGTACACTAATTCGTAGTTGTACTTATATACTTGGCCCCACTTATAAGCGTAATTGAAGTTGGGGTCATAATGTCTGTAGCCATCGTAGACTCCGCCCTTTATCTCTGCGTAAAGGAATGTTCTGGATAGCTCTATCTGCTCAGTAACGCTAGCATTGACTTCGATCATATCGCCGTCTACCTTGAACGCGATATTCCTCTCAGCATATGAAATTTCAGCCCCGTTAACATTCGATAGATCAACAACCTCCGGCCCCCGCAGATTAATCGTCGTATCGGCGAAAATCAGTTTCTCAACGTTATTGATCTCGACAACGATGTCGTCCTTTGTGTTATCTCGCTGCCAGTCGTAGTCATCCACATTAAACTCTTGAGGATCTTCAGCCATGGTTGGTGTGGTGTCCCCGTTGCGATCGTACACCATGACGTAGCGACCGTTGTCTACCTCGAACAGCTCAACATCTGAACGGTTGAAGTCGATCAGTATTTGGTCGTTGCTGCCAGACTCGTTTACACCCGCGGTGTCCCACTCGCCATCTTGGTTGACGTTGTGATAGAAGTGGTCACCGAATATTCGTGTATTCTGGCTTTCGTTGTAGATTACGAAAGTATCGTCGCCTGCACCACCCATAACAAAGTTATAGCCAGCACCGGCCTCGATGCGGTCGTCGCCATCGTTACCGATCAGGAAGTCATCAAGCGAGTCTTGGCCATTTTTGCTGACTCCGTCGGTTCCGTAAAGGATATCATCACCCTTGGCGCCGATGGTGAGTGTGTGGTTGTCGGATATTGAGTAACCAATCGAGTCAAGAATTTCATCGTATTCGTATGCGGCGATAATTTGGCCCATATCAAGAATTTGATTCTGCGATATGTCGCTGATGATCCCGCTAAGCTGGCCATTCTCATCGGTAGGCATTCCCAACTCGGTTAGTGCTGATTTCAGAACGAACAAGCTCTGCCGATCGGTAAATTCGTCTCCTGTATTAGCTGTCGTGGTGCTAAATGGCGTCATGGAGAGGTTGTAAGTACTCGTTATAGAGCCTGGAGGTGTATAGCCAGGCTCAACAAATACTTCCACTAGATCAACTGTGTCGACAAGGCCGATCTCCATGTGCGCGCTACCATCCGATGCGCGGCTTATGAATGCGTAGGAGAGTGAACCGTCCTCGTTGGCAACACCGTGTTCGGACTCGCGGTCTTTATTCGCTACTAGGAAGTAACCGTCTGTAGACGACTGGTCTGCAATACCGGACGCTGAGAGGGTGTACTGCGAGAGCATGCCGTTATCAACAGCAAAGGCGAGAAGTTCTTCGCCAAGCAGTGCATTCTCGTTGAGTCGGCCCTCTTCATCATATTTGGCAATCAACTCTGATTCGTACTGCTTCAGCGCCATCACAACATTTGGATCTGTGATTAGATCGTAGTTTGGCAGAAGGATGCTCTCGACCGAATCAGCGCCTTCGTAAAAGCCCTCGATAGCAAAGCCAGAAGTTGCTCCATCGAAATCAGCCGAATTGACAAGGTTTTTGCCTAGACCGGTCGATAAATTTAGGAACTCAAGTTTACTTGCGTAATCGGCGTACAGATTATAGGTCGCTGCGTCAGATGCCAGCGTGATATCACCCTTTGCAACGTCTTTCAGGTTCTGTAGGAACCCGTCTGGATCTGCCTGGAATGCAGCCTTAAGAGTGTCTTGATCGCTCGAGCCGATGTCATCGAACCCGGGATAGGTCTCAATGTCATACAGGTCAAAGTAGGACTCATCATCCCAGGTGAAACCATTGGTATCCCAGTCTACAGCCGCGGAATCAATGCCATAGTAGCTAACAGGGGTCGTTCTGAAATTAAAGTCTTCGGTACCAGGTGACAGGATGAACTGTTGGCCAAGTGCGCTATCAACGGTGTTTTTAAGCGTGAGTACGCCGTCCTCTAGCGTCACCTCGTTACGATAACCATCAAAGGTGAACGCTTTTCCGAACGAATCTAGGAAAATGCGATCGTTATCACCCGACGCATCTTGGATGACATCAACGGTCGATTTCACCAACGTCGCTGTTGGGAAGGACCCATTGAAACCATCTGAAAAGTCGAGGAAAGTGCTTTGGCCTGTAGATACGATGTAGGTATCAGAGCCCGAACCACCTACTAATGTATCGCTGCCTTTGCCGCCTTGGAGAAGGTCGTTACCCTCGCCACCGTAAATAAGATCAGAGCCGTAATCACCGCTGAGGTAGTCATGGCCGGTACCACCATATAGATGATCTCCTTTAGCAGATCCATAAATTAGATCTTCACCGGTATCACCGAATAAGATCAGACCGTCGTTATCGTACTCGCGATCAAGCTCCCAACCGTCGAGAACGTTGGTGCCGTCTAGATCGGCAATGGTTAGTTTTGCATCAGTGTTGGCGAAATGATCGCCGATGATGAAATCCTCATACGGGCGATCGCCGTAGTCATGCTCAGTCGAAAACGCTTTCGACCAGATTCTGAATCCATCTACCGTATTGTAGTTTTCCCAGTAAGATTCGCCTGTGCCTGAGTCGATCGTCTCTTTCAGCGCCTTCTCGATGGTGATGGTCGATCCACCATCAAGTACCGTTACTGTGTCGAAGTAACGCTGGCCATCTTCTTCTCTGAGTACAAACTGGACATCGATAATTTCGCGCCCATCTAGGTCGATGCGATCGAAGTTTTGGGTCGCATCCAGAGTGTTATCGTTGACCGAGCTGAGAACGATCTGGCCACTAAACTCCCGATCGATGACAACGCGGTCAGCTCCCGATCCCAAGCTTACTGTCAGCACTTCATCGGTGTTCGATCCGTTCGTACCAGTCACATAGAGGACATCGTTGCCGGCGCCCAGCGTCACCAGACGGGCATCACCATCGGCTTTGATTTCGTCTGCACCGGAGCCACCGAGCAGAATTGCACCACCGCCGGTAATGGTTTGCTGTGCGAATTCAGCAGTGCGAGTCTCAATAAGGGTGCCATTTTCATCGCGAAGCTCGATCGCATTGATTCCAACTAGGAGGTCTGAGTCTGACGAGCCACCTGCGCTATTCAGGCGCGTTACCTGAACTACGTTGGTATCGAGTTTCTCGATATTAAAGTACTGCTCGAAGGCACTCTGACCGGCGTCGGTTATTGCTGTTGCATTAGCGAGTTCGCTGGCAGCGATAGTAAAGACGGCCACATCGTAACCGGCGCCGCCGTATGCCGCGTCATCATCATTCAGCGCTGAGGTCGCTGAACCGCCAACGATCTCTGACTCGCCCGACATGTAGAGTGTATCGGAGCCGTCACGGCCAAAGAGGGCATCGCGGCCTTCGTCACCGTACAGGGTGTCGTCGCCTTGGTCACCTGAGAGACGGTCGTCTCCCTCGCCACCGCGTAACAGGTCATCACCCTCGCGGCCTCGCAGGTAGTTGCGCTCTTCGTCACCGAAGATTTGGTCTTCGTAGTCCGTGCCCTCAAATGAGAAGAGGTTGAAGACTAAGTCGGTGTCTCCGAAGGGGTCCGTAATTTCGTAGGCTACAGCCGTAATAGGTGCCATGGCGGTGTTCCAAGAACTCCATGAGTTCCAGGTGTAGGCGTCAAAGTACTGTTGGGCAGCAAAGAAGGTGCCATCGCCTGCACCAGCGGCCCACTCTGCTGCGCCCGTAATGCCGGAATTAGCTAGCGCATCAGTGAAAGTTGTATTCGTTCCATCCCATGAGAGTGTGAACTTCGAGTTGGCCAGATCAATAGAGATACCGGTAGGTTCAGGTATTGGCTGTTTGCCTTCTTCGCTTAATTGTTCGTTAATCCACTCGGACTGCCAGCGCCAAAAATCATCCGCCGCACTGTAATTCACACGGTTCATCGCGATTTCATCGTTGCTGTAGCCGGTATTTACGTCCACACCACCGATGATAAGGTCTCGTCCGGCACCCGGATCTACGCTAGACCATGCGATCTCATAGCGCGGGTCAACCACGCCAAGATTTTCGACGAACAGCACATCGTCAAATCCGGTTGCGCCGAGGTAGTTGATGTTGCGAACCGCATCGGTGTAGCCGTAGTTGTCGATGATGCTATTGGTATCCAGCATGTAGCCCGGAGTTGTACTACCTTGGAATACGGTATTGAAGTCGCCGATGAAGCCGGTCTGAGTCCCGCCATCATCAACTGAAATGTACATATCGGTAAGGTTTGCGATGATACCCGAGGAGGGGAGATCGTCTTGTGCGCTTGACCACATGTAGCTGGTTTCACCGCCACCAATGCCGCCGTCGATGATGTCGTATCCACCTTCACCGCGGATGGAGTTGTAGTCTTCGCCACCAATTAAAATGTCATCCTCGTAGCGCGAACCGCGGATGTTTTTGAAGTACTCTCCAAACTCACCAGCAATGAATGTATCAAGGTCGCCAAAGGTATCCAGGGCTGTATGCGAATCTAGGAAACTTGCTGTTACATCCCCATTCTCATCTATACCATAAATATATTGAGTAGACGGGCCGAAGTTGACAATAACGCCTTGTGGATTAGGGTTATCCCAATGCTCCTGGTCATAACGAACGTTCGTCCAGCCAGTTGAGCCAACAAAGGTATCATTGCCGGCCATACCTGTTGCATCAGTATCATGAGCAGCATAGATGATGTCATCACCGGCGGTCATTCGGAACTGATCGATATTTTCTACAGAATCGGTGTTGCCGAATTCATCTGTGACTTCACCAGTTATGGCATTAACGATTACAGCGGTGTTGCTGTAGGCATCAAAGACAAGTTGGTCATACCAGTCTTGGGAGCCAATAATTGTGTCATTGTCAGATGAGCTTAAGATTTCTACGCCATTTTGGCTTGCAGACACATCAACTAAATCATCACCTGCACCTGGGTCTACGCGGCCCCATGTAAGGTCTGGATTTTCACCATTCGGCCCGGTAGCTGCATATTCATCGTAGATAATCGTGTCACTGGAATCAGTACCTGTTAGACGCCAGTCATCCCAGCGAGTCCAATAGAAAACAGGACTATCTAAAAAGCCACTATTCAGTACTGTCAGGGTTTGTGCTGAGTTGTTCACGTCAAATACAAGTCTATCAACTGTATTGCCGTTGGAATCTCGTAAGTTGAATGCTATTTCCGATGCGTTAAAGACGGTATCGCTCACTGAGCTAGTGTTATCTGTTTGGGAAGATGTGTCCCAATGATAATAGTTTAAGTCGCCAGTAGTTTTTAAAGCGGTGTTAATTGCTGTGGTGCCATAGCTGTTCGACTGCGACATGATTGTGTCGACAAGATTAGAGCCGACGTAACTACCATAATCTTGTGCGTCTTGGATCTCTGTATTGTTATGTAACGCAGAAATGATGCTATTTATGTCGTATTGATTGGCTGTAGAAAACTCGATCGAACCAAGGAGAGTGTTATCAAGGTATATTGCGAAGCCAGAGTTGTCCGGCTTCATGCTTATGCTTAGCCTGTCAATTGAAGCGTTGCTAGATAGTTCTATATCGTACTGCAGTCTACCGCCTTCGCCCGTGCCAAAGTCGATGTAATCACTTCCTAAACCACCAACAATGTCATCCCATTCTTGTCCCCCGAATAGGTAGTCGTTTCCATCGTTACCTTGTAGGCGAGAGCCGTAGTTTGACGAGCCAGACGCAGAGGTAGCGTAGCTAGCTATCATAAGGTCTGAATATTGCGTGCCGGAAAAATCTTCTATATTACTGAAAAGGGTGTTGCCCACTTCACTGAACGCCATACCCATGTCGGCATCAACGATTATTCCAGAGCCATCGGTCATTGACTTAAAATTGAGTTTTTCCCAAGTGCTAGAATTACTTCCTAGCACCATGTCATTGCCGCCTTCAGGATTGAAACCTACAAATTCAGAGTCTGGTGCGCCAAAGAAAACATCGTCACTCGCAGTGCCCCAAAATTGGTTTATATTTGTAAAAAAGTCGACTGAGCCGGATGTGTCTCTTGCAAAGCCATCCACACTGTCGAGATCGCTCATCGTGAAGTAGCTAAGGGAACCCATCGAACCCATATCAAGAAGATTGTTAAAGTACGCGTAGCTTGGAAAAAGATCACCATCCCAAACTTCGGAGTAAAAAGAGTATAGGTCTCCTGCTGGCGATGTCAGATTGGTGGGCCCCTCGGTGACGATGTTACCGGCCCAGTCAATCGTTTCGCCTCCGGAGAATATGACTACGCCATTATTTGAATAGTTTTCATATTCATTTCTGTAGAGAATTTCGTTTGACCACTCAGACTCTCCAGTGCCACCTACAAAAATATCTGTACCTGAACCGCCAACGAACGAATCGTAACCACCATAGCCATATAGAACGGCTAAGTCATAATTGTCATAGTAATTATCAGATAGATAGTCTCCGTAAGCAGTGCCATTTGCAGCAACGCGTGCGGAATTAATTAGGTTTTGAATGTAAGTAGCCATGTTGGAATTCTCTTTTACTGTTACTTAATACGTAACAAATCCTTCTTGGATCAATTTCTACATTATGGCACTAATTTCCATTCTATCAAGTCCATTAGTGTGATCTTGTTTTGGTGTCCTTCTTCAATTGTTTCGGTTACTCATGTAACCTTAATCAGACTTCAATTTATTAGGCAAACAATGATTTACACTTCCCTCGGAGATGATTTGGTCTTTCCTGACTTTTCTAGTGTGACTAGTAAAAGTGATGCCTTACTGTTTCTGCAGCTTTTGGGTGATAAATCTCAGTTAGATCATCAACTGGCAGGCAATCCAAATTACGATTGGCTGGATAGTGAAGGAGGGCTGTCGCTATTAAATGGATTTGGCAATTATGCTGTTCTTGATGGCCCAACTAGCAATGTAATAGCGACTAGTCGTTCTCTTCTATTTCAGAATGCAGATGTTTTGAATATAAAGGTTGATGAGACGACTGTTGATTTGATCTTTGACCCAACGGTTGCTCAGTCTATAGAAATTGATCTAGCCTCAGGGGCAGTGGCGAATTTGCATGCGGCCACGCAGGTCGTATTCGATGTCGAAAACTTATCCGATGATGTGACTACAATATTTCGTGTGGGCGAGGCGCAAATTCAAATTACCGGAGATGGGTTAGCCTCTCTCACTGACTTGGCGGCTGATACATTAATTGACACTATTTTCGCGCCTGCCGAACAAGTAGTTGAGAATGCTGCAGATACTTTATTAGCTGACGCATCTGATGTGGCGGCTGATTCCGAAGTAACTTCACAAGCGAGTGATGCTGATTTAGGTGCATCATCGATGTCTATGTTGAGTGATCCTATCTATCCGCAGAGTGAAGATCTTTTAATTGATTATGAAAGCATTTTGACACAAGCGAAGGTGTCAGCTGATTTGGGGAGCTATTTATCATCGAGTTTAGATGATGGATCGAATATCCTTTCCCTTCCTTTTGAAAATTATGCCGTTACAGAGACTGCACAAATATTTGATGCACAATCTAATGATGTTGAGTTGTTAAGCACTGATTTGGTGGATAATCTAACGACTTTCTCTGACACTACAGATCTCATTTTTGACGATGGGCTTGATATCTATTTTGGGATCTAAGATGTGTTCTAGCCTTTTCAAAGTTCTTACTCGTGCCATAGCTCTAGTGAGCATGAATGCTAATGCGTGTTTATTGGTTGATGCGGTGTTTCTTGATCAGCTCAGGTCAAATGAGTTTGCTAGTTTAGCTAAGCCTAAGTCCTATGAAATCTCCGTAGAAGATTTGCAGCGCCAATATGCCATTAATCAATCTCAAATGGATGAGCTGCCTATCAATATCTCAAGTTATACTGAGACTTCAAGAAGCTTGGACGACAAAGGTAAGCCAGCAAATAACGTTGGTGCCGCTATTAACTTAGATTTATCTCTTTGGACGCTGGCCACCAAACAAAAACTGCTGTCGCGACAACAGGAGCGCTTGGACCTTTCACTTAAAGCGATCGAGGTTTCTAATAAACAGCAAGTTTACAGTGATCTATTAACTTTTGGTGCATCTCAGCAACTAATACATATATTCAATCAACGTGCGCAATGGCTTGAGATGCAGCGTAACTTTCTAGAGATTGAAGAGAAAAATGGAGTAAATCGCCTTCAAGAAATTATTGAGTCTGAAATTAAATCTAATGAACTAATCAATAAACGTCTGGGTGCTGAAGCAAGCATTGAGAGATCTTTATTGAGCTTGGAGTTAGGTGAGGATCAGGTTCCCGAGTTGGATTTAGATCTTACTGAATCATCTAATATAGACCATCGCGCCTGTGAGCAAAGAGAGTTACAGCTACAGGTCGCCGATATTGATGTCGACATAGCTAATTTACAATCGAAATTGAGTCAGCAGAAGGATGGCATAACGCTTACCTCAAGCCTCTCTGTGCTCTCTGATACTGAAACTAAACCGCAAAGTATGGCAGGCCTAAAATTGTCTGTACCTATTTACTCTGGCGGTTCGAATAGTTCCCGCGATTTGGAGCTTGAGCGCGGTATTATCAAGGCTCAAGATGCAAGAGATCAGATATCTCTAGATTTAGCAAAGGCTCGGCGTGAGCGAGAAACCCTAAACAAATTAACTTCGCGCAGTATTGAGTTAATCGAGAGGCGGATCTCTGAGGGGGAAAGGCTTCTGGCTGAGTTAGATGAGCGTCGCAAATTGGGGCAGTCTACGTTCAATGAAATTATCACACGACAAATCGAATTAAGTGTTCAATATGAGGCTCTAATAAGGCTGCGTAAGGATTATTATCAGTCTATTATCGATTATTCAGCTCTGATGGGGCATTTGTAATGGGTATGCTCGAACACTCGCAGTGGTTAACGCGGGAAATTAATAAAAAACGCAGTCATATTGTTGCTGCGATTGTCGCTACAGCCTTTAGTAACTTTTTCGCTATTTTTACCTCACTCTTCGTGATGGTTGTTTACAATAAAATTATTCCAAATAGTGCACTCTCTACACTGGTCACAGTTATGACGGGTGTCCTCGTGTTGATCGCTTCCGACACGCTTCTCAAGTTTTTGAAAGGTCGCATTATTAATAGTGCATCAGCTGAAGTAGAGAAGACTTTGCAAGAAGCTCTTTATGAAAAGGTGATTAGCTGGGATTTGCAGAAGGTGCCAAAATTATCGGGTTCATCTGCCACCTTAGTTAAGGACCTAGAAAACATTATTGAGCTGTTCACAAGCACTACAATCAACGTTTTGGTTGGTTTGCCATTTATCATTATTTATCTGTTAGTCATTTTTTTAATTGGTTATCAGATAGCCTACGTTTCCCTTGCCCTCATTCTGATAGTTTTGGGTGTAAATCTTGTTTTTTACTTCTTGGTGCAGGGGCAGGCTTCCTCATCCAAGAATAGTTTTATTGAAAAGTCGTCCCAATTCATAGAGACCCTGTCTAATCTAGAAACGATTAAATCTATTGGTGATTACTCCTTCTTTGGTAATAAGTGGGGGAGGGTGGTATCTCAAAACAATGAGGCAGGATTTAAGTTAAAAGATAGCTTGGCTGATGTATCTACCCTAAATGGTGCGATTACTTCGTTGGGTCAAATTCTGATTGTCTCTGTTGGGGCATATTTAGTCATTAATGAAGAGATCACCACCGGAGCACTGATCGCCAGTATTCTTCTTAATGGTCGTGCTCAGCAGCCCGTTATGCAGCTCTCTGGTTTGATACAGAAAATCGCTACTGCGGCAGTCTCCAAACGTAAGCTTGATCATGTGTTTAACTCTGTTTCGAGTGAAGAGGTTCGAAGAGAGAACCTTAAGCTCAAACGGGTTGAGGGCGATATCTTAATCAAGGATCTCAACTACTCTATTGAAGATACTAATGTGTCGATTTTGGACGTGCCTGGTTTGCGTATTCGAGAGAATGAGAAGATTGGTATTGTCGGTAGCGTTGGCTCTGGTAAATCAACATTGCTAAAGTTGATTGCTGGGGTTTACACGCCCACAAGTGGTGCGATTTCAATCGGTAATTATAATATCTCAGCCATTAACCAAACCGTGCTCCGAGACTACGTGGGTTATCTTGGTCAAACGCCAGGTATTTTCTCTGGCACCATCAGAGAGAACATCTGTTTAACCAAGAAAGATGCTACTGATGAGGAGATTGATCAGGCTCTCAAGCTTTCAGGCTTTGATCGTATCCTTGCTCAATTTCCCAATGGTTTGGCATTCAAGCTCTCTGAAAATGGGCGTGAACTCTCCGGTGGACAAAAGCAGATTCTTGCCCTGGCAAGAAGCTTTCTTACCAATCCTAAGTATGTACTACTCGATGAGCCGACCAGTGCTATGGATCCAAGGCATGAAATGCTCTTTATCAAAAACATTCATGCAATGCTAAAAGAGCGAACTTTCATAGTGGTAACCCACCGTAAACCCATTCTTAATTTGGTCGATCGAATTATTGTTATAGAGAATGGTCGAGTGGTTCTAGATGGAGGGCGAGATGAAGTTCTTAAAAAGTTTGCTTAGCCCTCTAGGTGTTTTTTGGGTGTTGGTTGGATTGCTTGTCACCCTTACGTGGTGGGCATTTGTTTTTGAAATTGATAAGTCGATAACTCTTCCAGGGAACGTCCGTCCACTTAAAGCGTCCAGTGGCATTCAAACAATTAACGGCGGACGAATAAAGTCATTTGATCTTGTGACCGGTCAGATGATTAAAGCGGGAGATGTAATCGCTACATTTGATTTCTCTGAGCAGAACCAAAAAGCACAAGAGTTGCTTAAACAAAAAGCCTCCCTCTCTATCGCGAAAGATCGTCTTGTTGCGGGTCTTGATAAAGCTACTCATTTTGTCTTTAAAGATGGATACGATGCTTACCATTTTGATATTCAAAGAAAGATTTTTGATGCCCAGTTAGAAGCAAATATGCGTGAGAAATCTTCAGTTTCTATTCAAATTGAGAATCTCAAAGAACAACAGAAAGTCCTTGAAGAACAATTGAGGGCGAATAAAGCGGCGGCGGATTTGGCAGCCAAAAAAGTGCGATTGGTTAAAGAGTTGTTCGAAAGAGGGTTTGAGGGTGAGATCGCTTACTTAACTGCATTACAGGAACTAGATGCAACCAGAGTATCTGGCCAAGAGCTTAATAGTAAGACTTTGCAAATAGAACGAGAGCAAGAGTTGTTAAATCAGAAGATAGTTCAGATTGATACTCAATTCTCAAATCAGCTTGCGAATGAGTTATTTCAAGTCAGCATGCAGGTCGAGCAGATATCAAGTGAACTAAATGTGCTTAATGCGCAGGTAACGAAACAAAATCTTGTGTCTCCAGCATCCGGACGGGTAACTAAAATCAATGTCGACAGTTTAGGGCAGGTTGTAGAGCCTGGTTTTGTGCTTGCTGAATATGTCCCATTGGATACTGAGATGGCATTTGAAATGAGAATTAATCCTCAAAATATCAACGATATACAGCCTGCTCAAAGCGGAAAAATTGTCCTCAGTAATATGGATGTAAGAGGCGGAGATAAATTAGAAGGTGTTGTCTTTGAAATCGATGGTGACGTTACCGTGACCAAGGATGGTATGCGTTATTACTCTGCGATTGCTAAAATTGTAGACCAAAAGAATTCCCATCTAATCCCCGGAGTGGATGGAACTATAGCAATTAATGTAGGTGTAAGGACTATTGCAAACTACTTCCTAGAACCTATAATCGAGACTATGTCTAACGCAATGCGTGAAAAATAAAGGGAAATCAAATGGCTAAGTTTGAACTTGACGGCAAAGAATATAACACTGATGATTTTGATGATCGTCAGAAGCGCATAGTAGCTCTATACCAAAAAAGTCTCCGTGATGAGAATGTGGCATTGATGGAACTTGAACTTAAACGTGCTGCACGAATTGAAGTTGCTCGTAAATTGATTGAAGAGATCGCAGAAAAGTAAATCTTTGCAATTTAATGATACTCACTCTTCCCCGAAATACATAAATTAATTGGTGCTTCTACCTTTATGAAAAAACTGGCAATTCTGGGTGCGGGTGGCCATGGTAGAGTAATAGCAGATGTCGCTGAGCTTCTGGGGTGGGATAGTATCGTTTTTTTTGATGATGATCCGAGAGTCAGTGTTATCGATGATTGGATATGCTCTGGCTCCTTTCAAGAGCTTATAAAGTCAATCTCCAGCTTTGACGGTGTTGCTGTCGGTGTTGGTTCTAATTCTACTCGAGCTAGTTTATTTGCAAAACTTGCCGATGTTTCCGCCCCTCTAGTTTCCCTAGTTCACCCTAAGGCAAGTGTGAGTTCCCGGGCAAAAATAGGCAGAGGGACAGTAGTCTTGGCCGGAGCTGTAGTTAACACCGGTGCTACGCTTGGGGAAGGATGTATTGTAAATACGTCGAGTTCAATTGATCATGACTGCCGAGTCGGTTCATTTGTGCATATATCACCGGGTGCAGCATTAGCAGGGGATGTTGTGCTTGGTTCTCAAGTATGGATTGGTCTCGGAGCCTCTGTCGTACAGGGTATAAGCGTCGATTCCGGTACTTGTGTCGGGGCGGGAGCTGTAGTTATTTCCAATCTTCCAGCTCATGTAACTGCCGTCGGGGTTCCAGCCCGTATTCTTCAGGGTTAAAATACCGTTTCAAAGTCCATAATCGGTAGCTCAAATGCTCAATACTCCTTTTTCATCTTGGCCTAGTTTCACTCAGGAAGAGGCTGATGCAGTTAGTCGCGTTGTTCTCTCTAACAAAGTTAACTACTGGACTGGGGTTGAGTGTCGTGAATTTGAAAAGGAGTTCGCGGCATTTTCTGAAACCAAACATGCCATTTCTTTGGCAAATGGAACCGTCGCGCTTGATCTGGCATTTCAAGGGTTAGGTATTGGGCCGGGTGATGAGGTAATTGTCACTAGCCGAACATTCGTTGCATCTGTGTCTAGTATTGTTAATTCAGGTGCTAAACCCATCTTTGCTGATGTGGATCCTGATTCTCAGAATATCACAGCTGAAACTATCGGGGCTGTATTAACGCCGCAAACGAAAGCTATTTTGTGTGTTCATCTTGCCGGATGGCCGTGTGAGATGGACGATATTCATGAACTGGCTGTACAACATGAACTTTTTGTCATCGAAGACTGTGCTCAGGCGCATGGTGCACGCTATAAGGGGCGTTCCGTTGGCTCGATCGGGCATGTTGCCGCCTGGTCATTTTGTCAGGATAAGATTATGTCTACCGGTGGTGAGGGTGGTATGGTCACTACCAATGATACTGAGCTCTGGTCGCGGATGTGGTCAATTAAGGATCATGGCAAGAGTTGGGACGCGATATACAATCGAGTACATCCTCCAGGTTTTCGATGGTTACATGAGAGATTTGGCACTAATTGGCGAATGACAGAGATGCAGGCCGCTGTTGGGCGTATTCAACTCAAGCGAATGACTGCTTGGCATAAGACTCGGGTTGAGTATGCCAATCAGATTTGGAAAACGGCTGCAGCGCTTCCGGGCCTGAGAGTTCCGTCGTTCCATTGTGAGCGTTGTGAAGGGGCGTGTGACCAAGGAAAGAGATGCGAGCACGCTGCCTACAAATGTTATGTATTCGTTGACGGTACTGAACAAGATCGTGACTCGATTATGGCTAAAATCAATGAATCTGGTGTGCCATGTTTTTCAGGCTCTTGTTCTGAGGTGTATCTAGAGAAGGCATTTGACCGAACGGGTTGGCGACCTGCTGAGCGCCTTCCAGTAGCGAAGCGTCTTGGCGAATCAAGCTTGATGTTTTTGTGCCATCCAACATTGACTCAAGCTGAGATCAATAAAACATGCTCGGTTTTATCGCAAGTAGTTTCTGACTATAACGCGGCTAAAGAAATGTGATCCGTTAGATGAGGTGCAGTTAAGAATTGTAGAAAACTATTAAACTAAAAGGCGTTGTTTCTCTAGTTTGTAAGCTAACAAACTAAAATTGTAATTGCTTTTGGTTTTTCATCTATAATTGGACACTAGTATTTTGACTGGTCGTTTTATGCACCTTAAAAGCTCGGGTTTACATCAAAAAATTCTAAATATACCTCGTTCTGTTAAACGGGTTATTCTGGTTGTTGCTGATGCATTTGCGTTGGTTTTTGCCCTTTGGTCTGCCTTTGCTTTAAGACTATCCGATTGGTGGCCTGCGTCTTATTTAGAAGATGCCTGGGCGCTGTTCTTAATGCTACCTGTGCTTGGTGTGCTGATATTCATCAAGTTTGGTATGTATCGTGCGGTAATGCGATACATGAACGTTAAGCTGCTTCAGTCTGTGGCCTTTGGAGTTTTTCTTCTTGTTTTAGTTCTCTATTTATCGGCAGTTATTTTCGATATTTGGCGAGTACCACGCTCAGTGCCCATTATTTTTGGTTTGTCAGCTTGGCTTTATTTGGGCGGTAGTCGTCTTATTCTTCGTAGTTACTATCACTGGTTGTCGGGTAAGGTCTCTAGTCGGCATGTTGCACTTATTTATGGTGCGGGTAGTGCTGGTGCTCAGCTTGTGCTCTCATTGCAAGCCGGAGGAGATGTTAAACCCATCGCTTTCATTGATGATGATCGTAACTTACAGAAAAGCATTGTCTGTGGCTTGCGAGTTTATTCCCCAAGCGAACTAGAAAAGTTGGTTGGGCGACATAGTGTCGATAGCATTATGCTCGCGATGCTCAACGTGACAGCAGCACAGCGTCGTTTGATTCTTAAGCGTCTGTCTAATCTATCTGTGAACATTCTTACCATGCCAACCATGGGTGAATTGATTTCTGGTAAAGCCGTCGACGATCTGCGTAAAGTTGAGATCGAAGATCTTTTAGGTCGCGATCAAATTCCGCCCGATCAGGCCCTAATCGCTAGAAGTATTGAGGGTAAGTCTGTTTGTATTACTGGGGCTGGTGGTTCTATAGGATCTGAACTAGCACGCCAAGCGGTGACCTACGGCGCGGCTAAAGTGGTTCTATATGAACAGTCAGAATATGCGCTCTATACTGTTGAAGCTGAACTTTCATTACTGATTCGTAATGTGAATCCTGAGTGTCAGTTACTTCCAATTCTTGGCACAGTTCTGGATGAAAATCGTGTTACTAAAGTGCTGCAGCATTACAGCGTTCAAACGGTTTATCATGCTGCAGCCTACAAACATGTCCCCTTGGTTGAACATAATGTTCTTCAGGGCGTGCAGAATAATTCTTTGGGTACGGCTGTTGTTGCATCGGTTGCTAAAAAGTTAAACATTGAGCGTTTTATTCTTATATCTACTGATAAAGCGGTAAGGCCGACAAATATTATGGGCGCAACGAAACGTCTTGCAGAAATTGTGGTACAACTTTTAGCGGCCGAAAATCATAGTAATACCATTTTCTCGATGGTTCGTTTTGGCAACGTGCTGGGCTCTTCTGGCTCGGTGGTTCCTCTGTTTAAGAAGCAAATTGAACGGGGCGGCCCTATTACCGTGACCCACCCAGAGATAAATCGCTTCTTCATGACCATACCCGAAGCGGCATCCCTGGTCATTCAAGCGGGAAGTATGGCAAAAGGCGGTGATGTCTTTGTGCTTGATATGGGCCAGCCGGTGAAGATTGCCGATTTAGCCAAACAGATGATTCGCCTGAGCGGACGCACAGTTAAAGATACCTCAAACCCAACCGGTGATATTGAGGTGGTATTCTCTGGATTGCGTCCAGGTGAGAAGCTTTATGAAGAGCTGCTGATTGGAAATAACGCGGCAGGTACCGAGCATCCTAAAATTCTAACCGCCGATGAAGAGTTTGCTTCGCGCGAGGAGCTAGATCGAGTGCTAAGTGGTATTCGCAAAGCGATTGAAACCAACAACAGTCAAACTGCTCGCCAGCTATTGATTGATATAGTGAAGGACTTTGCTCCTTCCAGCTCAAACGTGGACCTACTTCAAAATAGCCAATCGAAGCAGACAAATAATGTCATGAAACTCGGTTAGAGTTGTTACATTACGCACCATATCTAAACCCTTAAATTTAAGAACCTCCTATAAGGAACGTCAGGATGTCAGAAGGGTTAAAGCCTACTTACCAAGATGATGAGATTGATCTCTTTGAGTTGATTGAAACTCTATGGAAAGAGAAGGTTTTGATTGCCTTCTTGATTGCGGTTTTTGCTTTAGATGGAGCAGGCTATTCGTTTAAAGTCTGCGAAATACATAAAAAAATCATCGTCTTTGGGTTTCTTTTGACGACGGCACAGAAGGCCTGGTTGATCTATCTGGTGCCTTACAAGGCATGATGTTTGAACCACTTCGTGATGAAAATTACTTTTCACGCGTTTCAGTGGATCCTGAACTAGAGACAGTCGTCTGGCCGAATGGTGCTGACTTCGCTCCTGAGTTTCTGAAGGAGCGCCTTTTTTAGGCAGTATATAAAATGACTAAGCACCTAAAATTAGGTGCTTTTTTGCGTCCGATAATCGCTGCTTATCTACCACTTTAAAGTGACTGTATTGATTCTTTTTTATCTGTAAAATTGTCGCTATAAATTTATATGTGAGTAGTTCCTTTATGCGCTTTCTGATTCGAAACGATTTAACAATCCTGCTCGGGCTTTATTTTTTCTCGCTACCACTTGGAAAGACTCTTTGGTACCCGCTTTTTGTGATGGCTATGGTGGGCGCATATCTCCTTGTGAAAGAGATTCGTGATGGTGGTTTTTCATTAGGTACTAAGTGGTTGTTGTTCGGAGGTTTTTTTATTTGGGTTCCAGCCATCTTTTCGATGATTAATACTGTTGATTTCGGAAGAACGCTTCAGTTTATTGGGACCTATCCACTTTCCTTTTTAGCGGGTTACTTTATTTACAATCGCTTGTCAGATGGCGTGAATGTTATGTCGTCTGTATATGTTATTTCTGTAATTGTGGCTTTCTGGGGTGTGTTAGCCATTTGGCAGTACGTTGACCCGAGCAATCCATTTGGCCCAGGCGGTAGCCATAACCAAGGCATTCATACGCGTGATAACCCTTTTGTTGATGGCGGATTGATGATGGGTGTGATTCTAGGTTCGCTATTCTCTTTCCTTGTTTTCGCTTTGTGGGCTAGAGGCTTAAATTTACTAGCCATCTTTTTTGGCTTGTTCATTATTTGTTTGGTGTATATCAGTGGAACCCGCTCTGCTTGGTTGTCGGTTTTAGTTACACTGTGTGCTGTTCCTGTCGTTGCCTTATTGCGAGGTTTCAAACCGTCACTTAAAACCTATGTTGTTTCATTGTGTCTGTTTTCAGCTGTCGCGATTGCTGGTGTTTTTGCGTACCAGCAGCCAGGCCTTCAAATCAAGCTAAATCAAACATTAACGGTGTTTAGTAATCCAACACGTGAAGGATTGGATAATACACTGTCTGGCCGTGTTGATATCTGGGATGATGCTATTCAATTAGGTTTGAGTAGTCCAATAGTAGGGACGGGTGTTAATAATTTTCGCTATGCACAGCCATTATTGCCTGATCCTGCAGGTACACGCTGGATAACTGAATGGAACAAAGATGGGCATGAATTAAAAGGTCCCTCGCATACTCACCAAATATTGCTAGAGGCGTGGTCGGGGGCTGGTGTTCTTGGTTTGGTAGGACTGCTTGCTTTCTTTGTTTGGTTGGCACGAACGACTATTCAAGTTGGTAAAACAGGTTCTTTACTAGCTGTTGGTGCTTTAGTAGCTTTGTGGGCTGGATTCTTTCCGTTTAATACTCATAACAACTTCTATGGAGGTTGGATGAGTGCTTGGTTCTGGGTTTGGATGGGTATTAGTGCGGGTTTGATTTTTAGGAAGGGTGAAGCTAGAGCTGTATAAGATTAAGGTCGGGGTTTGTCCTTCGGGCAATTCCCTCCTACAAAAAATTACAAGCGGCTGTTCATGGCCGCTTTTTTGTGTTTCATAACGACGGCTTATTAAGGCCTAAACTGCTATTTGCATAGCAATCTATATGCGCATAAAATTTACACATCAATATGTGAGGTTTTCATATGCGCACGGCGAGTTCACGATCCACCACTAGGCGTCCTACTAATTTATCAATTGATGCAGAGCTATTAACTATAGCCAAAGAGGTTGGAGTTAATATTTCTAGATCGGCAGAAGTAGGTATTCAGCAGGCCGTTAAGCAAAAGCAAAGAGATCTTTGGCTTCAAGAGAATAAGGAGGCTCTAATGTCTTCTAATGCATTCGTTGAAGAGAATGGATTGCCTCTTGAAAAGTTTAGGTCATTTTAATGGCTAGGTACGATGTTTACCGTTTAAAAGATGGCGGGCTTGTTGTGGATTTGCAAGCTGATCTATTGGATAGCCTCAGTACTCGTGTTGTAGCTCCGCTTCTAGATGTTGGTGGCGCGTTTAAGCCAGCAGTTAGTCTCAATCCGGTATTTGCGGTTGATGGAGAACAGCGAATTTTAGCAATCCAATTTTTGGCAGCCATTCCGAATCGAGAGTTGCAAGATTATGTCTGTTCTCTTTCGAGTGATGAGCAAATAATACTTAAATCAATTGATATGTTGTTTTCGGGCTTTTAATTCCATGCTCTCCTCCGTCATGCGTTTGGCTGTGAGAATATAAAATTGTTTTTGTTCGTTTCGTAGGAACACACAAACAGTATGATCTTATTGATGTGGAGGTTATCTGATGGACGAATTGTGATTGAACCCTAAAGGAAGGGTAAAAGCTTAAAGTTGCCTTCAATCAGCAAACAGGCTTGCTTATTTGCTGTCCGGTAAGCGCTATTTACTGAAGTGCTCCTGAGCAAACCCGGTGGCTTCGAAAAGACATCATGTTCAGCTTGCTGTACATGTAGATCAATAGCCTATATATTTTTGCTATTGGATGTATATGAAGAGGTTCTTATGAGAATTGTATCTTTTACTGAAGCAAGAAATGGCTTAAAAACCGTTTTGGATAACGTAGTCAACGATGCTGATGCAATCGTTATTACACGCCGAGATTCTGAAGACGCAGTCGTTATGTCTTTGGAGTATTACAATAGCCTTATGGAAACCGTCCATTTACTTCGCTCACCAAGTAATGCAGCGCACCTAAACCGTTCAATTACACAGTACCGTGCTGGTAAAACGGCAGCACGAGATGTGATTGATGAGTAGTTGCTTGCTGGCATGGACTGATGAGGCTTGGGGTGACTATCTGCATTGGCAAACTCAAGACAAAAAAACACTCAAGCGTATTAATAAACTCATTGCTGATGTAAAGCGTTCTCCCTTTGAAGGGATCGGCAAACCAGAACCCTTAAAGGAAAATTTATCGGGCTTTTGGTCCCGTCGAATTGATGATACGAATAGGCTTGTTTACGTAATTGATGACGATGCAATAACAATCATCTCGTGTCGTTACCATTACTGAGCTAATTTCTAGAAAAGCTATAGGCTATGTAAAAGCCCGGCTCAAAAATGTTGTAGCAAGCCGTTTCTATATTAAACGGCTGTTTATGGCCTCTTTTTGCAGCTGATAGTTTTGTTGTCTTTAGTATATGGTTTCGAGCAGTTCGGAGAAGCGCAGGCTGATTGCTACTTTTGGGGATTCTTTGAGTGCTTTGAAAAGATAGCTGAAGTTGTATTTTATCTGAGGTTAATTGGACTCGTTCCAATCACCGCATAAATTGTTCACAATTTTTAGCTAATGATTGTGAAAGCAATTTTTGTGACTTTTGCGGTTACAGAGGTTGAGGCTTTTTCTATAAACTTGATATCGCGACTTTTGCCATCGAGTGAGCGTAACTGATGTACAAGAATGACTCCTTTGGTCGATGTATCTTCCAATTCAACTTCTAAGGCATTGCCCCGTACAGTACTGGTAATGGGTGCGACAATTACGAATCCAGTATGCTTATTGAAGGCGTTTCGGGAAATCACTAAGGCAGGCCTTCTTTTGATGATTTCTTTTCCTGAGCTGGGATCAAAGCTAAGTAGTACAATGTCTCCTTTCTCTGGAACGTACATCAGAGTTCCTTACCAATGGGTTTCATGTCCAGCCACTCTCTGTCTTCGTCTAGCGGAGCAAAGGACTCCTTTGGACTATTGGCAAGTAATCCTTCTAAGGTCAACTTTTCTTCAATCGGTGTGAGCACAATGTTTTGCTCGACAATTGAAAGCTCAAGTTTTGATCCAACGTGGAGGCCTAGTGTTTTTACAATAGCTTTTGGAATGCTAATTATATTAGCCCCACCTGACTGGCGAACTGCTACGGAAGCCATGATGCTCTTCTCCTTTTTAGTTATACTATGATATAACTCTTTGTCGTGTTTTACAATTGTAAAACTTAAGGGTTTCGCTTTTAGTGGATGTCTACGAAAGAACTTTATGCATGCTAATTCATTTTTAACCAATTATTGGATGTATATACAAAGTTGACACTGGGTGTTTGTGTGTTAGTGTATATACATTGAATAAACTATAGGGCTTGTTATGGAATCTCAAATCAATAAATGGGGTAATAGTGCAGCTATAAGAATCCCATCCACTTTTATGTCCGACTTAGGGCTTTCGATAAACTCAGCCATCAACATTGAGCTGTCTGAAGGGCGAATTGTAATTGAGCCTAAAAGGAAGGGTAAAAACTTAAAGTTGCCTTTTACTGAAGAGTCCTTGCTTGAAGGGTTAGATTCATACTCTGCTCATGCGGATGAGCTGGCTTCGCCAATGAGTTCGGAATTGGGCGAGTAATGTCTAATTCTTACGTTCCTTCTCGTGGTGACATAATTTGGTTAGATTTTGAGCCTGTTAAGGGTAAAGAGATCGGTAAGTATCGTCCCGCTCTAGTCCTATCATCCAAAGCATACCATCAACAAACAGGCTTGCTTATTTGTTGTCCTGTAAGTACAAGTATTCGTGGTGCTTCTACCGAAGTGCCAGTCAACAATTTAGACAAGCCATCTGTAGTTGCTTCGAGCTTAGTCCAAACTCTCTCCTGGAAGCAGCGCAAAGCTAAGTTTATTATTCAGTCAGAGATTCAGGTTGTTGAGCAGGTTTTGCTGCGACTTCTTCCTTTAATGGGTGCTGATAAAGTGTTGGAGCAATACCTGGATTAGTTTTGCTCCAGCCTTTATTTACTTACCAAGATCTTTGGAGTTTATGCAGCCCTTTGGCGTTAGGCTAAACCCTTCTCCCAAAAATGCGGGCCATGGTGCCGTCTTTTGCAAACAGCATATGTTTGAAGCTGGCAGCGACGTGCAGGAAGAAGGCGAGCATCAGTAGTTTGCTGCCGAGGCCATGGCCGATGTGGCCGAGCTTTTCTAACCATTCGATCTCTGTGTTGCTGCGTGCGATCACTTCCATTCCAAAGATAATTACGGCGTGACCTTCGCCAACCTGCATCAGTACACCAGAGATAGGCATGAACAGTGTCGCTGCAATCAGGAAGCTCATGACGATGATGGAGATCTTCTTCTGCCTCGGTGGGACATCACTCAGTGACTCTGGGAATCCGTTTTTCACACGAACCATTAAGCGCCATACGGCAAAGCCAAATACAACGGCGCCGGCCGTCATGTGGAGTTTCAGTAGGTCGAACTTCTCTGGGCTGCGCTCCATCTCTTCTAGTGTCAGGCCAATGATCATTGAGCCGATCATCAGTAGGGCGACTATCCAGTGCAGCGCAACGCTGGTGTGGCTCAGTTTTGCTTTGGTATCCATGGGAGGTCCTTTTTAAGGGAGTTAAATTAGAATGATCTAATAATAGGCTGTTAACTGATCAAAAGCATTGATCTAGAGCGTAAAGTTTCGCAAAGAATTGCTAAAAAACTGTTACACGAGTCGTTATACTTGAGCCCATGAATACACCTTTGAAACTGATCGATAAGTTTGGTCGCCACATCGACTATGTGCGCATCTCGGTGACGGATCGTTGTGACTTCCGTTGCGTCTACTGCATGGCCGAGGAGATGACCTTTCTTCCGCGCGAGCAGGTGCTGACTCTGGAGGAGATCTATGAGGTGGGCGCGGCGTTTGTGCGTCTGGGTGTCAATAAGCTGCGTTTGACTGGCGGTGAGCCGTTGGTACGTCGTGATATTTTGACGCTGATCCGAAAGTTGGGTGAGTTGGACATTGAGTTGGTCTTAACGACCAATGGCTCGCAACTGCCGACTATGGCGAATGATCTGGTGGAAGCCGGTGTAAAGCGTATCAACGTCTCTTTGGATACGCTCAAAGCGGATCGTTTTAAAGAGCTGACGCGCAAAGATAAGTTTGATCAGGTCATTGCCGGTATCGATGCCGCCTGTGCTGCGGGCTTTAAACGCGTTAAGTTAAATGCGGTGATTTTAAAGGGCCGTAACGATGATGAGGTGGTCGATCTGGTCAACTTCGCGCGTGATCGTGACATGGACATCAGCTTCATTGAAGAGATGCCGCTGGGTGCCATTACTGAGCATGATCGCGAAGAGGCCTACTGCTCTAGCGATGATGTGCGTCAGTTAATTGAGCAGGTCTACCCACTGGAGAAGACGCACGAGCAGACAGCGGGTCCTTCTACCTACTACCGCATGGCGGATTCTAATACGCGCATCGGTTTTATCTCGCCGCACTCGCACAATTTCTGTTCCGAGTGTAATCGTGTGCGTGTGACGGTTGAGGGACGTTTGTTGCTCTGTTTAGGTAACGAGCACTCTATGGATCTGCGTGATCTGTTGCGCTCTGAGGCAGACCCTGAAGTACGTGCCGCTAAACTAGAGCAGGCGATCATCGACTCTATGGATCTTAAGCCTGAAAAACATCACTTTGATCTAGCGAACGAGCCGCAAATACTCCGTTTTATGAATGCCACCGGCGGTTGATGCGCATCAGTGCGTCTGCCGGTAAAGTTCGTAATAATATCCCTTAAATTAACCCTCTGTATGAGCTTGGAGAGACAATGAGCAGTAACGGTAAAGAGTTTGTCAGTCTGAATGTTGCAGTATTGACTGTATCGGACACTCGTAACGAATCGAATGACACCTCGGGTGACTTTCTAGCGAATGCAGCCGTTGAAGCAGGGCATACCCTGATCGATCGCGCACTGTTGCCGGATGATGTCTATCTGTTGCGCGCACAGGTCTCGCACTGGATTGCAGATCCTGAAGTGCAGGTTGTGTTGAGTACCGGTGGTACTGGCTTTGCATTGCGCGATTCAACGCCGGAAGCGCTCAAGGTGCTGTTCGATAAAGAGGTCGAAGGCTTTGGTGAAATGTTCCGTAAGGTCTCTTGGGATGAGATCGGTACCTCGACGATACAGTCACGCGTGTTTGCCGGTCTGGCTAACGGAACCTTGATCGTCTGTATGCCAGGTTCAACTGGTGCTTGCCGTACAGGCTGGAGCATCATTGAGTCACAGCTCGATAACCGCCACCGCCCATGTAACTTTGTGGCGTTGCTTGAGCAGGTAAAAGCGCAGCGTCTTGCCATCGAGGCGGCAGAGTAATGTCGGCGATGAAGCCGCTGATTCCACTGGATGATGCGCGCCAAGCGCTGTTTGATCAGCTCTCTGTTATTGCAGAGGTAGAGACTCTCGCTCTGAATGATGCAGCTGGCCGAATTTTAGCGGAATCGGTGGTCGCTTCGATCAATGTGCCGCCTAACGCGAACTCTGCGATGGATGGCTATGCGCTGGCTGCCAAAGATGCGATCGCGGGTGCCGAGCTGGCTATTTCACAACGCATTCCTGCTGGCGCAGTCACTACGCCATTAGTCAGCGGGACCGCGGCCAGAATCTTTACCGGTGCCGAGCTTCCCGATGGTGCGGATTGTGTGGTGATGCAGGAGAACACCGAGCTCTGTGACAAGGGCGTGCGTATTCTGCAAACGGCCAAAGCGGCCGAGAATGTTCGAGAGGCCGGTTTGGATATTACAGCCGGAGAAGTGATTTTAGAGGCGGGGGCGCGACTCACGGCGCCGGCTCTAGGTATCTGTGCCTCAACCGGTATTACACATGTAAAGGTCTTTAAGCCCCTAACAGTCGCACTGTTGTCGACGGGTGATGAGCTTGTAGAGCCCGGTGTTGCTCTGCAACCTGGGCAGATCTACAACTCTAATCGACCTATGTTGGTTGAGCTGCTTCGCCAAGCGGGCTTTGACGTGGTGGATATGGGTCAGGTGGCTGATAATCATCAAGCGACACGCGATGCATTGATTACAGCTTCAGAACAGGCGGATGCGATTCTGACTATGGGCGGTGTCTCAGTAGGTGAAGAGGACCATGTTAAGAGTGCGATCGATGAGTTGGGTTCCCTTAACTTGTGGCGTATTCGTATTCGTCCGGGTAAGCCTTTTGCCGCGGGTCGGGTAGGGCAGACCCCTATTTTTGGTCTGCCGGGTAACCCAATGTCAGCCTTAGTGACCTTCTCGTTGCTGGCGCGTCCTTGTTTGATGCATCTTCAGGGAGCGGAGTACAAGCAGGCGTTGCGCATTCCGGTTGAAACGTCTGTGGTTCGAGCTGCACAGTCTCGCGATGAGTATATGCGTGTTGAGCTGCATGCCGGTGTCGCACAACGTGTGGTGAATCAGAGTTCAGGCGTTCTATCCTCAGCGTTGAATGCGGATGGTTTGCTGCATTTACCAGCGGATGTTGAGATTAAAGCGGGTGAGCGTTACGACTTTATTCCGTTTTGCTCGCTGTTGACGAGTTAATCGATCGCTTCATCTTCGATAAAGCTCCAACACTCAGCGCCAGTTGGAGCGGTCTTAAAAAGGCCGCGATCTAATCACCATAGTGTGTCTTAGCCCGAATAATAATCACCACACAGCGCCCATCTTCGATTCGATAGACAATTCTGTCCTGAAAGGTGAGTCTTACCGAGTAATAACCGGCTAAGTCGCCTAGCAGTGCTTTTCCTGATAACGGATCCACTGCAATCTTGTTCCTTAGTATATCTTTGAGTTTCTCTTTCAGCTTCGGTGATAGTTTCTTAATGTCTTTTTGGGCTTGTTTGGTTAGTTCTATGTCGTAACGTCTGTCGGTCACAATGACTCACCGAAAACATTATCAAAGCTGTCCGTCTTGCCGCTGTTGGCCTCTTCAACAGCCTCTTTAAACGCCTTGGCAAAACCCTCTTGTGATAGGAGGTGGAGGGTTTCTTGTAGGCTTTCATACTCTTCAGACGACATGATTACGGACTTGCCGTTTTTATGTTGAACCTCAACGATTTCATGCTGTTGATTGGTTCGTTTAATGATGTCGAAGAAAGATTTGCGTGCTTCGGTTGCGTTTAGAGTAATCATAACACCCTCCATTCGTGTACCATATAGTGTACCACTTGGTGATGGTGATGCAATTAGCTTATCGCTTCATCTGCGATAAAGCTCCAACACTCAGCGCTTGTTGGAGTGGTCTTAAAAAGGCCGCGATTAATTGAAAAGTGGGCATTAAAAAACCCCGGCATCTTGCGATGGCGGGGTTTTTTGCGTTGGGCGAATTACTTGTTCGCTTTACGCTCTTTCGCTTCAGCGATAACAGTCTCTGCTACGTTAGCTGGACACTGTGAGTAGTGGCTGAACTCCATAGAGAACTGACCACGACCCGATGTCATAGTACGTAGGTGACCGATGTAGCCGAACATCTCAGATAGAGGTACGTCTGCTTTGATGCGAACGCCAGTTACGCCAGCTTCCTGGTCTTTGATCATGCCGCGACGACGGTTAAGGTCACCGATAACATCACCAACGTGATCTTCAGGAGTGAAGACGTCAACTTTCATCACAGGCTCAAGAAGCTGTGGGCCCGCTTTTGGCATAGATTGACGGAAGCCGCCTTTCGCTGCGATTTCGAATGCGATAGCAGAAGAGTCGACTGCGTGGAAGCCACCGTCGAACAGTTCGATTTCAACGTCCACAACTGGGAAGCCTGCAACCGTACCTTCTTGCATCATAGACGCGAAGCCTTTCTCAACAGCTGGCCAGAATTCCTTAGGAACGTTACCACCAACAACTGAAGAGCTGAATGTGAAACCAGAACCTGGCTCACCTGGCTTCATGCGGTAGTCGATCTTACCGAACTGACCTGAACCACCCGACTGTTTCTTGTGCGTGTAGCTATCTTCAACTGGGATAGTGATCGACTCACGGTAAGCAACCTGTGGTTTACCTACGTTTAGCTCAACGCCGTATGTACGCTTAAGGATGTCGACTTTAACGTCTAGGTGAAGCTCACCCATGCCTTTAAGGATGGTTTCGCCTGAATCTTCGTCAGTTTCAACGCGGAATGATGGATCTTCTGCAACCATCTTACCGATTGCGATACCCATTTTCTCAGAGCCGCCTTTATCTTTAGGTGCAACAGCGATCGAGATTACTGGCTCTGGGAAGACCATGGCTTCAAGAGTACATGGGTGCTTCTGATCACATAGAGTGTGACCAGTCTGTACGTTCTTCATACCAACGATCGCGATGATGTCACCCGCCGTTGCAGAAGATAGTTCGTTACGCTCGTCTGCGTGCATCTCAACCATACGGCCGATACGCTCAGTCTTACCTGTTGCAGAGTTAAGGATTGTGTCACCTTTGTTCAGTACGCCAGAGTAGATACGTACGAAGGTTAGAGCACCGAAGCGGTCATCCATGATCTTGAATGCTAGCGCACGTAGAGGCTCGTCTGGTGATACGATCGCTTTCTCGCCAGTTGCGTTACCTTCTTCGTCTGTTAGATCCTGTGGATCAACTTCAGTTGGGCTTGGTAGGTAGTCAACCACTGCGTCTAGTACTAGCTGAACACCCTTGTTCTTGAATGCAGAACCACAGAATGTTGGGAAGAAGTCTAGAGCGATAGTACCTTTACGGATACAGCGCTTGATGTCTTCGATAGATGGCATTTCGCCTTCCATGTAAGCCATCATTAGATCGTCGTCTTGTTCAACCGCTGTTTCGATTAGTTGCTCGTGGTACATCTCCACGTCGTCAACCATGTCAGCAGGAACGTCTTGGATTTCGTAGTTTTCTGGCTGGCCAGAATCATCCCATACGTAAGCTTTCTTAGTCAGAACGTCTACAACACCCACGAACTGATCTTCAGTACCGATAGGAAGAGTACATACAAGTGGGTTTGCACCTAGTACGTTTTTGATCTGGTCTACAACGCGGTAGAAGTCAGCACCCATACGGTCAAGTTTGTTGACGAAGATAACACGTGCAACTTCTGACTCGTTCGCGTAGCGCCAGTTAGTTTCAGACTGAGGTTCTACACCGCCTGAACCACAGAATACACCAACACCACCATCAAGTACTTTAAGAGAACGGTAAACTTCTACAGTGAAGTCAACGTGCCCAGGAGTATCGATGATGTTGAAACGGTGGTCCTTCCAGAAACAGGTCGTTGCTGCAGACTGGATAGTAATACCACGCTCCTGCTCCTGTTCCATGAAGTCGGTAGTAGCAGCACCTTCGTGTACTTCACCAGTTTTGTGGATCTTACCTGTTAGTTTCAGGATACGCTCAGTAGTTGTGGTTTTACCCGCATCAACGTGGGCGAAGATGCCTATATTTCGGTATTTGTTTAGATCAGTCATGTTCTCACTCGAATTCATGGACGTTTTAAAAAGTCGCGAGATTATACGCTTGTATAAGCCTCGATGGAATAGCTGATCGAAATGTAACCAAAAAGATGTGACATATATATGTATAAGTAAAAACGAACAGGCTTATTATTTGCCTTAAACCGGTTGGAGAGATCTTTTTTAAAGAAAATTGATCACATTGCTTGACTATATAGGCAATGACGTTAAAATTTCGCGCCCAGTAGGATTGCTAACTCGAATTGGCAGTCTTCTTATTTTTTTAAACCTAACACAGGAATTAAGCTCGTGGCTAAGCAAGCATTTGAACGTTCCAAGCCCCACGTTAACGTTGGTACTATCGGCCACGTTGACCACGGTAAAACAACTCTAACTGCAGCACTTACTCGTGTATGTGCAGAAGTTTTCGGTGGTGAAGCTGTCGCATTCGACGGTATCGATAAAGCTCCTGAAGAGCGTGAGCGTGGTATCACGATCAACACTTCTCACGTTGAGTACGATTCAAACATCCGTCACTACGCGCACGTTGACTGCCCAGGGCACGCCGACTACGTTAAGAACATGATCACTGGTGCTGCACAGATGGACGGCGCTATCCTAGTTTGTGGTGCGACTGATGGTCCAATGCCACAGACTCGTGAGCACATCCTTCTATCTCGCCAGGTTGGCGTACCATACATCGTAGTATTCCTTAACAAAGCTGACCTTCTTGCTGAAGACTGTGGCGGCGTTGGTACTGAAGAATACGAAGAGATGCTAGAGCTAGTTCAGATGGAAATCGTTGAACTTCTAGACACTTACGACTTCCCAGGCGAAGATACTCCAATCATCGCTGGTTCTGCTCTAATGGCTCTTAACGGTCAGGACGACAACGAACTAGGTACTACTGCTGTTAAGAAACTAGTTGAAGCGCTAGACTCTTACATCCCAGAACCACAGCGTCTAGTAGACATGCCATTCCTAATGCCAATCGAGGACGTATTCTCGATCTCTGGTCGTGGTACTGTAGTAACTGGTCGTATCGAGCGTGGTGTCATTAAAGTTGGTGAAGAGATCGATATCGTTGGTATCCGTGAGTCTTCTAAGACTACTTGTACTGGTGTTGAGATGTTCCGTAAGCTTCTTGACGAAGGTCGTGCAGGCGAGAACTGTGGTATCCTTCTTCGTGGTACTAAGCGTGACGAAGTTGAACGTGGTCAGGTTCTATGTGCTCCTGGTACTACAACTCCTCACACTCAGTTCGAAGGTGAAGTATACGTACTAAACAAAGATGAAGGTGGTCGTCATACTCCATTCTTCAAAGGCTACCGTCCACAGTTCTACTTCCGTACAACTGACATCACTGGTGCTGTAGAGCTTCCAGAAGGTGTTGAAATGGTAATGCCTGGTGATAACGTTAAGATGAACGTTACACTAATCAACCCAATCGCTATGGACGAAGGTCTACGTTTCGCAGTTCGCGAAGGTGGCCGTACTGTAGGTGCAGGTGTTGTATCTAAGATCATCGATTAATTGTCGATAATCTTCTAAAAGAAACCCGCTCTCGAGCGGGTTTTTTTGTGTCCACGGTTTGGGGTTGGGTGGTTGCTGGTAAAGCGGGTGACAGGCTGAAGCCAGTCACCGTAACTGAGAAAGGTGCGCGCTGGTAAGGCGGGTGACAGGCAGAAGGCCGGTCACCGATACTGCGTAGGTGGTTAGGTGCTCCGGTGACTGGCTTTCAGCCTGTCATCCGCTGTCTAATTACGCACCAATCATTTGGTAAATCTTTAGTTGACCTGTGGCCCAAAACTCAAGTAGAATTTGCGTCCCTTCATTTGAGGGGAGGTCGGCTATTGCCGTTTATTTAATATTTTAGGAAATGCGTGATCAAAATGCAGAACCAAAAAATCAGAATCCGCTTGAAGGCT
Source organism: Marinobacterium sp. xm-d-530 (assembly GCF_013283365.1). Lineage (GTDB taxonomy): Bacteria > Pseudomonadota > Gammaproteobacteria > Pseudomonadales > Balneatricaceae > Marinobacterium_E. The sequence goes on along the minus strand of NZ_WBYM01000001.1, from coordinate 315,399 downwards.
TTTGACCATCGTCTGATCGATACTTCGGCTCAGGAGATCGTTGAAACTGCAAAGCGTACTGGTGCTCAGGTCCGTGGTCCGATCCCACTTCCTACTCGCAAAGAGCGTTACACCGTATTGGTCTCTCCGCACGTCAACAAAGACGCGCGTGATCAGTACGAAATTCGTACGCACAAGCGTGTTCTAGATATCGTTGAGCCAACTGAAAAAACAGTTGATGCTCTAATGAAGCTAGACCTCGCAGCGGGTGTAGAAGTGCAGATCAGCCTAGGCTAATAGCACGCGCAGATTTATTAATTTTTTATTAATGAAGCGCTATTTGTGGAATACCCCTGAAAAGGGTAGCCGTAGTGGGTAACAGCCCCGTACACAACTGGCAAGAGGTATATAAAATGTCATTAGGACTTATCGGACGTAAAGCGGGCATGACCCGTGTCTTCACTGAAGACGGCGTGTCCGTGCCAGTCACCGTCATCGAGGTGGAACCGAACCGAGTGACTTGCGTTAAAACTGTCGAAACTGACGGTTACGCTGCTGTACAAGTGACTACTGGTACTAAGAAGGCTAACCGCCTTTCTAAACCAGAAGCTGGTCATTTTGCTAAGGCAGGCGTTGAAGCAGGTGCAGGTTTGTGGGAGTTTCGCGCGAAGGGTGATGAGGAAATCAACGTAGGTGATGCACTTACTGTTGAGCGCTTCCAAGCAGGCGAAAAAGTAGATGTAACTGGTCAATCTAAGGGTAAGGGCTTCCAGGGTGGCGTTAAGCGTCACAACTTCCGTACTCAGGATATGACTCACGGTAACTCACTTTCTCACCGTGCTCCGGGTTCAATTGGTCAGTGCCAAACTCCGGGTCGCGTTTTTAAAGGTAAAAAGATGGCTGGGCACATGGGTGCAGAGCGTTCTACCGTACAGAGCCTTGAGGTTGTACGCGTAGATGCTGAGCGCGGCCTGCTGCTAATCAAGGGTGCCGTACCTGGTGCTCCTGGTGGTGACGTCATCGTTAAACCAGCTGTTAAAGCGCGCGGCTAAGGGAGATTGTCATGAATTTGAATCTAACTGGTGCCAAGGGTTCGGTTGAAGTAGCCGATACTGCGTTTGGCAAAGAGTTTAATGAAGCTCTAGTACACCAGGTTGTCACTGCTTACATGGCAGGTGCGCGTCAGGGTACTAAAGCTCAGAAAAACCGTTCAGCTGTAGCTGGTGGTGGTGCTAAGCCATTCCGTCAAAAAGGTACAGGTCGTGCTCGTCAGGGTACTACTCGTTCTCCTATCTGGCGTACTGGTGGCGTAACATTCGCTGCTACTCCACGTGACCACTCTCAGAAAGTTAACAAGAAGATGTACCGCGCTGCGATGCGTTCTATCTTGTCTGAGTTGGTTCGCCAAGAGCGTCTAGTTGTTGTTGAAGACTTCGCTGTCGAAGCTCCAAAAACTAAGCAGTTCTTAGCAAAAATGAAAGAGTTTGACCTAAGCAACGCTTTGGTTATCACTGAAGAGGTTGATCTAAACCTATTCCTTGCTGCTCGTAACGTACCACACGTTGACGTACGTGATGCAGCAGGTATCGATCCAGTGAGCCTAATCGGTTTCGATAAAGTGGTTGTGACTGTCCCAGCTCTTAAGAAGATCGAGGAGGTGTTTGCATGAACCCGGAACGCATCTACAAAGTGCTACTCGGACCACACATCTCTGAGAAAGCAACGATCGTAGCGGAAGATACTCAACAAGTAGTATTCCGTGTCGCTAACGATGCAACTAAGCCTGAAATCAAGGCTGCTGTTGAACAGCTGTTCAACGTGACTGTTGCAAACGTGAACGTGCTTAATGCGAAAGGTAAAACGAAGCGTACTATGCGTGGCATGGGTAAGCGCAACGATGTTCGCAAAGCATACGTTCGTCTAGCTGACGGTTCAGAAATCGATTTTCTGGCTGCTGGCGAATAAGGAGGGGTTAAGAAATGGCAACTGTTAAAGCTAAGCCAACCTCTGCAGGACGTCGTCACGTCGTTTCTGTTAAAGGCCAAAACCTTCACAAAGGTAAGCCTTTTGCAGCGTTGGTTGAAAAGAAATCTAAGTCTGGTGGTCGTAACCACAATGGTCGCATCACTACGCGTCACATTGGTGGTGGTCACAAGCAGGCTTACCGTGTAATCGACTTCCGTCGCAACAAAGATGGCATTCCTGCTGTCGTTGAGCGTCTGGAATATGATCCAAACCGTTCTGCGAACATCGCTCTCTTGAAGTACGCAGATGGTGAGCGTCGCTACATCATCGCTCCTAAGGGCGTTGAAGCAGGTGCTGCTCTGATGTCTGGCGAACAGGCTGACTTTAAACCAGGTAACTGTATGCCTTTACGCAACGTACCTGTAGGTTCGACTGTTCACTGTGTTGAATTGAAGCCTGGTAAGGGTGCACAGATGGCTCGCTCTGCGGGTACATCAGCTCAGCTAGTTGCTCGTGAAGGTCAGTACGCGACTCTACGTCTACGTTCTGGCGAAATGCGCAAAGTGTTGTCTGAGTGTCGTGCGACTCTTGGTGAAGTAGGTAATGGTGAACATAGCCTACGTCGCTTGGGTAAAGCTGGTGCTACGCGCTGGCGTGGTGTTCGTCCTACCGTCCGCGGTGTGGCGATGAACCCAGTCGATCACCCACACGGTGGTGGTGAAGGTCGTACATCAGGTGGTCGTCACCCAGTGACTCCATGGGGTGTTCCGACTAAGGGCCACAAGACCCGTAAGAACAAGCGTACTGATAAGCTTATCGTACGTCGTCGTCAGGCTAAGTAAGAGGAATCAGCTGTGCCACGTTCACTTAAGAAAGGTCCATTTATCGACCTTCACTTGTTGAAAAAGGTAGAAGCTGCAATCGAGAACAGCGATCGTAAGCCAATTAAAACTTGGTCTCGCCGTTCTACAATCTTTCCGAACTTTGTCGGTTTGACGATTGCGGTACATAACGGCCGTCAGCATGTCCCAGTATTCATTACTGAAGATATGGTCGGTCATAAGCTGGGTGAGTTTGCAGTGACTCGTGCCTTTAAAGGCCACGTTGCAGACAAGAAGGCTAAGAAGTAATAGGAGTTGATGATGGAAGCTATTGCAAAGCATAACGGCGCCCGCATCTCCGCTCAGAAAGCTCGTCTGGTTGCTGACCAGATCCGCGGCAAATCTGTTGGCGAAGCTCTGAATATTTTGGCGTTCAGCACCAAGAAAGGTGCACACCTGGTTAAGAAAGTGCTTGAGTCTGCTATTGCTAACGCAGAGCACAATGAAGGTGCTGACATTGACGAACTTCGCGTTGCGACTATCTTCGTTGATGAAGGCATGACCATGAAACGTATCCGTCCGCGTGCTAAGGGACGAGCTGATCGTATTTTGAAACGCTCGTGTCATATCACTGTTAAGGTCGCAGACTAAGAGCTGAGTACTAGGAGATTTAATCATGGGTCAAAAAGTTAACCCAACCGGTATTCGACTTGGTGTCGTAAAAGACCATACTTCTGTGTGGTATGCGGACAAAGCCGATTACGCGAAGAAGCTGTTGAATGACCTTGAAGTACGTAAGTACCTTGAGAAGCAGCTAGAAAAAGCATCTGTAAGCCGTATCGAAATCGAGCGTCCTGCACAGAATGCGAAAATCACCATCCACACGGCGCGTCCAGGCATCGTGATTGGTAAAAAAGGTGAAGACGTAGAAGTTCTACGTTCAACTGTTTCTAAGATGATGGGTGTGCCAGTTCACATCAACATCGAAGAGATTCGCAAGCCAGATATGGATGCGAAGCTAGTTGCGCAGAACATTGCAGGTCAGCTAGAGCGTCGTGTTATGTTCCGTCGTGCTATGAAGCGCGCCGTACAGAACACCATGCGTGCTGGTGCAAAAGGTATCAAGATCTCTCTTGCAGGCCGTCTAGGTGGTGCTGAGATCGCACGTACTGAGTGGTACCGTGAAGGTCGTGTACCTCTACACACTCTACGTGCAGATATCGACTACGCTACATACGAAGCCCACACTACTTATGGTGTGATCGGCATCAAAACTTGGATCTTCAAAGGTGAAGTTCTTGGTGGTATCGAACAGGTACGCGCTGAGAAAAATGCACCTGCGAAGAAAGCGAAGTGAGGTAGCGGAACATGTTGCAACCTAAGCGTTTAAAATTCCGTAAGGTAATGAAAGGCCGCAACCGCGGTTTGGCTCAACGCGGCAGCAGCGTTAGCTTTGGTGAATTCGCACTGAAATCGACCGAACGTGGTCGCATCACAGCGCGTCAGATCGAAGCGGCTCGTCGTACCATGACTCGTCACGTGAAACGTGGTGGTAAAATCTGGATCCGTGTCTTCCCAGACAAGCCGATCACAGGTAAGCCACTAGAAGTACGTATGGGTAAAGGTAAGGGTAACGTTGAGTACTGGGTCGCTCAGATCCAACCAGGTAAAGTGCTGTTTGAAATGGCAGGCGTACCTGAACAACTCGCGAAAGAAGCCTTTGAACTAGCGGCAGCTAAGCTTCCGCTTTCAACAACTGTAGTTAAACGGACGGTGATGTAATGAAAGCTACTGAACTACGTGATCAATCCGTAGAAGAGCTTCAGCAAACATTGCTGACTCTCCTAAAGGATCAGTTTAACTTGCGTATGCAAAAGGCTACTGGCCAGTTGGCACAGACTCACATGTTGGGTCAGGTTCGTCGCGACATCGCTCGCGTTAAGACAGTACTTAACCAAAAAGCAGGTGACTAAATGAGCGCTGAAAAACGTACTCGTACCGTTACTGGTAAAGTTATCAGTGACAAGATGGATAAGACCATCACTGTGTTGGTTGAGCGCAAGGAAAAGCACCCGATCTACGGTAAATTCATGAAGCGTTCAACTAAGTTGCACGCACACGATGAGAAGAATGAATGCCAAGCGGGTGACCTAGTGACAATCGCGGAAAGTCGCCCTCTGTCTAAGACTAAGTCTTGGTCATTGGTACGCATTGAAGAACGTGGAGCAAAGGTGTAAACTATTGCACCTTTGCTTCACTAGCCGCCTTATTCGACGGTCGATTGAGGGTCGAATGAGGCACTAGAGATTGTGGAGTAAACCATGATTCAAACTGAAACGATGCTTGATGTCGCTGATAACAGCGGCGCTAAGCGAGTGCAGTGTATTAAAGTACTAGGCGGTTCACACCGTCGTTACGCTAACGTTGGCGATGTTATCAAGGTATCGGTTAAAGAAGCGATTCCTCGTGGCAAAGTTAAAAAAGGCCAAGTACTTAAAGCTGTCGTAGTACGTACCCGTAAAGGTGTTCGTCGTCCCGATGGTTCATTGATCCGTTTTGATGTTAACTCAGCGGTTCTTTTGAACGCGAACGACGCTCCAATCGGAACTCGTATCTTCGGCCCAGTAACGCGTGAGCTTCGCTCTGAGAAGTTCATGAAGATCATTTCCCTGGCGCCTGAAGTGCTATAAAACCTCGAAAAATTCGAAGTTTTTAAGGAAAACGTCAAGCTCTAACGAGTTTGGCGTTTTTCAGCATGAGGAAGGTAGTAGGAAACGAAGGTAAATTAAAATGCGCAAGATTAAACGTGACGACGAAGTCATCGTTATCGCAGGTAAAGACAAAGGTAAGCGTGGCAAAGTTTCTCGCGTACTTGAAAACGATCGTTTGATCGTGTCTGGCATCAACATGGTGAAAAAACACCAGAAGCCAAACCCTATGCTTCAGCAACCAGGTGGCATCATTGAGAAGGAAGCGGCTATCGCGACTTCTAACGTTGCTATCTTTAACGCTGCGACTGGTAAAGGCGATCGTGTAGGCTTCAAGACTCTTGAAGACGGCACTAAAGTTCGCTTCTACAAATCAACTGGCGAAATCGTTGAGTAAGAGGAGTAGAACAGATGTCTAGATTGAAAGCGCTTTACGAGACTCAGATCAAACAGAGTCTTAAAGAAGAATTGAATTCGCCAAACGTAATGGCTGTTCCACGTGTTACTAAAATCACACTTAACATGGGTGTTGGTGAAGCACTGGCAGACAAGAAGCTTCTAGAGAATGCAGTAAATGATATGACTGCAATCGCTGGTCAGAAGCCTGTTGTTACGTTGGCTCGTAAATCTGTAGCGGGCTTTAAAGTTCGTGAAGGTTGGCCAATCGGTTGTAAGGTTACTCTACGCGGCGAGCGTATGTGGGAATTCCTAGACCGTCTAGTTGACGTTGCGGTTCCACGTATCCGTGACTTCCGTGGTCTTAACCCTAAGTCATTTGACGGCCGTGGTAACTACAGCATGGGTGTTAAAGAGCAGATCATCTTCCCAGAGATCGACTACGACAAAGTAGACGCGATCCGTGGTCTTGATATCACTATCACGACGACTGCGAAGACAAACGACGAAGGTCGTGCTCTTTTGACTGCACTGCAGTTCCCGTTCAAGAAATAAGGAAGGGATAAGATATGGCTAAGGTATCTATGTGGGAGCGTGAAGTTAAGCGCGAAAAACTAGCGGCTAAGTTCGCTGAGAAACGCGCTTCTCTGAAAGCTATCATCGCTTCACCAGCTTCTTCTGAAGATGAAGTGTGGGAAGCACAAGTTGCGTTGCAGAAACTGCCACGTGACGCTAGCCCAGTACGTAAACAGCGTCGCTGTCAGGTAACAGGTCGTCCACATGCGGTTTACCGCAAGTTCGGTCTTTGCCGTAACCAGCTACGCGAAGCTGCAATGCGCGGCGACGTACCAGGCCTTAAGAAAGCTAGCTGGTAATCCACCAGTTAGTTAACGGTAAGCGTAGTGGTCCGGGCCACGTCAGTGATGACGGGGCTACCGCACTACGCTGCACAAGAGAGGAAGTAAAAGCATGAGCATGCAAGACACGCTCGCGGATATGTTCACACGCATCCGCAACGGTCACATGGCTGAGAAAGTTGCTGTTGCTATGCCATCTTCAAAGCAGAAAGTTGCTATTGCAGCGGTTCTACAAGAAGAAGGTTACATCAACGGTTACTCAGTTGAAGGTGACGTTAAGCCTGTGCTGTCTATCGAACTGAAATACTTCGAAGGCAAGCCAGTTATCGAAGAGATCAAGCGAGTATCTAAGCCATCTCTACGTATCTACAAATCTGCATCTGATCTTCCAAAAGTATCAGATGGCCTAGGTTGCGCAATCGTTTCTACTAGCAAAGGTGTAATGACCGATCGCGCTGCGCGCGCTGCTGGTATCGGCGGTGAAGTGATCTGCACAGTATTCTAAGGGGATTTACGATGTCACGTATCGCTAAAGCGCCTGTTGCTGTGCCTGCTGGTGTAGAGATCTCAATCTCTGGCCAGACGATCAGCGCTAAAGGCAAAAATGGTCAGCTATCACACGAAGTACACCCATCAGTTACTGTTGAACAGGCTGAAGGTGCATTGAACTTCGGTACTCGTGACGGTGCTAAACAATCTGTTGCACTGGCTGGCACAACTCGTTCTATCGTTAACAACATGGTTACTGGTGTTAGCGAAGGCTTCAAAAAAGAGCTAACACTGATCGGTGTTGGTTACCGTGCTGCGGTTTCTGGAAGCACTCTAAACCTGACTCTGGGTTTCTCACACCCAGTAGAGTACGCACTGCCTGAAGGTATCAAGGCAGAAGTACCTAACCAAACGACTGTTGTCATCTCTGGTGCCGACAAACAAGTTGTAGGCCAGGTTGCTGCTGAAGTTCGTGGTTTCCGCCCACCTGAGCCATACAAAGGTAAAGGTGTTCGTTACAGCGACGAATTTGTTCGCCGTAAAGAAGCTAAGAAGAAGTAAGGCAGGGTTATGAACGTTAAAAAAGAATCTCGTTTACGTCGTGCTCGTCGTTCACGCGCTAAAATGCGTGAGATCGGTACTGCACGTCTGTGTGTTAACCGCACACCGCGCCATATCTACGCGCAAATCGTAACTGCAGATGGCGCTACAGTTCTTGCTGCAGCTTCTACAGTTGAAAAAGATATGCGTGAAAGCGCAACTGGTAACATCGAAGCGGCTAAAAAGGTCGGTACTCTGATCGCTAGCCGTGCAAAAGAAGCAGGTGTTAGCCAGGTAGCGTTTGACCGCTCTGGTTTTAAATACCACGGTCGTGTAGCTGCTCTAGCAGACGCTGCACGTGAAGGCGGTTTGGAATTCTAAAGGTTTCTATTATGGCAAATCACGAACAGAAAGACGGTGAACTGCAAGAGAAGCTTGTTCAGGTAAACCGTGTAGCCAAAGTAGTTAAGGGTGGTCGTATCTTCGGCTTTACAGCTCTTACTGTAGTTGGTGACGGCAATGGCCGTGTTGGTTTTGGTCGCGGTAAAGCGCGCGAAGTACCAGTTGCAATTCAAAAGGCAATGGAACAAGCACGTCGTAACATGGTGAGCGTTTCTCTAAACGGTCACACGTTGCAGTACCCAATCAAAGCACGTCACGGTGCTTCAATGGTCTACATGCAGCCTGCATCTGAAGGTACTGGTGTTATCGCCGGTGGCGCGATGCGTGCAGTTCTTGAACTGGCTGGTGTAGAAAACGTATTGGCTAAGTGCTACGGCTCAACAAACCCAGTGAACGTTGTTCGCGCGACTGTTAAAGGTCTTGCGTCTATGGCGTCTCCTGAAGATGTTGCAGCTAAGCGCGGTAAGTCAGTCGAAGAGATCCTGGGGAACTAATCGATGGCTAATACAGTTAAAATCACTTTGGTACGCAGCCCAATCGGTATCATTCCGAAGCATAAAGCTACCCTAACAGGTCTTGGTCTACGTCGCATGAACCACACTGTTGAGTTGGAAGACACTCCTGCAGTTCGTGGCATGATTAACAAAGTCAACTACATGCTTCGTGTAGAAGACTAATAGAGGAGTCACCCAAATGCGTTTGAATACTCTTCGCCCGGGTGCCGGTTCTAAGCACGCTCCTAAGCGTGTTGGACGTGGTATCGGCTCCGGCCTAGGTAAGACTGGTGGTCGTGGTCACAAGGGTCTTAAATCTCGCTCAGGCGGTAGTGTTAAGCCAGGTTTTGAAGGCGGTCAAATGCCTTTGCAGCGTCGTCTGCCAAAATTTGGTTTCACATCTCGCCAAGCGCGTTACGTAGCTGAAATTCGTCTAAACGAATTGGCTGCTTGCGGTGTTGACGTAGTTGACCTCGCAGCGCTTAAACAGGCTGACATTATCCGTGAAGAGATCACCTCTGCACGTGTAATTCTGTCTGGTGAAATTACTAAAGCAGTTACCGTTAAAGGTCTTAAAGTGACTAAAGGCGCTCTAGCTGCAATCGAAGCTGCCGGTGGTAAGGTAGAAGCGTAATGGCAACTAAAGGACAAGTACCAGCAGGAAATGCAAGCGGACTAGGTGAGCTTTGGGCTCGTCTACGTTACGTCGCGATTGCGATCATTGTGTATCGTATTGGCGCGCATATTCCGGTTCCGGGTATTAACCCAGATCGTCTTGCTGCTCTGTTTGATCAGAACCAGGGTACGATCCTAAGCCTATTCAATATGTTCTCGGGTGGTGCACTCGAGCGCATGTCGATCTTGGCTCTAGGTATCATGCCGTACATCTCTGCATCGATTATCATGCAGTTGATGACAGCGGTTAGCCCTCAGCTTGAACAGTTGAAGAAAGAGGGTGAAGCTGGTCGCCGTAAGATCAACCAATACACACGTTACGGTACGGTTGCACTAGCAACTGTTCAGGGCTTGGGTATGACCGTTGGTCTAGCTAATCAGGGCGTGGCATTCAGCACAGCGTTTAACTTCTACTTTGTAGCTGTTATTACACTGGTCGCTGGTGCAGTATTCCTAATGTGGCTTGGTGAGCAGATCACTGAACGTGGTATCGGTAACGGTATCTCGATTCTGATCTTTGCTGGTATCGTAGCGGGTCTTCCTGGTGCGATCGGTCAGTCCTTTGAATCGGCTCGTCAGGGTGATCTTAACATCCTGGCGCTGCTAGCAATTGCAGTGTTAGCGGTAGCGACGGTTGGTTTTGTCGTGTTCATGGAACGCGCACAACGTCGTATCACCATTAACTACGCAAAACGCCAGCAGGGTAACCGCGTTTATGCGGGCCAAACCAGTCACTTGCCTTTGAAGGTCAACATGGCGGGTGTTATCCCACCGATCTTCGCAAGCTCTATTCTGCTATTCCCTGCATCTCTAGGCCAATGGTTTGGTCAGAGTGAGGGTATGGATTGGCTTCAGGATGTTGCATTGGCTCTAGGCCCAGGCCAGCCGTTGTATATTCTGTTGTTCTCGGCAGCAATTATATTTTTCTGTTACTTCTACACGGCGATTATGTTTAATCCTCGTGAAGTGGCAGATAACCTGAAGAAATCGGGTGCTTTCATCCCAGGTATTCGTCCAGGTGAACAGTCTGCTCGTTACATCGACTCAGTATTGAGCCGCCTTACTCTGTTTGGTGCTCTTTACATCACTGCGGTATCTCTGATGCCACAGGCGATGGTAGTTGCATGGAACGTACCTTTCTACTTCGGTGGTACTTCGTTACTGATCGTCGTAGTCGTGGTAATGGACTTCATGGCACAAGTGCAATCGCACCTTATGTCACACCAGTATGAATCATTGATGAAGAAGTCGAATCTAAAGGGTGGCGCAGGTTTACTGCGTTAAACCATTGAGGTGAATTATGAAAGTACGCGCATCTGTTAAGAAAATTTGCCGTAACTGTAAGATCGTACGTCGTAACGGTTCCGTTCGCGTGATCTGTAAGGTTGAACCTCGTCACAAGCAGCGCCAGGGTTAATCCTAAGCTGTAAACGAGGCGGAAGGGCGCATGGGTTGATTTAATAATAATCAACCCGTATAATTGCGCGCCTTCCACGAACTGAATGTAATTTCGTACCCAGTTCTTGCTGGAAGCGAATAATTAACTAATGGAGTACATTGAATGGCCCGTATAGCTGGCGTCAATATTCCTGACAACAAGCACGCGGTAATTTCACTGACTTACATTTATGGAGTCGGCCGCACAACTGCACAGCAGATTTGTGACACAGTAGGTATCGATCCAACGACTAAAGTTGGCGATCTTTCTGAAGAGCTACTCGACAATGTTCGTGGTGAAGTTACTAAGTTGACTGTTGAAGGCGACCTTCGTCGTGAAGTCAACATGAATATTAAGCGTCTTATGGACCTTGGTTGTTTCCGTGGTATCCGTCACCGTCGTAATCTACCGGTGCGCGGACAGCGTTCTAAAACTAACGCACGTACCCGTAAGGGCCCACGTAAACCGATCCGTAAGTAAGCGATAGGAATTACTAACTATGGCTAAGCCGAGTAATCGCACACGTAAAAAAGTTAAAAAGCAAGTTGCGGATGGCCTTGCGCACATCCACGCTTCTTTTAACAACACCATTATTACTATTACCGATCGTCAAGGTAATGCTCTTTCTTGGGCAACTTCTGGAGGCTCTGGCTTCCGTGGTTCTCGTAAGAGCACGCCGTTCGCTGCACAGGTTGCTGCTGAACGTGCTGGTCAAGCTGCACTAGAGTACGGCTTGAAAAACCTAGACGTGTTTGTGAAGGGTCCTGGACCAGGTCGTGAGTCTGCAGTGCGCGCACTGAACGCTTGTGGCTACAAAATCGCAAACATCACGGATGTGACACCTATTCCACACAATGGTTGTCGCCCTCCGAAGAAACGTCGCGTTTAATCTGGAGACGGTAAGTAATTATGGCTCGTTATATTGGACCTAAGTGCAAGTTGTCTCGCCGCGAAGGCACTGATCTCTTTCTTAAGAGCGGTGTTCGCGCACTAGACAGCAAGTGCAAGGCTGAAACTGTACCTGGCGTACACGGCGCTCGTCGCGGTCGTTTGTCAGACTACGGTCTACAGCTTCGTGAAAAACAGAAAGTTCGTCGTATTTACGGCGTACTAGAAAAGCAATTCCGCGGCTACTACAAAGAAGCAGCACGTCGTAAAGGCGCAACAGGTGAAAACCTTCTGCAACTTCTTGAAAGCCGTTTGGATAACGTTGTATTCCGCATGGGTTACGGCTCTACACGTGCTGAAGCACGTCAGATCGTTTCTCACCGCTCAATCACTGTTAACGGTGAAGTAGTAAACGTTGCTTCTTACCAAGTAGCAGCGGGCGATGTGGTTGCAGTACGTGAAAAAGCTAAAAACCAACTACGTATTAAAGCGGCGTTGGAACTGGCTGCACAGCGTGCACCGGTAGAGTGGGTTGAAGTTGACTCTGCAAAAATGGAAGGCACTTTTAAAGCCATGCCAGAACGCGCAGAACTACCAGCTGAGATCAACGAACAGTTGATCGTCGAACTTTACTCTAAGTAATTTTTAATTAAACGGTGGAACTATGCAGAGTTCAGTAAATGAGTTTCTAAGCCCACGTCACATCGACGTACAGGAGATTAGCAAGACTCGCGCTAAGGTTACATTGGAACCTCTAGAGCGTGGCTTCGGTCACACCTTGGGTAATGCGCTGCGCCGTATCCTTCTATCTTCTATGCCTGGTTGTGCAATTACAGAAGTAGAAATCGACGGTGTTCTGCATGAGTACAGCAGCATCGAAGGTGTTCAGGAAGATGTCATTGAGATCCTCCTGAACCTTAAAGGTGTTGCGATCATCATGCACAACGGCGACGAAGCGGTGCTGACAATCAACAAGTCGGGTCCTGGTGCAGTTACAGCTGCAGATATCCAGCTAAACCAAGACGTTGAAATCGCTAATCCGGAACACGTGATTGCTACGCTTACTAGCGCTGGCAGTCTGAACATGCGCCTAACTGTTTCCCGCGGTCGCGGCTACGTACCTGCTGATGCTCGTACTAGCGAAGACGATGAGACACGTGCTATTGGCCGTCTGCAGCTAGACGCTAGCTACAGCCCAGTACTACGTGTTTCTTACGCAGTTGAAGCTGCGCGTGTTGAACAGCGTACAGACCTAGACAAACTGGTTATCGATATTGAGTCTAACGGCACAATCGATCCAGAAGAGTGCATCCGTCGTGCGGCAACAATTCTGCAGCAACAGCTAGCAGTATTTGTTGACCTTGAAGATGCAAGCGAACAAGCGAAGTCTGAGCCAGCAGAGCCAGAGATCGATCCAGTACTTCTACGTCCTGTTGATGATCTTGAGCTAACTGTGCGTTCCGCGAACTGTTTGAAGGCTGAGCAGATCTACTACATCGGTGACCTAATTCAGCGCACCGAAGTTGAACTGCTAAAAACTCCGAACTTGGGTAAAAAGTCACTTACAGAGATCAAAGACGTTCTTGCGTCTAAAGGTCTGTCACTAGGTATGCGTCTTGAGAACTGGCCACCAGCTTCTCTTAAAGGCGACGACAAAGTGGCTTCTTAAGTCGACTTAGCTAAGTTTTAAAGGATAGATAAGATGCGTCATCGTAAATCTGGTCGTCATTTGAATCGTACCAGCTCACACCGCAAAGCGATGTTCAAGAACATGGCAGTTTCTTTGATCGAGCACGAATTGATCAAAACAACTCTGCCAAAAGCTAAAGAACTTCGTTCTGTTGTTGAGCCACTAATCACATTGGCGAAAAACGACTCTGTTGCTAACCGTCGTCTGGCTTTTGCCCGTACACGTAGCGATGCAGCAGTAGGTAAACTATTCAACGAACTGGGTCAGCGTTACGCTACTCGCCCAGGCGGCTATGTTCGTATCCTTAAGTGCGGTTTCCGTGCTGGTGATTCGGCTCCAATGGCTTACGTAGAACTAGTTGATCGTCCAGTTGCTGAGTCTTCTGAAGACTAAGCACTGTGTTGATCCATAAAAAACCCGGCTTGTGCCGGGTTTTTTGTTTCTAGCGCGCCGCTTCTAGTATCTCTCGGCTTGCTTGTAGATCGATCTTTTGATGTTCTCCCAGTGCTGTCATACCATACTCTTTCTGCGTATTGCAGTAGCTTCTCTCGTTTTGACTCTTTTTGGTGGGTCATTAGGCTTGGTAGAACGATGGCAAGTGTTTGGGCATGATCTAAACCATGTTCTGCTGTGATTTCATGGCTAATCATGTGTGTCACCCATTCCTGAGGTACACCGGCGCCAATCAAGGCGTTCAGAGCCATTGTCGCCGACCAAATAATATTTGCTCTTACCTCATAGTTTTCTGGCTCCTGTAGCGCGACGGCTAATGACCGCGTTACCATTTGACTCCGATCCTGTTGCCGGCAGAGTCAACACTGCTCCAATAGGGAGTGCTGTTTGTGCTGCTCTTCCACCGCTTCTTACAATTTCCCATGGATCAACAGTTGGATTCGCGATACCAGCAGCGATTAATTTAGAACTGTCCAGTACGCTGCCACCACCGACTTTATACCTATTTATAATACGTCGAGCACAAAAAAGGGAAGCATATGCTTCCCTTTGATTATTTAGAACAGATTACTTTTGGTAGTTACGGAACGCTTCAAGAGCGGCTTTTGCATCGACACCGCGATCGGCTACCGATTCCATCCACATTGCGTCAAGACCCTTCATAGTGTTACGCATGTCTGCAGCGAGTTTTTCGTAGCTATCAACCATATGGATGTTAGTACCTACCTCTTTTGCATGCGTCATGCCGATCGCATCCATATCCTGCCATGTCTTACCTTGCATTCGAGATAGATTTTCACCTAGAGCTGCACGGATTGCTTCAGCATCTTTTGGATCTAGATCTTCCATGAATTCCTGGTTTGCTACGAAGCTGAACACAATGGTGTAAAGCGCTGTTGGGAAGACGGTTAGGTGGTCAGTGACTTCATCCAGTTTAAAGAACTTGTGTTCACCAGCTGGAAGGAAGGTACCATCAACAACACCTTGCTGCAGCTTCTCGTAAGAGCTAGGCGCTGAACCGCCGACAGGGGTCACTTCCAAGCGTGCAGCTAGTTCATTGACCATACCGCCGCCAAGACGGATCTTTTTACCCTTGAGGTCGTCTAAGCTGTTGATACGGAATTTAGAGTGGATAATGCCAGGTGCGTGTACCCACATGCCTAGTAGTTCTAGGCCTTCGTATTCGTTGGCATCAGCAAAATACTCTTGCTGCACCTTCCATAATGCTACAGATGCATCTTCTGCATCCGACATTTCACCTGGGATTTCAGCAACACCGGTTAAAGCAAAGCGACCTGGCGTGTAAGCGTTTACACCCCAAGAGGCATCAATGATGCCATCTTCTACTGACGAGTAGATTGTCTTTGGGTGACCTTGGAAGTTTTCGATAACAACCTTAACGCGGCCTTCAGTTGCCTCTTCAACCATCTTTTTGAACTCTGGCATCGCAACAGAGTTTTGTGGGTGAGTAGGTGGTAGCCAAGTCGCAACACGCATGGTTGTTTCAGCCATTGCGTTCATTGAGATTGCAGCGCCTACCGCTAGGCCGATTGCTTTAAGTTTTAGGTTGGTCATGTTTATTGCTCTCATTTTAAATGGTTATTTTTATAGTAAAAAAACAGTAAAAGTTATTTTAGGGATGACTTCCACTGCACCTTAGTCGAAACTGTTAACGATATAGCAGATCCGGCAAGAATAGGGTGATCGGTACAAAAGCGACGATCAGTGCTAAGCGTACAATGTCGGCACACCAGAATGGTGTTACGCCTTTAAAGATCGTGCCGGTTTTAATGTCTTTGAGAACAGCGCTGAGGACAAATACGTTCATACCCACCGGCGGTGTAATCAGACTGATCTCTGTCACTACAACCACCACGATGCCATACCAGACAAGATCGAATCCTAGGCTATCAATCAACGGGTAGAACACAGGGACCGTTAGCAGCAGCATTGATAGGCTTTCAAATACCATTCCCAAAAGAATGTAGATGCAAAGAATAACGATAATGACGGCCATGGGAGAGACATCAAGCGACTGCACAAACTCAAGAAGCCAAACGGGTAGACCGGCACGGTTGATGAAGTCAGAGAAGATCAATGCGCCGATGATCACGGCAAATAGCATGGTCGATGTTCGAACGGTATCCGACAGTACTTCGTAGGTTTTCACCAGATTGAGTTGTCCACGAAGTAGGGCGATCAAGAATGCGCCTGCCGCACCAATACCGGCTGCTTCGGTAGGCGTAAAGACGCCTAAGTAGATACCGCCCATTACGATCGTGAACAGCAGAAGTACACCCCAGATGCCTTTCAGTGCCTGCATGCGTTCTGCCCAGGTGAATTTCTCACCGGCTGGGCCCGATTTAGGATTGCGCATAACGACCCAGCGCACAGCTAACATGTAAAGAATGACGCCTAAAAGACCTGGTATAAAACCTGCCGCAAACAGTTCGCGGATACTGGTCTCTGTCAGTAGGCCGTAAATAACAAGGATGACTGACGGTGGTATCAGAATGCCAAGTGTACCGCCCGCTGCAATGGATGCGGTTGCAAGTGAATCGGCATAACCAAACTTACGCATTGGTGGCAGTGCAACCTTGGCCATGGTCGCCGACGTTGCTAGGCTGGAGCCACAAATAGCAGAGAAGCCACCACACGCAACAACCGTAGACATGGCGAGACCGCCGCGACGATGACCCAAAAAAGTATAAGCGGCGTTGTATAGCTCTTGAGACAGGCCTGAGCGAGTGACAAAGTTACCCATTAATATGAACAGAGGGACTACTGAGAGAGAGTACTCCTGTGCCGTCTCAATGACACGGTTAGAAGCCAAAGTCAGTGATGCTTTCCAACGGAAGTCGAAAAGGTTATCAAGAGTTAGGCCCTGTAAAATAGCGAAACCAAAGAACCCGACGATCGCCATCGCAAAGGCGATGGGCATTCGGATGACTAGAATTAAAAAGATAAGGAGCGCGAAGCCTATAATTACTGCGGTCATCGTGATAAATCCTTAATGCTTCTCTTTGTATATACGATAGATGCCATAGGTGATCATACCCAGTGCAGTGAACCAACTCATGACGGCGATGTACTCAATTAGATAGCCTACTGGTAGTTCCAAGTATTCTGTTACCTCGCCTCGGCGCAGTTTTCGTGCACCCAGTTGCCAAATACGTACACCGACAACGTAGAAGGAGGTTGAGATCGCCAGTGCCGAAAACATAGCCAGAATACGCACGATTTTGTGGCCAAGTGTTGAGTCTAAAAGGTCCACTAAAATGTGTCCTCCACGCCATGTCACAACAGGCATTTCGGCGAAGATAATGATGGCAAGACCTAGTTGGGTGATCTCAAAAGCACCATCAACCCCATTGTTGAAGAGGTAACGGCCGAAGACATCGGCAACGGTCAACATCATTAAAAAGAAGAGGCCACAAGCCGCTATGACTTCTAAGCCAAAAGCGATCCATCTGAAGGGGCCGGGCTCTGGGTAGTGTTGATCTAGCCACTCCGCGCGGCTAAGGGTAGTCTCGTTACTCATATGACCTCAAAAAAATCGATCTCTACACAGTCAGGTTTACGAACACCCGTGCCGATAAACAGACGTTCCGTAATCCACTGAAAGCGTTCGGCACTGGTTTCAAAAATAGGGGTGCACTTGAAGTAGACTTCGCTTGGATCGACGGGGATTCCATCGATGATCTTTTGTGTTACTTCTGGATCAGCAGCGC
Source organism: Marinobacterium sp. xm-d-530 (assembly GCF_013283365.1). Taxonomy (GTDB): domain Bacteria; phylum Pseudomonadota; class Gammaproteobacteria; order Pseudomonadales; family Balneatricaceae; genus Marinobacterium_E. Next base: position 297,873 of record NZ_WBYM01000001.1, on the reverse strand, counting down.
GCAGTGCTCGATTCTGTACAAATATGGTCTCGCCATCATCCGACTCAAGCACATAACGTGCATCCAGTTCGGCTAATCTTGGTGAAACGATACGTTGAAAGTCAGCACCACCAGGTAAAACACGGCCATTCCAGCCCTTACCTTGAACGGTGCCACCTGTAATCGGAATCACTCTGCGCGTGCCAAATTGTGCTGCACCTATCTCCTGGGGTGTAGCAATTTCAACACGCAGTGATGCGAAGTGCTTTAACTGTGGAATATCCATTAACGCTATACTCTATTTATTATCTGTAGTTTTTGGATACGAAGCTTATTGTTTAGGTGTACAACATATCACGTGTCGTCTCTAAATCTATGCACTTTTCCAACTAATTCACAAAAAATTATGGCTTTTGCGATTTTTGAACAAGGGTCAGGATATCGTAGCTTGCGACAAGCTCACCGTTTTGATTAACGACTTCGACATCCCAAGAGACAACACCGATAGCATCGCCTTTGTTGTTGACTTTACCTTGGTCAATTTTCGTCTTGCATGTGATTCTAGCTTGTATGGTATCGCCGATACCAACAGGGTTTACGAATCTGAGTGTGTCTAAACCATAGTTGGCCAGGACAGGCCCTACACCCGGATCAACGAATAGGCCAGCGGCCGCTGAAAGCACAAAATAGCCATGAGCGATGCGTTTCTCGAACATGGAGTCACAGGCCGCTTGCTCATCGAAGTGCATGTAAAAATGATCGCCTGAGAGGCATCCAAAATTAACAATATCAGCTTCTGTAACCGTTCTTCTGTGAGTTAATAGAGTCTGACCGATCTCGAGCTCATCGAAATGGTAACGGAATGGATGAAGCGGTTTTTCGATTTTGTCTGCGCCACGGACATATTGGCCTGTCACCGCCATCAGCATCGTTGGTGATCCTTGAACAGAAGCACGTTGCATGTAGTGTTTAACCGCTCGAATTCCGCCTAATTCTTCACCGCCGCCAGCTCGACCTGGTCCGCCATGTTTAAGCATGGGTAACGGTGACCCGTGACCAGTAGATTCTTTTGATGAACGTTCGTCCAAAATGTGAACGCGTCCATGCCATACAGCCAGTTTAGGTGCTACCACGCCTGCGATGGCAGGGTCTTTAGTGGTTAATGTTGTCACCAAAGAGCCTTTGCCGCGTGCAGCGAGTGTGCAAGCGTGATCAACGTCTCTGTACGGCATCAGTGTGCTAACAGGTCCAAAAGGTTCAATATCGTGAGCCCCTCCCTCTGCGTCTGGAGAGGTGTTTAGTAGCAATGTAGGTTCAAAGAACGCGCCCTTTTCAGTGCCTTCACCAAAGGGTTTGCACTCTGCACCTCTACCAAGAAGCACGTCGCTGCTGGACATCAACATCTCTAGTTTTTCTTGTACATCACGCTGCTGATCTATTGAAGCAAGGGCTCCCATTCGAACACCTTCAATCGTTGGATCACCTAAAGTCGTTTTACCCAGTCTCTGTGTTAATGCACCTGAAACCGGTTCGATAAGATGCTCTGGGACTAGGATACGACGGATTGCAGTACATTTTTGTCCTGCTTTGACCGTCATCTCACGCGCCACCTCTTTAACAAAAAGATCGAATTCTGCATCCTCTGGTGTCACATCAGGTGCTAGGATCGCACAGTTTAATGAGTCCGCCTCTGCATTGAATGGAATAGAGTGATTTAGAATGTTCGCATTGCTTTTTAACATCCGAGCGGTGTCTGCAGAGCCGGTAAAGGTTACGATGTCTTGAGAATCAAGTCGATCCAACAGGTCACCTGTAGACCCTATGATCAGTTGTATAGCTCCTAATGGAAGCAGATTAGATTGATGCATCAGCTTCACGCACGCCTCGGTTAAGTAAGAGGTTTGCGAGGCAGGTTTAACGATAGCGGGCACGCCAGCAATAAAATTGGGGGCGAATTTTTCTAACATTCCCCATATAGGAAAGTTAAATGCATTGATATGAACTGCAGCACCTTGCTTCGGAACTAGGATGTGACTGCCAAAAAATTGTCCGACCTTACCCAGCTGGACAGGATCTCCCTCGTGAATTGTATTGCCAGAGGGGAGTTCATTACGCCCCATGCTTGCATAAGCAAACAGCGTTGCAATACCACCTTCTATATCGATCCAGCTGTCATTTCTTGTAGCACCAGTATGAGCAGAAATCTGATAGAGAGACTCTTTATGCTCCATCAGATATTTGCCTAGGTTTCTCAACAGCGTGGCTCGCTGTTGAAAATCGAGAGCCAACAGACTTTTGTGACCAATCGTCTTTGCGTAGTCCAGACTTGAACTAAAATCTATTGCTTCAGAGTGAGTAGAAAAGACGGCATCACCATTAATAGCACTATTGAGTGTTTGATGAGCATTCTGACCAATCCATTGGCCTGCGATGAAACTTTGAACGATTGGTGTTGATGTCATGATAAATCCGTTTATTGATTATAGTTTTTTATATTTGATCGAAATCTAGAACGACTTTGTCGCTTACTGGGTACGATTGACAGGAGAGTACGAACCCCTCTTTGACCTCATAGTCTTCAAGCCCGATGCTAACATCCATCTCAACCTGCCCCTCAACCACCTTGCATTTGCAGGTTGAACAGACGCCTGCTTTACAAGAATAGGGAAGTTCTGCCCCTTGTTCGTTAGCTGCATCTAGGATGTTTTGCGTGTTCTGCGCAAGATCAAACTGCTTAACATGCCCATCGCGCATGATTTCAATGCTAGATAGGTGTGTTGCACGCTCAGCAGCTTCTGTTCTCTGTGCTCTTTTTTCACTGCCCTGAGTCGTTCCGAAGAGCTCAAAATGAACGTTTTGCTTCGCGACTCCCGCTTTAATAAGTGATTCACTCACGGTTTCTGTCATTGATTGAGGACCACAAATAAAGACATCCGTTAATCGCTTAACATCGATCCATCTAGAGAAGAGGGCTTCACATTTCTCTGCGTCGATATGACCGCTATAAAGGTCTATGTCCTGTTGTTCGCGACTGAAGATGAAGATGAGATTTAAACGTCCCATGTAACTGTTTTTAAGATCTTCCAATTGATCTTTGAACATGGTGGAACCCGTCGCTCTGTTGCCATATATCAGTGTGACGTGGCTTTTTGGCTCCGATCTCAAAATGGTTTTTACCTGCGATAGAATAGGTGTGATACCGCTGCCTGCTGCCACTAAAAGATAGTTACCTGAGTGCTCTTCATTAAGATCGGTATAGAAGTGCCCCATGGGTTCCATGACATCAATTTCATCCCCAATTGCCAACTGATCATTGGCAAAGTTGGAGAACAAACCGTCAGGCACTCGCTTTATAGCAACTCTAAGCTCGTTGTCATGGACACCACTGCAGATTGAATAAGAGCGGCGTACCTCTTCGTTATTGATGTTAGCTTTTAATGTTAGGTATTGACCTTGATTAAATCGAAAACGTTCCTGAATCTCGCACGGTACTTCGAAAGCTAACGAGACTGAGTCGCGTGTCTCTTCTGTGCGATCAGCAATTTTTAAACGGTGGAAGTTGCTCATTTTATCTCCCTGGCCTAGATGCATTTGAAGTAATCAAATGGTTCTAGACAGTCGTTACATTGGTACAGCGCTTTACACGCTGTGGAACCAAATTCTGTAATCTCTTTGGTATTGGTACTATCACAAACTGGACAAGGAATCGCTTGATCGAGTTGTGGCTTGTCAGCACTGCCGATGGGCGGTGCTATGCCATACTCTTTTAAACGGAGTCGACCGCGTTTTGTAATCCAGTCTGTCGTCCAAGCGGGTGCAAGTCTTTGCTCAATGGTGACGGCGTTGAACCCCGAATCTTCAAGGGCTCGTTTAGCGCTCTGTTCAATGTGCTCAGTGGCTGGACAACCGGAATAGGTTGGCGTTAAAACGACTTGTAATACTCCACCAACGGGTGTAATTTCGCGAACAATACCCAAGTCAGTAAGACTCACAACCGGTACTTCCGGATCCATGACTTCATCCAGAACTGACCAAGCTAACTTAACTGACTCTTCTGTCAGCTCAGATCGGTCAGTTGCAATCAACTCACCAGCATGCATTCGGGTATGCTCGTTGTAAAAATTGCATCTCAGCTAAGATAAAACCAAGGCTTTCTGTATGCAGACCCTTAGCTCCACTGAGGTAGTTGTTATCGGCAGCCTCAGGTTGCATCAGCGTTGCTTCAGTTAATGTCTTTGATATGATCGCGTGCCAATCACTGCAAAGATCATTTACACCTGGTGCAATACCAGATGAATCCAATGTCTTGAACAGTTCGCACGGCTTGGCTAGCTCGAATGTGAAATGCCAGATTTTGTCTAACGCGGATTGCATGCGTTCGTGGCTTTCAGAAGTGCCGTCGCCCAGTCGTTTTATCCATTCACTCGAACGACGGATATGATAACTAGACTCTTTAAGGGACTTAGCCGCGATGCCCGCTATTTTCTCATCAGATGAACTACACAGTTTTTCAAGAAGAGGATAGTGCCAAGCATCAAATAGAAACTGCTTAGCCATCGTCATCGCGAAGTCACCGTTTGGCTGTTCAACAATTAGAAGATTTCTGTACTCGCCTTGGTCTCTTAGGAAGACCAGATCGTCGGCTGTACGACCATCACCAATACGTTCAGCGGCATACTCTAACCAGTTACGCGCTTGTCCGACTAGATCAAGGCCGACATTCATCAATGCGACTTCTTCTTCAAGAGCGGGTGCTCCTCCAACAAGTTCACACAGACGCTGGGCCTGTATCATGGCGCTATCGCCAAGTTGAAGCAGAAGTTCCGTTGTATCATCAAAACGTTTCATAGGGGCCTCTACATGTGTCCAACTTCATCAGGCAGTTTGTAAAAGCCAGCATGTCGGTAAATTTTGTCATCGGATGGATCGAATAACGCCTCTTTTTCATCCGTTGCTGTGGCCGTTATCGATGCAGATGGTACGACCCAAATACTCACTCCCTCGTTGCGTCGTGTATATAGATCGCGCGCGTTCTCGATAGCCATCTCAGAATCCGCGGCATGCACACTCCCGACATGCTTATGGTTTAGGCCGTGTTTACTGCGGATAAACACTTCAAATAGGGTCCAATCAGCCATAGTAGTTCTCCAAATTAAGCAGCATTACGCTGTTGTTTTTTGTTGGCGTAAGCAACAGCAGCTTCACGAACCCATGCGCCTTCATCAATCGCCTTTTTACGCTGGGCAACACGCTCTTTATTACAAGGGCCGTTACCTTTGAGTACTTCGAAGAACTCAGTCCAATCGATTTCGCCATATTCCCAATGTCCGGTCTCTTCATTAAATTTCAGATCAGGGTCAGGCGCAGTACAGCCTAGAATTTGCAGTTGTGGAATGGTTTGATCGATAAAACGCTGGCGCAGCTCATCATTTGAGTGACGTTTGATTTTCCAAGCCATTGATTGGGCGCTATTGGGTGAGTGAGCATCGGATGGCCCAAACATCATCAGTACAGGCCACCAGAAACGGTTAATGGAGTCTTGAACCATCTCCTTTTGAGCGTCGTTTCCTTCGCGCATAAGGTGCAGAAGAATTTCATAGCCCTGGCGTTGGTGGAAACTCTCCTCTTTGCAGACTCGGATCATTGCTCGAGAGTAGGGTCCATAAGAGGTTCTTTGCAAAGGTACTTGGTTCACTATGGCCGCACCATCGACAAGCCAACCAATGGTTCCCATATCAGCCCAGTTCAAAGTAGGGTAGTTGAAAATACTGGAGTATTTCGCCTTGCCCTCGTGCATTTTTTGGACCTCTTCATCACGATCAGCGCCCAGTGTTTCCATAGCACTGTACAGGTACAGACCATGCCCGGCTTCATCTTGAATTTTGGCCATCAATTGCAACTTTCGCTTCAGTGTGGGTGCGCGAGTAACCCAGTTACCCTCAGGCAGCATGCCCACGATTTCTGAATGCGCATGTTGTGAAATTTGACGTATCAGTGTTTTCCGGTATGCCTCTGGCATCCAGTTCTTAGGTTCAATCTTTATTTCCGCGTCAATACGAGCCTGAAATGCCTGTTCTTCTGATGACATCTCTGTAGTTGATTTGACACTTTTAACACCGGTTTCAACCATCTGTGCGTACATAACAGACCTCTCTTTAAATGATTCAAGTCATCATATCAAAAGCGACACTAAAAAATAACAAGTATTTAAATTTCTGTATCGCATTTGGGCTCAAGTTCACTCGATATTGCGTGTGTTCATTTATCTCTCATCAAATACGCGCTGTGCTTTACCTTCTGAACGAGCTATGGACCCTATGTCTCGAAGTTGAACACCGATACTGATGCCGACTGACGATTTTACATGATGCTTCAATGCCGCGATTTGTTGAGCCGTTGTCTCCTCAGGTTGTTGAGCAAACTCTGAACGTAACTCTATATGAACCATCATGCTGTCCATGTTTCCTTCGCGGTGCAGGTGGATTTCGTAATTTTCCGAGAATTGCGGAACTTTACAAACCTCTTCCTCAATTTGAGTAGGAAATACGTTTACACCGCGAATGATCATCATGTCATCACTACGGCCGGTGATTTTATCGATTCGACGCATAGGGCGAGCGGTACCCGGAAGAAGCCTTGTCAGGTCTCGCGTTCGATAGCGCAGCATAGGCAAAGCTTCTTTGCTCAGGGTTGTGAAGACTAATTCGCCAAGCTCACCATCGGGCAGTACTTCACCGGTTTCAGGGTTAATAATCTCGGGGTAGAAGTGATCTTCCCATACTGTGGGTCCATCCTGTGTTTCGCCACACTCTTGTGCTACACCTGGTCCCATGATCTCTGAGAGACCGTAGATATCGGTAGCCGTGATGCCAAGACGTCGCTGCATGGAAAGACGAAGATCATTTGTCCAAGGCTCAGCACCAAATATCCCGAGTTTTAGACTCAATTGATGTGGGTCGATACCCTGTCTCTCCATCTCATCGGCAATATTGAGCATGTAAGAGGGTGTGACCATAATGATGTCAGGATTGAAATCCCTAATTAAGCGAACCTGCTTTTCTGTCTGTCCACCGGACATAGGGATGACAGTACAGCCAAGCCGCTCTGCACCATAGTGGGCGCCTAGACCACCCGTAAATAGACCGTATCCATACGATACATGAACCTTATCGCCCGGTTTTCCCCCCGCAGCGCGAATTGATCGTGCTACGAGATTGGCCCAGTGATCGATATCATTTTTAGTATAACCCACCACTGTTGGATTACCTGTTGTGCCACTTGAAGCATGAAGTCGCACGATCTGATCCATGGGCGTTGCAAACAACCCAAATGGGTAGTGGTCTCTCAAGTCACTCTTGGTGGTAAATGGGATAATAGATAAATCATCCAGTGTTTTGATGTCTGAAGGGTGTATACCTTTATCATCAAAGCGCTTTTTGTATAGAGCGACATTATTATAAGCGTGAGATACGCTTTTCTTTAAACGATCAAGTTGTGTGGCCCGAAGCTCATCAATACTGGCCCGTTCCATCGGGTCCAGTTGATCTGGTGTGAAAGAGGTATCAACCATCATTGCTTAATTCCTTTTAAAATCTTGTTATGAGTGCTCACTTTCCGGAAGAACAGTTCCTTTTAAGGCATAGGATTTGCCTCTAAAAATCGCAATTAATTTATTATCTTGATTACGTATCTCAACATCATAGTTACCCGTACGCCCTGATCGACTTCTCTCTTGTGCCGTTGCAGTTAAATGATCACCCATTAAACCAGGTGCAACGTAGTCGATGCTGCAGCCTATCGCAACGCAGGGCTGATTGTAGGTATTACAGGCGAGTGCAAAGGCTGAGTCGGCCAGTGTGAACAGATAACCACCATGACATGTATTGTGGCCCTGTACCATAAAGTCTTTTACGAACATCGACATAGTGGCTTGACCAGGTGACACGCTGCTCATCTTCATTTCTAGATGATTGGTTGCAGTATCACGGGAATAGAGTTCCTTTGCGCAGGCTTCAGCAAGCTCTTGTGCTGTTTGAGATGTTGAATCCTTCACAATTAGCACCCTTTATAGTCAGGCTGGCGCTTTTCAATGAAGGCGTTAACACCCTCTTTATAATCATCTGAATTGCCAAGACGGGTCTGTATGTCTCGTTCAACGTCCAATTGATCCTCAAGAGAATTGTTAAAGCTTAGGTCCAGTGCCTGCTTTGTTTTAGTCAGCGCAAGTGTGGGTTGTGTCGCCAGTTGCTTTGCGAATGCGATCGACTCTTCATGAAGGAGGTCATCATCAACGGCTTTAAATATAAGGCCCCAATTAACGGCTTGTTCGGCACTCAAAGGGTTCCCAAGCATAGCGAGTTGCTTCGCACGTGCCAGGCCAACCAGGCGAGGTAATAGCCATGTGCCGGCTGAATCGGGTATCAGACCTATCTTACAAAAAGCTTGAACAAACTTAGCGGATTTAGCCGCGATAACGAAATCACACGCCAGTGGAATATTGGCACCTGCGCCTGCTGCGATGCCATTGACTGCACAAACGACGGGTTTTTCCATGTGGTAGAGACGTTTTACAGTGTTGTTGTAGTAGGACTCAATCACATTTCCGAGATTTGGCATTGGCTCAGCAGGCTTTACCATCGGATCAGAGAGATCCTGACCAGCACAGAAAGCACGTCCAGCACCGGTTAAATAAACAGCTCTTACTTGAGAGTCCTTGGCGGCTGAATCCAATGCTAAATGCAGCGAATGGTGCATTGCTTCATTAAAACTGTTTAAAGTGTCTGGTCTATTGAGTGTAATCATAGCTACACCCTCAGACACCTCATATATGATATCGGTTAAATTCATTACTTAGACTCGTGCTATTGTCGTTATTAATTAATGCACAGAAATTAAGTACCCGTGTACTGGATACTTTGTTAACGTATCTAAATATGCCGTAAAAAAAGATACAATTCAAATTATGTTTTCTGTATTTTCGTATCGCTTTATTTGGAAATAGATTAATGCAACAAACCTTATGCGCCGATTTGTGCATCCAGCGCTTTCAATCTCAAACACCTCTCAGGGTTCCTTCTCTTATTATTAGTGTTTGGGGAGATTCGATTGTTGCCCATGGCGGGGAAGTATGGCTCGGAAGTCTTATTCGACTTTTGGAACCCTTTGGTATCAATGAACGTTTGATGCGAACATCCGTTTTTCGCCTTACCCAAGAGGGCTGGCTCCTATCCCATAAAGTGGGCCGCAAAAGTTTTTATCGACTAAGCCCTGATGGTGAGTACCGTTTTAGAGCAGCGTTTAATCGCGTCTATCGGCTGAATGTCCCTCAGTGGCAAGGAATTTGGACGTTATTGCTAATCTCCGCTCTAACTGCAGATGAGAAAAAGTCGCTTTCAGATGAGTTATCACTCTGTGGTTTTGGTTCGCTCAGCCACTCTGTACTCGCGTCATCTCACGCTGATCTCAATGAGGTTAAATCAATACTCAGAGAGAAGGGATTTGCTGACAGAGTGGTTCTTTGCGAATCTCAAGTAACTAATGAGAGTAAACAAGCACTCCGCAATTTAATTTGGCAGGGCTGGGGACTTCAGTCTTTAAATGATACCTATATTAACTTTGTCGATTTTTATCAGTCCCTGACGGCCTCTGCAATCGCGGCTCAACTCAAAGACCCCAAAACGGCTTTTATCACTCGAACGCTAATGATTCATGAATATCGAAAACTAGCATTAAGAGACCCTAACCTGCCGGATTTGATACTCGGGAGTCGCTGGCTTGGTAATGAAGCGCGCGCTTTGTGTGCCTCGTTGTATAAACAGCTCACACCAGCAGCTCACCAATGGCTTATCAGTGAGTTAGAGGGTAGGCAGGGTAACTTACCGCTGGCATCCGAAGAGTTCTTAAGCAGATTCGGCGGTTTAGAAATCTAAAAATTGAAAAATCTACAATCAAGTCATTAGATTCTAATGACAGCATCTTCATCTAAAGAGTAGAGCTTTTTTACCTCTTCTGAACGCTCAGTTAGGCATACTCTCTGGTTTATGTAGCCTTTATCAGTTATTTCACCTGTTTTTAGGTTGGGCGGCGTATCTAAGATAAGCAGTGAACAGATGTGTTGGGAAGAGCCTGAGTGCTCATTTTTAAACTCTTTCATCCGTCCGATTATCATCTCTTTTACGGCAGGAATGTTAGCTCACTCATGAGGTGCGAGGTTTTCAGCTTCTGTACCAGCGAGTTCTCTGAGGGCTGGTGTAATAAAACCTAATGCACCGACAGAGTCCTCATTGTGACCACATATGACAAAATCCTGGAAATAAGGACTGAGTTTGCTTGCCAATGCTGGTCGAAGAGTTCCCACGGACACCCAAGTTCCTGTGGTTAGTTTAAAGTCTTCGGTGACGCGACCGTCGCTCAGGATCGATAAACTTGCCTGCGTCTTCAATTTTGTAAAAGCAACCTTCATCAAAAGCATCTTTTGTCTTTTCAGAGTTGTTTCGATATCCAGGAAAAATAGATGGCCCTTTAACTCTCATTTCCAATTTGTCGCCGGAGGGAACGAATTTAAGAACTATCCCAGGTAATGGAAGTCCGAGATTACTTGTTTTGTCCATTTCAAAGTGGATGCTAGTGATGGCCGGAGCCGTTTCAGTGGCACCCCATGACGACGTGAAAAAGGATAAGTCGCCTCGAACACAAAATGCCATTTCTCACATTCTGTTCCACGCATCTATTAAAAGACAGCTCACAAAACGAGAATTAGATTTTCTCTATTGGGCAGCTAGAGGTTGTAAAGCAGAAGAGTCGTCTAAAAACCTTGGTCTTAAACCAGAAACGGTCAGCAGTCTCAGCAACATGGGGAACAGGTTATTTTTCAGCACAGTCCATGAAGTTGATGCCTTGATCCATTGAGTATTGGATCTGCTCGTGGGCATCTGCTTCACTGTTCTGCTCACCTCAAGTCATAGTGCCTAGGCAGAGCTTGGAGATCTTTTTTCAATCAATGCGGGTTAGTGACATGTTTAGTTACTTAACTACTTAACGGTGTCCTGTTTTGGTAAGACCTTCTCACCAATGCTGATCGTTTTTCTATTTGGCTCTGCTTCTGTGAGTGGCTTTACTTCCACGCATGATTTGAGAGACTCTTTCGCCAGTGCAATATAAGCCTCAGTGCCTTTGTGTTTCCAAGCCAACTCTTGCTCTGATAGTTCGCGCACTACTTTAGCGGGTGTTCCCAGAATCATCGAACTCTCAGGAAAAGAGTCTCCTGTTTTTACAAAGCTGTGAGCACCGACAAAGCTTCGAGCACCGATTTCGACTTTATCCATAACGGTAGCGCTCATACCTACCAGTACACCCTCGCGGATGGTGCATCCATGCAATATTGCACCGTGCCCTATGTGGCCATAATCCTCGACAATGACCGTGATATCTTGGAAGCTGTGGACCACTACGCAGTCTTGGATATTGACACCCTTACCTAGTTTGATGGCTCCAAAATCACCTCGCAGGCTTGCCAGAGGTCCTACATAGCAATCTTCACCAATGTGTACATCACCCAAAACGACAGCTGTTGGATGAACATAGGCGCTAGGGTGAATGACGGGTGTGACACCTGCTAATTGATAGATGGGCATGTTACTTTACCAATATTATTTTGATTGAATTTGTAATATATTGCATGTCTGGTTTTATTGATAGTCAGCTTAAAGCTTTGGTATGGATACTCTAGAAAATTTTAATAGCGATCGTTTTCCGTCGCTTAATCTTTCACTTCATGGATCCGTGTTATTGATTCAATTCAATAGACCTCGTGAGCTCAATGCGTTATCGACTGATATGTTGGGTCAAATAGCGACGTGTTTGGTCGAGGCGGATGCTGATACTAACATTTCAGTGATGGTTCTAACCGGTAATGAACGAGCTTTTGCTGCGGGTGCTGATATTGATGAGCTGCAACGTAAAACAGGCGCGGACGTAGCTACCGATCCGCGAAATCAACACTGGGCAGCCATACGACAGTTGCAAAAGCCTTTACTCGGGGCCGTGAACGGCTTTTGTTTGGGTGGCGGTAATGAGTTGGCTATGCTGTGTGATTTCTTGGTAGCAGGCAATAATGCTAAGTTCGGGCAGCCTGAGGTTAATCTTGCTATCTTGCCGGGTGCAGGGGGGACCCAAAGGCTTGCTACCCTTGTTGGAAAGGGGAAAGCGATGCGTTGGTGTTTAACGGGCGAGTTTATTGAGGCCAATGAGGCTCTCTCTTGTGGTTTGGTAACTGAAGTTTGTTTACCCGAGCTAACGGTCGAAAAGACTTTGGATATTGCTACCTTGATCTCAACCAAAGCGCCACTTGCAGTTATCGAAAATAAGAGAGCTATTAAAGCAGCCGTTGATCTGCCACTTGATGCAGGTTTGGATGCTGAGCGCTCATCATTTTCTCGTCTTTTAGATACTGAAGATAAGCTAGAGGGTATTTCTGCTTTTAAGGAAAAACGACGCCCTAACTATCAGGGGAAATAATAATATGAAATATATTGCATCGACTTATCTCAAGGATAATGCAATATATAGCCTATAACAATATACAAAATAGGCTTCCTGCTCTAACCGACCCCCTCAACTCAGAGTTTTCCTGTGACAGTGAATGGTTTTCTGAACTCAAAATAGACCCTAACTTTGTCCCAACGTTTAAAGAGTTTCTTGGTAAAGTACCGACGTTATAAACTCTGATTGTAACAGGATCAGAGTCCTTGGATGGATGTGCTTCGGTGGCTGATATAGAAGCAAAAAGCTCCGACTCATTTGTAGGGCCTATGTCGACCTGTGATGATCCCTGTTTTTCGTTGTACTCATCAGGTTCGACTGGTGCAACCAAGGGTACGGTTCATATTCACTCCTCCATCATTTAAACGGCGGAATTGTTTGGCAAGGGCGTTCTTGATCTTCAGCAGGACGAACCTGTTTATGTAGCAAGTATCGAGAAGGCCCGTGACGCTTATGAGTCAGGCGGTCTTCGTAAAAGGTTGGCTCGTTACCAAGATGACAATGTTGACTGCGCCTTTTGGGGATGGAATAAGGCTTGGCTTGAGCCAGACTTTCTCGATTTTAATATCGAGTCCTACTTGGCGTCGATCCGAGTGCCTTTGCTCGTTGTTCAAGGTGATCTAGATGAGTATGGGACTCTTGAGCAAGTTGATGCTATTGTCTCACAGGCCGTTTCTAGATCTGGGTCATTAGTCATCCCAAATTGTTGTCACTCTACCCATAGAGATGCACCGGAGCAATTAATTGCTGCGATAAAAGAATTTAAGCACAGTTTATAAGACGTTAAGGAGTAAATAACCATGCGAATGATGAGTTACCTATTAGGTGAGTGGCAAGATAACGGTAGCACCGCAGCAGAAGTTCATTGTGCGTTGGATGGCTCAGTAATGGGTAGCATCGCAGGTTACGAGGTCAGTGGGGGTGACATTCTCGACTTTGCTCGAACAGAGGGTGGTACAGCACTGCGTGGCATGACCTATTTAGAGCGTGCCGGCCTATTGAAACAGATAGGCGCTGTTCTGGGTGAGAACAAAGAGGAGTACGCTGAACTCAGCGCGAAAAATAACGGTGCCACCGCAATGGATACATTTCTAGATGTGGAAGGCGGTATCGGTACATTAAAATACTACGCTTCACTGGGTAAGAAGCTTGGTGATCGTAAATGGATTGCAGATGGTGAATTGGTACAGCTCACAAAAGATGAGAACTTCAGGGCGATTCATGTAAAGACGCCACTGCGAGGTGCTGCTGTTCACATAAATGCATTCAATTTCCCAGCATGGGGCATGCTAGAAAAGCTCGGTGTTGCGCTTCTGTCTGGTGTGCCCGCGGTGGTTAAACCAGCGGCTGTCTCTTTGCCGGTTGCATGGGCCATGGCGCGCGATATTGTTAATGCAGACATTCTTCCTAAAGGTGCATTTAGCTTTTTGGCGGGAGGTGGTCGAGATTTAATGGATCACATTACATCGGCAGACGCGGTAGCGTTTACAGGTTCAGCGGATACCGCGGCCATGCTTGCATCGAACCCAAGGGTTATCAGTGAATCAGTTCGATTCAATGCCGAAGCCGATAGTATTAATTCATCCATCCTTGGACCCGATCTTACTGAAGGTTCAGACGGATTTAAGTCATTTATTCACGAGGTCTCTAAAGAGATGACGATTAAGTCGGGGCAAAAATGTACCGCTGTTCGTCGTATCTTTGTGCCTGCTTTGGAGTTAGAGGCTGCGAAGGAAGCGTTGGTTGCCAAGCTTTCTAAAGGAAAACCAGGTAACCCAATTAATGAAGGTGTTACTTATGGTCCATTAGTCAGTGCGGCGCAACAGATAGCGGCAGAAGAGAGTGTCAAAACACTGCTAAGTGAGACAGAGATCGCTTTTGAGGGTGATATTGGAACATTAGATGGCGAATCATCTGGTTTTTACGTCACGCAGAAACTATTGGTATGTCAGGATCCTAAATCAGCTACTCAAGTACACGAGACAGAAGTGTTTGGCCCTGTTGCAACACTGATGCCTTACAGTAGCGAAAAGGAACTTTTCGAGTTGGTGCGCCGAGGTGGAGGTTCATTGGTGAGTTCAATCTTCACTAACGATGATCAATTTGCAATGAACGCAGTGGTCGAGCTCGGCTCGACTCATGGGCGTCTTTTGATTGTTGACGACAGTATTAGTCGCGGCCACTCAGGTCATGGCAGTGTTATGCCGATGTGTGTTCACGGTGGCCCGGGTCGTGCCGGCGGTGGTCAAGAATTAGGTGGTTTACGAGGATTAGACTTCTATCATGTGACAACAGCTGTGCAGACTAATTTAGCGCGTGCAGCTGCGTTAAGAGGTGAGTGATGTCTTTGTCAAATAACTATGAATGTCTTCAAGTTACTGAGACGGATGGTGTTGTTGAATTAAAATTGAGCCGACCTGACAGACTCAATGCGTTCAGCAAAACTATGCACGCAGAGTTAAAAGTAGCTCTTAAAGAGATTGAGCGTTTTGAGTCGTTACGCTGTCTCATTTTGACAGGGCAGGGTCGTGGCTTCTGTGCTGGGCAGGACCTTGAGGAGCGTCGTATTCCTCAGGGAGAACCGAAGCCTGATTTAGGGGACTCTCTAAAAAATACCTACAGTCCTCTGGTTACTAGATTGAGAAATCTGCCTGTTCCAGTTATCGCTGCAGTTAATGGTGTCGCTGCTGGAGCTGGTGCATCGCTCGCGCTAGCTTGTGACATTGTTATTGCAAAGAAACAGGCAAAGTTCACGTTTCCTTTCAGTCATCTAGGTTTGGTGCCTGATGCTGGTGCAACAGCTACGCTTGTGAGGAATGCCGGTCAGGCTAAAGCAATGGCTATTACCATGCTCGGTGAGGTTGTTACGGGTGAAGAGGCGGCTGAATATGGACTCATCTGGAAAGCGGTAGAAGAGGATCAGTTCTCATCAGAGGTGAATAATATTGTTTCCAACTTAAAGGGTAAGCCTCGGTTGGGCTTGGAACTCATTAAACTTAGCCTCTACCGCGCTTTTGATAATGACTTTGCCGCTCAACTGGAACTGGAAAGTCAATGTCAGAAGCTAGCCGGTCGCAATCCGGAATTTTGGCAGAAAGTTCATCAATTTTTAGATAAGAAGTAATGATATGACCACACAATACAAAACGGTTGACCAAATTAAACAGGTGGGCGTAGTTGGTGCAGGCACTATGGGTGCAGGAATCGCTCAGGTCGCTTCTCAAGCTGGTTTAGATGTAGTGCTCTTTGACTTGAGTGAATCGGTACTCGAGGCTGCAAAAGCGAATTTAAAAAAATCGATGGATAAGCTGGTGTCACGCGGTAAATTCAGTGAGGAAGATGCTCAGGGCATTTGCGATCGAATTTCCTACGTCAATGATATCAACTCTATGGAACGGGCCGATCTGGTTGTAGAAGCCATTGTTGAGCGTTTGGACATTAAGCAACAGCTGTTTCAACAACTGGAGTCGATCTGTTCAGACCAAACTATTTTAGCAACTAATACCTCCTCAATCTCAGTGACTGCTATTGGATCGGCGTTGAAAGATCCTGCTCGCTTAGCAGGTCTGCACTTTTTTAATCCTGCACCTATTATGAAGTTGGTTGAGGTGATTCATGGCTTGGCGACCGACGCTAATGTTGTTGAAACATTACTTGCACTGTCTAAGCAGTGGGGCAAAGTAGGTGTGGCTGCTAAATCCTCGCCAGGTTTTATTGTTAACCGAGTAGCACGTCCTTTTTACGCTGAAGGTCTTCGAATGGCTGAAGAGGGTGTTACTGAACCTGAGCGAATCGATCTTTTATTAAAAGAAGCCGGCGGTTTTCGTATGGGGCCTTTCGAGTTGACTGATCTTATTGGGCAGGACGTTAACTACGCAGTGACGAGCTCAGTATTTGAATCTTACTATTTTGATCCTCGATTTAAACCATCGCTCATGCAAAAAGAGTTAGTTGATGCCGGTTGGCTTGGACGTAAGAGTGGTCGTGGCTTTTATCAGTACCCTGAGGGTAAACAGTTAGTCCCAAACCTTGAGTGGGATGATATCCGTTTTGGTGGGTTCTTTAATATCAGCAGTGCTGTGGTATCACCCGCGATTAAGTCGCTTATTGATAGAATTAAGGCGCGTGGAATAGAGATTCCTACCGAGACTGAAGGTGATGAGGGCGAAATCGTGTTTGCTAACGGCGCAACACTGGTTTTGACGGATGGTCGCACAACCCTAGAGCGTTCTCTGGCTGAAGATAATCGCAACATTATTCAAATGGATCTCGCTATCGACTATTCGACATGTGAATCTCTAGCGCTATCAACACATCCTGAAATGCCTGAAGAGGTTTGGGCCGAAGTCTATGCAATGTTTGATTTCTTGGGTGTCAAAACTCGGGTTATAAAGGACTTGCCGGGTCTGATAGTGATGCGAACAGTCGCTATGCTTATTAATGAAGCGTCTGATGCGCTTCATTTAGGAATTGCTGATGCCACTGGAATAGATGCTGCTATGCAGGCAGGTGTTAACTATCCGACCGGTCTATTAGCATGGGCCGATAAGCTTGGCACCAGTTTCGTAGCCGATGTGTTGAATAACATCAGCCTATTTTATGGCGATGATCGTTACCGAGTATCGCCTGCGCTGCTCCAGCGTGCATTCGTAAATGCCCCTTTTCATCAGATTGATTAAATAAGGATATAAAAATGACTGAAGCTTTTATTTGTGCAGCAAAACGCTCTGCTATTGGTCGTTACGCTGGTTCACTGGCCACCGTTCGTCCTGATGACTTGTTAGCTCAGGTTATTAAAGCAACTCTGGCTGAGGTTCCCTCTTTAGATACTGCGTCGATTGATGATGTGCTGATGGGCTGTGCCAATCAGGCGGGTGAAGATAATCGAAATGTTGCTCGCATGTCAGTATTGCTCTCTGGTTTGCCCACATCGGTTCCTGCGTCAACCATCAACCGCCTATGTGGTTCTGGTTTGGATGCCATTGGTACGATGGCTCGAGGCATTAAAGCCGGTGAGCTCAATATTGCTCTTGCCGGTGGCGTCGAATCGATGACGCGAGCTCCCTTTGTTATGGGTAAGTCTGAAACTTCTTATGGGCGCTCTCAAATTTTAGAAGACACCACGATGGGGTGGCGATTTACTAACCTTTCGCTTAAAGCGATGTATGGCGTTGATACCATGCCACAAACGGCTGATAACGTAGCTGCTGAATATGGTATCAGCCGCGAAGAGCAAGATTTGTTTGCATTTAACAGTCAGGCTAAAACGGCGGCTGCTCAAAAAGCGGGCCTTTTTGCTGATGAGATTGTACCAATCGAAATCAAAGACCGTCGCGGCAACATTAGTTATTTTGATGTCGATGAGCACCCACGTGAATCAACACTCGAGAAGTTAGCTCAATTAAGAACAGTCAATGGTGGTGATGGTTCGGTAACTGCGGGCAACGCTTCTGGCATAAATGATGGCGCTTGTGCCGTGCTGCTGGCCAGTGAATCAGGTGCCGTTGCTAACGGGTTAACACCTCGAGCGCGTGTTGTTGCTATGGCAACCGCTGGTATAGATCCTCGAATCATGGGTGTTGGCCCAATCGAAGCAGTCAATAAAGTACTAAAACTATCGGGTCTATCATTGGATCAAATGGATCTTATTGAGTTAAACGAGGCCTTCGCTTCTCAGGCATTGGGCGTATTGAGAGGACTCAATATTGATCCCAATGATACTCGACTTAATCCTCAGGGTGGTGCTATCGCGTTGGGTCATCCACTTGGCATGAGCGGTGCACGTCTTGTCACAACTGCTATGACTCAGCTTGAGCGTAGCGGAGGTAGATATGCACTGTGTACCATGTGTATCGGTGTGGGGCAGGGTATTGCTGCCATTATCGAGCGAGTTTAGCGTATTAGATGACCTAGAGTTCCGGTTTCATTTCCATTATCAGAAATTCGTTCGTCACTTAAATCGGAAGGTAGGTATCATATAGATACCTATTTATTCGTTAAGAGTCTTACCAATGAATGCCCCTCTGATTTATGAGCGTCGCCCCCAATGGGGCGACACAGACGCTGCTCAAATAGTCTATACAGGCCGGATTGATGATTACATTTTAGAAGCGATCGATCACTTTATGAGTGAGGTGTTAGAGATGCCCTGGTTTGAACTCAATATAGATGAGCATATTGGTACGCCTTTTGTGTCCGTGAAATACGATATCTTTGCACCGTTGACTCCTCGATCTGAACTCCACTGTAAAGTTCTTGTAAGTTAGGTGGGACAAACCTCTGTTGGGTTTCATGTCACCATTTTGAGTGATCAAGGTTTGAAGTGTGTAGTTGCTGAAACGGTTAACCTGTTCGTCAACAATCAGTCGATGACCAAGATCGATTTTCTTGAAAAGTATCGTGATCGACTCGAGTCTTATGTACAGGCCTGTGGAGGTATTGATGAGTAACTCAGTTATTGATACCAAATTCGATGAACTTGCGTTGCAATAATACATAGAAGAGATTGGTAATAGAGTCAGATCTCTTAGAGCTAAGCGTGGTATGACTCGAAAGAGCCTATCCAAGTACTCAGATGTTTCATAGCGTTATCTTGGTATCAGCTAACTCTTTTTCAAGCATTTTTGTACGTTGCTCAGGAGTAAGTTCTTTCTTAGGTAAATTCATATCATGACCTTTGGCAAGCATTGGTGGGGTCCCAAGTGACCAATTGAATCGTCCATACCTGCGAAGCCAAACTAGAACAGTAGAGCGCCCCTGTATACCGTAGCGATCTTGAGCTTGTTTATAGGTACATTCGCCTTTTTCGACCTCATCAACGACTGATAATTTAAAGGCCAGGGAATAAGCACACTGAGTACGTTTAGTGTTTGAATTCATTACACTCTCTAAATTTAAGTTTGAAAAGTGTCAACGTTATTTAGGACGGGACAACAGGCAAAAAAAAGCGACCCGTAGGTCGCTTTCTTTTTGGCAGTAAGTTGGTTAACCGTTGTACTTCTCGAAGACAAGTGTCGAGTTGGTACCACCAAAGCCGAAGCTGTTAGACATGACTCGCTGTAGGTCGACGCCATCTTTGCGTGTAGTCACGACAGGTAGGCCTTCAGCCTCTGGGTCGATCTCTTCAATGTTCGCTGAGGCGCAGATGAAGTTGTTCTCTTGCATCAGTAGACAGTAGATCGCTTCCTGTACGCCTGTAGCGCCCAGTGAGTGACCCGCCAGTGACTTAGTCGAGCTGACCGGTGGCATCTCTGTACCGAAGGTCTCTTTCATCGCTTTCAGCTCTTGAATATCGCCTGCGGGTGTCGAAGTGCCGTGTGAGTTGATGTAATCGATCTTGCCATCAACCGTGCTCATAGCCTGTTGCATACAACGAACAGCGCCTTCGCCGGATGGAGCAACCATGTCGTAACCATCGGAGGTCGCGCCATAGCCTACGAGTTCAGCATAGATTTTCGCACCGCGTGCTTTAGCGTGCTCCAGCTCTTCTAGAACCAGCATGCCGCCGCCACCTGCGATCACGAAACCGTCACGGTTTGCATCGTAAGCGCGAGACGCTTTTTCTGGCGTTTCGTTGTATTTGCTTGATAGGGCGCCCATGGCATCAAACATGACACTCAAAGACCAGTGTAGCTCTTCACCGCCACCGGCAAAGACGATGTCTTGTTTGCCAAGTTGGATCTGCTCCATCGCATTACCAATACAGTGTGCGCTGGTCGCACAAGCAGAGGTGATTGAGTAGTTCACACCTTTGATCTTGAATGGGGTAGCAAGACAGGCTGATACGGTAGAGCCCATGGTGCGAGTCACGCGGTATGGACCGACACGACGAACGCCTTTATCACGAAGGATGTCGGCGGTTTCAACAATGTCAGCCGACGAAGCACCACCAGAACCTGCGATCAGGCCAGTACGTACATTCGAAACCTGATCTTCTGATAGACCCGCATCTTTAATAGCTTGTTCCATTGAGATGTATGAGTAAGCTGCTGCATTACCCATGAAGCGGCGCAGTTTACGATCGATCAGTTCATCAAGATCCAGATCATCAATACTGCCAGCGACCTGGCTACGGAAGCCAAGATCAGCGTATTCCTGCTGGAATTTAATGCCTGACTTGCCCTCTTTTAGTGATTCCAGAACGCTCTCTTTGTCAGAACCTAGACAAGAAACGATACCCATTCCGGTAACAACTACTCGACGCATGTTTACTCTCTCTCTAATTGTGTTTCTAAGCGTTAACGCTCTTAGAAGTTTTCGGTGCTGGTGAATAGACCGACTTTAAGATCTGTTGCTGTGTAGATCTCGCGACCATCCACTGATACCGAACCGTCTGCAATACCCATAACCAATTTACGCTCAATCACGCGTTTCATCTGGATGTTGTAAGTGACCTTCTTAGCAGTCGGTAGTATCTGTCCTGTGAATTTAACCTCACCTGAACCCAGTGCGCGACCGCGACCTGGGTTGCCTTTCCAGCCTAGGTAGAAGCCAACGATCTGCCACATTGCGTCTAGACCAAGACAGCCAGGCATAACAGGATCGCTAGGGAAGTGACAGTCGAAGAACCAAAGATCTGGACGAATATCTAGTTCAGCGATGATTTCGCCTTTACCGTGCTCGCCACCTTCAGCAGAGATCTTGGTAATACGGTCCATCATAAGCATGTTGCCAACAGGTAGGCGGGCATTGCCTTCGCCAAACATTTCGCCGTGGCCACAGCTTAGAAGTTCGTCACGGTTAAAAGATGATTGTCTAGTCATGGTGTTCTAATTCACAGTCTTAATTACAAAAATTTGCCGGATTATACCTTTTTAGGGCTCGCTAAGCACGACATCGATCAGTTAAATTACCCGAATCACCCCATTTTAAGGAAAAACCCCTATGAAACACGCCTTCTGGCATGAGCGCTGGACTGAAAATCGCATCGGTTTTCACCAGTCAGATTTTAACCATTGGTTGACGAAATATTGGTCCACACTTGAGCTCTCTGGAGAGGAGTCTGTCTTTGTCCCGCTCTGTGGTAAAAGCCGTGACATGCTCTGGTTGCGTGAACAGGGTCATAAGGTGACCGGTGTTGAGTTGAGTGATCTGGCGTGCCGTGACTTTTTTGCAGAGCAGGGTGTCGATATCGATGCCATTGGCGATGGTGCTTTTCACCGTCGTGAGCGTGATGGAATCTCTCTGTTGGCTGGTGATGTGTTTAAAACCACCCGTGCAGCGCTCAATAACCCGCGAGCCATCTACGATCGAGCGGCATTGATAGCACTACCGCCTGAGATGCGAATCGACTACGCCGCCCATATTGCTAAGGTGACGGTTGCAGGCGATCAGATTTTGTTGATTGCGCTTGAGTATGACAATCCTAGAGACGAACCGCCGTTCTCAGTAAAAGGTGATGAAGTGCAACGTCTATTCTCTGCTGAGTTTGAGATTGAAGAGCTTGATAGCGCTGATCTAAGTGAAGGGCGTTTTGAAAATCAGCGTGAAGTGGTTTATCGGTTGGTGCGTCGGTAGGTCGAAACCAGCCAAGAACCGTGACTGACTTCAGTCTGTCATCGGCTATTTCGGCGTATTCCAGATATTTCATGTTATTGGAAAGCGGATGACAGGCTGAAGGCCTGTCACCTAAGTGTTCACTGTGTTCTTGCGATAGCCAAATCAGCAATCTGATTCAGCGTCTCTTTAAACGAAGTGTCTGGTAAAGAGGCGATCGCGTTTTTCGCTTTATCGATCTCTTCGGCTGCTTTTTGGCGCGAGTAGTCTATCGATCCATTGCGTTGCACGATCTCGAGTACCGGTGATAAATCATCCAGTCCGCCTTTGCGGATCGCTTGGCGAATCAACTCTCTATCCTCATCACTGCCGACGCGCATTGCATGAATTAGTGGCAGTGTGGCTTTGCCTTCAGCGAGGTCATCACCAACGTTCTTACCCATGGTTTCGCTATCAGATAGATAGTCGAGTAGGTCATCGACGATTTGGAAGGCGATGCCAAGGTGGCGACCATAAAGTCTTAGGGCTTCACGATTCTCTGCAGAGCTGTCCGCTAGAATTGCTCCGACCTCTGTTGCTGCTTCAAACAGCATGGCCGTTTTGCCAAGAATGACCTGAAGGTAAGACTCTTCACTGGTATCTGGGTTGCGCTGGTTTAACAGCTGCAGAACTTCGCCTTCGGCAATGATCGTAGTGGCGTGTGAAATGACCTGCATGATCTCCATGCGGCCAATCTCAACCATGATCTGGAATGAGCGAGAGTAGAGGAAGTCACCGACTAATACGCTCGGCGCATTACCCCACTGAGCGTTTGCGGTGGCGTTACCGCGACGTAGCTCAGAGTTGTCGACCACATCGTCATGCAGCAGTGTTGCCGTATGAATGAATTCGATGACCGCTGCCAGTGGAATGTGTTGTTCCCCTTTATAGCCAGCGGCATTGGCAGCCAGTAGAACCAACAACGGACGCAAGCGCTTACCGCCACCTTCAACAATGTGATGTGCAATCTTCTCTACTAGAGGGACATTGGAGCCAAGATTGTTAAGGATGTAATCCGTAACGGCATCGAATTGAGGCTCGATCAGTGGGTTGAGTTGGTGTGGTTGCATTTTGGTTACTACTTATAAATGACAGTCGGATGCTAGGGGGTGAGAGCGGGGGTGTCAATATGACTCTGGTGTATAGGCCTTCCAATGCCTCAATTTAGTGTAAATAAGGGTTGAGTTTGAGTGGAGGGTTCTGTATCATTTTGCGCCCTAGCTTGTCCAAATAACGCTCCCTGTGCGAGGGTGTCGTAAGACATCAGCCCTTCAGAGCAGGTTTCGTATTAGTAGCCGGGTAAGCAAAATATTGGAGAACACAGATGTTTGCAGTAATCGTAAGCGGTGGTAAACAGTACCGCGTACAAGAGGGTCAGACCCTTAAAGTAGAAAAGCTAGCGGTTGAAGCTGGTTCAAACGTTGATTTCGATCGCGTACTACTTGTTAGCAACGGCGACGACGTTAAAGTTGGCGCGCCAGTTGTTGAAGGTGCTAAAGTTTCTGCTGAAGTGGTATCACACGGTCGCGGTGACAAGGTGAAAATCATCAAGTTCCGTCGTCGTAAGCACCACATGAAGCGTCAGGGCCACCGTCAGTGGTACACTGAAGTTAAAATCACTGGCATTAACGGCTGATCAACGAATCTAGGAGATTAGAGAATGGCTCATAAGAAGGCAGCCGGCTCAACGCGTAACGGACGCGATTCGGAGTCGAAACGCTTAGGCGTTAAACGTTTTGGTGGTCAGGAAGTACTTGCGGGTAACATCCTGGTTCGTCAGCGCGGTACTAAATTCCACGCTGGTACAAACGTAGGCATCGGCAAAGACCACACTCTATTTGCGAAAGCAAACGGTGTTGTTAAGTTTGAAGTTAAAGGCCCTTACAACCGTAAATTCGTTAGCATCGAAACTGCCTAAGTTTCGTTGTTACGTAAAAAACCCGCTTAGGCGGGTTTTTTTGTTTTTTAGGCCGTGTCAGCGTGTCAGGCTGAAGCCAGACAGGGCTTGAAAAGCTATTAAGTTCAAAAAAGCATGTAAGGTTGATTCTTACCAGAGTAAAATCAGCCCACTGAGGGAAAATAGGATCATGTCGTTAGGTTTGACAGACGATCTGGCCCTATTTTTCCTCCATTTAGGAGAAAGAGATGAAGTTTGTTGATGAAGCACTGATTACCGTACAAGCCGGTAAAGGCGGAAACGGCTGTATGAGTTTCCGTCGCGAGAAGTACATTCCAAAAGGTGGCCCAGATGGTGGCGACGGTGGTGATGGTGGTTCTATTTTTGTCGAAGCCGATTCAGGTCTTAATACGCTAATCGATTACCGCTTTACGCGTCACTACAAAGCACAAAACGGTGAGGGCGGTCAGGGTCGTCAGTGTACCGGTTCCAAAGGTGAAGATCTGGTGCTTAAAGTGCCAGTCGGTACCACCATTGTGGATGTGGATACCGATGAGGTGTTGGCGGATCTGACGGCTGTCGGTCAGGTCGAAAAGATCGCTCAGGGCGGTTGGCACGGCTTGGGTAATACGCGTTTTAAAAGCAGTGTAAACCGTGCGCCTCGTCAAACGACTAAAGGTTCCGAGGGTGAGTTGCGTAACGTTCGTCTGGAGTTGCGTGTCCTGGCTGATGTCGGCCTTCTTGGTCTGCCAAATGCCGGCAAATCGACGCTGATTCGTTCTATCTCAGCCGCTAAGCCTAAAGTGGCTAACTACCCATTCACTACCTTGGTACCTAACCTGGGTGTCGTTCGCACCGAAGCGCACCGCAGTTTCGTCGTTGCCGATATCCCTGGAATCATTGAAGGTGCCGCAGAGGGTGCCGGTCTTGGTATTCGCTTCCTAAAACACTTGGCGCGTAACCGTGTACTGTTGCACCTGGTTGATATGGCGCCTTGGGACGAGGTGACACCTGCTGAAGCAGCGGTCACTGCAGTTAATGAGCTGAATAAGTTCTCGCCTACCTTGGCTGATCAGCCTCGCTGGTTGTTGCTGAATAAGATCGACATGGTGCCAGAAGAGGAGCTTGAAGAGCGTTGTCAGTCAGTGATCGATGCGTTGGAATGGGATGGTCCGGTATTCCGTATCTCTGCTATCAACAAGCAAGGCACTGATCTTTTGGTCCATCAGTTGCAAGACTATCTTGATGAGAAGAAAGAGGCGCTTGCAGAGAATCCAGAATTGGTGGATGCAGAGCGTGAGCTGCGTATGCAGATTGACCGTGAAGCGCGTGAAAATCTTGAGCGTATGCGTGCCGAAATGCGTGCGCGTCGTGAAGCGGGCGAAGCTGATGATTGGGATGACTTCGATGATGACGATTACGATGTTGAAGTGGAGTACGTAAAGTAACATGTCTGCATCACGTCAACGGTTAACAGAAAAGGGTCGTTGGGTCGTCAAAATCGGCAGTGCGCTGCTGACGGATGATGGTAAAGGTCTAGATCAGCAAGCGATTGTTGGCTGGGTTGAGCAGATCGCTAAACTGGTGCAGCAGGGTGTTGAGGTGGTTCTTGTCTCTTCAGGTGCTGTAGCCGAGGGGATGAATCGTTTAGGCTGGTCAGAACGCCCAAGCGAGATGTATAAGCTGCAAGCCGCCGCCGCTGTCGGTCAGATGGGTTTGGTTCAAGCGTATGAATCTATTTTTCAGCAACACAACCTTCATACCGCTCAGGTTCTTCTGACGCATGATGACCTCTCTAACCGTAAGCGTTATCTAAACGCACGTTCAACGTTGCGCTCTCTAATCGATCTGGGCGTCGTAGCCATCGTTAATGAGAATGACACGGTTGTGACCAGTGAGATTCAGTTTGGTGATAACGATACGCTCGGTGCGTTGGTGGCTAATGCCATTGAAGCCGATGCGCTGATTCTGCTGACGGATCAGAAAGGTCTGTTCACCGCAGATCCTCGCTCTAACCCTAATGCTGAATTAATCGCCGAAGGTCGAGCTGAAGATGATCACTTCCTTCAGATTGCAGGCGGAGGCGGTAAGTTGGGTCGCGGTGGTATGGCAAC
Organism: Marinobacterium sp. xm-d-530; assembly: GCF_013283365.1. GTDB lineage: Bacteria > Pseudomonadota > Gammaproteobacteria > Pseudomonadales > Balneatricaceae > Marinobacterium_E. The sequence continues at coordinate 271,809 of NZ_WBYM01000001.1, read as the reverse complement.
TAAAGTACGTGCCGCTCGACTTGCGGCTCGTTCAGGTGCTGTAACGGTTATTGCTAGCGGTCGTGAAGAGAGTGCGTTGTTAAGAATCTTCTCGGGTGAAGAGATTGGTACGTTGTTAGTACCTGATCACGGTCGCCAAGCTGCGCGTAAACACTGGATCGCAGGGCATCTTCAGGCGCGTGGTCGTCTAGTATTGGATGCTGGCGCGGTTAAAGCGCTTAAAACGGGTGGCAAATCACTGCTGCCTGCGGGCGTTGTCAAAGTAGAGGGTGATTTCTCACGCGGTGAGATGGTCGAGCTGGTCGATACTGGCGGTGAGGTTATCGCACGCGGCCTGGTTAACTATGCCTTCGATGAGGCGGACCGTATCAAAGGTCACGCCAGCCAAGAGATCGAATCCCTTATCGGTCACATCACTGATCCAGAGCTAGTCCATCGCGATAATATGGCGTTGGCTTAAATCGTTGGAGCGGTCTTGAAAAGCCCGCGATTGTTATTCATTAGAGTTTATCTAAAAGCACCAGTGACTGGCTTTAGCCTGTCATCTGCTTTATCGGTGTTTTCCAGATTGGCAGTAAAATCTACCAGCGGATGACAGGCTAAAGCCAGTCACCGGTATGGACTCTGTCAGCATCTTCCAGATTTTAGGCAACAAAAAACCCGCTAAGTAGCGGGTTTTTAGAAAAGCTTTTAAGCAGTCGCTTATGCAGCCATCGCTTTGATGCGTGCGTTTAGGCGACTCTTAGTGCGTGCAACAGCGCTCTTCTTGAAGATTCCTTTGTTTACTGAGCTATCTAGGATAGGCTGAGCAACTTTGAATGCTTCGTTAGCAGCAGCTTGGTCACCACCAGCAACTTCTTTTAGTACTTTCTTGATGTAAGTACGTACCATGGAGCGCAGGCTAGCGTTATGTTGACGACGCTTTTCCGCCTGGCGAGCACGTTTACGAGATCCTGCGGAATTTGCCACAGCTGAGCTCCTTAAATTTGAGTTAAAAAAACGAGACAAGTGTCTCTCAAAATTGGATGCGAAATTATTCCGATATCGTTGCCGTCTGTCAAGCATTAAACACAGAAGAAATGCACTTTTAGTTGACCTTCTTCTTAGGTAGGCGATAATCGACGGATTAATTCGGCACTTTGAGGTTAAAAGTTGAGTCAAAAAGCGACATCTGGCGGCGGTCTGCTGCGCTCAAGTGCTGTGGTTGGCATCATGACCATGATCTCGCGAGTGCTGGGTTTGATTCGTGATGTGGTGGTTGCAGGTTACTTTGGCGCCAGTGGTGCATCCGACGCTTTTTTTGTCGCATTCAAAATCCCCAACTTTTTACGACGTCTTTTTGCTGAAGGGGCTTTTGCTCAAGCCTTTGTGCCGGTGCTCTCTGAGTATCGATCGCAACGTGATCTAACTGCGGTTCAATTTCTCGTAAATCGCACCGCCGGCAGCTTGGGTTCGGTGTTGTTGCTGGTCACGCTGGTGGGCAGTCTGGGTTCGCCACTATTGGCGATGCTGTTTGCGCCTGGGTTTTATATGTCAGGCTCCGAGAGCTTTGGTCTTGCGGCTGACATGCTGCGCATTACCTTTCCCTATCTGATGCTGATATCCCTAACCGCATTTTGTGGTGCCATTCTGAACTCCTATGAGCGATTTGCGGTGCCTGCCTTCACCCCGGTATTGCTGAATCTCTGTCTGATCGGTTCAGCGGTCTACTTAAGCCCCATGTTTGATCCGCCCATTATGGCGCTGGCTTGGGGTGTGTTGATGGCCGGTACCGTCCAACTGCTGTTCCAGTTGCCGTTTTTAGCGCGCCTGCGTCTATTGCCCGTGCCGCAAGCCGGTTGGAAGGATGAAGGGGTGCGGCGCATCCTGAAACTGATGCTGCCGGCTCTATTTGGTGTATCGGTTGCACAGATTAACCTGCTATTGGATACCGTGCTTGCCTCGTTCTTGCAGACGGGCAGTGTCTCTTGGCTCTACTACTCAGATCGTCTGGCAGAGCTGCCCTTGGGGGTATTTGGTATCGCGATTGCGACGGTGATTCTGCCAAGCCTTTCTCGTAAACACGCTGAAAAGTCAGGGGAAGAGTTCGCCAAAATGTTGGATTGGGCGGTGCGAATGGTGCTTTTGATTGGCATTCCTTCGGCTGTCGCGCTGATTCTGTTGGCGGAGCCTCTGTTAACGACGCTGTTCCACTACGGTGAGATGACCGATCGCGATGTCAGCATGGCGGCTATGAGTCTTCGTGCCTATGGCTTAGGTCTGCTCGCATTTATGCTCATTAAGGTGCTGGCGCCTGGCTACTTCTCTCGCCAAGATACCAAAACCCCAGTCAAAATCGCTGTTAAAGCGATGGTGGCGAATATGGTATTTAACCTGATTCTTATCTTCCCTCTGGCGCATGCGGGTCTTGCGCTAGCAACCGCGCTGTCCGCCTTTATGAATGCGGGTTGGCTTTTGCATGGCTTAATTAAACAGGGTGTCTTCAAGTGGCAAACTGGCTGGTTAAGGTGGTCTATGCAGTTGTTATTTGCCAACGCATTGATGGCGCTGGTTATTCTGCTGTTCGCACCAGTTGCTTCCGACTGGTTATCGGCCGGTTTGTGGCAGAGAGTCGAGTGGATGTTCCTGCTCGTGGCCGGCGCAGTTCTGGTTTACTGTGCCTCTTTGATCCTTTCCGGTGTGCGAATTCGTCATTTGCGTGGCTAAAGTCATAAACATAGTGTTTTAGGTCTTAATTAGAGGGGCCTGCATGCGCTATAATCGCGCGTTTATTATTTGTCTGATGCTTGGGTGAAACTGATAACGCAATGGAACTGATTCGAGGGCTTCACAATTTACGCGATCATCATCGCGGCTGCGTTGCGACGATCGGTAACTTTGACGGCGTTCACTTAGGCCATCAGATGATACTGTCAGGTGTGCGAGAAAAAGCGCAACAACTGGGGTTGCCCTCTGTTGTGATTGTGTTTGAACCGCAACCACGTGAGTTTTTTTCGCCAGAGTCTGCGCCACCTCGTCTAACGCGTTTCGGCGAGAAGCTTCGCCTGTTAGAAGCTGAAGGGGTTGATCGCGTGCTTTGTCTTAGCTTCAACGAGCGTTTACGTTCACTGTCAGCTGAGGCGTTTATTGATGAGCTGCTGCTGAAGGGCTTGGATGTAAAGCATTTTGTGGTGGGTGACGATTTTCGTTTTGGTTGTGATCGCCGTGGCGATTACGCACTGCTTAAGGCTGCAGGTGAATCACACGGTTTTACCGTCGCTGACACACCGACACTGATTTTAGAGGATGAGCGCGTCAGCAGTTCACGCGTTCGTGAAACGCTTGCCGCTAACAACTTATCCTTGGCTGCTCGATTGTTAGGGCGTCGCTATCGTGTCACCGGCCGTGTGCAACATGGGCAAAAAGTGGGTCGTGAGCTCGGCTTTCCGACAGCCAATGTACGCATGCACAAGTATGCCTGCCCTATGCGGGGTGTCTACACGGTAAGGGCGCACTTGGCGGGTAAGGCCTACAACGCGATTTGCAATGTTGGCAGTCGGCCGACACTTAATGGTGTTCGTCCTGTATTGGAAGTGCACCTGCTAGATTTTACGGGGCAGCTCTATGGTGAGCTGCTCAGTGTTGAATTTTTACATCCAATGCGTGCGGAGCAACGCTTTGATGGATTGGATGCTTTGCGAGAACAGATCGCAAAAGATATCGCTGCAGCGCGCGCTTGGTTCGCTGCCGCAAATACCTAAACTGGGACTGGATTGATGACCGATTACAAACCGACTCTAAACCTGCCGGAAACTGCGTTCCCAATGCGCGGTAACCTGCCATCTGCTGAACCTAAGCGTCTTGCTAAATGGAAAGAGATGGATCTTTACGCACGCATTCGTGAAGTGAGCGCAGGTCGACCAAAATTTATTCTGCACGATGGCCCTCCTTACGCTAACGGCAGCATTCACATTGGTCACGCGGTGAATAAGATCATCAAAGATATGATCATCAAATCCAAAACCCTAAGCGGTTTTGACTCGCCTTATACGCCAGGTTGGGACTGTCATGGTCTACCGATTGAGCACAAAGTTGAGACATTGATCGGCAAAGCGGGGGAGAAGGTCTCTTACGCAGATTTTCGTGCTAAGTGTCGTTCCTATGCAACGGAGCAGATTGCGGGTCAGAAAGAGGACTTTATTCGTTTGGGTATACAGGGTGATTGGGACGACCCTTACTTAACGATGAATTTCAAAACGGAAGCCAACACCGTTCGTGCCCTAGGTAAAATCGCTGAGCGTGGACACCTAGTGAAAGGTTACAAACCGGTCTACTGGAGTGTCGTTGGTAAATCCGCTCTGGCTGAGACTGAGGTTGAGTATCAAGACAAAACCTCTACTGCGATTGATGTGCGCTTTACCTTTGTTGATCAAGCAAAAGTAAATGCACTGTTCGGTACAGACAAACAGAACGTTTCGCTTGTTATCTGGACAACCACACCTTGGACAATTCCTGCTAACCAAGCGGTATCGGTTAACGGTGAGCTAGAGTATGCCCTCGTTGAAGTGCACCTAGAGAGCGGCGTAGATTACCAGGTTCTAGCTGAATCAATGGTTGACTCAATCATGGAACGTTGGGGTGTTGATCAGTATGAAGTGTTGGGTCGTGTGAACGGTGCAGCGCTTGAACTACTGAAACTTGAACACCCTGTGTTTGACCGTGAAGTGCCTGTGATTTTGGGTGACCATGTCACCACTGATGCCGGTACTGGTGCGGTTCATACTGCGCCTGATCACGGTATGGATGACTTCATCGTCGGCAACCGCTACGACCTTAAAACACTTAATCTTGTTCAAGCGGATGGTGTCTACACAGATGCAGCCGGCGAGTTTGCTGGAATTCATGTCTACAAAGCGGATGCGCCGGTAACGGAAGCTCTGGAGCGTGAAGGTAAATTGGTTCACCTGAAGCGTTTCCAGCACAGCTACCCACACTGCTGGCGTACCAAAACACCATTGATCTACCGTGCTACGCCACAGTGGTTCATCTCAATGGAGAAAGAGAACCTTAAAGCGGATGCAATGGACGCAATTAAAGGCGTTCAATGGTTCCCTGATTGGGGTCAGACGCGCATCGAAGCGATGGTCGGCCAGAGTCCAGATTGGTGTGTCTCTCGTCAACGTACTTGGGGAACGCCCATCACACTGTTCACCCATAAACAGACAGGTGAATTGCACCCACGCACAACAGAATTGATCGAGCAGGTTGCACTGCGTATTGAAGAGACTGGCATCGATGCTTGGTTTGATCTAGATCCAGCCGAGTTGTTGGGTGATGAGGCAGCCGATTACGATAAAGTCACTGACACCATGGACGTTTGGTTCGATTCAGGTGTCACGCACCACTCTGTTCTGCGTACTAAAGAGAGCTTACATTTCCCGGCTGATATGTACCTTGAAGGTTCGGATCAGCACCGCGGTTGGTTCCAGTCGTCACTGAAAACATCGATCGCAATCAATGGTTGTGCGCCTTACAAACAGGTTCTTACTCACGGCTTTACCGTCGATGAGAAGGGTTACAAGATGTCTAAGTCGCTGGGTAACGTCATTGCGCCACAGCAGGTTAATGACAAGCTAGGTGCTGATATTCTTCGTCTTTGGGTTGCTTCTACCGACTACTCTGGTGATATGGCCGTATCGGATCAGATTCTTCAGCGTACGGCCGATAGCTACCGCCGAATCCGTAATACGTCACGCTTCTTGCTGGCCAACCTTAACGGTTTTGACCCAGAGGCGCACTGTGTAAAACCTGAAGATATGCTGGCGCTAGACCGTTGGGCAGTGGATTCGGCTTACCGTCTGCAGCAGCGTGTGATTGATGCATACAACAGCTACCGTTTCCTCGACGTATATCAGCAAGTTCACAACTTCTGTGCACAAGAGCTTGGCGGTTTCTACCTAGACATCATTAAAGATCGTCAGTACACCACTAAGCCAGACAGCCTGGCTCGTCGTTCTTGTCAGACGGCGTTGTACCACATCGCGCAAGCATTGGTTCGTTGGATTGCACCGATCCTAAGCTTCACTGCGGATGAGATCATCGAAGTGCTTCCAGGTAACAATCCTGAGAGTGCCATGCTAACCACTTGGTACGAAGGGCTGTTTGAAATGACCGCTGACGATGCCTTTGGTCGTGAGTACTGGGAGCGTGTGCTGCAGGTTAAGCAGGCGGTCAACAAGTGTCTAGAAGAGGCGCGTAACGAGAAGCTTGTTAAGGCCTCTCTCGCTGCTGAAGTGACCCTCTTTGCTGATGAGCAGATCACCTCTGATCTCAATCGTCTTGGTGACGAACTTCGCTTTGTCTTGATCACATCGACCGCCAGCATTGAGCCTTTAGCGAATGGCGCTGATGCTCGCGAAACTGCGGTTGAAGGCCTTAAAGTGGCCGTTAAAGCATCCGAAGAGGCTAAGTGTGCTCGTTGTTGGCACCACCGTGAAGATGTCGGCCAAAACGCCGATCACCCAGAGCTATGTACACGTTGTGTCGATAACGTAGAGGGTGAAGGTGAACAGCGCCACTACGCGTAACCCTTCTGCACTGCAGTGGCTATGGCTCAGCCTAGCCATTGTGGTGTTGGATCTTGGTAGTAAGGCTTTGGCATCGAGTATGCTTAGTTACAACCTGCCAGTCTCTATTCTTCCCGTTTTCGATTTAAGGCTGCTGCATAACACAGGAGCGGCGTTTAGCTTTCTTGCAAGCGAACAGGGGTGGCAGCGTTGGCTATTTGTGACCATCGCTGTTGTTGTGAGTGGGTTAATTGTTCATTGGCTACGCCAAACAGAGCCTCATCAGAAAATACAGGCAGTCGGCTATGCCGCTATTTTAGGCGGTGCTCTGGGTAATCTGTTTGACCGTATTGTTCACGGTTATGTCGTGGATTTCCTATCCTTCCACTATGCAGGTTGGTACTTCCCGGCCTTTAATATCGCCGACGTGGGTATTACCCTTGGCGCCATTGCATTGATCGTTGATGCACTATTTTTATCAAAAGACCGGAGCAAATAGATGAGCGAACTCACCATTGAACAGGGCCGTAAAGTGACGATGCACTTCGCGATCAAACTCACCGATGGACAGATCGTTGACTCTAACTTCGAAGGCGCTCCCGTGGAATTTGAAGTGGGTGATGGCAATATTCCAGAGGGCTTTGAAGCGGCATTGACGGGGCTAAAAGTGGGCGATCATCTCGATCTAACCATCGATCCAGAACGTGGTTTTGGTCAGCACAACCCAAGTAACATCCAAACCATGAAGCGCTCAGACTTTAAGGATATGGAACTAGAGCCAGGGTTGGTGATCTCATTCCAAGAACCCGGTGGTGAACTGCCAGGTGTGATTGTTGAGTTCGACGATGAGCGTGTAGAAGTTGATTTCAATCATCCGCTTGCCGGAAAAACCATTCTTTTCGAAGTTCAGATCCTGAATATTCAGTAAAACCCCTCAGTTTTTCTTATCCTCTGCTATATTTGTAATGAGCCTGTTCGCAAGCTCTGAAGGTAGTGGAGGATCAATGCGTTACCAAAAAGGCTTTACTCTGATTGAACTGATGATCGTTGTAACAATCATCGGGATTCTTGCGGCTATCGCGTATCCGGCTTATCAGGATTATGTGCTTCGGGCCAAGCGTAGCGATGCAATGAACGCTTTGGCGGCCATTCGCATTGCTCAAGAACAACACAGAGCCAACAATACCCTGTTCTCATCCTCTGCAACCATTAACGGAACTGATTATTCAACATCCCCCGAGGGCTATTGGACGATTGCCGTCTCAAGCGCCGATGGTTCATCTTTTGTAGTAACGGCTGAACCCCTAGCCCCACATATAGACGATACCTGCACTAAGTTTGTAGCCGATCGCAATGGTGCCGTAGATGCAGGCACTGCCTCACTTGATGATTGTTGGGAAAGATAATGTTTATGCAATCTCGATATCAGCAAGGGGTTACTATTACTGAAGTGTTAGTGACGGTGGCTATTATCGGAATCATTGCTGCTATCGCTATACCCTCCTATCAAGATTATATTGCTCGTGAACGATTGAGTGGTGCCGTTGAAGCTATTTATGGTCAAACTCAGTTAGCTAAACGTCAGGCGATTTCAAATAACGATTCTCGTTATCTTATTACTACGACAGGATCCAATTGGTGTGCAGGTGTAAGTGCATCATCTACAGCCAGTTGTTTATCTTTAGATGTTTACGCAAATTCTACCGACTACCCGGGAACTGAAATCACTTTGACTGCTTCGCCCGTTGAGTTTGAAATGCCAGAGTTGTTAGCCACACCAACGGTAATTACGATAACCATTGATGGCGCTGATTCTAGAACAGTAACGATTTCATCTAATCAGTTAGTACAGGTCAACTAGATGAAAAATCAAAGTATCTTAAAACAAGAGGGATACACATTAATCGAGCTGATGATCGGTATGGTTATCGGTCTGATTGTATCGAGTGGAGTGTTGTTTGGATATTTGCAGATTGTTAATGCTACTCAAAGCACAATTGCGTCAACTCGATTGAATACTGAGCTTTCAAATGTTTCTGGAATAATTTCCGGTGAGTTGCGGCGATCTGGTTATTCAGCAGCGACAGATGGCGGCGTTTACCAGCAGGGTGTTTCATCCATTGATTTACCCTCCGCATCTTGCGCTCTCTATTCTTATGACGTGAGCGAGAATGGCGTTTTAGATTCCGTTGAACAACGCGGTTTTATGCTTTCTAACAATGAAATACTTAGAGGTATTTCTGTAACTGCTTGTGATGGTGCTTCCGGTTGGTCAAGTCTGACAGATAGTTCAGTGATCTCGGTAACAAATCTGAACTTTGCTTGTCAGGGTTGTACGGCCAGTTCTGCTGTTAGGCAAATAACGGTCAATATTACAGCCTCAGATGGACCGGTTAATGATTTTCAAGCAAGTAGAGAATACACAATACTCCTACCCAATAACGTAGGTACGGATTAGTCATGTCTTATTCTTCAATTCATTATCAGAAAGGAATAGCCACACTGTTGATTACAGTGGTTTTGCTTATTGTAAGCACAATATCCCTATCGATTATGTATGAAGCTGTTATCAAGGAGAGCCAAGTAGCAGCCAATGAATATCGATCGATAATGGCTTTTGAAGCAGCTCAATCCGGTCTCGGTGAAGGGATCTTAGAGTATCGGGAAAATCAAGCGTTAAGAAACGCCTCCAACCCTGGTTCTGGATCTCTAGCAAGTGGTGAAATTTATAGTTTTTGGGGAGTGAGTACTTCAGCGCGATCAATACTCATCGCTGAGGGTGTCAGTGATGATGGTTCGGTCACTAGACGAGTTCAAATGGATATTACCTATGCGAAGTTAGATTTGCCCAAGGTTCCTGTGGTTGCTGGAGGAGGAAGTGAATTCTCGGGTAACTTTGAAGTAAGAAATAAAAGTGGAAATCTCACTATTTGGAGTGGAGGTTCAATAGAATTAGACGGCTCTTTTTCAACTATTGTTCCTCATCCAACAGTCTCCACTGCTTCCATACAATCGTCATCAAAAACCTACAGAGGAAGCGATCTAGTAGAGAATGATCCAAGTTTAAGTTCACTATCAGATGATCAGTTTCAAAGGGCATTTCTTGGTGCAACTGTTGCTGATTTTTGCAGTGGGCATACTTTTATTGATCAAAGCACCAGTAGTGATTTCAAGGCTGATCTGCAAGCCGCAGGGTCTATTGTTTGTGTGGAAAACAGCAGTGGAGATGTCACCTTTCCAACAGACACCTTTGTAACGGGAGATGAACCAAGAACGATTATCGTAAACGGAGACTTAGACCAGTCCAATAAGAATGAATTTAATGGCTTGTTATTCGTTTCAGGTGATGTAAAGAAATTGAATGGTACCAATGATTTCTATGGGTCACTGATTGTAGGTGGTTATGTTGATATGGGTAACGGCGGTCCGACTATTACATTTGAGGATGGCTACACTCAAGACCTCGGGGATAAAACTACTGCAGGATCACGGTTCGGTAGCTGGAGGGATTGGTAATGATTCGCCGCACGAAAGGTTTCACGTTAATCGAAGCACTGATTTCACTAGTCATTTTTGCTGTTGGTATAACCGGGGCGACACTTTTTTCGGCCAAGCTCATTGGAGAAACCGGTGACAACAAAGCAAAGCTTGAGGCAATCGCGCTTGCTCAGAAAACAATCGAAGAGTTTAGATCAAGGGCCAGTTCAGAATCCCTTTCGTCAATAGCGGCTACTGGCTCAAGTTCTGTGAATGGGACCAATGCTATATTCTCAATTACCCCCACATTTACTTCTGTATCTGATGCACTAACGACTCAGGTGGTGGTCAGCTGGTCTGATCAATCAGTCGCGATTAACTCTCTAATCGTGTCAGATCTTTTTGATGCCGATGAAAATGCAAATGGTGAAGATGGTTCTGGAGGAGGGAGTAACCCTTACAAAATCAATTTACCTGTGGGTGAGGCTGAGTATGGCGAAGACGCACCAGGTGGGGCCCTATCAACAAATGTAAATCTTGAAAATGTCACGGTTTCGTCAGCGAATGGTTCGTTACTCTTAATCAATACAACAGATTCAGGAGATGATGAAACACTTCTGACCTACTCAGGGGGGGAAGCTTTCTCTGAGGTTAGAGGGATTGTATACGTCCCATCTGATGTTCTTAGTTACTCTTTAGAGAATTATAACAACTTGGTGATTAAGCCTTCCGATACAGGTGTTTGTCCAAAAGGTCCAAAAATAGATTCAGACAACAGCAGTAGTGACTGGTTTTTTGAATATACCTGCTTTTTTGGAGCGGGTTGGTATGGAAATATCGATGTTCAATATCTTAACAACGACGCAATTGATACGAGCAAAGCTCAGTGTGTTGGTGATCCAGATTACGTTGATGATGGAACAGACTTATCTAACCATGCTCAAGTGATACTTCCGCTTGAAATTAAGCGTCAATACAGAGGGTACGGATTTGCATTTCTTGATGGAGGTGTTATTGGCGTTGATGGTAGTGAAGTCAAACTTGTCGCACAAGGTATGGGTTACGGGGATGTTTATGGGTCAGGAGATCCCGGTACTGATCAGCAAGTAAGAGGGTTTGGGTATCACGATTTTCTGTTAGGCACCTCTTCAGATTCGGATTCTGACTGCTCAGCAGAGATGAGTTCGGCTTCCGCATCATCAGCGTATCCATCGGTCAGTAACAACTTTATGGACAACAAAGGTGACTTTGTATGTTTGGAGGTTAATGGGGAGGAGAGTTGTCCTGCAACAGTCCCTGAGGATTCATCAATTACAGTCTCTGCGTTTCAATACAGTATTACTGGAACAGTATCTAGCGCTTATACGCCAGCTTCTGAGGCAGTTTCTTCTGTTACAAGCCAGTTTCCATCTGGAAGTTACACGATATGTGTCGATGACGGTGATGGGGCTGATTGCGAAGACCCTAATAGTCAAACAGTTCCTGTTTGCTCTGTGAATGACACCAGTTACTCTTGCAACTTTTTTGTCGCAAGTGGTGCCTCTTGGAGTGGCGAGTTAATTCACACAATCACCCCTGTAGCTTCAACTGCAGGGTACTCTATTTGTTCACCAAGTGATGGTGTTGATCAAAGTTTTGGATCAGTCACAGAGTCTGCTACAGGGGCTAATTTGATCATTTCTAGTTCATGCCCTCAATCCACCCCAGGCTCGTTATCCGCTCCAGTATTAAGTTGGGAGGATAGTAGTGGTGTTGTTATTTGGACAGCCGTTTCAGCTGCTAACTCTTATGATGTATATGAATGTAAAAATAATGGTGACAACAATCTAACTGCGTGTGACCCTACAAATGACAGTAAGCCAACAAATATTAGCAGCCTTAGTTACACTCTGAACCCGGGACCTAAAGAAACACTATGTGTTCAAATCAAATCTGTGGGTACTGATGGAAGTAGCGAGTTTTCCGATCAGTTCTGTCGACATTTAAATGGTTCATACAGCAGGTCTCCCTGAGATGGTTTAAATACATAGGAGATAACCATGGACGGTTACAAACACCCAAGGATGGGTGGCTACACCCTCATAGAACTGATGATCGCGGTGGCGATCATCGCGCTACTCTCTTCAATTGCGCTGCCTGCGTATACTCAATTCACGGTGCGTGCCAAGTTGATCGATGCTCTGGCAGCAACGGAGCCGATTAAGCTGGCGCTGGTTGATTATGCGATTGCGAATGGCGGTACTTCAGGTTTAAAAGATTTGAAATGGAATACAGCCCTTAGTGAACTAGGCGTCAGTAATGAATACTTTGGGGATAACTCCGCTTATGTAAAGAATGCATGGTGGAGTCATTCCTCCGGCGAAATTCGGGTATCAATTGCCAATATTGATGAGTTGGAAGGGCGGCGGTTTGTGTTGCGGGCGGAGAATCCGGATTTTCCGACGACTTGGCGATGTATTAGCGATGATTCGGATGAGTCGTTGATTCCTAGTGAGTATTTGCCGGGGTTTTGTCGGGAGTGAAAGTATGGATGATTGTGCGGATGACAGGTTAAAACCAGTCACCATATCTAAAAGCGGTCGGCGTCCCTTTGGGAGGCCTCCTACAGGGTGCTTTTTTATTGGGGTGGTGACAGGCTGAAGCCTGTTACCTGATCGCGTCCTCTTCGAGAATGCTCCAACAGTTTCGGGGTTTCAAGCTTTGCTTGAATTCCCTCCTACAAGCAGAGCATCACATTGGGTTATACTCTGCAAATCTATTTAATTTGCAGATTTCAACTCCCATTATGTCTGAAAAACTTGTTGTTGCGCTGGCGCAGATTAACTTCTTAGTCGGTGATATTCCGGGTAATACACAAAAGATGATCGATGCTGCTATGGATGCAGCGTCTCAAGGTGATACGGATATTATCGTCTTTTCTGAGCTGTCGATTACCGGTTATCCGCCCGAAGATTTGTTGCTGCGTCCCAGTCTTAAACGTCGGGTTGATGAGGCCCTTGAACGGCTGAAAACTGAGGTCCGTGGCATTGCTTTGTTGGTGGGCTATCCAGCTGAGAAAGAGGGCGAGTTACGCAACATGGCGGCCATCATTGAGGATGGTGAGGTGTTGATCGAGTATGCCAAACAGCATCTGCCTAACTATCTTGTCTTTGATGAAGATCGCTACTTTGAACCGCACACTAATGACGGTGTATTTGAGTACAAGGGTCACACTTTAGGGCTGCAAATCTGTGCCGATATTTGGGAGAGAGAGCCGACTCAACGCCAGGCCGAGGCCGGTGTTAAAGCGATTCTTGTGCCTAATGCATCTCCCTATCACATGGGTAAAACCAATGAGCGTACCGAGGCGTTACAAGATCGTGCAACCACTGCAAATGCCCCGATTGTCTATGTAAACCAAGTGGGTGCGCAGGATGAGTTGGTCTTTGATGGTGGTTCGCAGGTCGTGGATGCCAAGGGGCAGCTAGCCTACATGGCGCCTCATCATGAAGAGGGTATCTACAAGGTATCTATCGATCTTGAATCGGGTGCTGTTGAGCCGCTACAGCCTTCAACGCCCGAAGCTGATCACTATAGTATGGTCTACCAAACGCTTGTGATGGGCGTACGCGATTACGTTAACAAGAACGGCTTTAAGGGGGTAGTGTTTGGCCTATCTGGCGGTATCGATTCGGCGTTAACGGCAGCGGTTGCTGTAGATGCCTTGGGTCCTGATCGTGTTGAGTGTGTCATGATGCCGTTTAAGTACACCTCTTCGATCAGTGTTGAAGATGCTGCACTTGAAGCCGAGGCGTTAGGCATTCGTCACTCGGTGATCTCGATTGAACCGATGTATGAAGCGTTTATGCAAGAGTTGGCGGGTGAGTTTGCTGGCACTGAGGTTGATGCGACAGAGGAGAATCTTCAAGCACGCTGTCGTGGCGTGTTGTTGATGGCGATCTCAAACAAGAAGGGTTATCTCGTTCTTACGACCAGTAATAAATCAGAGACAGCGGTCGGTTATTCAACTCTGTACGGTGATATGGCCGGTGGTTTCTGTGTACTGAAAGACATTCCTAAAACGCTGGTATATGAGCTATCGCGTTACCGCAATACCATCAGTCCTGTTATTCCAGAGCGTGTGATCACTCGCCCACCGTCGGCTGAACTTCGTCCCGATCAAACAGATCAGGACAGTCTGCCAGACTACGATCAGTTGGATGCGATTATCGAGATGTATGTCGAGCATGATTACAGTGCAGAGATGATTATTGCTGAGGGGTACAACGAAGCCGATGTACTGCGAGTGATTCGTCTAATCGATATTAATGAGTATAAACGTCGCCAAGCGCCGATCGGAACGCGTATTACCAATCGTGGCTTTGGCCGTGATCGACGTTATCCGATAACGTCTGGTTGGAAGGCTGGGGTGTGACGCTGAAGTGTCACCGGGTCAGACCGGAGGTCAGACCCAGGTTTACTGTGTCAGGCTGAAGGGCAGACACCGCCACCAAAAAATCGCGGCCTTTTTAAGACCGCTCCAACAACAAGTTTAAGACCGCTCCAACAGCTACTTCGAGACGTTTTTGCTGATCAGCTGGCGAAGGGCGGCCGGTTTTACCGGTTTATTCAACAGTATTGCCCCATGCTCTGTAATCTCAGATTTTACCTCGTCTGTGCGGTCTGCGGTGATGATGATCGCCGGCACCTCGCCTAGACCCAGTTTGGCTAGCTCATTCAGTGCCATGATGCCGGTATCGGTCTCGCCAAGGTGGTAATCGACCAGCATGATGTCCGGTGTGAATGAACCATCACTGCAGGTTTCTACAGCCGCTTGAATGGAGAGGGCGGTTCGTACTTCACAGCTCCATCCGGTCAGAAGCGCGGTCATCCCCTCTAGGATCTTCGGTTCGTTATCGATCACCAATACGTTGACGCCGTTTAGGCCTTTCGAGCGGATCCAGCCACGCTGTTGTGGTTTCTGCTTCACGGCAAGTGCTGGGTCGCCAAGCGGAACATCAACACTGAATACGGTTCCCTTGGTCGGCCAGGATCGAACATTCAGCTTATGCTTCAGCATCTTGGCGATACGTTCTGTAATCGCCAAGCCTAATCCGAGCCCTTGTACCTCTGAGTGGCGTGGGTTGTCGATGCGGCGAAACTCTTCAAAGACTTCAGAGATCTTATCTTCAGCAATGCCGACACCGGTATCCCATACTTCAATGCGGATGAACTTGCTGTGGTGGCGAACACCCAACAGTACTCGACCCGAGTTGGTGTAGCGGATCGCGTTAGAGATGAAGTTCTGCAGTATGCGACGCAGTAGCGTTTGGTCTGAATGCACCACCGATTTGCAGTCGATACTCTTGAATTTCAGCCCTTTCTTCTCCGCCATAGCGGTGAATTCAGTATCCAGGTTCGAGAAGACGTTTTGGACAGAGAAGTGAGTCATGTTGGGCTCTAGCGCACCGGCATCCAGCTTGGAGATGTCCAGTATGGCAGTAATGAGCTCTTCCGCTGATCGCAGAGCACCATCCAAGTTATCAACCAACTGTGCGGTCTCGTTCTGGTGACTCTGTTGAGCCAGCGCCGATGTGAAGAGACGAGCCGCATTCAGTGGTTGCAGCAGGTCGTGGCTGGCCGCAGCCAAGAATCGTGTTTTACCTAAGTTGGCCGCTTCAGCATCCGATTTGGCCTGGCGTAGTTCATCTTCCATTAGCGCACGGACGGTGTTCTCTTTGCGCAGCTCTTTGTTAATTAGGGATACCGCTTGGGTGCGCTCTTCAACACGTTTCTCAAGGTTTTCATTAGTCTCTTGCAGAGCGATCTCGGCATTACGGCGCTCTGTGATATCTTGGTAAAGTGTGAAGTAACCCAAGATGTCCCCGTACTCGCCAATGTGCGGAATCATCGTTAACTCAGCAAAGCGCAGTGAATCGTCTTGGGTCGGTAAGCGAGCTTCAAATTTGACACGTTCACCCTGCAATACACGTCTCACGAACGGTTGGCGCAACTCATACTGATCTTTAGGCATGATGGTATGACTAGGTGTGCCGGCAATGGTATGTCGGTTAATGCCAACGCCATCAGCAAACGCTTTGTTGACGAATAGGTAGTTCTGCTCCGGATCGAGATAGCTGATCATGACCGGCACGTTGTCGGTATAGACGCGGATGTTCTGCTCACTCTCACGCAGTGCGTCTTCGACACGCTTGTGCTCGGTAATATCCATGTAGGTGTTGACGTAACCGCCATCGGGCATCGGGTTACCGCGTACCTCTAACACTTGGCCGTTCGGGCGATAACGTTCAAACCCGTGCGGTTTGCCAGAACGCAGCAGCTGCATGCGCTGTTCAACCTGTTCATCGATGGAGTTTCCAGAGAATCCATACTCACCATGAACCGCGTTGAAACGGATAATCTCCTCGATGGGGCGGCCGACGCTAATTAGCTCTTCTGGGTAGTCGAACATGTCGATGAACTTTTGGTTCCATGCAACCAGACGATACTTCTGATCGACTACGCTGATGCCCAGAGAGACGTTCTCAATGGTCGACTGTAGCAGCGATTTGTTGAAACGCAGTGCCTGTGATGCCTCATCAACAATCGCAACGACATCGCCAATCTGCATATCTTTACCGCGCAGTGTCGAGTCCATGACGATTCGAGCTGAAGACGCACCGATCACACCGGCCAGTAAGCGTTCGATGTATTGAATCAGTTCGTTATCCGCTTTGACACCCGCTGGCAATGGCTCTTCATCGCGACTGCTCCAATACTCGTTCATCGCCTCTTGTGTGCGGCGAATGCCCAAGAAACGCTCGGCAAGCATCTGCAGGTCGCTGATGGTGACGGGTGTCGTCTGACGGCCTGGCTCTGTTGTTTCATCGCGTCGGCTATCGACATATGCACTGGCCTGAATACGATCCACCAAGCGGGCGCGCGTTAGGTTGGATACTAGGTAGTAGGCCAGAATGTTAATGCCCAGAGACCAGATGACACCATGAGTCAGTGGGTTAATTCCTTGAATTCCAAATAGGGAGGTTGGTTGTAACCAAGTTGGAATGACACCGTCACGTATCAGTGTATCAGGGACTAAATTGGCGACTTCGAATACAGGGTAGACTAGCGTATAGCACCAGAGTGCAAAGCCGCTTACTAAGCCAGCAATGGCACCGCTTCGGTTGCCCTCTTTCCAGTACAACGCACCGATGATACTGGGTAAGAATTGAATCGCTGCGACAAAGGCGAGTAGACCAAAGGAGGCGAGGGAACCCTGGTCCCCCAAAATTCGGTAGTAGAAGTAGCCCATCAACAGAAGCATGAAGATGGTGATACGGCGCACACTTAACAGTAGTCGGCCAAGATCTTTGCTCTCTGCAATGCGAAGACTCGGAATGCGCAGCAGAATAGGAATGACTATGTCGTTACAGACCATGGTAGCCAGAGTAATAGAGGCCACGATAACCATACTGGTCGCCGCTGATAGGCCACCGATAAAGGCAAAGGTTGCCAGTCCAGGATAGCCCTGGCTTAACGGTAAGGTCAGTACCCAAGAGTCCGGGTTAAGCGCGAAGGTTGGCAGTGAGATAGCACCGGCCGACGCGATGGGCAGAACAAATAGCGCTAGCAGGAATAGGTAAGTGGGGAAGAGCCAGCGGGCGATTCTAAGGTTGTTGTGTTTGATGTTCTCGACAATGGTCACGTGGAACTGGCGTGGTAGACAGATGATCGCCCCACAGGCCAACAGAATTTCAGTTAAGAAACTCCCCGCAAACAGTGAACCTGAAAAGTTTATCGAGTGCAGTTGCGATTGAACGCTGGCAACGGTCTGCACTACACCACCATAGAATTCAAAGGTGACAAAGAAACCGACCGCAAGGAAGGCGGTCAATTTGATGACCGACTCAAACGCAACGGCTAATACCAAACCCTGATGGTGCTCAGTGGCATCGATATGGCGAGTACCAAACAGAATCGCGAATAGGGCCATTGTTAGTGCTACTACAAGGGCGGTATCACTACCTTTGCTCAGTGCCTCGGTCGCAGCAGGCGCAATCGCGTTGTAACTCACTGCAACCGCTTTTAGCTGAAGTGCGATGTAGGGAATGGTTCCCAACACCGCTATGACTGTAACCAGAACGGCGATGGTTTGACTTTTGCCGTAACGTGACGAGATAAAGTCGGAGATAGTAGTAATGTTCTGCTGTTTACTGACACGACTGATCTTTTCGATGACCTGCCAGCCCAAAATGAAGACAATGACCGGCCCTATATAGGTCGCCAAAAACTCCCAACCAGTGGTATGAGCTCGTCCGACGGCACCATAGAAGGTCCAAGATGAACAGTAAACCGCTAAGGAGAGAGAATAGATGATCGGGTTGCCCGCCCAGCTCTTCCCGGCACGACTTCGATCGCCCAAGTAAGCGATCGCAAAGAGTAGGCCAAGGTAGCCTAAAGCGATGAGGGTGACGGATAGACCTGATAGCATGGTGTGATTCCTAACAACAGTTGCCTGCATTCTAACGATTTGTGCCGTTTCGACCAAAAGTTTCAGTTTAATGCTTAAAAACAGTGTTTTTGATGTAATTTTGGTTATAAAGGTATATCTAAAAGTTTGAAAAATCATTAAAATCAGCCACTTACTTAAGTCTGTGCGACTAAAGTTGCTCTCCTTTTAGGGAGATGGCTTAGGTATGATGTCTACAACTGTGGTAATCACAGCCTTTTTGTTTATAACAACAACTTGTAAAGGGATAGGTTATGTCAATGACCAAAGAAAATGCGCAGGCATACTGGGGTGAGAACCTTCGCATTATTATCACCTACATGGCGATCTGGTTCGTCGTATCGTTTGGATGCGGTGTGCTATTCGTCGATGCTCTTGATCAAATCCAATTCTTCGGTTTCCCGCTAGGATTCTGGTTTGCTCAACAGGGTTCAATCTTTGTATTCGTCGCGTTGATCTGGGCTTACGTGTCTAGCATGAACAAACTTGACGAAAAATATGACGTTCACGAGTAAGGAGTAAATCATGAGTCTTGATGCGTTAACGTTTCTATTTGTAGGTGGCTCTTTCGCCCTTTACATTGGTATTGCGATCTGGGCACGTGCCGGATCAACTAAAGAGTTCTACGTTGCAGGCGGTGGTGTACCACCAGTTGCAAACGGTATGGCGACTGCTGCGGACTGGATGTCAGCTGCATCGTTCATCTCACTAGCGGGTATCGTATCGTTCATCGGTCGTGATGCTTCTGCCTACCTAATGGGTTGGACAGGTGGTTACGTACTACTAGCGATGCTACTTGCACCTTACCTACGTAAGTTTGGTAAGTTCACAGTGCCTGACTTCATCGGTGATCGTTACTACAGCAACACTGCTCGTACGATTGCGGTTATCTGTACCATCATCATCTCGTTCACATACGTAGCTGGCCAGATGCGCGGCGTTGGTATCGTATTCTCACGTTACCTACACGTAGACATCAATACTGGTGTAATCATCGGTATGGCGATCGTATTCTTCTACGCTGTACTAGGCGGTATGAAGGGTATTACTTACACTCAGGTTGCTCAGTACTGTGTATTGATTCTTGCATTCATGGTTCCTGCGATCTTCCTATCAGTTCAGGTAACTGGTCACTTCCTTCCACAGACTGCACTAGGTGCAACTCTGGAGAGCGGTCAGTCAGTACTTGCGACTCTGGATGCATTGTCTGTTGAGCTAGGTTTTGCTCAGTACACTGCAGGTTCTAAAACTACGGTTGACCTATTCTTCATGACGGCTGCACTAATGTGTGGTACTGCAGGTCTTCCTCACGTAATCGTTCGCTTCTTCACTGTACCTCGCGTAAAAGATGCGCGTATCTCAGCTGGTTGGGCGCTTATCTTCATCGCTATCCTTTACACATCTGTACCAGGTGTTGCGGGCTTCGGTCGCGTAAACCTAATCCAGACTGTAAACGGTACTGCTGAAACTGCGGCTTCTGGCGTTGCTAACACGGGTGTTAAATACGAAGACATCCCTGAGTGGTTCGCTCGTTGGGAAAACACTGGTCTTATCAAGTGGGAAGACAAAAACAACGATGGCGTTGTTTTCTACAGCAAAACAGATGCAAACGAGCTAACAGTTAACCGTGACATCATGGTACTTGCTAACCCAGAGATCGCTCAGCTTCCAGCTTGGGTAATCGCTCTAGTGGCAGCAGGTGCGGTGGCAGCGGCACTATCAACAGCAGCGGGTCTTCTGTTGGTAATCTCGACATCGATCTCGCACGACTTGATGAAGAAAACCATCAATCCGAACATCACCGACAAGCAGGAGCTTCTATACGCACGTGGTGCAGCAGTCGTTGCGATTCTTGTGGCTGGTTACTTCGGTGTTAACCCTCCAGGCTTCGTAGCACAGGTTGTTGCATTGGCATTCGGTCTAGCAGCATGTTCTGTATTCCCTGCGATCCTAATGGGTATCTTCAGCAAGCGCATGAACACTCAAGGTGCAGTCGCTGGTATGGTCGTTGGTATCGTATCGACTATGGCTTACATCGTGTACTTCAAGTTCATGGGCGGCACTAAAGACGAAATGTGGTTCGGTATCTCTCCAGAGGGCTTCGGTACTGTGGGTATGATCCTGAACTTCGTTGTGGCTAAAGTTGTCTCTTCTATGACAGCTGAGCCACCTGCTGAAATCCAGCAGATCGTTGAAGACATCCGTATCCCACGTGGTGCGGGCGCAGCTCAGTCTCACTAAGAGCTAGCTGACAATGAGAAAGGCGTCCTTCGGGGCGCCTTTTTTAATTGCCGATGGTGGCTTTGTTTAGATGTCGGGGTTTGTCGCAGCGCTCCAATTCACTCCTACAACGTAACTTTGTAGGAACGAATTTAGTGAAACTGAAACCGTGATGCTTTTCAGAAAAAGTTGATTTGAGTTCCTGCAATTTTTTCTAAAACGCGCAATACTCAATTGATTATTCGACGACCGAAGTGAGGGTCCAATGCCTGATTCTTTTAAGATGGGGAATCTCCCTTTTAGCCTGCTGACTGAGTCCTAACAGGAGTTCTTGCGCTCCAATCTTGATATCGGCTACTACCAATCTGGTGAGGTGATCATTAAAGCGGGTGATCAGTCAGAAGGTGTCTATGTGGTCTTTCGAGGTCGCGTAGCAGAGAGTGAGCCTCAGGATGAAGATGATGAGATGCTACACGTCTTCATGCACTATGAGAATGAGGACTACTTTGGTGGTTGGTCCGCGATGCATGGCTCTGCCATTCATAACTTTACCGCTGAAGAGGAGACGATCTGTCATATCTTCTCGACCGATATCCTGCTTGAGCTGATCGACTCGAATCCCGGTTTTGCCGACTATTTCCAACAAAATCTAGCCGCGAAATCAGAAATCGTTGCGCAGCAGGGCGAAGGCCAGGATATGGCTGAGTTTATGCTGGCGACGATAGAAGAGGCGGTGGTTCGTGACCCTCTGATCGTTAATGAAGGGACTAGCATTAAAGAGTCGACTCAACTGATGCGCGAGACTAAGTCGGATTCGGTCTTAGTTCGTCGTGGTAGTCGTATTGGTATGGTGACTGGTACCGATATTCTCAATGCTATTGTTCTCAATGATGGTTCAGTCGATGAGGATGTTGCGACCATCGCGACCTATCGATTGATCACCTGTAAGCCGGACGACTTCCTTTTTAACGCTTTGGTCATTATGACGCAGCAACAGATCGAGCGTGTGGTTGTCATGGAGGGCGATACCCTGGTTGGCGTGGTGCAACTGACGGACGTGCTCTCCTACTTCTCTAGTCACTCGCACGTGATTGGTCTGCGCCTTGAGCGAGCCAGTACGATAGAGGATCTCAGAGAGGCAGCAACAGGGTTGAACAACCTCATCAAAGCGCTGATCTCTACCGGTGTTCGTATTCGTTTTACTATGGATCTTCTTGCGGCGATGAATAAACGGATCATCGCTAAGCTGTTTGATCTGGTGGTGCCGGCCGATATGCAGCCTCACGTCTGCTTGATTGTGATGGGGTCTGAAGGTCGCGGTGAGCAGATCATGAAGACGGATCAAGACAACGCGTTGATCTTTCGTAATGGCCTTAACTGGGCTGAAAAGCGACAGACCATGCAGCGCTTTAGTGAGACGTTAATTTCGTTTGGCTTCCCGCCTTGTCCCGGCAATATCATGGTCTCTAACCCTGAGTGGATCAATTCAGTCGATGACTGGACCCAGAAACTGCAGGACTGGTCGATGAGCAGCGATCCGGAGGACCAGATGCGACTGGCGATAGCGGTGGATGCCAAGCCGGTCGCGGGTAACGTAGCACTGTTTAAAGTGGCTCGAAACTGGTTCCTGCGTACTATGCGTAACAATGATCTGTTCTTCTCGCATTTTGCTAAAGCGGCGGTTGAGTTTGATACACCGTTAACCTTCTTTGGCAATTTAAAAGAGCGTGGAGAGTTGGATATCAAGAAGGGCGGAATTTTTCCTATTGTTCATGGCGTAAGAACCTTCGCGCTTGAGCAGAGAATCCTTGCTACCAATACCTTTGAGCGTTTAGAGGCCCTGGTCGATGCAGGGGTAATGCAAGAGAGTGTCTCTAAAGATATCTCAGAAGCACTAGGTCTGTTTGTGAACATTCGTCTGCGTCAGCAGATCCGTCGTGCAGAGCAGGCAGAGGATGGTATTGACCCAACGCCTAATATCATTGAGTTGCAACAATTGAATAAAATGGATAGAGAGTTGTTAAGGGATGCTCTGTTAGTCGTGAAAAGCTTTAAGAAATCACTAACGTCCCGATTCCATCTGTCGAGCTAAGCTGAATAGTGCTTCTGAACCAAAAGGATATTGGTTAAACATGATATTGCCTCGTGCTATACGCAAATTTAAAGACAAACGTGCGGTTAAAGATCCGCGTTGGGTCTCTCTTTTTGATCAGTATGAGGGTGATGAGGTTGTCTCGTTAGATTGTGAGACAACCAGTCTTGATGTCAGCGAGGCATCAATCCTGTCGATTGGCGCCGTCAAAATCAAAGGTAAGCGCGTAAAGACCAGTGATCGTCTTGATATTAAATTGAAACCACCGGCTGATTTGACGGCTGAATCGATCAAAATCCATAAAATCCGCGCAGCCGATCTGGCCGACGGTGTCTCCATTGAGGAGGCGCTGGAGCAGGTGTTGGAGTTTGTCGGTAATCGCCCCATCCTCGGCTACTACGTCAACTACGATATTCGCATGCTCGATAAGTTCTTGCGTCCTGCGTTTGGCTTTGGTCTTCCTAATAAGGCGATCGAGCTGTCGCACGTCTATCACGACATCATTAAGTGGCGTCACGTTGGGGGTGATGTCGACCTGCGGTTCGACACTATTGCTGACAAACTGAATATGCCTATGATTCAACGTCATACGGCGTTAGGTGACGCAATCTCCGTAGCGTTGATGTATGTCCGTCTCAAGCACGGCGATACTCCGCTTTAACTGCTATCTCTACCTGACTACAGATGGTAATAAGGTTATAATTTCGCGAATTGTAATTTGCTAACCTTTTGGAGTCTTTGTGGCGCAGGCGCTTTTAACAGCCCAATCCCTATTTTGTGAGCGTGATGATCGTATTCTGTTCGATCAGCTACAGCTGACTGTCTCCGAAGGTGAAATCTGGCAGGTCGAAGGACGCAATGGCTCCGGTAAAACGACGCTTCTGAGTATTTTGTGTGGTCTCAGCTCACACTATGAAGGTGAGCTCTATTGGCGTGGTGAGCCAATGGATGAGGTGCGTGAACAATTCCTATCAGAACTTCTATACATAGGTCACCAAACCGGTGTCAGTGCCATGCTGACGGCAGAGGAGAATCTGCATTGGCAGTGTGCATTACACCCCTCTCTGGACGCTAGTCGAGCGCAACAAGCACTGGAAAGTGTTGGTTTGAAAGGGTTTGAAGATGTGCCTGCGCATCAGCTGTCCGCCGGTCAGAAACGTCGTATCGCACTGGCGAAGCTCTATATGAGTAGAGCGAAACTCTGGATACTCGATGAGCCGTTTACAGCAATCGATAAAATTGGTGTGGCAGCGAAAGAGGCATTAATGGTTGAGCACATTCGAGCGGGTGGCAGTGTCATTATGACCACGCACCAAGATCTTAGTGCAGAGATTCCTCTGCATACCATCAATGTTGAACACTTCGCCTCGTCTCAACGGGAGTGGTCATAATGAGCTCCACTCTACAGCTGTTTAAGCAGACCTTTAGACGTGATCTTACGCTCGCGTTTCGTCGCAAAAGCGAACTGGTGAATCCGCTGATCTTCTTTTTAATTGTCGCGTCACTCTTTCCCATCGGAGTTAGCCCAGAGCCGAATTTTCTCTCTCAGTTAGCTCCCGGTCTGGTCTGGGTAGCGGCTCTGTTGGCAACACTGTTGTCGATGGAGACCCTATTTAAATCGGACTACGAAGATGGCTCGTTAGAGCAGTTGCTGCTATCACCTCAGCCAGTCTTTTTAGTGGTGCTATCCAAAGTGTTAGCTCACTGGTTGCTATCAGGTTTGGCGTTGACTTTAGTGGCACCCCTTTTGGGTGTGATGTTGTTCTTGCCTTCGGAGGGTATGCCCGGGTTGATGCTCAGTCTGTTGTTGGGCACTCCAACGCTGTCACTGATCGGTGCGATCGGTGCAGCACTGACGGTGGGTCTGCGTCGTGGTGGCGTGTTGATCTCTCTGTTGGTTTTGCCCTTGTATATTCCGGTGCTCATTTTTGGCTCTAGCGCCGTACAAGCAGCAGTAACAGGTTTGCCCCTAGATGGTTATCTGGCGCTGTTGGGGGCTATGTTGGCATTAGCATTGGCATTGGCGCCTATTGCAGCCGGTGCGGCATTACGAATTTCAGTGAGTGGATAAAAGTTATGGCTAGTAGTTGGTTACCTCGTTGGTTCTATCAGTTGGCATCACCTCGTTGGTGTTACTCGATCACCGGTAAATTGATTCCCTGGTTTGCGGCCATTGGTGGTCTTTTGTTTGTTATTGGTCTGGTGTGGGGGCTAGCGTTTGCGCCATCGGATTATCAGCAGGGCAATAGCTTCCGCATCATCTATCTGCATGTACCGACGGCGATTCTGGCGCAGAGCTTCTATATGTTGATGGCGATTGCCGGTGCAATTGGCCTGATCTGGAAGATGAAAGTGGCCGATATGGTGGCCAAATCTGTGGCGCCACTGGGAGCTGCGCTCGCTGTGTTAGCTCTGGCAACCGGTGCTATTTGGGGTAAGCCTACCTGGGGCTCTTGGTGGGTTTGGGATGCGCGTTTAACCTCAATGTTAGTGCTTCTATTCCTCTACTTGGGGGTGATGGCGCTCAACTCGGCTATTGAGAGTGAAACCACAGCCGCTAAGTCGACGGCGGTATTGGCGTTAGTGGGTCTGGTTAACATTCCGATCATTAAATACTCGGTGGAGTGGTGGAACACACTGCATCAGCCAGCCACTTTTAAAATCACAGAGAAACCGGCCATGCCCGCTGAGATGTGGATGCCACTTCTGGTGATGGTGATCGCTCTCTACTTAGTGTTTGGGCTAGCGATGATGTTGCGTCTTCGTAATGAGATTTTAACTCGCGAACGCCGTGCAGGCTGGGTAAAAGAGCTTCTTGGTAGTTAAGGTTTGCGTCAGAAAATGACACTACCTTACAGCCAACTCAAATTTTAGGTGAACTATGGCGTTTGAAACCTTTGCAGATTTTTTAAATATGGGCGGTCATGGCCTGTATGTCTGGTTAAGTTATGGGCTGGGTCTGCTGACCATCGCACTCTGCCTTTATCTGCCCATTATTCAAGGCCGCGAGACTCGTCGTTCGCTTCGCCGCCGCATTCAACGTGAAAGTGTTAAGTCATGAATCCAAAACGTAAAAAGCGATTAATCATTGTTCTTATGATTGTATTTGGCGCCAGTGCCGCGATCGGTCTGACGATGTATGCACTGAGTCAAAACATTAACCTATTCTACTCTCCGACTCAGATTGCCAAGGGTGAAGCCCCTGCAGACACCCGTATTCGTGCCGGCGGCATGGTCGTTGAAGGCAGTGTGAAACGCGATCCAAACTCGTTGCGTGTTACCTTTGAGGTGACCGACTACGAGAACAAGGTTGCCATTGAGTACAGCGGTATTCTTCCTGATCTGTTCCGTGAAGGGCAGGGCATTGTTGCGCAGGGTAAACTTGACGCCTCTGGCACACTGCAAGCCGTTGAAGTTCTTGCGAAGCATGACGAAAACTACATGCCGCCTGAAGTGGCAGAAGCGTTAGAGAAGAGCGGTAAGATGCCGATGCCTTCAAAAGAGGAGTTCAACAAGTGATTGCCGAACTGGGAACCTACTCTCTAATCTTAGCTATGTTTTTAAGCATTCTGCTGTCGGTTGTTCCGATGGTAGGTGCTCAGCGTTCGAGCCTGTTGTTAGTCAGCTACGCTCGCCCGCTGACGATCGGTGTAACTTTTTTTGTTGGTCTGGCCTTTGCTTTTCTGGTCTACGCCTTCTTAACCAACGACTTCAGTGTTGAGTACGTTGCCAATAACTCTAATACGGCCCTACCTTGGTACTACCGTGTCAGTGCTGTCTGGGGTGGTCATGAGGGGTCTCTTCTACTTTGGGTACTGACCCTTGCTGGCTGGACTTTGGCTGTTGCTCTGAAGAGTAAAGCCTTGCCCTTGGACATCATAGGTCGAGTTTTGGGTGTGTTAGGCATCATCACGACCGGATTTCTGTCGTTCGTCATCTTTACCTCAAGCCCGTTCGAGCGTCTTTTACCTCGTTCTCCGGCACAGGGTGCAGACCTTAACCCACTGCTTCAAGATTTTGGTTTGATTGTTCACCCTCCAATGCTCTACATGGGCTATGTTGGCTTCTCAGTTGCGTTTGCCTTTGCTATTGCGGCCCTGTTGAGCGGACGTATGGATGCCGCTTGGGCACGCTGGTCACGTCCATGGACGAACGTTGCTTGGGCATTCCTGACGCTGGGTATTGCACTAGGCAGTTGGTGGGCCTACTACGAACTTGGTTGGGGCGGCTGGTGGTTCTGGGATCCAGTCGAAAACGCGTCATTGATGCCGTGGCTAGTTGGCACTGCATTGATTCACAGCCTGGCAGTCACTGAAAAACGTGGTGTCTTCAAAAGCTGGACGCTACTGCTTGCGATCTTTGCCTTCTCGCTCAGCCTGTTAGGAACCTTCTTAGTTCGTTCCGGCGTTCTGACCTCGGTGCATGCCTTTGCATCGGATCCAGCACGAGGTTTCTACATTCTGGTCATGCTTGCAGTGGCCATTGGGGGTTCCCTTCTGCTCTACGGCATTCGTGCCGCTCAGGTGAAGAGTGACTCTAGCTTTACCTTGGTCTCGCGTGAAACTCTGCTGTTGGTCAACAACGTTCTACTGACAGTCATCGCATTCACTGTGCTACTAGGCACCCTCTATCCTCTGCTAATTGATGCTCTGGGCATGGGTAAAATGTCGGTTGGACCTCCCTACTTCAATGCTTTGACGGTTCCTCTAGGCGCTCTGCTGATGGTGGCTCTGGGTGTCGGCGCGCTGGTGCGCTGGCGTCAAACTGATGCATCTCAACTGCTCAAACGTCTGATCGGTCCTTTAGTGCTTGCCGTCGTCTTTGGCGTCGCAACCATGATGATTCGTGGTGGCGAGGGTTGGGATCACTGGACTTATGTGGGCATTATCTTGGCCTACTGGATCGTCTTCTGTGCACTGGTCGATCTATACGATCGTGCCGGTAAGCGTTCAGGTTCACTCTTTGCCTCTCTGAAGAAACTACCTCGTGCTTACTGGGGTATGCATTTGGCACACTTGGGTATGGCAGTGCTTGCGGTGGGTATCGCGATGGTCTCAGCGTTTACTGAACATCGTGATCTGCGTATGGCGCCCGGTGATCGCCAAGAGGTTGGACAATATGTCTTTGAATTTAAAGGTATCGAGCACGTTGAAGGACCTAACTACACCTCTGACAAGGGTGTCATCAATGTCTACCAGGATGGTCAACTCTACGAAGTCATGACACCCGAGAAGCGTCTCTATACTGCCCGTGGCAACGTGATGACCGAAGCGTCGATTGATGCGGGTCTATTCAGAGATCTCTATGTGGCACTGGGTGAGCCTCTAGAGGATGGTGCTTGGGCGATTCGTCTGCAGTTTAAGCCCTATGTTCGCTGGCTCTGGTTGGGCGGTCTGTTGATGACTTTTGGCGGTTTCCTTGCGGCGATGGACAAACGTTACCGTAAGATGTCGCAGCGCGATGCGAAATTGGCCTAAGGAGTCGTCATGAAGAAACTGTTTCTATTTGCACCGCTGGCGCTCTTTATCGGTTTAGGCTTCTTTCTTTGGAAGGGTCTATACCTAGACCCGCGTGAACTGCCATCGGCACTGTTGAACAAGCCGATGCCTGAGTTTGAGTTGACCTCTGTTACTGATCCAAGTCGCAAGCTGACGGTGGACGATTTTAAAGGCGATATCGCACTGGTTAATGTCTGGGCTACTTGGTGTCCCACCTGTAAAGAGGAGCACGCCTTCCTTAATCAGTTGGCCAGCCAGGGTGTCACCATTTATGGCATCAACTATAAAGACGATTTAACCAAAGCGAATGATTGGTTACGTCGCTACCTAGACCCTTACAAAGAGGTTGTTTTCGATCCTCAGGGCCGTCTAGGATTGGATCTAGGAGTCTACGGTGCTCCAGAGACCTACGTGATCGATCAGCAGGGCGTTATTCGTTACCGTCATGTTGGTGCGGTGGATGCAACAGTTTGGCAGGATCTCTCGTCCGTCATCGAGACGATCAAGGGTGAAGCTTCATGATTCGCGCACTGTTTCTGTTGGTTCTATTGTCGAGCTCCAGCTTCGCAGCCATTGATACCCACAACTTCAAATCAGTGGAAGATGAGAAGCGTTTTCATGCTTTAGCGGCTGAACTGCGTTGCCCTAAGTGTCAAAACCAGAATATTGCCGATTCGGACTCCCCCATCGCAAAAGACCTACGCACCGAGGTGTTTCGCATGATCGATGAGGGGGCTGAAGATGAGTCGATTATCGATTTTATGGTGACTCGCTACGGGGAATTTGTTCTCTACCGCCCCAAAATGAACAGTCAGACTTGGTTGCTATGGAATGGGCCGTTTTTAGTATTGGGCTTTGGTGTGTTAGTGATTTTAGCGGTTGTATGGCAGCGCCGTTCGCGTCGAAAAGTGAGCGAGGCAGCGCTAAGCTCTGATGATCAGGCACGTCTCGATGCGCTTTTAAAACAGGATAAAGAGTAATGTTGTATTTGTGGTTGGGTATTGCGCTGTTATCGGTCGTAGCAATTCTGTTTGTTATCTACCCGGTTTGGAAACAGTTCAAAGATAAAGTCGATACGGTCGTTACCTCTGACCCGCAACGCGATAACGTCGAAGTCTTTAAAGATCGTCTTCAGGAGTTGGAGCAAGAGGTCGCATCGGGATCATTGTCACAAGAGGACTTTGCCGTTCTTAAAACAGAGCTTGAAAAGAACTTGCTGATTGATGCCAGCACGGAGAGTCGTTCGCTCAGTTCCGAATCGATCTCAACTAAACAGTTTATGGCTGCCTCTTTTATCGCGTTAGTGGTGGTGGTTGCTTCATTAGGGCTTTACGCCAAAGTCGGTAGTGCACCAGCGCTAGAAGTGGCACTGAACATGTCTGAAGATCCATTTGATGGTCGTCAGCCCACGCTGCAAGAAGCGATTGATCAGCTGCGTAAAGAGCTGGAGCTACAACCCGCAAACCCAGAAGGTTGGTATCTGTTAGCCAGCACGCTGATGGGCCAACAAGATTATCAGGGTGCGTTAGAGGCTTATCAAAATACCTTAGCCTACCTCACGCCTCAGGATGTTCAGTACGCGACAGTGATGGGGCAGTTGGCTCAGTCTATGTTCTTCGTTGCCGGTGGCATGACGCCTGAAGTTCGTGACCAAGTTGATAAAACGCTAGCGGCGGAACCGTTCGAAATCACAGCACTAGGCATTTTGGGAATCGATGCCTTTGAGCGTAAGGCCTATCGCGATGCGATTGGCTTCTGGTCAACAGCGCTAATCAATGCCGATGGTGCTTCTGCTCAGTCGTTACAGAATGGCGTTGAGCGTGCTCGAAATGAGTTAATCGCCTTGGGTGAAGATGTCAGCGATATCGAAATGCCTGCGATGGCGGCTATACCCGTAAAAGTTTCAGTGGCTGCTGAACTGCTCGCTAATGTACCAGCAGAGACGCCAGTCTTCATTGTTGCGCGTCCTTTAGAGGGTGGTATGCCACTGGCAGGTGTGCGTTTAACGGCGGCCGATTTGCCGGTTGAGTTGGTGTTAAGTGATGCCAATGCGATGACACCTCAAGCCCGTCTATCGGGTTATGAGACCGTTTCAGTCAGCGCCCGAATCAGCCTCAGTGGTGATGTGACTCCACAGCCAGGCGATATGATTGCGGAAATCACTGATATACCTACAAAAGGTTTGTCTCAACCACTAGAAATAGTGGTCTCTGAAGTTGTAAAGTAGGGGTTTACAAAAAGCATAAATTTCAGTGGTTCAAGGATAGCGTTTAATGGAGTTAAGAGATTGGTTGATGGCGGCAGGTGCCGTGCTGATTCTGCTTATCCTTGTCGATGGATGGCGACGTATCAGCGGTGGCTCCAATCGAATCCGCATGAAGATCGATCCCTCCTCTGAATCGACTGACACTGATGAAATTGCCGATAAACATAATCCTGAACTGCCTAACGGGGGTGCTCGAGTAAAGCGCAAAGTTGAGCGCCCCGATATCGATGCCTTAATGGCAGCCGAAGCTCAGCAAGCCAGTCAAACTGAAGACCCACTTGATAGTCTAACGGCGCAGCCTGAACAATCCTCTGTTGAAGCTGAGCCAGTGATTGATGACCCTCTCGCTGATCTTCGAGTCGATGATCTTGAGCCCGATCCATTTGATAGCCTATCGGATGAAGGTATCGTATCGGCTCCTCGCAAAACCAATCTTAAGCCCAGTGAGCCGACGCTCTCTATTGACAGCCCTGAGTCTGAGAACAGCCCTGAGCTTGAGAGCAGTCCTGAGCTTGAGAGCAGTCCTGAGCCTGTAAGTAGCCTTGAGCTTGAGAACAGTCCTGAGCCTGAAGATAGCACTGAGCCTGAAGAAACGCTTGAGCAACCCATCGAAGAAGCCGTTCTAGAAGAGTCTGTCCAAGAAGAGGCAATCCAAGAGGAAGCCGTTCAGGAAGAGCCCGCAGCACCTGAAGTTGAAATTGCTGACGAGTCACCTGAAGAGGCGCTTGAACAAGAGATTACAGTCGAACAGACTGCAGAGCCAGAGCCAGAGCCAGAGCCAGAGCCAGAGCCAGAGCCAGAGCCAGAGCCAGAGCCAGAGCCTGAACCCGTTGCAGAACAACCTGTCGGTCACGTCGATGACCTATTTGGTCTAGATCTAGATCGCCCAATTCATGAGTTGGTCGATGCGGGCGCCAAAAAAGAGAAGCCAGTTCGTAAACGCAAATCACCTGTCAAAAAGCCCGAACCAGAGACCAGTGAGTTCGATCAGCTTCTTGAGCCTAATGTAGATGCCGTTGATGAACCGCTTGAGGATATTGAATCACTGGTGAGCTCGCTGCCAGAGATCGAAGAGCCTGAGCTGAACGACCAGAGTGATGCTATGCAGGACTCCGAGACTCAAGAGGCTGCAGTCGCCGCTGCATCTCCATCGACCGGACGACAGTTCCGTGAACTTGATCTCAGTGATCCAGAAACCCGCTTAGTTGTCTTTGTCGTTGCACCTAAGGGTGGCTCGCTATCGGGTGCTCATATTCAAACCGTGGTTGAGCGCTGTGGTATGGAGTTTGGTCAGATGGATCTTTTCCATCGTTACGAAGACAACAGTGATCACTCACCGATTCAATTTACCATGAGTGATGTGGGTGAACCTGGCTCATTCAACATAGAGACCTTGGCTGAACATGAGACGCCTGCGGTCACCTTCTTTATGTCGATGACCGAACCACGTGATCCTTCCTACGCGGTTGATTGCATGTTGGCCACGGCGGAGACGTTGGCTAAGGCACTGGGCGGTGAGATGCTCGACAGTGATCGTTCAGTGATGCGCCCACAAACTCAAGAGCACTATCGTGAGTTGGTGAAGGCCTACAAGCTTCGTTCACGCGCTAAGAGCCGTCGTACTCGCAAATCCAAATAAGTCCAAACCTTATGTCGATTGAACAACAGATTCTGGAGCTCAGAGAGCAGCTCCAACAGCACGCCTATCGCTATTATGTACTCGATGATCCCTCGGTCACGGATGCTGAGTATGACCATCTCTATCGCCAGCTTGAATCACTCGAAGCAGACCACCCTGAGTTAGTCACCGCGGATTCGCCAACACAACGTGTCGGCGCTAAACCCGAGGGTGGCTTCGCCGAGGTGGTGCACGAGATCCCTATGCTGAGTCTGAGCAACCAGTTCAATCGTGATGAGGTTCATGCATTCTACCGTCGTGCTCAAGAGGGGTTGGAGAGTGATGCCTCTCTGGCGATTACGCTTGAACCAAAACTGGATGGTCTGGCCGTCAGCGTCCTCTATGAGAACGGCATGTTGGTTCGAGCAGCGACCCGTGGAGATGGCTCTACCGGTGAGGATATCACCAGCAACGTACGCACCATTCAAAGTGTCCCTCTGAAATTGATGGGAGCGGGTTGGCCAGAGCGTATTGAAGTGCGTGGCGAGGTCTATATGCCGCGGGCTGGGTTTGAAGCGCTCAATCAACAGGCTCGTGAGACGGGTCAAAAGAGCTTTGTGAATCCGCGTAATGCTGCAGCAGGCAGCCTGCGTCAGCTCGACCCATCGATTACCGCCAGTCGTCCTTTGACCTTCTGCTGTTATGGAACGGGCGTTGGTTCCGATGAGCTGCCTGATAGTTACTATGAGACCTTGCAGTTAATTAATAGCTGGGGCCTCAAGATCAGTGATCAAATCGCTCGTGTTGAGGGCGCGGATGCCTGTTTCGACTACATCGAGGCTCTGGGTGCTAAACGTGACGCTCTCCCTTATGACATAGATGGCGTGGTATTGAAGTGCGATTCGCGAGAGGTGCAAGAGACCCTAGGTTTCCGCTCACGTGATCCTCGCTGGGCTACGGCGTTTAAGTACCCTGCCCAAGAGGAGGTGACACAGCTTCTCGATGTTGATTTCCAAGTTGGCCGTACAGGTGCTGTGACCCCTGTTGCTCGTTTAGAACCCGTATTCGTCGGTGGAGTCACGGTCAGTAATGCCACCCTACACAACATGGACGAGATCGCGCGACTGGATGCGAAAGTAGGGGATTGGGTTGTTATTCGCCGCGCAGGTGATGTTATTCCGCAAATCGTCAAAGTGGCAACCGATCGTCGCACCGGTGATGAACAACCGATTGCTATCCCTTCTGCTTGTCCTGTGTGTGGCTCTGAGGTGGAGCGTGTGCAGCTCGTTAAGCGCAGCAAAGGACAGGAGCAGAAGGTCGAAGGTTCGGTCTACCGTTGTGTTGGGCGCCTCAGTTGCAGTGCCCAGTTGAAGCAGGCGTTGATCCACTTCGTCTCTCGTAAAGCGCTCGATATTGATGGTCTGGGCGACAAGGCGATTGAACAACTGGTGGATCGTGAGCTGGTTAAATCACCTGCGGATCTGTTTAGACTGACCAAAGATCAGGTGTTAACCCTAGAGGGATATGCTGAGCTGTCAGCGCAAAACCTGATCGATGCGGTCGGTCAGTCTAAAACCATCTCTCTAGCTCGCTTTATCTATGCCCTCGGTATTCCTGAAGTAGGGGAAGAGACGGCTCGAACTTTAGCGCTAAGTTTGGGGACGCTTGAACGAATTCGTCAGGCGCAGTCTCGTACGTTGACCCTTCTTCCAGATATTGGTCTGGAAGTAGCCCATGAGATTACCCACTTTATGGCGGAGGAACATAACCAGAAGGTTCTGGATGATCTCCTGTCGTTAGGCATTCAACTGGAAGAGCAGGAGCAGATTGCCGCCAAGCTGCAGGCCAGTGTCAGCTTTGCTGAGCTGATTGAGGGGTCTAACATTAAAGGTGTAGCAGCGACCGGTGCTAAGGCTTTGGCAGCCCATTTTGAAACAGTCGAAGCGCTTTTGGCTGCAGATGAAGATGCGCTTAAAGCTGTGC
Source organism: Marinobacterium sp. xm-d-530 (assembly GCF_013283365.1). Lineage (GTDB taxonomy): Bacteria > Pseudomonadota > Gammaproteobacteria > Pseudomonadales > Balneatricaceae > Marinobacterium_E. Next base: position 237,622 of record NZ_WBYM01000001.1, on the reverse strand, counting down.
CTAAATTGAGTAGTCGTGCGGCAGCTGGCGTCCTAGAAGCGATCCAAGATGAGACTTGGTGCCAACAGTTGCAGCGTTTTGAAACGCAGCTGATTGAGTTCGGTATGCATTGGTACTCTGAGAGAAGGGTCAGCGACGCCAGTGCGCCATTAGAAGGGCAGACTTGGGTGCTTACTGGTACGCTTGAAACTATGGGACGCAGTGAAGCGAAAGCGCTTCTTCAAGAGATGGGTGCGAAGGTCTCTGGCAGTGTCTCGTCCAAAACGGATGCGGTGGTCGCAGGACCCGGTGCTGGGTCCAAATTGGCCAAAGCAGAGCAGTTGGGCATCCGCGTGCTAGATGAAAATGAATTTAACCAGTTGTTAGGAAGAGTGTAGTGATTGTTCCAGCGAATATGCTTTCGGATGATGCCCTACGTGGCATGATCGAAGAGTTTGTTACCCGTGATGGGACAGACTACGGTGAACAGGAAGTGAGTCTTGAAGAGCGTGTCGAAGAGGTGAGAGAGCAGATCCTTACCGGTAAAGCGCTGATCATGTTCGACAGTAAAACCGAGACCACAACCATTATCCCTGCTGAAGATCTTGCCAAGATTCAGCAGCAGAACGCAGAGCAAGCCTCAGAATAAGCGATTAGCTGATTAAACCTGGCTCAAGCTTACTAGCGGTTCGCATTAGCCTTTTGAATGAGCCGCTCTAATCAGATCGCGGATCGCAAATCGCTGTGGCGATAAGATATCCACCAACTCCTGCTCTAAGGGGTAGGGCTGGTGGGTGATTTGCGCGGCAATGATCTCCGCTGCGATAGGGCAGGTGATCAACCCTTTAGAGCCATGCCCCACACTGACATAGAGCCCCTCAAGCCAAGGCGCTGTGTCATTGAACTCTGTACTGGCATCGACACTTAAGCGCTGGTACTGCTCAACCAATTTCTCTGTATCACACAAAGCCCCGACCATCGGCAGGTAGTCGCGAGTCCCTGCTCGCTGCGATGCTCGTCCAGAGAGTTCTCTGTTTTGCACCGATTCAGACAGCTCAGGCAGCGCCCGTTCAAGAAGATCTAAGTTGTGTTGGTGCTCTGCCTGTTTCAGATCCTGACTAGTGTCATTCACCTTAAATGAGGCGCCAAAACAGTACTGTCCATTCAGAGCCGGTGAAATGTACCCCTCACCGCACACCACGGTTTTTAAGTTCGGTGTCTCTTCGGATGAGCACCAGCTGGTCTGGCCACGAATAGGCTTCAGATCAAGCTTCGCTAACCCTGTTAGTAGCTCTGTCTCATACGCACTGCAGATAACCACCTGTGAATAGGCTTCACCGTTGATTAGCCATTGGCTGCCGTCACGCTCAAGGGTTTCAATGGGGCAGTTAAAGTGGCTGCGAATATTGTCATGTTTGAGTAGATAGTCGACCAGTTTAGGAGGCGATGCCCAACCCGCGTCTGGAAAATAGAGTGCTGAATGTTCTGTGACGGTACCTGCCAGTTCAGACGCCTCTTCTGCAGATACCCGTTTAACCAGCGATTCAGGGTAGTTGTTTGCTTCGATCAACTTCTGCTGCAGTTTTTGATCTTTTTCACTGACAGCGAGCTGTAACACCCCACACAGATCGGCGTGCTGTTGGTCATCAAGGTTTAATGCCTTGAGTTGATTGACGGTGAACTGCAGGCCGTTGGCGTGGACGCGGGATGCCGCAGTCGGCACCGCCGGTAACTTGGCATAGAGCGCCCCTTGTGGGTTACCGGAGCCGCCCGTTGCGGGTTTCGGTGCTCGCTCATAGAGATCAACCTCTATGCCCCGCTCAGCTAATGCGTGAGCAACGCTAGCACCGGCAAGCCCAGCCCCGATGACAGCGCAGTTTTTGCCTCTCTCTTGAGCAGTCGGGCGAGCTAACCATGGCTTAGTCTGCGACTGTGAATCTCTGGCCTGAATAAATTGGCCGTGAATCATCTCTCGCTTTCGGCCGAATCCAGGAATCTTTTTGATCTCAAAACCCACCGATTGCAGGCCTCGTTTAACGATGCCGGCAGAAGTAAAAGTCGCAAAACTGGTGTTCTCACTGCTCAATCTGGCCAGCTGTTTAAACAGACCTTCGTGCCACATCTCAGGGTTTTTTGACGGAGCGAACCCATCTAAGAACCATGCATCCACTCTGGCGTCGATCTGCGACAGTTGTTGGGCTGCATCGCCGAATAGGAGCCATAACTGAATTCTCCCGTTGTCGAAGCTTAATTGGTGAAACCCAGGTAGAGCAGCAGGCCATAGCCTCACCAGTTGATCAACGCCCTCTGCGAACGGCTCTTTTGCACCAATGGGTGTCAATGCGCGCTTAAGATCAGCGAGGCGCATTGGGTACTTTTCACAACTGATGAAGTGCAGTGTTTGCTGCGGTTTAGCCGTCGTTAAAAAATGGTGACGAGCTACTAGGAAATTAAGTCCGGTACCAAATCCGGTTTCACCAATGGTGAACATTGGCTTGTCGAGTGATGCTAGTCTCTCTGGAAGCTGATTGGATTGAATGAACACATGCTCAGTCTCAGCGATACCATCTTCAACACTGAAGTAGATATCACCAAACTGAGTCGACTCGGGTTGTTCGTCACGCCAGTTTAGCTGGGCGTGTTCAATCTTTTTATGGGTCACAGCAACCTTTTGAAATTAGGCGTTGGTTAAACAGCTGCGTCCCATACAGTAGTAGGTAATTCCCGCTGATTGGACGCGGTTTGGATCATACAGATTGCGCCCATCAATGATAAGAGGATTCTCCAACTGAGAGGCGATGCGATTGAAGTCGGGTGATGCGTACTCTGGCCAAGCCGTCAGTACCAATAGCGCATCGGCGCCCTCACAGGCGTCATAGTTATGTGTCATCAGTTGTATCTGCTGGTTGCCTGGATAGCGCGCGGCCAGTGTCTGTAGCGCTTCAGGATCATGGATCTGTAGTTTAGCCCCTTGCGCCAACAGTGCATCGATGACGCGCAATGCGGGTGAGGTCTCAACGTCGGCCACACCTGGCTTGAACGCAACGCCCCAGATAGCAAAGGTCTTGTTACTCAGGTCACACTGATAGTGTTGCCACAGCGTTCTAAATGGCCACTCTTTATTGACCTCATTCTGCTGCAGTAGGGTATCGACAAAGACAGAGCCCTTCTGTTCACTGAGTAGTGTTGATAGTCCTTCTAGATATTGGGTGAACTGCTGACCACCAAATCCAGAGCCTGGTTGCAGGTAGTGACTACCGATACGCACATCGGTAGTCATGCCACGGCGAATCGCATCGATATCGATGCCTAGCTGATCGCACAGTCCCGCCATCTCGTTAATGTAGCCTAGACGGAGCGCCAAGATACCGGTGATCGCATACTTAACGAACTCGGCCTCACGGCGTGTCATACGCTGAATGGCTCTCTGCCCTAAGTGGAAGGGGCGTAACAGGCTGAGTAGTAGCTCTGTTGCTACCTCGTGCTCACTGCCGATTAGCAGAGCTTGAGGGTTGGCAAACTGCTGCATCGCTTGGCCCGCTTGCAGCACATCCGGGAAGTAGACAACGTACTGCCCTTTGCTCTCATCCAGCATCGACTGCAGTTCATCGCTGGCGCCGACGCCAAAGTTACTCTGGTTAATTAGAAGCAGAGGTTTGTCCGATTCAGCTAAACGCTCGACCAATATTTTCGCTTCAGCAAAATCGCTCGACTCCATGGCTATCCAGTGAACTTCGGACTCCAGAGCCTTGTGAGGGTCGATAATCAGACGCTGATTAAACTCGGCCGCTTGGATGCTGGTCAGAAGTCCTGGCTCAGATCGTAAGTGGCTCTCAATGGGTTCGTTATCAGCGACTGCGTGGTAGATGTCATTACCATAGGCAGCCAATTGCGCACGGGCAATCCATGCGCTGAGTTCGTGTCCCCAAACGCTGATCTTCATTGTCCGTTACCTCGCAAATTTTGAATCTCATTCAGTAGTCCCTCCGTAGCAGGGTCGTACTGATGGTCGGCACTTTGGTTGAGTGCAGTAATTAGATCGTTCGCCACTTTTTTACCCAGCTCAACACCCCACTGGTCAAATGGGTTGATGCCCCAGATGACCGCTTGAACGTAGACCTTATGTTCATAGAGTGCGATCAGGCTCCCTAAATTATAGGGCGTTAGCTCATCCAGCATCAGAACCGTGCTAGGCTGGTTGCCGAAGTAGCGCTGCCAGGCTGGACGCTCAATGCCATCGGTCAGCGCAGCATCGCCTAGCGCCAGCACGCGAGCTTGAGCTAAACAGTTGGCCAGCGCCAACTGGTGCTGCTCTTGCAGTGAGCTCTCTCGATCGACGTAGCGACGTGCAGGGACAATAAAGTCACACATCACACGCTCGGTACCCTGGTGAAGAAGCTGGTAAAACGCATGCTGTGCGTTCGGGCCAATCTCGCCCCAAAGAATCGGACAGGTGCGCTGTGCAATTGAGCTTCCGTCAATGCCAACACTCTTACCGTTACTCTCCATCTCCAACTGCTCTAGATAAGCGGGAAGATGGGCTAATCGACCGTCATACGGCAAGATCGCATGGGCATGAATGTCCTGGAAGTTGATGTTCCAGATACCGATCAGAGCCAGAAGCACTGGAAGGTTGTTGGCAAACTCAGCCTCTTCGAAATGTTTATCCATGCTGTGTGCACCAGCCAGCAGATCACGGAAGCCCTGCATCCCTATGCTGATAGCAATCGGTAGGCCGATCGCGGACCAGAGCGAGTAGCGTCCACCGGTCCACTCCCAAAACTCTAGCAGTGTCTCTTCAGAAAGGCCCCAAGCGATGGCTTTTTCAGGAGCGGCAGTGACGCCAATGAAGTGCTGTTTGATCAGAAGCTCACGATTTAAACCGCTACGCTCTTGAAGCCAGTCCACTGCTGTTGCCGCGTTAGCCAGCGTATCAATGGTGCCAAAGGATTTGGACGATAGAACGAACAGGGTGGTCTCTGAATCCAACTCAAGCAGAAGATTTGAAAGCTGACTACCATCCATTGAGGAGACAAAGTGCAAACCGATGTTCAATGACGCTTCTGGTCGGAACTGGTGGGTCGCTTCACAGATCATCAACGGACCAAGATCAGACCCGCCGACACCGATGTTGACCACGTCGGTGATCGGTTTACCGGTGTAGCCACGCCACTGACCCTGATGGATCTGGTTAACAAACTGCTCCATGCGATCCAAGGTTTTGTGAACATCACTGACAACATCTTGGTCATCGACTTGGAGCTGTGCACTTTTAGGTAGGCGCAGTGCAGAGTGAAGCGCCGCTCTGTCTTCCGTGTTGTTGACGTGTTCACCTTGTAACAGCGCTTTGATGGCTGACGGAAGCTGCTTCTCGTTAGCCAATTCGAGTAGCTCACTCATCACCTGAGCATCGATTCGCTGGCGGCTGAGGTCCATCAACATACCTTCATGTCGGAACGACAGTAATTCAAAGCGTTGATCGGTATCGATCAATTCACGAAGATGCTGTGCACTCAAACGTGCCGCTGATTGTTCCAGTTTCGACCAAGCTTGAGTCATATCGACCTCTTAGAGTTGCTTCTTAGCTAGGAAGTCACGCATCGCATCAGCGGTTTCAGGGTGCTTCAAACCGAATGCAAGGTTAGCTTGTAGAAGACCCGCTTTGTTACCACAGTCATAGACGGTACCACGCATGCTGTAGGCCTCCATTGTTGACTCTGATAGTAGCTCTAGCATCGCATCGGTTAGTTGGATTTCGCCGCCGGCACCGGGTTGTGTCGTCTTCAACAGCTCCATCACACGGTTAGGCAGAATGTAACGACCGACAATCGCTTGGTTTGATGGCGCTTGATCGACGGGTGGTTTCTCAACCATGCCATGAATTGGGGTGCCTGTGCCGGCGGTCAACTGTTGGCCGCCGCAATCAACGATACCGTAACGATCAACATGTTCCTGTGGCACGCCCTCTACCATGATCTGGCCTGAACCGTTCTTCTGATAGCGTTTCACCATCTCAGAGAAGTCACTGGCAAGACCTTCATCGTCAATCACCATATCGGGCAGCATGACGGCAAAGTCCTCTGAACCAATCACGTGGGCAGCACACAACACGGCATGCCCCAAGCCTTTTGCACTAGGTTGGCGCACAGAGATGACCTCGATGCCCTTTGGTAGTGAGTTCTCTACCGCATTCAAAAGAGCAGTCTTATTCTTAAGCGCAAGCATCTGCTCTAGCTCGTAGTTGGCATCGAAATGGTTCTCGATCGACTCTTTGCCCGAGCGTGTCACCAAAACAATCTGGCGAAATCCTGCGCGTGCGGCCTCTTCCACGACGTGTTGGATAACTGGTTTATCGACGACGGGCAGCATCTCTTTCGGAATGGCTTTAGAGGCTGGAAGAACTCGAGTACCGAGGCCGGCAACGGGGATGATCACTTTAGAGAGCATTGAATTTCCTTAATCAATAAATCTACTTTATAGGTATAACTGTCATTATAAGCATAAAAGCACGACAATTTTCTTACATGTGCTATTACTTAATAGTCATCAGCTATTTACCCAAACTTACGGAGATCACATGCAACTATTGGGCCAAGATTCAGATGAGAGTCGTGCATCTAAAGTTTTAACGATTCTTTTGAGCCTGCTGTTTCTGGTTGCGCCCTTCTATTACCAGGACAATTTAGGGGGTGAAGGGTTGAATCTACCGTTTAATGCGGTGGTCTGGTTGCCGGTGCTCTTTATCATTGCGGGCGCCATTTTTAAGATTATAGAGTCTGGTGAATGGGTGCGTCCAAACTACCTTTGGTTAATTTTAGCAATGCCGATAGGGCTCTACCTGACGGGGTTTGTCTCAGGTATGGATCGCCCCGGCGAGTGGCTGATTCGACTCGGTGTGGTGTTTGGTGGTATCGCGCTCTGGTTATCCGTGTTGCAGTATCGACTCAGTGAGCAACAGATGAATCAGTTGCTCTATCTGTTATTGGCGTCGATGTTGATTCATGCTCTGGTCGGCCTGGTACAGATGATTTCACACCCACTGTTTAGAGGTTGGGTGCCTATCTCATCGGGCAATCGGCTGCTGGGGATGTTCCAGCAACCCAATTTACAAGCCTCATTGATGGCAACAGCGGTGGCGTTGGCACTCTGGTTAGCGACTACGAAAACCTTCAATGAACAGCGCTGGCCGCAAAAATCAGCGCTCTTTCTAACGCTGTTTCTAGCATCACTAGAGGTCACTGCATCCGGTTCTAGGGTCGGTTTGATCGGTGCTGTGCTAGCGCTGTTGTTGATCTGCGCAGGGCGTATTAAAGCGTTGATCAGTCAGCCGCTATTGGCGATTGCGTTGGCATTCACACTGGGAACCGGAGCTATTGCCGGTTATCAAGCCAATGATGGGGCGCTGCAGGCCTACAACAAGATCGAAAAACTGGCTGAAGAGGGTAAGGACGCTCGTCCTCATATCTATCGTATTGCTTTGGATGTGTTTGAACGCTCTCCGCTGTTTGGTCACGGCATCGGTAGCTTCCAGTCTGAATTCCAAAAAGAGCGTGTCACCTACTATCAGACAACGGACGCTTCAGCAGTCGATGGAAGTCCTCGATTCTCCCATCCTCACAATGAACTGCTGTTTTGGATGGACGAGGGCGGCTTGGTCGCACTGCTGGCCATTGGTATCGCGGTCTTAGGGGTTGTGTTGCAGTTGATCCGTTTAGGGTGGGGAGAGGGGTTGGCGCTTGCCGCACTGCTATTACCCATCGCTCTGCATACCCAGACAGAGTTACCTTTTTATATTTCAACATACCACTGGATTCTACTGACACTGCTGTTAGCCGTGCTCTTCTCGCACCGCACTCTTATCAAACCGGTCAAACTCTCGCTGGGTGCGACCGCTCTTTTGAAAGGTAGTCCACTATTCATTGTGCCGATTATGGTGCTCTTTTTGGTTCACTCGCTGTTGTCGCAGACCGGAATCATGCAGTACTACAAACATCGCGGCACTGAGCCCACCCATTTGAGGTTCGCGCTCAACAATGTCTACTTTAAAGAGTTGGGTGAGTACTTTGTAATGCGCTCTTCACTCTATGGTGCGATAGAGCATCAAGATCAGAATGCTGTATTGGGCTTTATTGAGTGGGGCGAAGCCTATCTTGAACAGATACAGGATATTCAACTCTATAGAGATGTGGCGATTGCTCGTCAAAATATCGGGGATGAGGAGGGTGCTCTAGCGCTGATTGCTCAAGCGAAAGCGATCTACCCTAAGGATCGATCCATCGAAGATACTCACCGTCGATTAGAGGCCGGTGAGCCGTTGGTGACGTCGAGCCTAGCCTTGCCTCAATCCGAAGAGTGATTGGGAGCTTCTCGATCCCGAGCTACTTCAATCAGTTCCGCGTTTTTGGTCTTGTCGATCTGTTTTAAGCGCTGATGCATGGCTGTTTTGGCTAACAGGTGCCCAGTTAAAGGGGCGCTGATGAACAGGAACAGCGTGATCAAAAGTTGCTGCACACTTAATGAACCCTGATCAAACAGAGTGAATAGCATTGATGCAATCAAGATCGCACCCATACCGAGGGTGGTCGCTTTTGTAGGTGCGTGCAAACGGGTGTAAACGTCAGGAAGACGAATCAGACCCAGTGAACCAATCAGAATTAATGATCCGCCTAGCAGCAGTAGCAGAGATAGGATCAATTCAATCGCAAAATTCATAGTTGTTCTGTCCTATCCCTTACTCAATGATATCGCCGCGCAGAAGGTATTTGCAGAGCGCGGCCGTGCTGACAAAGCCGAGCATGGCGATTAACAGTGCGGCTTCAAAGTTGATTGAGCTGGCTTGCACAATGCCATAGATCAGAATCAAACCAATACTGTTAATGTAGAGCGTATCCAAGCTCAGAATGCGCTCGGGCAACGAGGGGCCTCTGACTAAACTGTAAGTGTTCATGATAAGAGCGATGCTGATCATGACGAGAACGATTTTAAGGCTGATCTCTAACATTGGAATATCTCCTTCAGCGGGGTCTCGTAACGCTGTTTAATCTCATCAATCAACGCTTGCTCGTCGGGAAGATCAAGGGCGTGTATGTAAAGCCACTCTCGATCCTTGCTCACTTCGGCACTCAAGGTTCCAGGAGTCAGTGATATGGTTGAGGCAAGCAGGGTAATCGGTAGATCCCCCGTCAGGTTAAGCGGGTAGGCGATAAAGCCAGGTTGCAGCGCTTTGGTTGGTCCTAGAATCAGTTTGGCTACCGCAAGATTGGCGACCACGATATCCCACAGTAATACCAGAATGTATCTGATCAGTTTTAGCGGTCTCTTAACCGCCATCTGTTGAGTCTGTAGAGGTTCTGTCAGTAGCGGGATTCCCAAGGCTAGGATCAACCCCAGCACTATTTGCCCGAGCGAGAAACTGTTGTTCATCAGCAACCAGACAATTAACAGAACCAGTGATAAGAATGGGCGTGGTAGCCAAGATCGTACGAAACTCATTGTTGTACTCCTTTAGCCATTATCTGTGTCGGGTCATGCTCAAACGCCTGTAACTGCTCAACAGTCGCGTCTGTGTACTGGGTGATTGGACCAGCAAAAAGGCTCATTAACGGTGCAGCGCTCAGCAATATGCCGACCGCAATAAATTTACGTGTTGCTGAGGCCTTGCTGCTATCCGGTTTACCGTTGGAGCGCCAAAACAGTGTCGATCCGGCGCGTGAAAAGGCGACCAGTGCTGCTAAACTACCGATCAATAACAGCGGCCAAGCCCAGACCAGTGCCGAGCTGCTGTCGATCGACTTCATAATCAAAAACTTACCAATAAAGCCCGACAGTGGTGGCATACCGATCAGTGTTAGAGCCGCAATAAAAAAGAGTATCCCAATGCTCATTGGCTGCGCTAAAGAGCGACCGGCCACGATTCGGTCAAACGAGCGTTCACGTTGCTCAGCAATAATGTCCCCGATTAAGAAGAAAGCAGCGCCTGCTAACGTAGAGTGAACGGCGTAGTAAAGTGCTGCTGATAGAGAGTTTGCACTGCCAAAACCGACGGCCACCAGCAGCGTGCCGACAGACAAAATGACTAGGTGAGCGGCCAGACGTTTCACGCTCGGTGCCGAAATAACCCCTAGAGTGGCCATCACCAGTGTGCCGAGCGCCAATACCCAGATCCAATCCTGTCCTAGGTCGGTTAGAGCACCAGCGCTGTCACCAAAGATCAGATTTTGAACGCGAATAATCGAGTAGATGCCCACTTTGGTCATGATGGCAAAGAGGGCCACGACGGGACCTGGGGCCGATGCGTAGGTTCTTGGTAGCCAAAATTGTAGAGGTAGTAGCGCCGCTTTCAGAGCGAACACCGAGAGCAGCATCATGCCGCCAATCTTAGTCAGTTGAATCTCAGACTCATTAAGCTCACGTACTCGCAGCGCCATATCGGCCATGTTAAGGGTGCCTAGCGTGCCGTAAATAATACCTAACGCAAATAGGAAAATTGCAGAGCCGACAAGGTTCAGGAATACATAGTGCACAGCTGCGCTGGTTTTGTGTTTTCCGCCGCCGTGAATCAGTAGAGAGTAAGAGGCGATCAGCAGGATCTCAAAAAAGACGAATAGGTTGAATATATCCCCTGTTAGGAAAGCACCGTTGATCCCCATCGCTTGGAACATCATCAACGGGTAGAAGTAGCGCCCTTGGTTATCGTCCCCTGCGCTGGCATAGAGATTGGCCGATAGCAGTAGGAGTGAGGTCAGCAGAACCATCAGGCTCGATAGGCGATCGCCAACTAGCTGGATGCCGAACGGCGCATCCCAGTTACCCAGTGCATAAAGCGTTACATTACCTGCTGATGCTGACATGAGCAGAGCGACTGAGACGATCACCAGAGTAAGCGACCCTACCAGGCTGATGACACGCTGGCGCTCGATACTTTTTTCAAAAACAGGCAGTAACTGCAGCGTGGCTAACAGAAGCGGCAGGATGATGGGCAGAGTGATTAGGTGGTTCATTTCTGCTCTCCGCTCTGTTCTGGTAGTCGGCCATCGACATGGTCGTTACCGAGATCGGCACGGGCACGAATAGCCAGGATGACCGCGAAGGCGGTCATTGCAAAACCGATAACAATGGCAGTCAGTACCAGCGCCTGCGGAACAGGGTCCGGTGTTGCTAGGCCAGATTTCAATACCGCGGCACCATCAATGACGAGTCGACCGGCGGAAAAGATAAACAGGTTCACAGCGTAAGAGAGCACTGTTAAGCCAAGTACCACTGGGAAAGTACGACCACGAAGTACCAGAAACACCCCCACAGCGGTGAGTAGGCCAATAATTAAACTGATCAGTAACTCCATTATTTAGACTCCTCTGGACGTGCATGAGTCGTCAGTGCACCAAGGTTCCCGAGTATAAGTAGGGTGGATCCAATGACGGTTAGGTAGACCCCTAGATCAAACAACATGGCACTGGCCAACTCGAACTTACCGATACCTGGCAGGTAGAAGTAATCAAACCAAGAACTCAAGAAGGGGTAGCCAAATAGCCAGCTGCCCATTCCCGTCGCGCCTGCGATGATCAAACCGACAGAGATCAGCCACTGGTAGTTCAGTTTCGAGCGTTCGCGCATGAAATCGACACCGTTAGCGATGTACTGCAGGATCAGAGCCACGGCAGTCACTAGACCGGCAATAAAGCCACCGCCGGGTAGGTTGTGACCACGTAAGAAGATGTAAGCCGACACCAAGAGAGCTAGTGGAAGCAGTGCTCTTGAGACGGTCGCAAGCATCATCGGGTGGTGATCGTTGCTCCATGGTATGCCGTTAAGATCAGCTGATGGCATGAAGAGTTTCATACGTGCGATCAGTTTGTAGATACCTAAACCGGCAATACCCAGTACGGTGATCTCGCCAAAGGTATCAAAGCCCCTGAAGTCGACCAGAATCACGTTGACCACATTGGTACCACCGCCACCTGTTTTTGAGTTGGCGATAAAGAAGTCGGCGATCGAGGTTTGCGGATGGGTCATCATGGCGTAACTAATGGTTGCCATCACGCCACCAATCAGAGTTGCCAAACCAAGGTCACGTACCACCGATGAGGGGCTAGCCGCTTTTGCAGTGACCTGTGGTAAGAAGAAGAGTGCGAGCATCAGCAGTATGACCGTGACCACCTCAACTGAGAGTTGAGTCAGTGCTAAGTCAGGTGCTGAGAAACGGGCAAAGATTAGAGAGACGATTAAGCCGACGACCGAGACGGCAATCAGTGCGATCATTCGTTTGCGGTGCCAGATCAGCGTCACCAGTGTGGAGACGACCAAAATAATGGTAGCGACGATGCTAATGCCATCGACCGGCAGCAGTGGGCGAGCACCCTCTAAATTGATCAGCTTCGTCATTGGAACCGTCGTAAAGAGCGCAACACTCAAGATGAACAGCATGGTATAGCGCTGCAGCGATCCGTTCTCAAGTGTGCCGTAAATTCGTGTGGCAGCATCCACAATGCGCTTGATGTTTTGATCAAAGATCGCTTTAGCGTCTCGTTCAGGGAATTGCGCCTGAAACTCAAACAACTGCTTACGGGTCGCGTAGACGACAATGCCACCCAACAGTGCAATGAAACTCATCAGCAGTGGGAAGTTAAATCCGTGCCATATGGCCAAGCTGTAGTAGGGCGTCTCGCCTTGTAGCAGAGAGGTTGCAGCGCTGTGCAGAATCTCTGCAACTACCAGACCAGGGGCAATACCCACGACAAAACAGAGTGCGACCAGTATCTCGACAGGAATCTTCATGTAGCGTGGAGGCTCATGCGGTGTCTTAGGAAGATTGATCGGTTCACCGTTAAAGAAGACGTCATGAATGAAGCGCAACGAGTAGGCAACCGAAAAGATACCGGCAACAGTCGCTAGAACAGGCAGAATCCATGAGAGCGCACCGAGTGACCCCTGCTGAAGGGTCTCTGCAAAGAACATCTCTTTCGATAGGAAACCGTTCAGTAGCGGAACCCCTGCCATGGCCAGTGCCGCGACCATCGCTAGCATTGCTGTGTGAGGCATGTATCGCCACAAGCCGTTCAGCTTGCGCATATCCCGTGAACCCGTCTCATGATCGATGATGCCTGCGGCCATGAACAGTGAAGCCTTAAAGGTCGCGTGGTTAATGATGTGGAAGGTGGCAGCGACCGCCGCAAGCTTCGAGTTTAAACCGAGCAGTAGCGTGATTAGACCTAAGTGACTGATAGTGGAGTAAGCCAGAAGCCCTTTAAGGTCGTGCTTAAACAGCGCCATGTATGCGCCGACCAGCAAGGTGGCAAGACCGGTCAAGGTGACGATCAAGAACCACATGTCGGTACCCGCAAGCGCCGGGTAGAGTCGAGCCATCAAAAAGATGCCCGCTTTCACCATGGTTGCTGAGTGAAGATAAGCAGAGACCGGCGTTGGCGCCGCCATGGCGTGGGGAAGCCAGAAGTGGAATGGGAACTGTGCCGACTTAGTAAAAGCACCCAGAAGCACTAGGACTAGAATATAGGGGTAGAGCTCAGAGCCGCGGATTAGATCCCCTTGAGCCAATACATCCGTCAGGTTGAAGCTGCCGACCACCTGGCCGATCAGCAAAATGCCTGCAAACAACGCCAAACCACCCATTCCAGTAATGGTCAGTGCCATGCGAGCACCTTTGCGCGCTTCGCTCTTGTGATTCCAGAAGCTGATCAACAAGAAGGAGCTGATGCTGGTCAGTTCCCAAAATAGCCAGAGTTGAATCAGGTTCTCTGACAGCACAATACCCAACATGGCGGTCATGAATAGGATTAACATCGCATAGAAGCGCGGCATGTTGTCCTGCTCAGATAAGTAGTAGCGGGCATAGAGTATAACGAGAAGACCGATGCCTAAGATCAACAGGGCAAACAGCAGTGCAAACCCATCGAGTCGGAACGCGAGTTCTAATCCGACTGCTGGAATCCATTCGAATTGCTCAACAAAATGCTCACCATCGAGTACCGAGGGTGCGTATGAGATAACGATAGCCAAAGCCGCCGCGGGCAGTGCGGCCGTCGCATACGCGCAAGCCGTTCTCGACACTCTGTTAGCAGAAAGAGAAACGAACACCCCAATGAGTGTCAGTAGGGGGATCCAGAACAGGTTTAGCACCGAAGTAGACCTCTGAAATGTAAGGTTTTATCTTGTTTCTGTTCTATAAAGAGTGCGGGTAAAGGGATTGATTTTCAAGCAACTGATCCCTTTTTTTATTCCATAATTCAATAAAGGTATAACCAAGCGTTGGGTGTTGCTGGTTTGGGCATAGATCGGCGGCTGGCAGTAACACGTGTGCGTAGTTTTCCAGGTCCTTATGTGGCAGATTGAACTGTTCAGATTCGACGATCTCTTGATCAAAGCAGAGCAGGTCAATGTCGAGAGCGCAGTAGCGACCACTCATTCGTCCCTGTTGAATCTCGATCGACTTCAGTGCATCAATCAACGACGCCTGGTCTAGCTCGGTTTCGGCTTTAGTGACTAGGTTGAGGTAGTCGGGTTGGGATGGGTCGATGGCAGAGCTGCGATAGCAGGGTGAGTGTTCGATGCTGCTGCAGAAGTGAGTGAGCTGCTCTAGGCCGGCACGAATGTTGGATTCGGCATGATGGTTGCTGCCGACGCCGAGCAGAATGTGGTGCACTAGAAACTTACTCCACGAGCAATTCGAACGCCGACCAGTTCCGCTTCAGCTACGGCGATCGGTTTGCCAATCTCAAGACGCAGTCCAGGAATATTGAATTGAGTCATTAAGAACTCTGATAGGTTTTCAGCGAGCGTCTCTAGCAGCTCCGCTTTGGCCTCTTGGCAGAACTGAATAACCGCTTCACTGACGGCGGCGTAATTGATAGAGGCTTCTAGATCGTTGTTCTTGGCCGCGTCACGAATGTCGTTGGCCATCTCTAAATTGATCACCATAGGCTGAAGTTCTGTCCGCTCATGCGGATAGATGCCAATGATTGCTTCGAATCTAAGATTTTTTATAAAAATAGTGTCCATTATTGCACCTCTCCAGCTTTGCCGAGGGCAGGTAGTGTCTCCATTGGCCAGCGTGGCTGGGCTGTAATGGCGAGTGGTGAGCGCTCCCCGGCCATCAAACGCTGAGTGCCTGCATAGGCAATCATCGCGCCGTTATCGGTACAGAACTTGGGGCGGGCGTAGAAAAGTTTAGCACCCTCTTTTTTGGCCATATCACCCAATTTTTTACGCAGTTTTTTGTTGGCGCTAACACCACCTGCGATCACGAGCTCTTTAAACCCGGTCTGCTGAATTGCACGTCGACACTTAATCGCCAATGTATCGACCACGGCATCTTCAAAACAGGCAGCAATATCAGCCGAGGTTTGTTGATCCAGCTCGCCCATTTCGCGCTTTGCAGCTTCAACCGTGTTCAAGGTGAAGGTCTTCAAACCTGAGAAACTGAAATCTAGCCCAGGACGATCGGTCATCGGTCTTGGGAAAGTATAGCGATCGCTGTTGCCACTTTCGGCCAGTTTGGCGATCAACGGGCCACCAGGGTAGTCCAGCCCCATCATTTTCGCCGCTTTATCAAAGGCTTCGCCGGCAGCATCATCCAATGATTCGCCAAGTAGAGAGTATTCGCCGATCCCTTTTACGCTGACAAGCTGGGTGTGGCCACCTGAAACTAATAGAGCGACAAAAGGAAAACTTGGTGGTGTCTCCTCTAGCATCGGTGCTAGTAGGTGCCCCTCCATGTGGTGGACGCCCACCGCAGGGATGCCCAGAGCTAGAGCCAATGCTCGACCAGTAGAGGCGCCGACCATCAGGGCGCCAATCAGTCCAGGTCCAGCTGTGTAAGCAATGGCATCAATAGAGTGCAGCGTACACTCGGCCTCTTTGCATACTTCTCTAATCAATGGAATCAGCTTGCGGACGTGATCTCGCGAGGCTAATTCGGGTACGACGCCACCATATTCAGCATGCATCTCTACTTGCGAGTAGAGCGCGTCACCTAAAAGGCCGCGTTCGCTGTCATAGAGCGCTACGCCGGTTTCATCACAGGAGGTTTCAATACCGAGTACAAGCATTCAGAGCTGGCCTTAATCATAGCTATTAATGGTGCCACATATTATTCAGAAATCTGGCTAGTTAGTGAAGCGTTAAATTGCTTTACATAAGGTGTGGTGCTCTGTATTATTTGGCGCCCTCGGAAAATTACGTCCGAGGTTAATTTAAACCAAACTTGAAAGGTAATTGGAAAACATGCCAGCCGTTAAAGTTAAAGATAACGAGCCATTTGACGTTGCACTACGTCGTTTCAAACGTTCTTGCGAAAAAGCAGGTATCCTAGCTGAAGTTCGTAAACGTGAAGCGTACGAAAAGCCAACAACTGCTCGTAAGCGTGCAGCTGCAGCAGCAGTTAAGCGTCACGCTAAAAAGCTTCAGCGTGAAAACGCTCGTCGCGTTCGCCTTTACTAATTAAGTAAAGACGCAGACTAGATTCCTTGTGGTCGAGTCTTTGTAGTAAACGATAGATTAGGTTATTAAGATGTCTTCATTGAAGAGTCAGATTACTGATGAAATGAAGGTTGCAATGCGCGCTAAAGATAAAGTGCGTCTTGGAACGATCCGATTGATGCTGGCTGAGATAAAGCGCATCGAAGTGGATGAGCGCATCGAACTTGATGATGATCGCGTGCTCGCGGTGCTAGACAAAATGGTCAAGCAGCGCAAAGACTCGATTGCCCAGTATCAGGCGGCTGAGCGTCCTGAACTGGCGGAAAAGGAGCAGCAAGAGACGGAGGTGATTAAAACTTTCTTGCCGCAGCCTCTCAGTGATGTAGAGATCGATGCAATTATCGATGCAGCAATTGCTGCAACCGATGCTTCCGGCATGCAGGCGATGGGCCAAGTAATGGCCATCATCAAGCCGCAACTTCAAGGTCGTGCCGACATGGGAGCCGTTTCAGGTAAGGTCAAAGCGAAACTCTGATAGAGTGTTCGCTGGAACAGACAGCGAGCAGTTGAATGTCAGGAAGAATTCCGCAGCACTTCATAGATGACCTTTTAGCGCGAGTGAACATCGTCGATGTGATCGATTCGCGTATCAAGCTTAAGCGCGCCGGTAAAAACTACTCCGCACTCTGCCCATTTCATAAAGAGAAATCCCCGTCGTTTTCAGTCAGTCCTGATAAGCAGTTCTACTACTGTTTTGGTTGTGGTGCTGGCGGCAATGCGCTCGGTTTTGTTATGGAGTATGAGAAGCTCAACTTTCCTGAAGCGATCGAAGAGTTGGCGCGTACCGTCGGTGTGGATGTGCCGCGTGAGCATGATCGTCAGCGCGATGTGGCTTATGAGAAACAGGTCAAGAAACAGTTTGATCTCCTCGAGAGCGCTAACGCCTTTTACCAACAGCAGTTGCGCAATCATAGCGACAAAGCTAAAGCAGTAGCCTATCTGAAAGAGCGTGGTCTGAGCGGTCAGATCGCCGCGCGTTTTCAATTGGGTTATGCCCCGCCGGGTTGGGATAACCTGCAGAAACACATAGCCAAAGAGACTGAGGATGCTGATCCGCTGCTACTCAAGTCCGGCATGATGGTCGAAAACGAAGAGCGCGGCCGTCGTTACGACCGTTTTCGCGATCGTATTATGTTCCCTATCCGTGATATGCGTGGTCGTACCATCGGTTTTGGTGGACGTGTATTAACGGACGAAAAACCGAAATACCTTAACTCCCCAGAGACCGATACCTTCCATAAGGGTAAAGAGCTTTATGGCCTCTATGAGGCGCGTCAGCATACCGGCTCATTAGAGCGTCTGCTGATCGTGGAAGGCTACATGGATGTGGTGAGTTTGGCGCAGCACGGTTTAACCTGGTCGGTGGCTACCTTGGGTACAGCAACCACTGAAGCGCACCTCGAGCGTATCTTTAAGATAGTGACTGAAGTGATCTTCTGTTTTGATGGGGATGCTGCAGGGCGTCAAGCGGCCAAGCGTGCGTTGGATACCTGTGTGCCGGTCATGAAAGATGGCCTAACAGCCCGTTTTCTATTCCTACCAGATGGTGAAGACCCTGACACACTGGTGCGCAGTGAAGGTCTGGATGCCTTTACGGCACGAGTGGATGAGTCTTTGCCGTTCAGTGAGTATTTCTTTAAAGCGTTGAGTGACAATATCGATCTCACCTCGATGGATGGTCGAGCTCGCTTTTCGACCCAAGCGCTTCCTAAAATTCGTAGCATGCAGACCTCAGTGCTGCAGCAGATGATGTTGGATCGGGTTGCCGAGATGACCGGTTTGACGATAGAACAGTTGGATACCATCACTAACCTGCACTCCAAAGTGGAGACGATCGCGCCTGAGTCTGCAGCTCGACCCAAATCGTCGTATCAGCCAGAGTCGATGCCGGATTATGACTCGGGTGAGTATCAGCATCCGCGCTATTTCGAATCGGAGTCGAGCTACTCAGATTCTTACTCCTCTCAGACTCCACAAGCTTCAGGGCCAGTGCGATCGGGTATCAGTACTAAGATCAACCTGGTTAACTCTGCAATCTCGATACTGCTGCACCGTCCTGACTTAGCGCATCAGGTGGTTCAGGCGACTGAATTGGAAGGGCTCTACGTTGAGAATATATCGCTGCTTAGGCAGTTGCTCAGCTACCTGCAGACCACTCCCGATGCGAGTCTGGGTACGCTGCTGTTGGATTGGCAGCGTGACCCAGAAATGGTGCCCAACCTGCTGATGCTTAATGAGATCTCACAGGTCGATCCGGTGCTCGATAATGTCGATGCCAAGGTGTTGCTGGATGATGCTATGGGGCGCTTATTATCACGTAAATACGAGCACGAATTGGCTGAACTGACGCGTCTCTCGCGTGAGCGACCACTGACTAACGAAGAGAAACAGCAGCTGGCGCAACTCTTGGCGCGTAAGGCCTTGTAAACCCTTCCTTCTGTCCCCACTTATAAACTATTAATAACCCTGTCGTTAATCCGTCTTTAACTGGCAGAGGTTGAACTTTTTAGCTATACTTCGGCGCTTGCAATTTTTGCGCGCCCAACGTGGCTAGACACAGGATTTTAAATGTCTGACAACACTGAACAGCAGCAATCACGCCTTAAGGAACTTATCGCTAAAGGTAAGGAACAGGGCTATTTGACCTACGCTGAGGTGAACGATCACCTCCCTGAAGATATCGCCGATCCCGATCAGGTAGAAGATATCATTCGCATGATCAATGACATGGGCATCTCTGTGTCTGAAGTTGCGCCGGATGCTGAAACGCTTCTTATGACCGACGGTGATGCAGGTGACGATACTGACGAAGAGGCGGTTGCCGCTCTTGCTGCAGTGGAGTCGGATGCCGGTCGTACTACCGATCCCGTGCGCATGTACATGCGTGAGATGGGTACCGTTGAGCTGCTGACTCGTGAAGGCGAGATCGAAATTGCGAAACGTATTGAAGAGGGTATCCGTGGTGTCATGGGTGCGCTTGCTCAGTTCCCAGGCAGTGTTGCCTTGGTGCTTGATGCCTACAAAACGACCGTTGAAGAGGAGGGTCGTTTAAGCGATTTGTTCAGCGGTTACATCGATCCTGATGCTGAAATCGCCAATAACAATCCTATTCCTGAAGAGGAGGAGGTTGAAGACGCAGACGATGATTCGGATGACGACGACAGCAACGATGATGATTCAGAAAAGGATCGTGGTCCAGACCCAGAAGAGGCGGCTGAACGTTTCGGTGCCATCGAAGAGGCTCTGGCTAAACTGATTAAAGCAGAGAGCAAAGGTCGTGATTCATCAGCATTTGGTGCAGCCCTTGAAGAGCTAGCACTGGTGTTTGCTCCCGTTAAACTGTCTCCACGCTACTACGATATGTTGGTTAGCCGTGTTCGTGGCTACATCGATCGTATCCGTACACAAGAGCGCAACATCATGCGTATGTGTACTCAGAAGTGCCGTATGCCGCGTGATCAGTTCATTAAAACCTTCCCAGGTAATGAAACTAATCCTGATTACTTCGATGATCTCGTTAAAGCGGGTAAGCCATACTCTGATGCGATCTCAGCAAGCCTAGATGATCTTAAACGTGCACAGCGTCGTCTGGTTGCCGTTGAAGAGGAGCTAAACATTGATCTAACCGAGATCAAAGAGGTTAACCGTCAGTTATCGATCGGCGAAGCGCGTTCACGTCGCGCGAAGAAAGAGATGGTTGAAGCCAACTTACGTCTGGTTATCTCGATCGCTAAGAAGTACACCAACCGTGGTCTGCAGTTCTTGGATCTGATCCAAGAGGGTAATATCGGCTTGATGAAGGCGGTTGATAAGTTTGAATACCGTCGTGGTTACAAGTTCTCGACCTACGCGACCTGGTGGATCCGTCAGGCGATCACTCGTTCGATTGCCGACCAAGCACGTACTATCCGTATTCCAGTTCACATGATCGAGACGATCAACAAACTGAACCGTATCTCGCGTCAAATGCTGCAAGAGATGGGTCGCGAAGCGACACCGGAAGAGCTGGCAGAGCGTATGGAGATGCCGGAAGATAAGATCCGTAAAGTATTGAAGATCGCGAAAGAGCCGATCTCGATGGAGACTCCAATCGGTGACGACGAAGATTCGAGCCTAGGTGACTTTATCGAAGATACAACGATGGACTCACCGATCGATTCAGCAACGGGTGAAGGCCTACGTGAATCGACTCGTGCTGTCTTGGCGGGTCTCACTGCTCGTGAAGCAAAAGTACTTCGTATGCGCTTTGGTATCGATATGAACACTGACCACACTCTAGAAGAGGTGGGTAAGCAGTTCGACGTAACGCGTGAGCGTATTCGTCAGATCGAAGCGAAAGCACTGCGCAAGCTTCGTCACCCAAGTCGTTCTGATCACCTACGTGGTTTCATCGACGAATAAATCTTTGATTTATAAGTTATTGCGCCCATATTACCAGCTAGGTATTATGGGCGCGCTTCTTAGGGCCCATAGCTCAGTTGGTTAGAGCGCTCGACTCATAATCGATCGGTCGCAGGTTCAAGTCCTGCTGGGCCCACCACTTCCTCTAGCTCCAACGGCGATCCTCCAATCTCGATAGTGCCGGTGACTGGCTTCAGCCTGTCATCCGCAGGCAGAATTTAATGCCTATCTGGAAAACACCGGTATAGCAGATGTCAGGCTAAAGCCAGACACCGGTGCTAATAGCTAGATTCATACAAAAAATAATCGCGGCCTTTTCAAGACCGCTCCAACAGTGCCTGTTTCTAATCTCGTGCCAATTTGTCCACGTCCGATCGAGAGTGAGTACGATGGTTTTTCACGGTTAAGAGTTCAATCGGCTGAGGCCCGGATGGCCGAAGTCTGCAACGGAGGCAGGAGCCGACTTATTGCCATGGAAGGCATGTATTCCGTTAATGCAGGAGCAATTAACGGTTTGCAGTGTCCTATTGGACTTCAGTGAAAAATCATTGAACGGAGCGTGCCGCAGGCCGAGTGAGCGTGGTCAGTTTTTGCTTACTTTTTTCTGACAAAAAAGTAAGGCTGGTCGCCTTTAGGCGAGTAGAAAGCTTTTGATCTAGCTTTTAGCTCTGGTGACTGGCTTTAGCCTGTCATCTGCGATATCGGTGTTTTCCAGATTGGTAGTAAAGTCTACCAGCGGATGACAGGCTGAAGGCCTGTCACCGATGATGCTTTATCTACCGGCTACAAATCGCCCCACCAATCTGTACCCACTCATCATCATTCTGAATCTGCAGTACATCAAATACCTGCACTTCGGCGGGTTTAATGTCGAAGCGGGTCAGTAGTTGGCAGGCGCGTTCGGCGTCGCTGTTGCGGTTTTGGCCGTTGGGTAGTACGCCTACCCCTAAAATATGCCCCTTATCCCACCAGACAGGGCGAGCAGGGAAAGTGGGGTCTTTGGCGAGTTCCGTCTCAACTTGTGCACGAGTCTGCAGCGACACTTCCGGCTTGCCACTCTCAATGTAGTAGGTAACTGCAGCAGCTAAGATAATCAGAATCAGCAGGGTAAGACGCTTGTAGCTTTTCAAGGGGAGACCTCATTAATCAATTGAGGCGCAGTGTAGTATGAGGGGAGAGTAAGAACAACTCGACTAAAGAAAAAGGCCGCAGATGCGGCCTCTGAAAATTTATAAACTATTATTGAATAGAACAATTTCCAGATGATATGCCACCTACAAAACACGAAGCTGAGCTAGATGTTCCATTTACCTCAACTTTCAGTTCAGTAGTTGTATTAACTGCAGAGCTAGCCCACGTGCTTGTAGTCGAACCTGACCAGTCACACGCAAGTGCGCCTGTTGGTGCAGTATATTCATCACCTCTAGCTGTATCAATCAATAGTTTATTAGCTTGACCTTTAGCTTCAGCAAGACATGCATTGTTTCGAGAATCGGTTACATATTCATTATAAGCCGGCAATGCGATCGCAGCTAAAATACCGATGATTGCGACTACGATCATCAATTCGATTAGGGTGAAGCCCTTTTGTGTTTTCTTCATCATAAGAAACTCTCCAGTGAGTTAACTATTAAATACATTAAGCGGTACATCCTTTGTGCCACTTGAACCCTCCCTGAGGGCTTCTCAATCCGTTACCTTTAAAGTAGACCAGATTTGGGAAGTTCCAAGTAAAAAAGTAAAAAAAATGCCAAAAAATTTTAAAAATACTGATTTAACTCACTTTTTTATCTTTAAACGTGCAGGTTTTCGATATCTTTGCCATAGTTAAGATAGTTAATAGAGAATTTTTGACCCATTATTTAGGAATCTTCTGTGCAGGCATCGAGTAACTTAAGCGGTTTAGCGAAGCGGTTGGTTAGTGACGGTGTGTTTACAGCCGAGACTGCGCAACAGGCTCTGCTTAAAGCGCGTGCCGAGCAACGCTCGTTTATCTCTTACCTGATTGCCAATCGTGTTATCAGTGCCCGTCGTGCCGCCAGTGCTGCATCTGAAGAGTTTGGTCTGCCGGTATTGGATCTAGATGCGATCCCATTAGATGTAATCCCTAAAGATGTGGTCGATTCTAAGGTGATTGTTCGCCACCACGCACTGCCGCTGATGAAGCGTAATTCTCGTCTCTATGTGGCGATCTCGGATCCGACCAATATCAAAGCTCTTGATGAGATGCGCTTTACTAGCGGTTTTCCGACCGAAGCGATATTGGTGGAAGAGGATAAGCTGACTCGTAAGATCGAGATGGTACTCGATTCCGAGGACAGTTCTGCCTCCCTTGGCGATCTGGGTGATAGTGACTTAGATAACCTCGAAGTGAGCGATACGGAGCTGCCGAAAGAGGAGAGCAGTGCCGAGGATGCCGCATCCGATGCGCCAATTGTTCGCTTTATCAATAAGATTCTGTTGGATGCCATTAATGGTGGTGCGTCCGATATTCACTTTGAGCCCTACGAGAAGAGCTACCGTGTCCGTTCGCGCATCGATGGTATTTTACAAGAGGTCAGCTCGCCGCCTAGAAACCTGGCAGCGCGCCTCTCTGCCCGTCTTAAGGTGATGTCTAATATGGATATTGCTGAGCGCCGTGTGCCGCAAGATGGTCGTATCAAGTTAAAGATCTCGGCTAAACGCTCGATCGATTTTCGTGTGAATAGCCTTCCGACTTTATGGGGCGAGAAGATCGTACTGCGTATCCTGGATCCCTCCAGTGCCAAGATGGGCGTTGACGCACTGGGTTTTGAGCCAGGTCAGCGTGAGCTCTACCTAGATACTCTGGCTCGTCCTCAAGGTATGGTGCTGGTGACCGGTCCAACTGGCTCGGGTAAAACAGTGACGCTCTATACCGGTTTGAACATCCTCAATGAAGAGGAGCGAAATATCTCCACCGCGGAGGATCCGGTCGAGATCAACATGGATGGGATCAATCAGGTCCATGTGAACCCGAAAGTGGGTTTAACCTTTGCCGAAGCGCTGCGCGCCTTCCTGCGTCAGGACCCTGATGTCGTCATGGTCGGTGAGATTCGTGATTTGGAGACGGCCGAGATCGCGATTAAAGCGGCTCAGACCGGCCACATGGTGTTATCAACCCTGCACACCAACTCGGCACCAGAGACACTGACGCGTCTACGTAACATGGGGGTCGCATCGTTCAATATCGCCACCTCAGCTACTTTGATTATTGCGCAGCGTCTGGCACGTCGACTCTGCACCGGCTGTAAAAAGCAGACCGATATCCCACATGAGACTCTATTAGAGCAGGGCTTTGAGGAGTCGCAACTGGCTGATTTGCATCTGTTTGAGCATAACCCAGAGGGTTGTTCGCGCTGTAACCGTGGTTACCGGGGGCGTGTCGGTATCTATGAGATGCTCGAAGTGACGCCGGCGGTGGCTGAGTGCATTATGGAGAATGGCTCGTCGCTCGACATCCTTGAGGTGGCGAAACGTGAAGGCTTTGCTACGCTTAGGACAGCAGGACTTAAAAAGGTTGCTGAGGGACTGACCAGTCTCGAAGAGATGAACCGCGTTATTAAGAACTGATCATTAATGCTTAATTATTTGATAGAAGTACTCTGAATGGCGAAGACCGCAACGCGAAAAAAATACAAAGAGCCAAAAATTCTGACCTTTGCTTGGACCGGTAAAGATAAAGCTGGTAACAAAAGTAAAGGGACCGTTGATGCGTTGACGCTCTCTGAAGCGAAGATCCAGTTGCGTAAGCAGGGGATCAACTACGACAAGGTCAAAAAACAGAGCGTTTCGATCTTCTCCAACAAAGATAAACCGATTAAACCGATCGATATTGCCTTTTTCACACGTCAAATGGCCACTATGATGCGCTCGGGCGTTCCGCTGTTACAGGGTTTGGATATCGTCGGTCAGGGTGCTGAGAAGGCGAAACTGAAGAAACTGATTTACGATATTCGTGCGGATGTGAATGGTGGCTCGGACCTGTCCACTGCCTTGTCTCGTTTCCCGCAATATTTTGATGATCTCTACGTCTCCTTGGTCGCTGCTGGTGAGCAGTCGGGTTCCCTAGAGGCGATGCTGGATCGCTTGGCACTCTACAAAGAGAAGAGTGAAGCGCTTAAAGCCAAGATCAAAAAAGCACTGACCTACCCAACCGCGGTTATTGTGGTCGGTCTTCTAGTAACCGCGATTCTGTTGGTTAAAGTGGTGCCGGTGTTTGAGGATGTCTTCGGCAGCTTCGGTGCCGACTTGCCCGCCTTTACTAAGTTCGTTGTTAATCTCTCTGAGATCGCGCAAAGTTATTGGCTCTATGTGCTGGGCCTGCTGTTTGTCGGTGGCTACTTCTTCCGGCGCGGCATGATCCATTCGAAGAAGTTCAGAGACTCCGTCGAACGAGCCAGTCTTAAAATCCCAGTGATTGGTGGCATACTCTATAACGCAGCGGTTGCTCGATTTGCCCGGACACTGGCGACGACGTTCTCGGCGGGTGTGCCGTTGGTGCAGGCTCTTGAGTCCTGTGCGGGTGCCGCCGGTAACGTGGTGTTCCACGATGCCATCATGCAGATCCGCAATGGTATTGCTGCCGGACAATCCTTGAAAAATGCGATCAATATGACCGGTGTATTCCCCGTGATGACCGTTCAGATGGTCGCCATCGGTGAAGAGGCCGGTTCACTTGACTCCATGCTCGATAAAGTCGCCGAGTTCTTCGAAGCGTCCGTCGATAACGCCGTCGATAACCTATCCAGCCTGTTAGAACCGCTGATCATGGTGGTGCTAGGTACCTTGGTTGGTGGTTTGGTTGTTGCTATGTACCTACCGATCTTCCAGCTTGGGCAGGTTGTAGGAGGATAGTTTTCTATCCTCCAGTGACAGGCTTCAGTCTGTCATCTGCTGGTAGATTTTAACCGGCGATCTGGAAAACGTTGAAAGAGTGGATGTCAGGCTAAAGCCAGACACCGCTGCTGTTGGCTAGATCCCCATTAATACCCATCGCGGCCTTTTCAAGACCGCTCCAACAGTGCCTGATTCGAATCTTGTGCCGATTTATCCCCGTCCGACTGAGAACGAGCACGGTGTTCTTTTTCGTTAAGACGTTGAAAGGATCGAGCCCCGGATGGGCGAGAGTTTCAGCGCCTGCACGGAGCAGGCTTAGAAACACGACGTTTTGTATGCAGATGATGCAGGTGCAAATCATCTGTCTGAAATGTGCCTTTCGATGTTAGAAAAAGAGTATCGCGCGCAGTGTGCCGAAGGCCGAAGGAGCGGGGTGTGTTTGATCCACAGGATGTGGTGAATGCCGAAAGTGCAGGAGCACACTTTCGGCCCTGCTTCTTCTTTGCTCACACAAAGAAGAAGGCTAGCCGACGCTAGTCGGATAGATTGCCCTTGATCTTCCCAAAACAACAACACAAAAATAGTTAGCTGGCACAGATCAAACCCATTAAAATAATGGCCTATTATTTTTAACTCCGAGGAACTCTCCATGGCTGTTGGTCCTGACACTCTTCCTACGCTTCACCCTGTTGCAGGTTTCAAAATTGGTATTGCCAGTGCGGGCATTAAGAAGCCTGGACGTCGCGATTTTGTTGTGATGGAGTTTCCGGAGAGTGCGTCAGTAGCGGGTGTTTTTACTAAGAACGCTTTCTGTGCGGCCCCTGTTCATTTAGCGAAAGCCAATATGGCGACGGGTCAGGTGCGTTACTTGGTCACTAACACGGGTAATGCGAATGCCGGTACTGGTGAGCAGGGGATGATGGATGCTAAAGCGGTCTGTGCAGAGCTTGCACAGCGCGCGGGTGTTGCTGACTCTCAGGTAATGCCTTACTCAACCGGCGTCATTGGTGAGCCTCTGCCAGTCGATAAGATCGTTGGTGCGTTAGATGCTGCATTGGCTGATCTTAAAGAGGACAACTGGTTGGATGCCGCTTGGGGCATTATGACGACTGATACTCGTGCTAAAGCGGCGTCTGAGCAGATCGAAGTGGATGGTAAAACCATTACGATTACCGGCATCTCCAAAGGTGCAGGGATGATCATGCCAAACATGGCGACAATGCTGGGATATGTGGCGACTGATGCCGAGATTGATCAGGTCTTGTTGCAGTCGTGGATGAGTGCTGCGACGGAACGATCCTTTAACCGCATCACTGTCGATGGCGACACCTCGACCAATGATAGCTGTACTCTGGTTGCGACGGGTGCTTCTGGGGTTCGAATAGAGGCGGACAGTGCTGCTGCAACGGCCTTTGTTGAAGCCTTTAACCGTATTATGTTGCAACTCGCTCAGTTGATTGTGCGTGATGGCGAGGGCGCAACGAAGTTTGTTGAGATCCGTGTCGACTCGGCTGAAACGTCAAAAGAGGCGTTGGATGTTGCTTACACCATTGCTCATTCGCCACTGGTGAAAACCGCTCTATTCGCCAGTGACCCTAACTGGGGTCGTATCTTGGCCTGTGTGGGTCGTGCCGGCATTGAAAACCTTGATCTGGATGCGCTACAAATCTATTTAGGCGATGTCTGTATTGTCGAGAAGGGTGGCCGAGCGGCCAGCTACACCGAAGAGCAGGGACAGGCGGTGATGAATGAGGAGGATATCCTGATTCACGTGGTACTTAATCGTGGTACTGCCAGCGAGACGGTCTGGACGACTGACCTATCGAAAGAGTACGTGTCGATCAATGCCGACTACCGTTCATAAGAGACTATTCAAATAATCGCTATGAAACAGATACTGGTTGCCGCCGCCGCAATACTGAATCCACTAGGTCAACTGCTGATTGCGAAGCGCCCCGATGATAAACATCAAGGCGGGCTTTGGGAGTTTCCGGGCGGTAAGGTAGAGGCTGATGAGTCGGTTGAGACAGCGCTAAAGCGTGAACTGCTTGAAGAGATCGGTATTGAGGTTCAGCAGTGCGAACCTCTGGTCCGCATTGAACACGACTACAGCGATAAATCGGTGGTCTTAGATGTCTGGGTGGTCAGCTCATTCAGTGGCGAAGCGTCCGGTTTAGAAGGCCAGCCCATTGAGTGGATCAACCCTGTTGAGATGGATTCCTACCAATTTCCAGAAGCGAATCTGCCGATTATCGCCGCACTGAAAACGAGATTGGGCCTCTAATGCCTCCGTTTATTTTGGGGCTAACTGGCGGCATAGCCAGCGGTAAAACGGCCGCCGCTGATCGTTTAGAGTCCCTCGGTGCAACACTGGTGGATACCGATCTCATTTCGCGCGAAGTGGTAGAGCCTGGTCAGCCGGCGCTGACTCAGATTGAACAGCATTTTGGGCCTGAAGTGATTCAAGATGATGGCCAGTTGAATCGTGCGGCACTGCGTGAGAGGGTCTTTAAAGATCCTAATGAGCGTCAGTGGTTAGAGGCTTTGTTGCACCCGCTGATTCGTCAAAGGACCCTCGAACGCGCTTTAAACGCCGAGACCCCAATCGCGGTGGTGGTTGTGCCCTTGCTGTTTGAGAGCGGGCAATACCAAGAGATCGATGCGTCGCTAGTGATCGATGTGCCGGTCGAGGTACAACGACAGCGAACCTTGAGTCGTGACGGTGTAAGTGAAGCGCAGGTCGATTCGATTCTTGCCGCCCAGATGGATCGTCAGTCACGAATTGATCGGGCCGATTATGTGATCAGCAATACCGGCACCCTGGATGAGCTTTATTCTCAGGTGGATGCGCTCTATCATCAGCTGACCACTCAACAAACGACATAATCCGACAGGAGCCCTTGTGAAAGTTAAATGCCCCACCTGCGAAAAAAAGGTCGAGTACTCCACCGAAAACAAGTACCGCCCATTCTGTTCAGAGCGCTGTAAGTTGATTGACCTAGGCGAGTGGGCAAGCGAGGGATACAAGGTCGCGACTCAGCCGGATATTGAGGATTTCAGTTCGGGTATGAGTCCTGAAGAGTTTGAACATACACCGACTCGGCATTGAGTTTGTTGGCAAACTTTACCCGACGATCTGGAAGATGCTGATAAAGTTGGGTCAGACCAGAGGTCAGCCCCGCGACTGCGTATCGAGTTTAATTCACTAGTGACTGGCTTCAGCCTGTCATCTGCTTTATCGGTGTTTTCCAGATAGGTAATAAATTCTACCTGCGGATGACAGGCTGAAGCCAGTCACCGGCACTATCGCGACCTCTGCGAGATCGCTCCTACGATATTACTTATCTGAACTAGACCAACCGCATTGATAGATCAATCGCGCGGCAGTGCTTGGTGAGCGCGCCAATCGAAATGTAGTCGACTCCGGTTTCGGCGTAACTCACCAGGGTGTCGTCGGTGATGTTGCCGGACGCTTCCAGTTTGGCTCTGCCATCAACCAAGGCAACCGCTTCGCGCATCTGATCGGGAGTGAAGTTATCGAGCATGATGATGTCTGCACCCGCTTCTAGGGCTTGGTTTAACTCGTCAAAGCTTTCGACTTCGACTTCCACCGGTTTGCCTGGGTGGTTGGACTTGGCTTGTGAGATGGCGGATTCAATGCCGCCGGCCGCTAGAATGTGATTCTCTTTGATTAGAAACGCATCAAACAGACCGATGCGGTGGTTGTAGCAACCGCCGCAGGTGACGGCGTACTTCTGTGCCAAACGCAGCCCCGGAAGTGTCTTGCGCGTATCTAAGAGTTTAACTGGGGTGTTGGCGACCTTGTCTGAGTACTGTTTGGCGAGGGTGGCAGTGCCTGATAGTGTTTGAAGGAAGTT
This sequence comes from Marinobacterium sp. xm-d-530, assembly GCF_013283365.1. Classification (GTDB taxonomy): domain Bacteria; phylum Pseudomonadota; class Gammaproteobacteria; order Pseudomonadales; family Balneatricaceae; genus Marinobacterium_E. Next base: position 208,016 of record NZ_WBYM01000001.1, on the reverse strand, counting down.
GAGTGCTGCGCGTTCACCGGTCAATAGGCTTCTCGCAGAGCCTTTTAGAGTGAAGAGCAGGGTGTTCGGCGCGACGGTGTCCCCATCTGCTACTTTCCAATCTACCTCGACGGTCGGGTCGACCTGTTTAAAAACCTCATTGACCCAAGCGCTGCCGGCAATCACCGCTTGATCGCGTGAGATGATCTCGGCTTTTGCCTGCTGGCTCTCTGGAATCAGCTCCGCCGTGATGTCACCTGTACTGACGTCCTCTTCAATCGCAAGACGGACATTCGCTTCAATGGTGGGCTGCAGGGTTTCTAGCGTTAGCATCGACAGGGACTCTTCGGGTAATATGATCTGAACAGGTATTGTACGTGATCTTACCTGCATCGCCACTGTTAGCGGGGTTCAATTTGTCAGTTAGTTTCAGTATCGATCAGCCTTCAGGCCGGCTCATAGGCGCCGACTGGATCGCCTCGCCCAATTGTAATGAGCGACCTAGTGATGAGATCTCACTGTTGGTGATTCACAACATCAGCTTGCCGCCAGGACAGTTTAATACTCAGGCGGTAGAGCGCTTCTTTTGTAATGAGTTGGACTGCAGCGAGCACCCCTACTACCAACAGATAGAGGGGTTAGAGGTCTCTGCCCATCTGCTTATAGAGCGGACGGGGCGTGTGGTTCAGTTTGTACCATTTAACAAGCGTGCATGGCATGCCGGGCAGTCCAGTTTTGATGGACGCGAACAGTGTAATGATTTCTCGATTGGCATTGAATTGGAAGGGAGCGATGATCAACCCTTTACCGATCAGCAGTACGACCAATTGGTTCAGATCACTGAGCAACTGCTGACCCACTACCCGCTGATTACCCCACACCGAATCACCGGTCATAGTGATATTGCACCGGGACGTAAAACCGATCCGGGACCCTGTTTCGATTGGGGTCGTTATTTAAACGCCCTTTGATCACTGTCAGCTAACTAATGGGAAAAAGTCGCGACAGTAACACGGGTACAGCGGTCTCGACCCGTAAAATCCGCTCCCCAAGGTGAATGGCCTCTAGCCCCTGTTGCTGCATCAGATCGACTTCGTAAGGGATAAATCCGCCTTCAGGACCGACTGCTATCAATGTCTCTTCATCTGATGGTTCAGGGCAGAGTGAAGCGTTGTAGGGATGGGCGATCAGTGCGCGTTTCCCATTAACCAGCGCTGGCAGTTCATCCTCAACAAAGGGTTTAAATCGTTTACGGATATGCACTTTGGGCAGTTGTGTGTCGCCAGCTTGCTCTAGACCCAGAATCAGATGTTCGCGGATCGAGTCTTCTGACAGGACAGGCGTTGACCAGTAGCTCTTATCGACGCGATAGGCGTTGATCAGGTAGATCTCTTTTACCCCCATGGCGGCTAGGGTTTGAAAGGTCCGTTTCAACATTTTTGGACGGGGTAGGGCCAGTAGTAGAGTCGCTGGCAGTGGTTTGGGGGGCTCTTTTTGAAGGTCAACCTTAAGGGATACCGACTCAGAATCGATCTGATCCACTCTGGCTGAGCCAATCAGTCCATTCAGTTCGCCCGCTCTTAGGGTGTCGCCGACCTCTAGTTTTTGTACTTCAAGCATGTGGCGGTGACGACGGTCACTGATGCGCACCTCAGTTGAGGAGGTGAAATCCTCTTTTTCTAGAATCAGTAAATTCACATTAAGCCCTGACAAATTTTGTAATAGTGTACTGCAAAGCTGGGTGTGCGTGGGAACCTAGGTTATAGTGCCCGCATGTCTAAAGCTGCAGATCTGACTAATGACCCGATAAGACCGACACTGGTGCGCATGACCGTGCCGATGATGTTCGGCATGATCAGTCTGATGCTGTTTAACTTGGCAGACGCTTGGTTTGTCGGTCGCTTAGGCACTTGGCCGCTGGCGGCACTGTCCTTTACCTTTCCGATTAGCTTCTCGCTGACCAGTCTGGCCATCGGTCTTGGTGTGGGGACTTCTGCAACTCTAGCTCGCCTGATCGGTCGCGGTGAGAAACAGCGAGTGGCACGTTTAGCGACTGATAACCTACTGATGGCAGTTTTGATTACTGCTGTGGTGGGCTTTATCGGGCAGTTTCTTTTGATTCCTATCGTAGAGTTGATGGGGGCTGCTGAGTATCTGATCCCTTATATAGACGCATACATGTCGGTCTGGTTCTTTGCGGCCATCTTTATGGTTCTGAACATGGTCTGTAACAGCACCTTCCGCTCGATGGGTGATACTCGCACCTCAGCCGCGCTGATGTTGGGCTCTTCAATTCTCAACTTTATCCTGGATCCCATCCTGATTTTTGGTTGGGGCGCTATTCCTGCGATGGGCATACAGGGTGCTGCCATTGCTAGCTTAATCGCTTGGGCGATCACCTCTGTGTTAGCGATTTGGGTGCTGTTCGTTCGTAAAAAGATGATCCTGCTGGGAGTACTAGACCCCAGTGTGTTGTTTAAAAATTGGCGTTCAGTCCTAAAGATCAGTCTGCCCGCGGCTCTGTCAAATATGATGACGCCGCTGGCTAACGGGATTTTGACAGCGATTGTTGCGCAGCATGGTGCAGCTGCGGTTGCAGCGTTTGGGGTAGGCAGTCGTATCGAATCTCTGGCCCTACTGGTCTGTTTGGCCTTGTCGATGACGCTGCCACCTTTCATAAGTCAGAACTTAGGTGCGAAACAGATCGCGCGTGTTAAGTCTGCCTACAGTGATGCGGTGTTCTTTGCATTGAGTTGGCAGTTGTTGATCTACCTGCTGTTAGCCCTTGGTGCAGGGCTTTTAGTGCCACTGTTTACTAACGACTCTGAGGTTGGTCGCTGGTTGGTTCTCTGGATGTTGATTGTACCGCTGGGCTTTGGATTTCAGGCGACTACTTTCCTCAGCTCGTCCAGCTTTAATGCTCTGCATCTCCCCTATCATGCGATGCGTGTCAGCATCGTTCGACTCTTTCTCTTCTACATTCCACTCGGCTGGCTAGGTAGCACCCTGTTCGACCTTAAAGGGCTCTTTATCGGCCTAGTGGTAGCGAATGCGCTGACGGCGCTGTTCGCTTGGTTCTGGATGATCCGGACCCTAAAAAGGGTCTAATCAGACGTCATACCACTGTCATCTCTCTGGTTTAAATTGATCCACTACTTTGGTTCATTGTCTGACATTAAAACTTGTCAGGTTCTAAAAAGTAGAGTAATTACTTATTTAACGTAGGGTTTTTAAAGCCTCCATGGCCTATGTTTTTCCATTTCTTGCTTGCTGAGAGTGGAGCGCAGAAAGCAATAAGAGTGGCCAATTCCCTGCATATCAATCGCCTCATTGAGAGTCGATCACAACACAAGGGTGAATAATATGAGTCAAAAAGTCGCACTCGTTACTGGTGGTACCGGTGGCTTGGGTGTCAGCATCTGTCGCAAATTGGCTGATGCTGGTTTTAAAGTCGTTGCTGGCTACAACTCAGGTGGTAATCACGAGAAAGCCAAAGCTTGGCAAGAGGAGCAACGCAAAGATGGCTACGAGATCGAAGTCGCTTACGGTGATGTCACTAATGCTGAGTCTTGTGCTGAGTGTATTGCGACGGTTGAAAGGCTAACTGGTGGTTCAGTTGATGTCCTAGTCAACAATGCGGGTATTACTCGCGATGGTCAGTTCAAGAAGATGAGCTGGGAACAGTGGGACGAAGTACTTAGCGCCAACCTCGACAGTATGTTCCACATGACACGCCTAGTGATTAACCCAATGCTTGAGAAAGGCTTTGGTCGTATCATCAATATCTCCTCTGTGAATGCGCAGAAAGGTCAGTTCGGTCAGGCAAACTACTCTGCAGCTAAAGCGGGTATCCACGGCTTTACCAAGGCGCTGGCGCAAGAGGTGGCTGCTAAAGGGATTACCGTCAATACGGTGTCACCAGGTTATATCCTAACCCCAATGGTGGCTAAGATTGATCAGGCAATTCAGGATAAGATTACTTCAACGATTCCGGTTAAACGTTTCGGTACACCGGATGAGATCGGTCGCACGGTAGCCTTTATTGCTGACGAAGAGTCGGGTTACATGACCGGTGCGGACTTCTCAGTGAACGGTGGTCTACACATGTTCTAATCCCTCTCTAATAGAGTTAGGGATTAATCGATGTCAGACGCAATTTTTTCAAAAGGCGTATTTAAAGGCCTAGTCAGTGCGTCTGACATCACTTTCCTTCAATTGACTTCAACGTCGCCATCCACATAGATCCATTTGTCAGCGTCACGGCGAAAATTGGATCGTTCGTGCAGTACCCCAGCTCTTCCATCGGCCGCTTTAAAGTGAGCATTGAACTCGACCTGTCCTTTTTGGTGCAGAGGTCCACCCTCATGCGTATCCAGTATCTCCAGTTTCACCCACTCGGTTGAGCGAAGCTCTTGTGCCAGCATGTTCGCTTCACCTGGTGAGCGTCGCTCTGGCGCTAAAGTATCGATCAGATAGTCCACAGCACCGACAGAGAAAGCTGTGTAGCGTGAGCGCATCAGCTTTTCAGCAGTGGGTGCGACTGCGATGCCGGCTAGATAGGGTTGGCAGCACTCTGAAAAGGGGGCGCCACTGCCGCAGGGGCAGTTTGATTCAGTAGGATTGTTTAGCATTTTTAGAACTCTCTTAGCCAGAATGGAAAGGGCCTGTTACTCTTAACGCTATTATCAGCAATTTTCATCAAGGATGCGAAGATGAGTGCGCAAAGCGAGACGTTTTTTTGGCACGACTACGAGACCAGCGGAACCGATCCACAACGAGATCGTCCCATGCAATTTGCTGGTATTCGGACCGATGCCGACCTCAATATCATTGAGGATCCTGTGATGATCTACGCTCGTCCTGCCGATGATATGTTGCCGCACCCGATGGCTTGTTTGATTACCGGGATTACGCCACAAATTGCCTTAGAGAAAGGGGTCAGTGAAGCCGAGTTTATCGCTAGGATTCATGCAGAGTTGGCTCGACCAGGTACCTGCGGTGTCGGTTACAACTCAATCCGCTTTGATGATGAGGTGACGCGAAATACCCTCTATCGCAATTTCTACGATCCCTATGCGCGTGAGTGGCAAAATGGCTGCTCTCGTTGGGATATCATCGACATGTTACGTCTCACTCGCGCACTTCGTCCCGATGGAATCGTTTGGCCTAGCTACGAAGATGGCACGCCGAGTTTGCGTCTGGAAGATCTGACCAAGGCTAACGGCATTGAGCATGGTAGTGCCCACGATGCGTTATCTGATGTCTATGCCACCATTGCGATGGCCAAGCTGGTTAAAGAGAGACAACCCAAGCTGTTTGATTATGTGATTCGTCATCGCTCCAAATTGGCGATTCAAAAACTGATCGATCCGCAAAGCATGAAGCCGGTGTTACACGTCTCATCACGTTACCCGGTAGAGCAAGGCAATATGGCGGTTGTTGCCCCGATTGCGGTGCACCCAACCAACAAGAATGCCAGCATTGTTTGGGATCTACGACACAACCCAGCCCCGCTTTTTGAACTGACTGCCGAGCAGATTAAACAGAATCTCTATCTCCCGCGCGATCAGCGTGATGAGAATACCCCTAAATTAGCTCTGAAGTTGCTGCATGCCAATCGTTGCCCGATTGTGGCACCGGCCAACATGCTGCGTGGTGATGAACCGGCAAAGTTTGCCATTGATGGCGATCAATGTCGGGCGCATTTGGCGCTATTGCGCAATGAACCCAATCTCCGAGAGAAACTGATGGCGGTTTACCAAGAGGATCGCGATGCGATTGCTGACCCTGATCTGCAGATCTACTCTGGTGGCTTCTTCTCCAATGATGACAAAAAACTGATCGATCGCGTGCGTGAGGCGGATGAAGAGAGCTTGTACGAATTACAGCTGCCGTTTCAGGATCCCCGTCTAGAGGAGATGTTGCTGCGTTATAAAGCTCGAAATTTCCCAGAAACCCTAACCGATGAGGAACAGTTGAGTTGGGAGGAGTTTCGAGCGCAAAAGCTACTGAAAGGCACCGGTGGTTACCTCACCTTTGAAGCACTCTATGCAGAGCTGAATCGCATTGCTGAACTACCGGAGACTACGGCTGAGCAAAGGGCGATATTGGAAGATATCGCCCTCTATGCGGAGTCGATCTACCCCTTTGAACCTTAGAGAGTATGACTAAGATTGCTCAGGGTTAGCCTCTATCCAAAGTTTACGTTCAAGCAGCTGATCTGCGCGTTTGAGTATCTGCTCAGACGTCAGATTGTCTAACGCGGTTAGAAGCTGCTCTCTGGTATCAAAGTTTAGGTTGTCACGATCAATCTCTCGCCAGAGTCTTTCAGTCTCATCCGCCAACCGCTTGGAGGGTGACGCAATCCGCGAGCGCAGACTTGCTCGATACTGTTCGATGTTTTGCTCTAGCTCTGCTGCTAACCCTGCACGCCAACCCGATAAGAAATCACTATAAGCCTGTTTCAGCGCTTGCGAATCAGCCGTCGGAGATTGCACGGTCAAACCGACTCCGGGTGTTTCACCTATAGGTAGAAGGTTTGAAAAGACCACATAGCCCAGTTGCTGCTCTGTTCTCAGCTGAGTGTAAAACGGTGTCGAGAGAAGCTCGTTGATCAGAGCGGTTTCAACGCGTGCTTGAGCGGTGTCACTGTCCGCCTGAAGGTAGAGCAGTAGTGCGGAGTCGGTATGCGCCACCGAGATCGATTTGGTTGTCTCTCCCTCAGCTAGGCTCTTCGCTTTGATTGGGCTGACTTTAACGGATTTCATTTCAGAGAGTGCTGAGTGAACGGTTGAGCTGATCAACTTAGCTTGTTCACGACTGATATTGCCGTGGATAAACAGTTTTAACTGACCCTCTGCGAGCAGACTCTCCCTCTGCTTGGAAAGATCAGCCAGTGTCATCGAATCAATGACAGCCAGTTTCTCTTCACTGCTCCAACTGTTCAACAACTCTTGGTAGAGCAGGGCAAAGGTTCGGTTGTAGGGCTTCTCTTTAAGGCTGTTGGCAAGATCCTCTTTAAGGCTCTGCTTTAGTCGAGCAAATAACGCCTCATCCTGTAATGGCATTCTCAGTGGCCTGAGCAGTGTTTCTAACAACCGATCCAGACGCTGGTTGTAGCCACTCACTTTAATGGATAGGCCTCGCAGGTGAGGGTAGAGCTCTGCATTCAGTCCAGCCAGTGCAGCATCGTAGAGCGCTTCGTTGAGCTGCTCATTGATCATGTCGGTCAACAGTGAATTGGCGACGGATGCGGCAGCATCAGGCTGAGCCTTATTTGACAGAATTGCCAGATTGATTGCCCCTCTGGGCTGCTTGTAGCTGACATCAACCTTGTGCAGGGCTGTGAGATTGCCCTTTTGAAAAATAGTCTCAGGTAACTCTGCTTGCGACTCTTCGAGAAGATCGAACTGATCGGCAATGTAGGGGTTCAAGGGTTTTATGCTAAGAGCAGGAATGGATTTAGGGCTCCTCCAACGCTCTAGAAGGGCGGAGTCGATTGTTTTAATGCTGTAGTCGATCTCATATCGAGGTTCTTGCTGATCCGTCTCAACCTCTTGTGAATAGAGGCCTAGCACTAGGTTGTCCGGCGTCATGTACGAGAGGTAGTCGTTAATCAACGCGGCATCAAACTGATCAAAGGCGTAGGAGGCCCTGATCAATTCAGCCTCAGGGTAGTCCACCATCATCTGAGAAAGACGCATCACGTTGTGGATCGGTTCTGAACTCTGCTGGAATCGGAACTCATTCATCGCAAGAAGAGCTTGTTCATCAAAGAGTGACTGTTGAACACCGGCCTGTTTAATAAGCTCAAATTTGCTAAACACTGCCTCAATCACACGCTCTTTCTGCTCCAGACCTTTTAGGGTTAGATCGATATGGATATCAAAGGTCGATTGTTCGGGTTGATCGATGCCAGTCCAAGCCCCGACGCTGTCGGCTAGACCTTCATCCTTAAGGTAAGAGAGGAGTGACCCTTTGCCCTCATAGCCGATTTGGTTTGCAATAAAGTAGAGCGGTTTTTTCTTCCAGTAACCTTCTCTGGGGGGAACAGGAAAAGTGAGCGTTAGTTGGCGGCTCTCTTTGAGGGTTTTGATGCGAATCTCACGACCTATCTCGTTCTCTGTGAACAGCGGCACCGCATCGCTGTAGGGCGTGGCGTTGCTGTTTTTAACCTTAGAGAAACGCTGAGTTACTAGCGTCTCTAGTTCGTCTAAAGAGAGCGGTGCGCTGACCACTAGTGTCATCAAATTGGCCGAGTAGTAACGGTTGTAAAAGTCGATCAAATCGGGGCGAATGGGGTTCTCTGGCGTGTTTTCCAGAGTATCGAGGTTGCCGACCGAAAACTGGGTCCAGTTGTGCTCTGGGTTCATCGCCTCTTTTTTAGCCACGTAGATGCGACGTCCATCATCCAGCCGTTTTGACTCGTACTCAGAGTGGACGGCATTTCGTTCACGATCCACGTAAGCCTCAGTGAAGAGTGGTGCTATGAAAAATTGAGCGAAACGATCGAGCGCTTCTGGGAACGCCTCTGCTCGGACATCAAAAAAGTAGTTCGTATCATCGTAGGCGGTGAAGGCGTTGTGGCTGCCGCCATTAGAGTTAATGAACGCTTGATAGGCGTCCGCCTCTGGGTATTTTTCGGTGCCTAAAAAGAGCATGTGCTCTAGGAAATGGGCCAGTCCTGCACGCTCCGGTGGGTTGGCGCTACTACCTACTTGTACATTCAAGGAGGCGGCTCCTTTGTCGCTCTGCATATCCGAGATCAGCAATGCTCTTAACTGATTGTCCAGTTCAAGAATTCGATACTCACGAGTGTCGTTGAGGCTTTTGATTATGTCGGCACCAACGATCGACGACAGTGATAAAAAAACGAGAAATAGAAGAGAAACGATCGATTTCTTGATCACGATGTGAAATACCCCCTAGATAAACAGTCACGATAAGTGTTAGCTTCAGTCATTAATATTAAGCCTAACTTAAACGTCGTTAAGATGTTGAACAGAAATACGTTTTAAGCTGACTAACTGGATTATTGGGAGCGCTTGTTGATGAACCGTGAAAAGGTTGTATTTGGATTCTTTATCATCTTAGCCCTGACGCTGAATGTCGGCTTTGTTCTTGGGGATATCGATAACCCTGCACATCATGAAGTGTTTGAGCTCTTTTTGGCCCTGGTGGTTAGTTTAATTTGTACGGTGTTGAAGTTTGGTGACCGCAGCCACCTTGGAGCACTGCTGCTGGCGACTAGCTTGGTTGCCGATTTGCAATTGATTGCCGCTGCTGTGGTCTGGGCCTATGCCGAGCAGATCTCGTCACTGGGAATGACGGATGGGACGATGGCCAGTATTGTGTCGCTTGCAGCTGGCGCACTGGTGGCGAATGTTGTGTCGGTGGTTCTGCTAGTGGTTGAGAGTGCGTCGATTCGTCGATGAATACACTGCTCTATATTCTACTTAGGCGGCTAAGACTGCCCCTGAGCGTTCTAATCGGCGTTTACGCCGTCTCTGTGCTTGGGTTTGTTTTAATACCTGGGCTTGATGATCAGGGTCAGCCTTGGCGTATGGATTTCTTCCACGCCTTCTACTTTGTCTCGTTTATGGGTTCCACCATCGGTTTTGGTGAGATTCCTTACCCATTCACCAGTGCTCAGCGGATGTGGACCCTGGTCTGCATCTACGCAACCGTCATTGCTTGGCTCTATGCCATCGGTGCCATGTTGAGTGTGCTGCAAGATCAAGGATTCTCGCGTCTGTTGCGCACTCGCCGTTTTGCTCATCAAGTTCGATCGATTCGAGAGCCCTTCTATCTAATTTGTGGCTTTGGCACAACGGGCCGAGATGTGGTGGCTGGACTAGAGCAACAGGGTATCAAGTCAGTGGTCATCGATATCGATCAGAGCCGAATTGATGCTTTAGAACTTGAACAGTATTCACTGCCGGTGGTGGGTCTATGTGCCGATGCTTCACTGCCAGAAAATCTCGATCTGGCCGGTTTGCAGAACTCAAGTTGTCTGGGTGTGTTGGCCCTGACCAATGATGATAACGTCAATCTGTCGGTCTCGATTGCCAGCAAGCTGCTCTATCCGAAACGCATTGTGGTGAGCCGCAGCGAAAATGATACGACCACTGCCAACCTCTACTCCTTTGGCACCGATCTGGTAGTCGACCCCTTTAAGCAGTTTGCCGAGTATCTTGGCCTAGCGGCCCACAGTCCGCAAAAGCATCTGATCGTTGATTGGCTGATTTACTCTGAGCACCGCTCAATCGCATCAACCTATAAGCATCAATCGGGTCGCTGGATTTTATGTGGCTATGGTCGCTTTGGTCGCGCGTTAGCCGGCTCCATGCGTGCTGAGGGGACAGAGATCACTTTAGTGGATCCTCATATGGATAGCTTCAGAGGTGATGAGCCCACATCGATTGTCGGTATAGGTACCGAGGCATCTACCCTGATTCAAGCGGGTGTTGAAGAAGCGGTGGGTATTATTGCTGGTACAGGTAATGATGCGGATAATCTGTCGATCATCATGACGGCTCGCGAATTAAATCCTAGGTTGCAGACGGTTGTTCGCCAAAACTTGGACTCTAATGAGTTAATTTTTGAGCGACTTAAAGCCGATTTTGTCATGAACCCCGGTCGCACCATTGCCAGTCGCATTCTGGCTCATCTGCGTACACCTTTGCTGGCTGAGTTTTTAGACCAATCGATGGCGCTTGATGAAGTGGATGCCAGAGAGCTCATTCAGCGCCTAAATCGCCTTGTAGGTGATGGCCAGGTTCGCATTCAGGCTTTTACACTGGGAGAAGAGACGCCTGCAGTAAAAGAGTGGATAGAATCTGGTCAGACATTGACGTTACGATCACTACTCAAATCCCCAGCAGATCGAGCAAAGGAGCTGAAATGTTTGGCTCTGCTGGTGAAGCGTGGTGATCAATTTATGATCGAGCCGGGTGAGCTGACTGAGCTGCAGTTGGGAGATCAGATCCTGTTTGCCGGAAGAGGAGCGGACCTGTCTCAACAGCGCTGGTTGTTTGAGAACTCTCGTACTCTCAATTACGCCGTAACAGGCGAAGAGCCTCATTACGGTTTATTAAGTTATTTTGCTAAAGGAAATGCACGTTGATCGCCTATCTATTGTTGATCTTAACGCCACTATTTTGGGCGGGTAATCATGTCGCGGCTAAAGGAGTGGCTGATATTGCCGACCCACTATTGATGGCATTTTTACGCTGGGGACTCGCCTTTTTGATCCTATTGCCTTTCTGGCTGCCCAAAGCGATTCGACAGTGGCCGATTATAAAAGCGCATTTTCCACTGCTCTTTTGGTTATCACTCACCAGTGTCGGGTGTTTCAACACGTTCATCTATTTGGGGGTTGAGACGACCACCGCGACAAACACTACTTTGATGCATGCGATTATTCCCGTTCTAATTTTGTTGTTGAACCGGCTATTCTTCAAAGAGTCTGTGGGTGGGCTGCAGTGGTTAGGGATTGCGGCATCACTGATGGGAGTTCTGGTATTAATTACCCAAGGTGAGTTGCAGCGAATTGCCTCACTGCATCTTAACCCAGGGGATGTCTGGATATTGGCTGCGATTGTGACTTGGGCTCTCTACTCGATCACCTTAAAGTTCAAACCTAAAGAGCTCGAGCCGTTCACCTTTTTCGGGCTGTCGGTTTTGATTGGTTTGCTGGTGATCTTCCCATTTGCACTGTTTGAGCAGGGTGGCTTTGTCATGCCGACCCTCGAGACGCCAGTCTGGGCGGTTGTGGTCTATATTGCGATCTTTCCGTCTATACTCTCTTACTCTTTCTGGAATCGTGGTGTGGCGCAGTTGGGCGCGTCGACGGCGGGGCTGTTTATCTATCTGATTCCGGTATTCGGCACACTCTTGTCTATCTTGGTGTTGAATGAGACTATGCACAGCTTCCATCTAGTCGGAATTGCCCTCATTGTGCTCGGCATCTGGTTGGCCGTCGTAAGACGAGTGATAGCTGGTATTCGACAGAACCGAATTAAAACCGTTAATTGATCTGAGGTTTATACAATAATGAAACAACTCTTTACGCTCCTGTTTGCATTTTGTTTGGTGGCAGCTATCCCCCATCAAGCGGAGGCTAAACGTTTTGGTGGCGGTTTTAGCTTGGGCAAAAGCTACTCCATGCCTAAGAAGGCCGCTCCGGCTCCGACCAAACAGGTTGCCCCTTCTCAAACCGGATCAAAAACGGCGCCGACCTCAACGGCAGGCGGTAAAGCGGGTATGGGTGGTTTAATGGGTGGACTATTGGCCGGCGGTATTCTGGGAGCTCTCTTTTTCGGTGGCGCCTTTGAGGGTATCCAACTGATGGATATGCTGTTGATTGGTTTGGTCATCTTTATGCTGTTTAAACTGTTCGGGTCGCAAAGAAGGGCTGCTTATGCAGGCGCTTCTCAGGGAGGATACGCCCCGAATGAAGTACCCATCGCTAGAAATGCTGAACAGGGATTGGGTGGTGCTTCAAACGCTTCAGGTATGAGCGCGACGTTCGCCAAGATTGATACGCCTGAGTGGTTTGATGAAAACGCTTTCCTGGCCGGCGCTAAGGATCATTTCAAAAATTTGCAGAGTGCATGGGATCGTCAAGATTGGCAGGAGATCGCCTCTTACACCTCTCCCGAGCTATTGCAGTCGCTTAAAACGAATCGAATGGTTTTACCAGAAAACCAATTAACTGAGGTTTTGTCAGTTGATGTTGAGTTGGCTAACTTCCAAACCCTTTTGGGTGAGCACATTGTTAGTCTCTATTTTGAAGGTGAGATTCGCGAAAATGGTTCAGCCGTCAGCACTCCATTTGCTGAAGCTTGGCATCTCAGTCGAGACGCAGATTTAGACTCTGGAAACTGGACTCTGGTCGGTATTGAGCAGGTTTCTTAAGTTTTTTTAGATAGTCGCTTGAAATCCTTTAGCTCAGCCTATAGTTTAAGCATTATCCAATAGGACCAATAAAAATTTTATTTTAGGAGATTGACGATGCGCGCAATCGCAATGACTCGTGTAGCAGCACTTGCAGCAGCCGTAGCGCTGGTTGCAGGTTGTAGTTCAACTAGCACAACAACGGATGGCGGTGCAGATGGTGCAGCTACCAACAACGCAGCAACTGCTCAGGGCGCTGACGGCAGCAATGTGACTGCTGGCTCTTTTGCTGAAGTTGCTAAACTGCGCACCGTTTTCTATTTCGACTTCGATCAGGCTGTTGTTAAACAGGAAGGTTTCTCTGATCTTGAAGCGCATGCTAAGTACCTATCGAACAACCCAGGCGCGACTGTACGTTTAGAAGGTCACGCTGATGAGCGTGGTACTCGTGAGTACAACATCGCGCTGGGTGAACAGCGCGCTAACGCTGTTGCTCGCCTTTTGATGGTTAACGGTGCTGGTAGCAACCAGATCGAAACTATCTCTTACGGTGAAGAGAAGCCAGCTATGCTTGGTCACACTGAAGCTGAGTGGGCGCTAAACCGTCGTGTAGAACTGAGCTACACTAGCCGCTAATGAAATTGCGTCTATTTATTGCTCTACTGACTGCTGGCACTATTGCCAGCAGTTCTGTTTCTGCAGCACAACATTCTCAATCAGCTAACAGCGAATTGGTTCTTCTTCTGCAGCAGCTGCAGGCTGAGGTTCGCCAGTTGCGTGGTGAGATTGAGACACAGCAGTATCGTTTACAAAAGCTCGAAAAAGAGCAGTTGGATCGTTACCGTGATATGGATCGCCGCCTAAGCTCTTTAGTGCTTCAACAAGCTGACCCGCTTGCTGCGCCGGCTCCTGTTGCTGCTGACCCAGTTACTACTAACCCTGTTGTTGAGACAGCGTCTCCAAGTGTGGCTCTTGGTGAGAATCGGGCTGCTTCCGAAACAAATGCACCCGTTTCAAGTAGTGCTGCTGCGACACAGCCAGTCGAGAAGACCGTTGCTGGTTCTCCTGTTGAGGCGGAAGCACCTGTAGCCCCTGCTGAACCTACAGTCAGTGATCGAGTGGCTTACCAGCAAGCGTTCACACTGGTTCGTGAACGTAAGTTTGATGAGTCAGTTCAAGCCTTTGAACAGTTTATTCAGACCTATCCTAGCAGTGATAACCTAGCGAATGCCTACTACTGGATTGGCGAAGTGAAGCTTGCTCAGCAGCAACTAGACTCAGCGAAAGTCGCATTTGAAACGGTGGTTTCTCAGTTTGTTGGCCATCGTAAGCGCCCAGATGCACTCTATAAACTGGGTGTTGTGCAGGATCGTTTAGGTGATTCTGCTGCGCAACAGAGCAGTTTTAAACAACTGCTTGATGAGTATCCGAAAAGCTCAGCTGCAGGTCTAGCTCGTAACTACAAGCCTCGCTCATAACTATGAATCAAAAGACGAAACGTGCGGTCGTTCTGCTATCAGGCGGCCTTGACTCTGCTACGGTATTGGCGATTGCTGCTGATCAAGGGTATGAGTGTTACGCGCTAAGCTTTGACTATGGGCAGCGCGCTTTGACTGAGTTGAATGCCGCCAAAGCGGTTTGTGCCTCTGTTGGTGCAAAAGAGCATCGCGTATTTTCACTTGATCTTGCTCAGTTCGGTGGCTCTGCCCTGACCGATAGTTCGATTGAGGTGCCTGAGGGTGAAACCGAGGGCGTTCCTATCACCTATGTGCCTGCTCGTAATACGATCTTCCTCTCTATGGCGCTGGCCTGGGCGGAAGTTTTGCATGCGGATGCGATCTTTATAGGTGTTAATGCTGTGGACTATTCGGGCTACCCTGATTGCCGTCCAGAGTTTATTAAGGCCTACGAAGAGATGGCAAACCTAGCGACTAGAAACGGCGTCACGGGTGAGCCATTCAAAATTGAGACACCTTTGATTGATCTTACTAAAGCAGAGATCATTCAAGCCGGTCATCGTTTGGGTCTGGACTACGCTTTGACTGTCTCCTGCTATCAATCAGACGATGATGGCCGGGCTTGTGGTCGCTGTGACAGTTGCCGCCTACGAGCTAAAGGCTTTGATGATGCGGGTGTTTCGGATCCGACACGTTATATCCCAGTCTAACTCTTAACTAATTGACTCGTTACGACGTTGCTTTATACGTCACTTTTTGAGGTTGGTATGCAAACAAAAGCAGATCTTGATCAACGTATTATGGTGCAAGAGCATTTTGCTCAAGAGCATCTGCCCAGTGATCTTACGCCTGCTCAAGTCGCTGATCTTGAAGAGCAGATAGCGGTTGAACTGAAAGAGCGCGATGCATGCTTGGTCGCTCACTATTACACTGATCCTCTGGTTCAAGCACTGGCAGAGAAGACCGGTGGTTGTGTTGCTGATTCGCTTGAGATGGCGCGTTTTGGTGCTAATCACTCGGCATCTACTCTTGTGGTCGCTGGTGTAAAATTTATGGGTGAGACGTCTAAGATTCTTAGCCCGGATAAGCGCATCTTGATGCCTACTTTGGAGGCAACCTGTTCACTTGATATCGGTTGTCCTATCGATGACTTTAGTGCGTTTTGTGATGCACATCCTGATCATGAAGTAGTCGTTTATGCGAACACCTCTGCCGAAGTGAAGGCGAGAGCGGACTGGGTGGTGACATCGAGTATCGCACTGCAAGTCGTTGAACATCTGGTTGATCAGGATAAAAAGATCATCTGGGGTCCTGATAAGCACCTAGGCAGTTACATCGAGAATCAAACGGGCGCTGAGATGCTGTTGTGGGATGGCTCGTGTATTGTTCACGAAGAGTTTAAAGCGAAAGGGTTGTTGGATCTTAAAGCGGTCTACCCGGACGCTGCGGTGCTTGTTCACCCAGAATCGCCCGCCTCTGTTGTTGAGCTTGCCGATGCAGTAGGCTCCACCAGTCAGCTAATTAAAGCGGCTCATGATCTACCAAACGATAGGTTCATTGTAGCAACCGATCGAGGCATCTTCTTTAAGATGCAGCAGGCTGCTCCAGGCAAAACCTTTATTGAAGCACCCACCGGAGGTTCTGGTGCAACCTGTCGAAGTTGCGCACACTGTCCCTGGATGGCAATGAACGGCCTTGAAAATATTTTGGATGGACTGCGTCATGGCCGTGAAGAGGTCTTTGTCGATCCAGAACTTCGTCAACGTGCGCTTCGCCCACTTGAGAGAATGTTGAGCTTTCAAGCCCGCTAATCTCTAATTGAGTGAGTGACTTTCTCAGTTGCTCACTTCAATCTTTATTTAAACAGTTCATCAAACCTCAGTTGGTCTGATCGAATCTCTCTCTCCCTCTGTTCGAGCCAACCCAGTTGAATCCTATTGTTCCTAGCATCCCTGCGGGCAAACTCTACCTGCCTGAGCGCTAGATCAATTTCAGCTCGCTGAAAAAAGAACTCAATTCGGGTACGGTGAAGCTGCTCTATATCATTGATCAAGCCATAGAGCTCGGCGAGATGGTATAAAAACAGTGTATTGTTGGGGTGATCTCTAAGCAGTTTTCTGTAGAGGCTGATCGCTTGTGAGACGTTTCCCTGCTCTCTATAGGTCTTGGCCAGTGCCGCTTGCACGGCAAGGTCATTAGGGTAGAGGTCCGTTAGCTCATCCATTAACTGTCCAGTCGCTTGCCCGCTGAGAGAGAGTTGAGTTAAACGACTGAGTTGCACCCAAGGGTGTTGTTGCCAGCTTTTGGAGAGTGCCTCCCAGTGGTTTTGCGCTTCCTCGTTGTTATTCACAGAGAGCGCTTTTAAGTAGTGAGTAAAATGCTTGGCTGACTCATCTAATTCTGAGTTGTTAAGTAGCTGATTTTCAGCGCCATACTTAACAGCCACTCTCGATTTGGCAATCATAAAGTTTTGGTGGTCACGATTCTCTGTGCTTGCGCTCGGTAAATTCATGGCACGGTTAGTGGAATCAGCGATTCTCGATTCAGTCACTGGGTGGGTTCGTAAAAACTCGGGTACAGCGCTGCCCGAAAAACGATTGGCTTGCGCTAGCTGTGCAAACATCTGTGGCATCGCTTGAGGGTCATACCCTGCGGCAACCAGCGTGCGCATACCTGCTTGGTCTGCATCGAGCTCATTTTGTCTACTGAAGCTAAGTCTTGCATTTTCTGAAGCTCCAATAGTGCCTTGAAGTGCGGTTGCTCCTGCGTTGGGGTTGATGCTAGAGAGTAAAATACTGCCGACGATGCCAGCTAATACTAGTGGTTGTCGCTTCTCGCTGGCCGCCTGTTGTTGTGCAAAGTGACGCTGACTTAAGTGGGCAAGCTCGTGAGCGATCACCGACATTAATTGATCTTCTGTCTCTGTTGCTAGCAGCAGACCCGCATTGATGCCAATGATGCCGCCCGGTGCGGCAAAGGCATTAACCTCCTGTTGGTCGATGACCAATAGATCTAACCGCTTATCTTGTAGCTCAGAAAAGGGAGATAGGTACCAGAGTCGATCTTTGAGGTAGTTTTCGACGATGGGATCGTCCAAAAGCTGGGCTTGGGCTTTCATCATGCGCATCCAGGCCTGGCCAAGTGCTCTCTCCTGCTCAAGCTGATAGCTCGAGTTGGTGCTGCCTGCTAGGGAGGGCAGCTTCTCTGAGCCTTGCACGCTCAAGCCGATAAGGCCGGATAGTAGAATGATTAAAGGGGTTCGCATCAGAGGTAGCATAGCCTTTGTTCTGCATATCAGTTACATTGCGCCGATAGATTCGCTTTTTACACTGACTTTAGTATGACAGAGATTTACATTGATAAAAGAGTCGACGCGTCGGGTTTAGCTTGTCCGCTGCCGTTATTGAAAGCAAAACAGGCGCTGAACACCCTTGAAGTAGGGCAGGTGCTTGAGGTGATTGCGACGGATGCGGGTTCTGTACGTGACTTTAAAGCTTATGCTGATCTGTCGAATCATGAGTTGATCTCCACGACAGAGAACAACCAAACCTATATTCACCTTCTTCGCAGAGGTTAATTGAGCGATGCAAAAGATTTTTAGTAAATGGGTACAACGTTACTTCTCAAATGAGGAGGCGCTGTTGCTGTTTTTATTGCTGTTTGTCTCTGGTTTGGTGATTTGGCACTTAGGTGGTGCGCTGATTCCGGTCTTTGCCGGGCTCATTCTTGCTTTCATGATGCAGGGCGGTGTCAATCGATTGAAAAGCATTGGCTTGGGTCACAAAAGTGCTGTTGCAACGATGTTTATCGCCTTCACCGGTTTTGTTGTAGCAATGTTCCTGTTCATTCTCCCTGCAGTTTGGACGCAGTTGGTTAACCTGTTCAATGAGCTGCCCGGCATGGTGACGAAGTTGCAGCAGGTATTGATGCTGCTCCCTCAGAACTACCCTGAATTGGTCTCTGCTGAACAGATTCGCAACCTTATCGGCACCGCTGCCGCTGAGCTGAGTCAGTTAGGGCAGTGGCTACTTAGCTTCTCGTTAAGCTCTCTAACGGGTGTGTTAACCGCGCTGATCTACTTCGTTTTGGTGCCTATTCTGGTGCTCTTCTTCCTGTTGGACGGTGATCGTTTGATCGCTGGTTGGACTGCATTTCTGCCTAAGAAGCGGGAGATGATGGATCAGGTCTGGAACGAGATGGACTCTCAGTTGGCTAACTATATCCGCGGTAAGGCGATTGAAATTTTAATCGTTGGTGTCGCTACCTTTATCTCTTTTGCACTGCTGGGTATCAACTATGCTGCGCTACTTGGTTTGTTGGTTGGTCTGTCGGTGTTGATTCCTTATATCGGTGCTGCGGTGGTGACTGTCCCAGTGGCGCTGATTGCCTTCTTTCAATGGGGCTGGAGCGATCAGTTTCTCTACCTAATGCTTGCCTATACGATCATTCAGGCGATCGATGGTAACGTGATTGTACCCTTGCTCTTTTCCGAAGCGGTTAATTTGCACCCAGTCTCTATCATTGTGGCTGTACTGGTATTTGGAACGCTATGGGGGTTCTGGGGTGTTTTCTTTGCTATCCCACTGGCGACTCTGGTTAAGTCGATTGTCTCAGCCTGGCCTACAGCGGATGAACTGCCACCATCTGATGCAGGGTAAGTTGGATCGTCAATTTTAAAAAGAAGGGGTGCTGAGGCACCCCTTATCGTATCGATCAGTCGCCCAATATCTGAGCGGTGTGCTCTTTGGTTTTGACTTTGGCAATTACATCAGAAACCTTGCCCTGCTCATCGATGATGAAGGTGGTTCTGACCGTACCCATGTACTCTTTGCCGTAATTCTTTTTCAGCTGCCAGGTTCCGTAGAGTTCATGAACAGCATTGTCAGTATCGGCAATAAGTGGAAAGGGAAGATCATACTTTTCGATGAAGTTACGATGCTTGGCCTCTGAATCTGTGCTCACACCGATCACTTGATAGCCATTGTCCGCCAATCGCTCAATATTATCTCGCAGGTCGCAAGCTTGAGCGGTACAGCCAGGCGTGTTGTCACGAGGGTAGAAGTAGAGAACAACCTTTTTACCCTTGTACTGACTTAGCGTGATTGTCTCTCCATTCTGGTCCTTTGCTTCAAAGTCCGGAGCTGTTTGACCGACTTCAACCATCTTTATCTCCTAGTAATGCAATAAAAAGTTACTGTGCCTCTACGAATGTTACCCGGAAATCGTTTAAAATGGTCGGCTAAATAGTATTCTTGCTGATCATTAAAAGGATAACGCCTTAGAGATCAGCAACCGAGCCATAATAAGGTGAAATATATGATTCTTGGCAGCCTCGTTGCGCTGGTAACGCCGATGCACGATAACGGTGATATTGATTGGCAGGCTTTAGATCGCATTGTCGATATGCACATCGAACAGGGTACAGCCTCAATTGTTGCTGTGGGTACCTCTGGAGAGTCTGCGACACTGGATTATGATGAGCACCTAGAGGTGGTGGCTCGCGTTGTTGAGCGTTGTAAAGGCAAAATGCCGGTCATTGCCGGTACAGGCGCTAACTCTACTCGTGAAGCGATTGAGATGACTCGCGGTGCCAAAGATGCGGGTGCTGATGCCTGTCTTTTGGTGACCCCTTACTACAACAAACCGACTCAAGAAGGTCTCTACCAACACTACAAAGCGGTTGCTGAAGCCGTTGATATCCCTCAGATTCTCTACAATGTTCCCGGTCGTACGGCCTGTGATATGTTGCCAGAGACAACGCTTCGTCTGGCTGAGGTGAAAAATATCGTCGGAATCAAAGAGGCGACCGGTGATATCGAGCGTGCTCAATACCTGATCGATAACGCACCAGCCGACTTCGCAATCTACTCAGGCGATGATGCCACCGCGATCGAGCTCATTCTTGCTGGCGGTCACGGGAATATCTCTGTTACCGCTAACGCAGCGCCTAAGGCGATGGCCGAGTTATGCCAGCTCGGCTTGGATAAAAAGTTCGACGAAGCTCGAGCACTACAGCAGAAGCTGATGCCGCTGCATAAAGATCTATTTGTTGAATCCAACCCTATTCCAGTGAAATGGGCCATGTATGAGATGGGTTTGATTGGTCAGGGGATTCGTCTGCCTTTGACGCCGCTATCTGAAGAGAATCGCCCAACGGTTGTTGCTGCGCTGAAACAGACAGGTTTGATTTAAGGTCCCTACTATGAACGCTCGCTTTTGGATGCTGTGTGGAACGTTGGTTGTATCGGGTTGTACGATGCAGGATGCAATCAAGTCGAACCCGATATACGGCGAGAAGGGTGTTATCCGTGATCGCGGTCAAGAGTACGCTCTTGCACAGCCGGGTAAACGTCTTGTCATCCCTGAGGGTATCAATGCCAAGAGCACTGAAGATCTACTTCAGGTTCCTGAGATAAATGAATCAGAAGTCGTATCAAACGAACTGGTTCCAGAAGCGCCTCGCCCAGAGTTCTTTTTTGCCGTTGATGGCAATGATCGTGCATCGATTCGACCACTTGAAGGTGAGCGTGTCATTCTGGTCGATGAGCCGATTGACCAGGTGTGGGTTGAACTAAAGCCATTCTGGCAGGATGCCAACATCAACCTGGCCATTGCAGACCCAAAAACGGGCGTGATGGAATCTGAGTGGATAGAGGTTGCAGGCGAGGATCTTAACTACTTTCAGCGTCTATTGAATACCGTTAAGTTTAACTCTGAAGCAAATGAGCCCTCACTCAACAAACTGCGAGTGCGTTTGCGTCCTGACCCTGATAACACCGAGAGAACAGCCATCAGCATGGAGCATGCTCAGATTGCATTGAGTGCTGATAAGAGTGAGCTCGATTGGAGCAGTGATGCGACTGAGTTGGCGTACTCCAACGAGATTATGTTTGCCATGTTGAACTATTTGGGTAAGGGGGATGTAGCTTCTACCGCGCCTACGCTTTCTCGCTTCCAAGTTGGTTCTGGGCCTACTGCTCAGATGGGCAAGGATTCAAGAAATCAGCCACTTCTCAATATTAGGGCCTCTGCTGACGAAGCCTGGGTTATGGTAAATGATGCTCTTGATAGAGCGGGTGTGGATGTCGGGACCCGAGATAAAGAGTCTGGAGCAATTTATCTTACCTTTAAGAGTACATTAAAAGAGCAAGAGTACAGTGGCTTCTTAGATTGGCTGAAAAACCGAGAATCTGGGCCTATTACACTTGATCTAGTGAATCCTAACTCTGTTGAAGATCCTATTGATAAAGACGTTGTTTACTCAAGTGATCCAGATGCCATCGTCAAAGGGGCCAAGGCTACTCAAGAAGAGCTGCAGGCAATGGATGGTTTTAAAGTGTGGGTAGGTAAGCGCGTTGTATACGTTTTTGGTCAAGATAATCAGAAGCGAGTTAACTCTGAATCTGGTGATTTAGAGCTGTATAAGCGTTTTCAGGTTCGCTTTAATCGCGCCAGAACTGGGGTGATCCTCTCTGTTCATAATGACAAGGGTGAGCCAGTTAGCTCTGAAAGTGCTGAAGAATTTTTGTGGACAGTTAAGGATAACCTGTCTTTGTAAGTTTCAAACCATCAGCATCGATGGTTACCTTGGAGTTTTGAATGGAAAAGCGTGAAGAGCTATATGCCGGTAAAGCGAAATCGGTATTTACGACTGATAACCCAGATCTAATGATCATGGAGTTCAGAGACGATACCTCGGCGTTTGATGGCAAAAAGATGGAACAGCTTGATCGTAAAGGTATGGTCAATAATAAGTTCAACGCTTTTATTATGACGGCTCTTGCGAATGCGGGTATACCTACTCATTTCGTTGAGCTGCAGTCTGATAACGAATCTGTGGTAAAACGACTCGACATGATGCCTGTTGAGTGTGTTGTTCGTAATATCTCAGCGGGTTCGCTTTGTCGCCGTATCGGCGTCGAAGAGGGGCTGGAGCTGAATCCGCCGACCTTTGAACTATTTCTTAAGAACGACGCGTTGGGTGACCCGATGGTCAATGAGTCTCTTGTTGAGACCTTTGGTTGGGCTGAGCCTGCTCATCTAGCCACAGCAAAAGAACTGACCTTCAAAGTTAACGATGTGTTGAAGAAGATGTTTGATGATGCTGGTATGTTACTGGTGGATTACAAACTTGAGTTTGGCGTCTTCAATGGTGAAGTGTTATTAGGTGATGAGTTCTCTCCAGATGGCTGTCGTCTGTGGGATAAAGAGACCCGTGAAAAGATGGATAAAGACCGCTTCCGTCAGGGGCTGGGTGGTGTCATCGAAGCCTATGAAGAGGTGGGTCGCCGTCTTGGAATTACTTTTTAATTCCAATCAAAACGCATCAAGAAGCCGGCTTAATATGCCGGCTTTTTTGTCTTTAGAAGGGAGCGGGGGATGAAAAGCTCAGGCGTTCTCCAGAAATAGGGTGGTGAAGCTCAAGTAGGTCAGCGTGGAGCATCAGTCTATCTGAACAGGTCAACGCTTCCCCTTCAGCATATAGGTTGTCGCCTAATATTGGCTGACCCAGGTATTGGCAGTGGACTCTAAGCTGATGGGAACGCCCAGTAATCGGGTAGAGTGATAATCGAGTGGCTGTGTGCCCATTGATTAGCTCCAGGCCTCGGTTACGGTAGAAGGTGAGCGCATGCTTTCCCTGTTCGTGATCAATGATCTGAAGGGGACGGCGATCCCAGTCACAACGAAGGGGTTGTTCAACCCAGCCATCAGCTTGACTCATTTCGCCGCTGACTAGGGCGGCGTATCGTTTGAATGGAATACGATTTTGAAACTGTATGCTGAGCTCGCGATGAGTCATTTTTGAGCGAGCAAGCACCATCAGCCCTGACGTTGAACAGTCGAGACGATGCACGATCAACGCATCAGGCCACTGTTCAACGGCACGACTCCATAAGCAGTCTTGCTTATCCTCTCCTCGTCCGGGGACAGAGAGCATTTCAGCCGGTTTTTCTAAGATCAGCATATCCTGATCTTCATAGTGACACTGGATCATGGTGTCGGCTCAAACAGTGCAATTGATTCGACGTGATGAGTCTGCGGGAACATATCAGCGACTGTGAATCGCGTCATTGAAAAGCCAATATCAGACAGTGTTTTACTGTCGCGCACCAGCGACATTGGGTCACATGCGATGTAGAGGATGGCTCTTGCTCCAAGATTTTGCAGGTGAGGAATCAGGTCAGCCGCACCACTTCTTGGCGGATCAAGAAGAATAAGATCGTACGGGCTATTCAACCAAGCTGTCTCTGTATTGACGTTGCTAAGATCTGATTTGATGGATGTTAAGTTGTCGATCACATTGAGTGCTGCATTGGCTTGTGAGCGTTCGACCATAGCTGAAACGCCCTCAACTGCCACCACCTCTTTGGTCAGTTTTGCTAAAGGTAGGCTAAAGTTACCGAGCCCTGAGAAAAGATCGAGAAGACGATCCTCTTGCTTAGGCTTTAGCCACTCAATTGCGCACTCAATGAGAGCTTCGTTGACAGAAGCATTCACCTGTATAAAGTCATTGGTATCAAACTGATAACGGATATCACGCTGTCTATTGATGAACTCCGGCTCTTCAATGCTATTCAGAGTCAGGGTTTGATCATTAAAACTCACTCGTAAGTTGATGCCCTCAGTGACGGCTAGTGAGGTTAGGGCACCCATAATCTCGTCTGATGGGCGCTTTTTAGCACGTATCTCAACCGCCAGTAAGTTGTCGCCATCGCTCAAAGAGAGATGCGTTAATGTCTTAAGTTTATCCAGTCCATCCAGGCTTTCGCGCAGTGCGGCTAAAAAACGGTTACACCGATCGGTCAGGACGGGACAGCTAGGTATATCAATAAGCTTATTAGATTCAGAACGTCTAAAACCGATGATTAAATCACCACTTTCACGTTGATTAATACCGACACGAGCGGAGCGGCGGTAGTTGAGTTTTTGTTCCGAGACGATAGGGGGCTCAGTGATCTGTGGCTCAAGATTGGATTGACGCTTAAGTGTGCTGAGTATCTGGTCACGCTTCAATTCTACTGCACGCTCAGGGTCTAAATGCTGAAGATCACAGCCACCGCACTCACCAGCATAATCACAGCTAGGTTGGATACGGGCATCTGAACCCGTTTGAATCTCATTAACAACCGCCTCATCAAAGCGCTTACCTGCTTTAGTCAAAGTAGCACTGACCGTTTCACCTGGTAGTGCTCCCTGGATAAACAGTGCCTTGCCGTCGACTCTTGCGACTCCCCGACCTTCCAAAGAGAGAGATTCAATCTGAATACTCTCTGGCAGGGAGTGAGTGGCTTTTGCAGGGGCCTTTTTAGGGCCGCCATATCTAACGGTGCGTCTGCGCATGGGAACTTAATACTCTTAAATGTCGGCTTTTAGGCCAGTTAATCTTTTCTAAGCGAATCTTTAACCGCGATTGGTGAAGGGTAGTTAAAGATGACGATGTAGGTCGATAACAGAAAGCTTAAAATAGCGGTGGCCTGAATAACGTGGGATGCTTCAGTGCCAATTAAACCACCTGCAAAAGCGAGATAGGCAATCAGTAACGAAAACTCAGAGATTTGTCCCAAACGAAAGCCTATCTCCCAGCCTATTGAAGGTGATTCACTGATTCGACCTAAAAGCAGTCGGAAAATAACCGGTTTTAATAGCAGAACGGCGATGGTTAAGATCAGCGCAGGTACTATGATTAATCCAATTAAATTTAAATTGAAGCTGGCGCCGACTGAGAAGAAAAATAGAATTAGGAAAAAATCGCGCAACGGTTTTAGATTGGTTGCGATGTATTGCGAAATTGGGCTGGTTGCCAGAGCAATGCCCGCGATAAAGGCACCCATTTCGGCCGAAAGGCCACCCAGTTTTGCCGCCTCAGCCATGCCAAGACACCAGCCAATCGCCACTAAGAAAATGTATTCATGAAAACGGTCAAACTTCATCAGTAAGGGCAAAATGACATAGCGAACGCCTGCCCATGCAAAAATACCCAATGCCGGTAGTGCGATGGCCGATTTGACGAAACTGCTCATCGGATCGCTGTCACCTCCCGAGTTGAGTATCAACAGGACAATAATGGCGATCACGTCCTGCAACAGTAGAAGACCGACGACCAGTTCTCCGGTGTGTTTGTGGTGTAGGACGGTCGTGGGTAGCAGCTTAATCCCTATGATCGTGCTGGAGAACATCACTGCAGCACCGATGATAACTGACTCAGCCTGACTGAATCCAAACAGGCTACCCACGCTAAAACCTAAGCCTAAGAACAGTGCCGAACTGGCAATCGCCACCAGTGTTGCCTTCTTGAGCATATGGATCAGATGGGCAGGCTGCATATCCAAACCCAGTAAGAACAGCAGAAAGATAATGCCGATATGAGCGATATCGCTGAGTAGATTAGTATCGGAGACCAGTTCAAGACCGTAAGGTCCGAGCAGTGCCCCAAGCACAATATAAGCAACAAGCAAGGGCTGGCGTGTAAACAGTGCAACAGATGCTAGCACCGCTGCGCCGGTAAAAATAAGAAAGAAAGATGTAAACAGACTGTGCTCTAGCATGAGTGCTCTCCGGTGGATGAGCAAATTGTAACAAGTGAGAGAGAAAATCGTTACGTTTAAATAATTGAGTGTTTTACTCGGAATTAATAACTCGCTATCCTATAGCGCATTATCGGTACGACTACTGGAGAGTTTTGATGTTAAATATTGAAGTGACAGAAGGTGCACAAGGTTACCTTGCCGAGCTTCTAGAGAAGCAGAACGTTGAAGGCATTGCGGTCCGTCTGTTTGTGACACAACCGGGCACAACCTATGCGGAAACTTGTCTAGCTTACTGCCGTCCTGATGAGGTCAATGATGAGGACGAGGTGATGCAGCTTGAACAGGTTCGCTTCTACATTGAGAAGAACAGCATTCCCTACCTTGATGAAGCGTTTATTGACTATGCTACTGATCGTATGGGCGGTCAGTTAACGATTAAAGCGCCGAATGCCAAAGTGCCTAAGGTGTCTGCCGACAGCCCAATCGAAGAGCAGATTAACTACATTCTCTACTCAGAGGTTAATCCCGGTCTAGCTTCACACGGTGGCGAAGTTAAGCTCGAAGAGGTCTCTGAAGAGGAGGCTGGACTTGTCGCTATCCTTCGTTTCGGTGGTGGTTGTCAGGGTTGTAGTGCCGTTGATATGACCCTAAAAGACGGTGTTGAGGCGACTTTAATTGAAAAAGTACCTGGTCTGGTCGGAGTTCGAGATGTCACAGATCACAGCCAGCGTGAACAGGCTTACTATAAATAACGTGAGATTGTTAACTAGACACCCAAAGCGCCTCATTAGAGGCGTTTTTCAATTTGTGGGCTGTTCTAGGGAGCTTACGAATAAGTCCATGACATCTCAGGCTTACAATCAAATTCAGCATCAAGGCGTGTTTTCGAAGGCCTAGCGGGCTAAGTCGAGAAAGCACAACGAAGAGGATGGGTTTGATTGTAAGCCCCGTAGGGCGCGACGTGAAACATCCATCTACAGCGTTGGATCGCTTATTAAGGACGACGGCCATTAATTGCTCAATCCGCCTCGTATCTGAATGTTTCAGATCGCGCTGAGAAATTATGGACTTGTTCGTAGGCTCCCTTGCTTGCATTTTCGTAACGGATCCCCATAAATGACTTATAGTCAGTTTATAGATCGGTAAAAGATTCACTATAGAGGTATGCATCATGGAAAATAATCAGAGCAGTGTTCAAATTGAACTACCGGTTCTCCCGCTTCGAGACGTAGTTGTATACCCTCACATGGTCATCCCTCTGTTTGTTGGGCGCGAAAAGTCGATCCAAGCTTTGGAAGAGGCGATGCAGCGTGACAAACAGATTCTGTTAGTTGCACAACGCAGTGCCTCTGAAGATGAGCCTAAGATGGATCATCTTTTTCATACAGGCACGGTCGCGACCATACTGCAAATGCTTAAGCTTCCCGACGGCACTGTAAAAGTGTTAGTTGAAGGTGAGTATCGAGCTTCTATTAGTGACTTCTTTGAAGAGGCGGAGCACTATGCGGCTCACCTTCAAGTGCTTGAAGAGGAGGAGGTTGCCCAGTCTGAGGCTGAGCTCTACAAGCGTTCGACGCTGGAACAGTTCGAGAAGTACATCCAAGTTAACAAAAAGATCCCCAATGAGGTCATGACCTCGTTGAATAACATCGATGAGCCAAGTCGTTTGGCCGATACGATCGCGGCTCATATGTCGCTTAAGCTTGATCAAAAACAGTCCATTCTCGAAATGCTGGATGCGAAAGCTCGCTTAGAGCATTTGATGTCACTGATGGAGTCTGAAATTGATCTAGTCGAGGTTGAAAAGCGCATTCGCGGTCGTGTGAAGAAACAGATGGAGAAGAGTCAGCGCGAGTACTATCTGAATGAGCAGATGAAAGCGATTCAGAAGGAGCTGGGTGATCTGGATGAGAATGGCGGTGGAGAGCTCGACGAGCTAGAAAAACGCATTGATGAAGCGGGTATGCCGCAAGAAGCGTTGGATAAAACTAAAGCTGAGTTCAATAAGCTAAAAATGATGTCACCAATGAGCGCTGAGGCGACCGTTGTTCGTGGCTACATCGATTGGATGCTACAGATTCCTTGGAGCAAACGCTCTAAAGTTCGTCTGGATATGAAGCGTGCTTCAGCAGTATTGGATAAAGATCACTTTGGCTTGGATGAGGTCAAAGAGCGTATTCTTGAGTACCTAGCGGTACACAAGCGTGTACGTCAGCTGCGTGGTCCAATTCTCTGTTTAGTCGGACCTCCTGGCGTCGGTAAAACCTCTTTAGGGCGTTCTATCGCCCGAGCGACCAATCGTGAATACATCCGTATGGCGCTGGGTGGTGTGCGAGATGAAGCCGAGATTCGTGGTCACCGTCGAACCTACATTGGCTCTATGCCAGGTAAGCTAGTTCAGAAGATGGCCAAAGTCGGTGTTAAAAACCCGCTATTCCTTCTTGATGAGATCGATAAGATGGGTATGGATCAGCGTGGCGACCCTGCATCTGCTCTACTAGAAGTGCTGGACCCTGAGCAGAACAGCACCTTCAATGATCACTACCTAGAGGTGGATTATGATCTCTCTGAAGTGTTGTTTGTCTGTACCTCTAACTCGATGAACATTCCGGGTCCATTGTTGGATCGTATGGAGATTATTCGCATCCCGGGTTACACAGAGGATGAAAAGCTGAACATCGCACGTCGCTATTTGATCCCTAAACAGATCAAACAGAATGGCCTTAAGGTGAAAGAGTTGGAGATTGATGATTCAGCGATCATCGATATGATTCGATACTACACCCGTGAAGCGGGTGTGCGTGGCCTTGAACGAGAAGTGGCTAAAGTCGCTCGTAAAGTCGTTAAAGAGATTGCGCTCGGTGAATCAACCGCTAAATCCGTTCTTGTGAACAGTGATAACCTTGAGCACTACCTTGGGGTTCAGAAGTTTAACTTTGGCCGTGCAGAAGATGAGCATCAGGTGGGTCAAGTAACAGGGTTGGCTTGGACGCAAGTCGGTGGTGATATTCTGACCATTGAGAGTGCAGTAGTTCCAGGTAAAGGCCGTCAGGTTTTGACAGGCTCATTAGGCGATGTCATGAAAGAGTCGATCCAAGCCGCTTTGACGGTCGTTCGGAATCGCGCTCAGTCTCTAGGCATCGCACCCAACTTCCATGAAAAACAGGATATTCATATCCACGTTCCTGAAGGCGCAACACCAAAAGATGGTCCCAGTGCCGGTATCGGTATGTGTACGACTCTTGTTTCAGCGTTGACAGGGATTCCTGTTCGCTCAGATGTGGCCATGACGGGTGAGATTACTCTACGAGGTCAGGTTCTTCCTATCGGTGGTCTCAAAGAGAAGCTACTTGCTGCGCACCGCGGTGGTATTAAAACAGTGCTGATTCCAGAAGAGAATCGCCGAGATCTGAAAGAGATTCCAGATAATATTAAGGCAGATTTAGAGATTAAGCCGGTTAAATGGATTGATCAGGTGTTGGAAGTTGCATTAGTAGAGCAGCCTGTTCCATTGGATGATGCCGAAATTGAAGAGCTAACCAATGAGACTAAAGGTAAAAAATTAACTACGGGGTCAAGAACGGCACACTAGACTTAAGTGTCAATTTTATGAAACTCGCTGAAAACACCGTATTTTCTGGGTTTTTAATGTTGACACTGGTTTTAAACAGTTGGTATAAAGTGTTTACGGTTATTTCATAACATAAAACAAACAAAACATACTCTCTATTAAGGGGCACAACGTGAACAAATCAGAACTTATCGATTCTATTGCTGCATCTGCAGATCTTCCAAAAGCAGCTGCTGGCCGCGCTCTAGACGCCGCTCTAGAAGCAATCACTGGCGCACTAGCTAAAGGCGACTCAGTTGCACTAGTTGGTTTTGGTACTTTCGGTGTCAAAGAGCGTGCTGCTCGTACGGGTCGTAACCCACAGACTGGTCAGCCAATCCAGATCTCTGCAGCAACTCTTCCATCTTTCAAGCCAGGTAAGGCTCTGAAAGACGCTGTAAACAAGTAAGGCTCTGAAAGACGCTGTAAACAAGTAATATCGGTTATTCCAGGGGTGCGCTTTAGCGCGCAAGAGTTTCAGACTCTCCCCACTAAAAAAGCGCATACCTCAGGTTGCGCTTTTTTTAATTCATAGGACACTCAGTCATGTTGCAATCAATGCGTGATAATTCACAAGGGATTATTGCTAAAGTTCTGGTTGGTTTGATCATTGTTGTTTTCGCTCTGTGGGGCGTTGACTCACTTGTCGGTCTAGCTACAGCCGAACCACCTCCCGCTGAAGTCAATGGTAAAGCCATTACTAAGAATGAGCTCTATCGTGGTATCGATCTGCAACGTCGACAAGTTCTAACTCAAATGGGCGACAATGCTGATCCAGCCATGTTAGACGATGTTGTTCTACGCAAAGTGGTTTTGGACAATCTCATAGATCGCAACGTACAGATCAGTGCAGCAGAAGAGCTAGGGCTTTTTGTGTCTGATCAAATGCTGGACCAGATGATCGTTGCAACGCGGGAGTTTCAGGTTGACGGTCGATTCGATCGCAACCAGTTTGAATCCGCTCTACGAGGAGCTGGTTTTACTCCTTTGACGTACCGTGAGCTTCTTAAGAGTGAAGCGCTGATGAATCAGGTGCGCGGTGCTTACGAGCAGTCAGCTTTTTTAACCGCTTCGGAACTTGATCATCTTCTTGCTTTGAATACACAGACGCGTGATATCCGAGTGGCGCGTTTCTCTGTTGACGCTGATTCACAGACAGTGAATGATGCGGATGTGCAAGCTGCTTATGACAGTATGGGCGATCAGCTAATGACCCAAGAGCAGGTCGTTGTTGACTATGTTGTACTGGACCAAGCGGATTTTGTTGACCCAGACAGTGTGACCGAAGCCGAAATTAACTCTGCCTATGATCAGTTAAAAGCCGGTTTTGAAGGTGGTGAAGAGCGTTCTGCTAGTCACATACTCCTTGAGATAAGCGATGCCCAGCCTCTGGATGCAGCGCTGGCAAAGGCTGAAGAGATTCGTACGAAGTTGGCGGCCGGCGAAAGCTTCGCCTCACTAGCTGCTGAGTACTCACAAGATATTGGTTCAGCTAATTCAGGCGGTGATCTAGGTTACCTGACGCCAGGCCTTTTTGAAGGTCCCTTTGATGATGCTCTGTTCTCATTAAATGCCGGCGAGTACTCTGAACCTGTCGAGACCGAGTTTGGTGTGCACATCATCAAGTTAAACGATGTACGTGCTAAAGAGGTGCCAGCACTGAGCGAAGTGCGCGAGGATCTCATCTATGATGTTGCTGAAGCGAATGCAGAAGAGGTTTATGTCAGCGCACTAGAACGTTTAACGGATTTGGCCTTCTCTTCAGGCGACCTTGCCGTGCTTGCTGAGGAGCTGTCACTCGAGATACAAACCTCAGAGCCTTTGACTCGTAATGGTGGGACTGGCGATTTTTCTGACCAGAAACTGGTTCGTGCAGCCTTCTCTGATGTTGTGACCAAAGAGCGTCTAAACTCTGACCCTATTGAGGTGAGCAGTGGTCGTACCTTTGTTCTTAATATGAATGAATTACGACCCGCACGTCAGCTTGAACTTGCTGAAGTGCGTGATGATTTAGTCAGCAGGCTTAAGTCTTCCCAAGCGGCTAAACAGGCCTTTGAACAGGCTCAAAATGCTCTGACTGCTGCACAAGAGGGAAAAGTTGACCTGGAGTGGACTGCAGTGAAATCGATTGCACGCGGTGCAGCCGTTGATCTTGAACCTCAGATTGTAGAAGCAGCTTTTGCTATGGCACGTCCAGAGGGTAGTGCAGACTATAAGGTTGTCCAGCTCTCTGATGGTACAGCGGCATTGATCACTGTCGATGCTGTTGGAACCTCGCAAGAGCAGATTGCTGAAGAGCTTCAGACACAAATTTCAACCATGTTGGCTGCCGGTGAGGGTAGTCAGGCATTTAGAACGCAATTTGAAACACTAAAATCAAACGCTGAAATCGTCATTAATTAAGTCGACTTCAGTGAGATAGCCGCTCTTTAGCGGCTATTTTTTTCAGTTGCACGTCGGTGCGCCTTTAACGTTAAGGTAAAAGAGAATGAAATTGGATCAGGTATTTGGCATTCATGCTGTCACAACGCTGTTAAACCGTGACCCTGAGAGGGTAAAGCGCCTCTTTATTGTTCAGGGACGCGTTGATCCGAAAGTAGAGAAGATTCTAGCCCTAGCTGCCCAGGCCGGTGTTCATGTTGAGACTATCAGCAAACATCGTTTGGATGAGCGTGTCGATGGTGTTCATCAAGGGGTGTTGGCCGAAGCTAAACCTCTACCCATTCTGGGTGATAAAGAGTTGTTTAAGCTGATGGATGAGGTTGACCAAACACCTCTTTTGCTAGTGCTTGATGGTGTTACTGACCCTCACAACCTAGGTGCATGTCTGCGTACCGCTGATGCGGCCGGTGTCGCAGCTGTCATCGCCCCTCGTGATAAATCAGCGCCATTAAATGCGACAGTGATTAAAGTTGCCTGTGGCGCAGCGGATGCGGTTCCCTATTTTCAGGTAACCAATCTAGCGAGAACGCTTAATCAGCTTCAGGAGCGTGGAGTGTGGATTGTCGGAACGGCGGGTGAAGCGAAAGGTTCCATTTACCAAACAGATCTAACCGGTCCATTAGCGCTTGTGATGGGGGCTGAAGGCAAGGGGATGCGCCGCTTGACACGAGAGCAGTGTGATCTGTTGATTAAAATCCCAATGGCGGGGGAAGTCTCCAGTTTGAATGTTTCGGTAGCAACCGGCGTTACCCTGTTTGAGATCGTCAGACAGCGCTCAAACTAACTGCGTCGCGTATTTGGCTAGCATCCACTCCTCATCCGTAGGGACGACCTGCACTCGGACTTTGGATGAATCAGTGGCAATCTCAATTTGGTTGCTCTGATTTAGCTTGTTATCGATCTCTAGGCCTAGCCAAGCCAGTTGACTGCACACCTTTTCTCGAATGAGTGGGGCATGTTGGCCAACGCCAGCAGTGAAAATCACTCGATCTAAACCACCTAATATCGCCGCTAACCGACCAATCTCCTGGGTAATGTGATAGCAGTAGTAATCGACGGTGAACTTCGCTTCCTGCTTAGTCGACTCGATCAGGGTGCGCATATCGCTGCACAGTCCCGAAAGACCCAGCCAGCCACTCTGTTTGTAGAGCATCATTTCCAATTGGTCAGCACTCATTCCTTCACGCATCAAATGAATCATCACGCCAGGATCTAAATTGCCAGTTCGTGACCCCATCGGTAAACCGTCGACTGCTGAGAAGCCCATGCTAGACGCTCTAGAGACGCCGCCCAACATGCCGCAAGCCGATGAGCCTGCTCCCAGGTGGAGAACGACAGTTCGCTCTTCTGGGTTTTCACAGAGTTGTTGGGAGTCTGCTATATAGGCATACGACAGCCCATGAAAACCGTAGCGACGAACACCCATATCGCGAATCGATTTAGGTAGGGCATAGCTGGTTTCAAGCGCTGTTTGGCCTGCGTGAAACATCGTATCGAATGAGACAATATTGAGTGACTCGGGGTGAGCCTCAAGAACCTGTTCAATCAAACGAATATTGAATGGTTGATGCAGCGGAGCGAGGGAGTTGAAACTCTTTAATTGCTCAAGAATTGCATCATCAACCACTTCGGATTTAGAGAATATACCGCCACCATGCACTACGCGGTGTGAAACGACTAATGAGTCATCCTGCAGTTTAAATCGGTTAAAAAGTAGTTCTACAACCTGCGCATGAATCTTTGCGGAGTCTGTGAGATCAACCTTCGAAATATCGATGCTCTCTCCATCTACCTGAAGTGATAGATGTGGAGAGCCAACTCCCGTCAATGATGCACTGGCAAGTTTGCTTAACACGCCATCCTGCGAGTTATAGAGCGCAGCTTTCAAGCTGGATGAGCCTGCGTTGAGGGTGAGGATATTCATGATTAGATCTTACGGCGGTGATGCACCATGTATGATGCCAATGCACAGCTTGCTAAGCGAGCTACTACACCATCGGCACGGCTCGTTAGAATAATGGGAACACGAGCACCTACTGCAATTCCTGCAGACTTAGCACCAGCAAGATAGATGAGCTGTTTAGCGATCATGTTGCCGGCTTCAAGATCAGGTGCTACGAGAATATCTGCCTCCCCGGATACCGGAGAGTTGATATGTTTATCAATGGCCGCTTGGCGAGAAATGGCGTTGTCGAAAGCAAGCGGGCCATCGATAATTCCGCCGGTGATCTGTCCGCGATCTGCCATTTTACAAAGTGCAGCAGCATCCAGCGTGCTCTGCATGTTGGCTTTAACTTTCTCTACTGCAGCAAGCACGGCAACTTTAGGGTTCTCATTACCTAGAGCATGCGCAAAGTCGATTGCGTTTTGTACTATGTCTCGCTTCGTCATTAGATCGGGAGCGATATTAATTGCAGCGTCGGTGATGATCAGTGGCTTGTGATAGCTAGGGACATCAAAAACAAAAATGTGACTTAAACGGCGCTCTGTTCTAAGACCGCTGCGTTTATCGAGGACTGCTGAAAGTAGTTCAGAGCTCCCAAGAGAGCCTTTCATCAAACTATCGCCTTCACACTGCTGTATCAACTGACATGCGACTTCAGCCGCTTCATGACTGTGTTCTGTATCGATAAGGCGAAAAGCCTTGATATCAGCATTGAGCTCCTCAGCGGCAGCTTCAATTTTTGCTTTAGGGCCAACCAGCGTTGGCTCTATCAGACCTTGCTCTGCGGCCTCTAAAGCACCGCCGAGACCATTGCCATCAACCGGATGCACAACCACCGTTCTAATAGGCTTTGCGTGGCGCGCCTGTTCGATAAAGAACTCTAGCTGATTGTTTTGTGGCAGGTCTTTAATCACAGTCATTTTAGATCCTATAGTGGCGTCTTAAGAGTGTCAGTGTATGGTGGCCATCCCATCGCTTTACCACCTAGAAGGTGGAGGTGAATGTGGTACACCGTCTGACCACCATGATCGCGACAATTGATGACAGTTCGATAACCATCTGCAGAAAATCCTTCCTGACGTGCGATTTTTGCAGCCGCAATATTCAGATGGCCAAGAACTTCTGCGTCTTCATCGGTTGCATCATCGAGAGTCGAGATATGTTTGCGTGGAATAACTAGACCATGAAATGGGGCCTGTGGGTTGATATCCATAAACGCGATGACGTGTTCATCTTCGTAAACGCGCTTGGCTGGAATTTCACCAGCGACAATCTTACAAAACAGACAATCCATGCCTAACTCCTTATTAAAGTGTTGCAGTAGACAATACCAGACCGGCCAGTATCAGTGCACTCCCAGATGCCCGATTTAACCAGGCTCTACCTTTTGGATCTTGAACAAACCTGCGCAGACGGGCTGCGATACCCGAGTAACCAGTCATCACTATCCAATCAACTAATACTAGTGTCAGGCCAATAATCCAAAGCTGAGGTGCCTGGGGTTCTGCTGGATTCAGAAATTGTGGCACTAGTGCTAGTAGAAACACCATGCCCTTAGGGTTGGTGATATTAACTAAATAGGCGCGAATAAAGCGCTCTCGCTTCTTAAGAGGCTCAGCGTTATGAAGCTCGAGCTCAGCCTGCGAACGGATAATCTGAAAGCCCAGCCAGATAAGGTAGGCGGCGCCTATGTATTTAATGACTGTGAATAGAATAGGTGAGGTTGCAATGAGTGCCCCTAAGCCAAGTGATACCACCAGCATCTGGGTGCCATAGCCACAAATAAGGCCAAACACAGCTGGTGCTGCACCTCGTAAACCATTTGAGAGCCCAAAACTCACAGCGGTAGCAAAGCCTGCGCCAGGGGATAGCGAGATCATGATGGCTGCGCCTAACAGGGCAAGCCAGAGTTCAAAGGACATAGAATTTGCTCAGTAGTTAGAGCTGTTAATTTAGGCTGTCTCGCGACGGTAGTCGAGTACCCTGTCAGTGATGCCAGCACTTAGCCACATGAAGAAGAGTGCAACCCAAGCGGTGAGGGCCATTACTGCACCACCAGTAACACCAGCACCAACTGCACACCCGCCCGCAAGCATGCCGCCAAAGCCCATAAGACCGGCTCCAACCAAATAGCGTGAAAGGCCAGTCTCTTCGGTAAAGGTTTGAATTTTGAACTCTTTTGTTATCCAGGAAGCCAAGAATGAGCCCGCAAATACGCCGACAACAATGCCGATATCGAACGACAGAGGCACCTCTGGCTCGTTGATCAGTGCCATTAAGGTATCGGCTGATGGTCCAGTAAAACTAACGCTTTTCACCGCGATAATGTCAAAAGAGTTACTGGCATGCCAAGAGGTTAGTGCCCAGCCCAAAGCAACACTTAACCCGACCATGACGGCACCAAACTGCCAGTAGATTCTGGGTGAGGTTCTTTTTGCCAAATAGAAAGCGGCGACAAATAGAATAATACCGAATCCTAATGCCCCAAATTCTGGGAGCCAAAGTGACAGATCACGTGATGATCCATCGATTAGCCACCAAGATGAGATCTCATTTCTGGCGGGAGATAGAATACCTCTTAGTGCGGCTTGCGAGACAACGGTGACCACCAGTCCTGCAATGAGTGCTCGTAGATTACCGGTCGCAGATAGGACTAGAAGGCGGCTTGCGCAGCCTCTAGCCATGACCATGCCAATACCAAACATGGATCCACCAATGATGGCCCCAGACATAGAGCCTGTCGTTACCAGCTGCCGAATACTGCTTTTCTCGAGATCACCGTTAAGCATTAGAAGTTGAGTCAGGATAAGCGCTGTCGAGAAGGTAAAGAGCCAAATGGCGAATTTAGGACCAGGCTTGTTGCGCCAGAACTCAATACAGGCCGCGCGAAGACAGAACCGACTTTGCTGCGCAAAGACACCAAACACCAATCCGGTGATAAAACCTAAAAGAACGGCAACCTCTCCGCTGGAGTAGGCCTCTAAAAACTCAGGCATAGTCGTCTCTTATAAAAGGGTAATATCATTATTTTGCCTTGATCAATACTGAAGTGCGAGTAGTTTGGTTGGATCTGTTGACTGACATCAATGATGATTTTAGGCAATAAAAAAGACCCCGAAGGGTCTTTGATAGGTTAAGTTGAATATCAACCGTTTTCGCGGGCGATCGCTCGGTAAGCGATGTCGGTGCGGAAGTAGGCGTCTTTCCAGCTAACTTGCTTTAGAAGTTCGTAAGCGCGTGCTTGTGCGTCAGTCACTGTGTCGCCAAGTGCAGTGACACAAAGAACACGACCTCCGGCTGTAACAACATCATTACCATTTAGGGCTGTGCCTGCGTGGAAGATTTTGCTGTCAGCTGGAAGTGACTCAGGAAGTGAAATTACATCGCCTTTGTTGTAGTCGCCAGGGTAGCCGCCTGCAGCCATAACAACACCAATTGATGGGCGCGGATCCCATTTAGCGGTTGTTTTGTCTAGCTCGCCACGAAGGGCTGCTTCGCAAAGTTCAACAATGCTCGACTGAAGACGCATCATGATCGGTTGCGTCTCTGGGTCACCAAAGCGGCAGTTGTACTCAATCACTTTAGGTGTGCCATCGGCAGCAATCATGAGGCCTGCATATAGGAAGCCAGTGTATCGGTTACCTTCTGCAGCCATACCGCGAACGGTTGGGTAGATCACTTCGTCCATGATGCGCTGGTCGATCTCTGGAGTGACCACTGGAGCAGGGGAGTAAGCACCCATACCGCCGGTGTTAAGGCCAGTATCGCCATCACCCACCCGTTTGTGGTCTTGGCTAGTGGCCATTGGCAGAACGTTTTCGCCATCGACCATGACAATAAAAGATGCTTCCTCGCCATCTAGGAACTCTTCGATAACAACACGGCTACCGGCATCGCCAAAGGCATTTCCGGCAAGCATATCTTTGACAGCGTCTTCAGCCTCTTCATGTGTCATCGCAACGATAACACCTTTGCCAGCTGCCAAACCGTCGGCTTTAACAACGATTGGTGCGCCTTTCTCACGAAGGTATGCCAGTGCTGGCTCGATCTCTGTGAAGTTTTGGTACTCTGCCGTTGGAATCTGCTGGCGTGCTAGGAAGTCTTTAGTAAACGCTTTCGAGCCCTCAAGCTGTGCAGCGCCTGCTGATGGGCCGAAAATTGCTAGACCTTCTGACTGGAAGTAATCCACTACACCATCGACTAGCGGTGCTTCTGGACCTACGATGGTCAAAGCAACGCCGTTATCTTTAGCGAAGTTGGCAAGTGCAACTTTGTCCATGACATCGATCGCAACATTTTCAATACCAGCTTCTATCGCTGTACCTGCATTACCTGGAGCAACAAAGACAGTATTTACACGTGCATCTTTAGCAGCGCTCCAAGCTAGAGCGTGTTCACGGCCACCTGAGCCAATTACTAGAACATTCATATCAATCAATCCTTCTAACGCTTAGTGGCGGAAGTGGCGCATGCCTGTGAATACCATCGCCATGCCGTGCTCATCGGCTGCATCGATCACTTCCTGATCGCGCATCGATCCACCTGGCTGGATAACCGCTTTGATACCCGCTTCTGCTGCAGAGTCAATGCCATCACGGAATGGGAAGAAAGCATCAGATGCCATCACCGAACCAGCAACTTGTAGGCCTTCATCCGCCGCTTTGATACCCGCAATTTTAGCTGAGTAGACACGACTCATCTGGCCTGCACCGATACCGATAGTCTGGCCATCACGAGCGTAGACAATGGCATTCGATTTAACGAATTTAGCCACTTCCCAGCAGAACAGTAGATCGCGGATCTCCTGTTCAGATGGTTGACGCTTAGTGACAATTTGAAGCTCAGATGCGTTCACCATGCCTAGATCACAATCTTGCACCAGTAGGCCACCGTTGACACGTTTGTAATCGAAAGCTGCACCAGGCTGTGCCGCAAATTCACCACACTCAAGTAGACGAACATTGGGTTTAGCGGCAACGATTTCGGATGCCTGAGCGCTCACTTTTGGAGCAATGATCACCTCGACAAATTGACGATCAACGATCGCTTTTGCTGTTTCTGCATCAAGTTCGCGGTTGAATGCGATGATGCCACCAAATGCTGAGGTAGGATCTGTCTGGAAAGCGCGGTTGTATGCTTCCAGAATGTTGCCGCCAATGGCGACACCACAAGGGTTAGCATGTTTAACGATGACACAGGCAGGCTCTTTGAAAGGCTTAACGCACTCAAGTGCCGCATCAGTATCGGCTACGTTGTTAAACGAGAGCTCTTTACCCTGAAGTTGACGAGCGGTTGAAACGCTGGCTTCAGTTGCGTTCTCTTCAACGTAGAAGGCTGCACGTTGGTGTGGGTTTTCACCGTAACGCATGTCTTGAACTTTGACGAACTGAGTATTGAAAGTGCGTGGGAAGGTCTCTGGCTCTTCCACACCCACTCGAGCACCAAGATAGTTTGCAATCATGCCGTCGTAAGCAGCAGTGTGTTCAAACGCTTTAACAGCAAGGTCAAAACGGGTGTTGTAGTTAAGACCCTTGTTGGCTTTAAGGTCAGCGATGATTGAATCGTAGTCAGAAGCGTTAACGACAATTGCGACATCTTTATGGTTTTTGGCAGCAGATCGAACCATGGTTGGGCCACCGATATCGATGTTTTCAATGGCCATCGGAAGATCACAATCTGGACGTGCGACGGTCTCTGCAAAGGGGTATAGGTTGACAACCACCATGTCGATTGGATTGATGCCATGCTCAGTCATCACCGCATCATCAGTACCGCGACGACCCAAGATCCCGCCGTGCACTTTAGGGTGAAGGGTTTTAACGCGGCCTGCCATCATCTCTGGAAAACCCGTGTAGTCTGAGACTTCAACGGCTGCGATGCCTTCATCACAAAGCAGTTTGTAAGTGCCGCCAGTTGATAGGATTTCAACGCCTTGAGAAGTCAGTTCACGGGCAAAATCTACGATGCCAGTTTTGTCTGACACGCTGATCAGAGCGCGACGAATAGGAGTGTATGAGTCGTTAGACATGAGGCTTTCCATTTTTCAGAGATTTAAAGAAGATCATACTGCTTCAACTTTTTGCGAAGCGTGCCGCGGTTCAGGCCAAGAAGCTCTGAAGCACGGGTTTGGTTATCTTTGGTGTAGCGCATAACAGCTTCAAACAGCGGTGCTTCTACTTCAGTCAACACCATTTGATAAACATCACTTGCGGGCTGTCCATCTAACGTCTTGAAGTAGGTCTCAAGTGAAGATTGAACACTCTCACGCAGTGTTGGTGTCTGGGTTTCTGTTGTTATTTCAGAGATATCGAGATGTTGCATTGTATCGTTACTACTCACTACTACGGTTACCTAAATATTAAGCAGCTTGGGCACGATCAAAATATTGATCGAGGGCGTTAAGCTGCTCTTCAGCTGTTTCCAACTGATTAAATTCTCTTCTAAAGCCAGTCACATCGCTAACTGATTGCAGATACCAATTAAGGTGTTTTCGGGCGATACGAACGCCCATTAACTCTCCATAAAACTCGTGCAGAGCTTTCAGGTGGCGATTAAAAATAGAGTGTATTTCTGAAAGAGTGGGTGGCGCTATTTTTTCACCATGACGCAGATAATGATCAATCTCTCGCAAAATCCACGGGGTGCCTTGCGCTGCACGACCGATCATGACTGCATCAGCACCGGTGTAATCCAAAACAAAACGCGCTTTTTCTGGGGTGGTGATATCGCCATTAGCAATGACAGGGATGCTGATGTTCTCTTTAACGGATTTAATGGTCTCGTACTCAGCGTCACCAAGGTACTTATCTGACCGGGTTCTTCCATGAACGGTCAGCGCGGCTATACCAGCTTGTTCAGCCATTTTGGCGATGGTGAGTGCGTTGCGATTGTCTGGAGACCAACCAGTCCGAATTTTTAGGGTCACTGGTATATCGACTGCATTGACCACGGCTTCCAATATAGATTCGACCAGAGGTTCATCTTTCAGCAGTGCTGAGCCAGCTGCTTTATTACAGACTTTTTTAGCCGGGCAGCCCATATTGATGTCGATGATTTGTGCGCCACGCTCTGCATTTAACTGAGCAGCTAATGCCATCATCTCTGGATCGCCACCCGCAATCTGTACGGAGCGAGGCTCCGCTTCGCCTTGATGGTTTAGGCGAAATGAGGACTTGCGTGTGTGCCAAAGATTTGGATCTGACGTCACCATCTCTGACACAACAAGGCCTGCACCCAGTTCGCGACAGAGTTGTCGAAACGGGCGATCAGTCACACCAGCCATTGGGGCTAGAGCAACTTGAGTGTCAAGGCTGTATGGACCAATCTGTAACATCAAAAACCTGCCACAACGAGGGTGTAACTCCAATGAATTGGAATGTCCGTCGTTGGTTATGAAGGGCGCATATAATACTCTTCACGGACCGAGGGTCCAAGACGTTTTTGAATAAAAAATGATCAATTTTGGGGTTGACAGGCTAACTAGGGAACCTGCGAACAAGTCCATAATTTCTCAGCGTGATCTGAAACATTCAGATACAAGGCGGATTGTGCAACTAATGGCCATCGCCTTTAGTCAGCGATCCAACGCTGTAGATGGATGTTTCAGGTCGCGCCCTACGGGGCTTACAGTCAAATCCATCCTCTGCGTTCTGTTTTCTCGACTTAGCCCGCTAGGCCTTCAAAAACACGCCTGGATGACAAATTTGACTGTAAGCCTGAGATGTCATGGACTTATTCGTAGGTTCCCTAGCGTTGGTTGAAACGGGCTTCAGAAAGGTTCGCTTCAAAAGAGGCGATCGCTTCATCCGGTTTGGTTATGGTCAGTTGAATTTGAATGGGGAGTTTTGGGCTTAAGCGCTCAGCGTTGATGCCAAGTTCTAAATACTCATTTGGATCAAATGTGCGGCGGCTGATCAATTTGCCTTGTAGATCTTTTAGAGAGAGTTCAACCGCCGGATAGGGCTGGTAGAGGGTAGATTGGTTGTTGATTCTCAGTGTCACTTCAAGTGCATTGGAGTAACGAGGGTGTTCCCTCACTAGGGTCTGTTCAATCGCCAGTAGAGCCAGCCCCTCTTTAGCACTTAAATCACAATTTATCTGACTGCACGCAATAATGTAGAAGGGTCGTAAGCTGGGGTGTGCATTTAGCCTAGCTCGTTCAAACCAGAGGTACTGTAAGGCGCCGAGTACTGTGCATAAAAGAAGAATTAGAATCATTGATGCCGTTTTGAAAGGCGACTCTGGTTGAGAATTAAATCGCTCAAGTACGATTGGCTCAGCATCTAGCTGAGCGAATTGTGCTCCGGTGGATGTCTGTTGAGGCTGTTCAGTTGCTGTAGCGGGTGTTCGATCAGCACGCCCATTTTCGGCATCAAAAATAGAGAGGCAGTTGCCGCAGCGAACGCGACCATTAGCCAGGCGCAGTTGACCATCAGTCACTCTGAACTTGGCTTGGCACTCTGGACACTCTGTTACAAACATCTATCCCTTCTCAACCTTAACGTTTGCGACCCGTTAAACGAACCCACTCATCTTTGGTTGATGGGGGTTCCATATCAAACCACTCGGAGTAGGTGCCAATCAATTCATCCGCTTGTTCTATCAGAAGCCCCGATAGAATTAACTGACCACCTGATTTAACCAATTCGGCCAGGGTGGGAGCAAGCTCTTTCAGTGGTCCGGCGAGTATGTTGGCAATGACTAAATCGACCGGTTCTGATTCAAAGCTCTCTGGGAAGAATACCGGTAAACGTTCTTTATCTAGACCGTTTCTGACAAGATTGTCTTGAGTGGCGGTTAACGCTTGCGGATCAATATCGACGCCTGACACTGCGCTTGCACCCAAAAGAATGGCGGCAATGCCCAAAATACCACTACCGCAGCCATAATCGATAACCGATCTGTTCTGTAGTGGCTCACTGGCGAGCCACTCTAGACAGAGTGCAGTGGTTGGGTGGGTACCTGTGCCAAAGGCTAGTCCAGGATCGAGCATCAGATTGACTGCATTCGCATCAGGTACTTCAATCCAGCTTGGGCAGACCCAAAAATGGCTACCGAACTGCATCGGGTGATAGTGAGTCATCCACTCTCGTTCCCAATCTTTGTCCTCAAGAATTTCTGCCTTGAACTGTATTGTATCGCCACCCTTAACGGAGAGTTTTTGCTCGTTTAGAAAGGTAAGTGTCGACTCTAAATCATGCTCTGCTGCAAACAGACCGGTTATTACGGTTGTGCCCCAGAGCGGAGTAGTCCCTAATTCAGGTTCGAAAATAGGTTGATCTTTTGCGTCCTCAAAGGTCACGGCAGCACAGCCCGCTTCAAGAAGTAGATCTTCGTAAAACTCTGCAATATCAGGATTTGTAACAACTTTTATCTGTAGCCAAGGCATTCTTTTGAGCTCGTAATTTAAAGACAACAAAGCCCGCAACAGTGCGGGCTTTGATTAGGACGTAAGTTAACTTACAGGCCTAATTTCTTTTCTAAGTAGTGAATGTTAACACCACCCACTTCGAAATGGGTATCACGCATGATTTCGTGGTGAAGTGGAATGTTGGTACGAATACCATCAATGACCATCTCATCCAGAGCATTGCGCATGCGCTGCATTGCCACTTCGCGATCTTCACCATAAGTGATCAACTTAGCGATCAATGAGTCGTAGTGAGGTGGTACTGTGTAGCCCGCATAGAGGTGCGAATCAACACGGATGCCGTTGCCGCCTGGCGCATGGAAACCATTAACTTTACCCGGTGATGGCATAAAGGTTTTTGGATCCTCTGCGTTGATACGGCATTCGAAAGAGTGGCCACGTAACACGACATCTTCCTGTTTGATCGATAGTTTTTCACCAGAAGCGATACGCAGCTGCTCTTTTACAATGTCGACACCGGTAACCATCTCTGTCACAGGGTGTTCAACCTGAACACGAGTGTTCATTTCGATGAAGTAGAAGCCACCATCTTCGTACAGAAATTCAAAGGTGCCTGCACCGCGATAGCCGATCTCAATACAAGCATCGACACATGACTGCAGTACTTTTGCGCGTGATTCTGGGTCTAGGTGAGGTGCTGGTGCCTCCTCAACAACCTTCTGATGGCGGCGCTGTAATGAACAGTCGCGATCGTAAAGGTGAATCGCATTCCCTTGTCCGTCGGCTAATACTTGGATCTCTACGTGGCGTGGGTTCTCAAGGAACTTCTCCATGTAGACAGTATCATCACCAAAGGCAGCCTTTGCTTCAGACTTAGTCACTTGCACAGCGTTGACTAGGTGAGCTTCTGTATGAACAACACGCATACCACGACCACCACCACCGGCAGCGGCTTTG
Source organism: Marinobacterium sp. xm-d-530 (assembly GCF_013283365.1). GTDB lineage: Bacteria > Pseudomonadota > Gammaproteobacteria > Pseudomonadales > Balneatricaceae > Marinobacterium_E. The sequence goes on along the minus strand of NZ_WBYM01000001.1, from coordinate 163,831 downwards.
ATGATCACAGGGTAGCCAATACGTTTAGCAATTTTATGAAGCGTATCGTTGTCGTTATCTGGCAGTGGTCCGTCTGAACCAGGTACTGTTGGAACACCCGCTTTCTTCATCGCTTCAATGGCTGACACCTTGTCACCCATTAATCGAATGGTTTCAGCTTTAGGGCCGATGAATGTAAAACCTGACTGCTCGACCTGCTCAGCAAAGCCTGCGTTTTCAGCGAGGAATCCATAGCCAGGGTGAATAGCTACTGAGTCAGTGACTTCTGCCGCTGCAATCAGAGAAGGAATGTTTAGGTAACTTTGAGCAGATTGAGCCGGGCCGATACAGACCGCTTCATCAGCTAGACGGACGTGCATCAAATCACGATCAGCCTGTGAATGAACAGCGACGGTTTTAATGCCTAACTCTTTACAAGCTCGCATGATACGTAGCGCAATTTCGCCACGGTTTGCGATCAGAACTTTATCCAACATGATGGAATATTCCTCTGTTGATTAGAGTTTAGGCAATGACAACGAGTGGTTGATCAAATTCAACCGGCTGACCATCTTCAACAAGGATGGCTTCAATCACGCCGCTCTTGTCTGCTTCGATCTGGTTCATCATCTTCATCGCTTCAACGATACAGATGACGTCACCCGCTTTAACCGTTTTGCCCACTTCGATGAATGCTGGAGCACTAGGCGCTGGTGAACGGTAGAAAGTACCCACCATTGGTGAGTTAACTGTATGACCCGCTGGCGCAGCTGGTGCAGCCTCTGCTGCAGCAGGTGCAGCTACTGGAGCAGCAGCGGAAGCAGGTGCTGCAGCAACGACAGGTGCAGGTGCTGCTACTGGAGCCGCAACGATAGAACCACCACGGCTAATACGAACAGACTCTTCGCCCTCTTTGATCTCGATTTCGTTGATGTTTGACTCTTCGAGAAGTTCGATCAGTTTTTTAACTTTACGAATATCCATGATGTGCTCCTGTAGCGCAGTTAAGTAATAAATTGTTGGGATATGGCTGTTAATTGCATCGAATAGGCAGATATCTATTAACAGAGCCCTATAAGGTTAAGTTTGCATGAGACTAAAGGGGGTTGTCCAGCTGAAAGTTGCGAAAATGGTGTGAATTTCGGCAAATTTAACGCTATCTACACGTTAATTGTCTATTATTTGTGCAAAATGGCTTTTGATATTAAAACGAGGTTGTTTTAAGCAACTTATCGATGGATTGACCCAAGGGGCTGTACAGGTCATAGTGCAGTGCAGCATTTGTATTTTTGTGATGCTTATTTACGCAAAAGGTAGTGTATGAAAGGTCTATTTAGAACTCTGTTGGATCTCCTTGATCGTCTTCGGGAAGGGCTCGGAGTGAAGCGCTTTTATCTGTTGCTGGCGCCTCTGGCAGCCTACTCACTGGTGGTGGTTGTATTGGGCTTTCTCTGGAGCTGGACTCCAGCTGAATTTGATGTGAAGCAGTTGACTGAAGCTAGCGCTGCCGAGCGAAATGAAACGGTGGTGGTCGGCAGTTACACAACCGCTACACTGATCGAACTGACAGAGTCGCTTCTTAACAAGCCAGGTGGCTACCTCTCCAATGATCGTTTTCCGCCGGGTGTTCTTATGGATAACCTGCCTAATTGGGAATTTGGTGTGCTTGTGCAGATTCGTGACCTGAGTCGAGCAATGCGCAAAACCTTCAGTCGTTCTCAGTCGCAGTCGACTGAACAGAAGGATCTAGCCTCTGCGGAACCCAAATTACACTTTGATAATAACTCTTGGTTGATACCGTCAAGTGAAAGTGAGTATCGAGATGCGTTGGTTTCATTAAGAGCCTATCAAGGCAAACTCTCTAGTCAGGATGAATCACAGGCGCAGTTCTATGCTCGTGCCGATAACCTTCAAGATTGGTTGGGCGACGTTTCAACTCGCCTGGGTAGTATTTCACAGCGCTTAAGTGCCAGCGTTGGGCAGCGCCGTATTAATACCGATCTCGCCGGCAGTCAGGGGGGCGCCCAAGCAACGGCTCAGCCCTCAGAGTTAGAGATACAAACGCCTTGGAGTGAGATTGATGACGTCTTCTATGAAGCGCGTGGAACTGCCTGGGCTCTGATTCATATTTTACGTGCTATCGAGTTGGATTTTGCACAGAGTCTTGAGAAGAAGAGTGCGGTCACCTCGTTGAAGCAGATTGTTCGTGAACTAGAGGCCACACAGGGCACCATCTGGAGTCCCATTATTCTTAACGGCACCGAATTTGGATTTTTAGCCAACCACTCTTTGGTGATGGCTTCGTACATTTCCCGTGCTAATGCAGCCATTATTGATTTGAGAGATCTTCTCTCCCAGGGGTAATTTATGCGTCGAGTTATTTTCAACCAGAAAGGTGGCGTTGGTAAGTCGAGTATCGCGGTCAATTTGGCGGCTATCAGTGCAGCTCGCGGACTTAAAACGCTAGTGATCGATTTGGATCCGCAATGTAACTCAACACACTACCTGTTGGGTGATGACTCCGATGCGCCAGAGCTCGATGTACAGAGTTTCTTTGAGTCGGTATTGAGCTTTCAGCTGAACAAAGTGGCCGAACAAGATTACTGTTTTGCGACCCCATTCGATCATCTCGATATTATTCCCTGTAACCCGAATTTAGGTGATTTGCAGTCGAAGTTAGAGTCGAAACATAAGATCTATAAGCTTAGAGATCTGTGTGACGCTCTGGATGACCATTACGATGCGATCTACATTGATACGCCGCCAGCGTTTAACTTCTTTTCGCTCTCCGCACTTTGCGCCGCTGAGCGTTGTTTGATCCCCTTTGATTGTGATGAGTTTGCACGCCAAGCTCTTTACAGCCTACTGCATAACATCAACGAAACGCGTGAAGATCATAATGAGCAGTTGGTGTTGGAAGGGATTGTGGTGAATCAGTTTCAGCCACGAGCGTCGCTGCCTAGGCAGATCATTGAATCGCTCGTGGAGCAAGATCTGCCGGTGCTAAACGCCAAGCTACCTGCGTCAGTGAAAATGAAAGAGAGTCATATGCTGGCTAAACCACTGGTTCACATGGCAGCCAAACATAAATTGACTGAGGCATTTAACCTACTGTTTGATGAGATCAATCAGTAGGTTACTAAAGACCTTTGACTGCAAAGATACCGGGTGCGTTGCGCCAGTAGCCTTTGTAATCAAGTCCAAAGCCAAAAATGTAGCGATCCGGTATGGTTAGACCGGTGAAGTCTGCTTTCATCCCAGGCACGGCTTTGCGATCGTGTATTTTGTCGATCAGTACGACCGATGCCACGCTTTTAGCTCCACCCTCTTTGAGGTGATTCATCACTTCGTGAAGTGTGTGTCCCTCATCTAGGATGTCGTCGACCACTAACACATCGCGTCCCTGATAATCGATCATCGGTGGAACCTTCCACTCTAGTTCGTGGCCAGAGGTCGTGTTGCGGTAGCGAGTCGCATGTAGGTAGCCCGCTTCGAGAGGGAACTCTAAGCGAGTCAGTAGCTGACCGCAGATAACAAGACCGCCGTTCATTATCGTGAAGATGACAGGATCGCGATCAGCATATTCGCCGGTGATCTCATCAGCAATCTTGTCGATCGCTTGGTTGACTTCAGAGTTTGAAAAGAGCAAGTCTGATTCAATGTAAACTTGCTTGATTTCGTTAATATCGGGGCGGCTCATGTTAGCTCCAGAGCGGTTAAACTTGACTGAATCGACAAGTTTAACCTGTTACATACAAAAAAGCCCGACCCGCAGAGCGGATCGGGCTTTTTAATTATCTAATTACTTAGCTGCTTCGTAAGCTTCAGCTGATTTGATGATCGCGTCGCGAGCTGCAGCAGCGTCAGACCAACCTTCAACTTTAACCCACTTGCCTTTTTCAAGCTTCTTGTAGTTCTCGAAGAAGTGAGAGATTTGATCTTTCAAAAGTGGCGACAGGTCATCAACGTCATGGATGTCGTTGTAAGCCTGGCTTAGTTTCTCGTGAGGAACAGCAACCAGTTTCGCATCTTCACCCGCTTCGTCGGTCATGTTTAGAATGCCGACTGGACGACAGCGAATAACAGAACCTGTCATGACTGGATGTGGAGTCAGTACAAGTACATCTAGAGGGTCACCATCGTCAGCTAGTGTGTTGTTTACGTAGCCGTAGTTCGCTGGGTAGAACATTGGCGCAGCCATGAAGCGGTCAACAAAGATAGAGTCAGAGTCTTTATCGATCTCGTATTTTACAGGCGAGCTCTCAGCTGGGATCTCGATGATAACGTAGATGTCGTTTGGCAGGTCTTTACCCGCTGGTACTTTTTCAAAGCTCATGTTGTTTCCCTATGAACGTTTCATTAATTTCTGCGGCGCATTATAGGCACCTTGGTAATATAACTAAATGCTACTAAGCGCTATTTTTCACTTTTCTTACGGTGGTAGGCTTTCAACATCTCTACCTCCTGTTTTGAACCTAGCGCGACGGATACACGTTGGTGAATGTGCTCTGGGCTAAGATCCATAATCTCTTCGTAACAGGTCGAAGCGACGCCACCAGCCTGCTCGATAAGGAAACTCATTGGGTTGCCTTCGTACATCAGGCGTAGTTTGCCCGGTTTGCCCGGATCGCGTGAGTCCCATGGGTAGGTGAAGATGCCCCCACGGGTCAGTAGGCGATGCACTTCGGCCACCATAGAGGCCACCCAGCGCATGTTGTAGTTCTTCTCGCGAGGACCCTCTTCGCCAAGCAGTAGATCGTCGATGTACTCTTGCATCTGAGGTTCCCAGTGACGCTTATTCGACATGTTGATCGAAAATTCGCTGGTCTCTTCAGGAATTTTGACCGACTCCTCTGTCAGGATAAAGTCACCGGTATGAGCCAGCGTGAACATGTTAACGCCGCTACCAGTGGTTAGGGCTAATACTGCAGAAGGCCCATAAAGCACGTATCCTGCCGCCACTTGCTTACGTCCTGGCTGGAGGAACTCATTGGTGTCCTGTTTAGCCCAAGGTTTTGGGGCTTCGATGATTGAGAAGATCGTGCCAACCGAGACGTTGATGTCGATGTTTGATGAGCCATCCAGCGGGTCAAAAGTCACAAGGTAGCGACCATCACGAGATCCCCAAACTGGCTCCTCTTCCTCTTCTGAGGCAACGCCACGAACAAGTCGATTATCCAGAAGGACTTTTTTAATGATGTCGTTAGAAACGATATCGAGTTTCTTTTGGGTCTCGCCCTGTACGTTAGTCAGAGTGCTGGTGCCCAAAACGCCGGCCAGAGCGCCTTCGCGAAGCTGCAATGCAACCTCTTTACAGGCGATCATTAAGACTTCGATCACCTCTACAAGGTCTGCATCGGTTTTGTTGTGCTTTAGGAAGGAGCTCAGTAACTGCATTAGAGAATCTCTTAGTCGTGTGAAATATGATGAAAATTATAGGCAAGTTGGTACGCTATTGCATGTGCGAAATGGGTTTTTCGGTTAATTAAAGCCCATCTTTATAATTTTTTGTGGGATACCACCGGTTTGCATCTTCATTTTCTTGGTATTTGTGGCACCTTTATGGGCTCTTTAGCGATTTTGGCCAAAGAGCTAGGTTATCGTGTCAGCGGTTCGGATCAGAACGTCTATCCGCCAATGAGTACGCAACTTGAAACCTTAGGCATTGAGATTATTCAAGGCTACGATCCCACTCAATTGGACTCCAATCCCGATCTAGTGATAGTCGGTAACGCGATGTCGCGCGGCAATCCTTGTGTTGAGGCGGTGCTTGAGAGAGGGATTCACCACACATCGGGACCACAGTGGTTACATGATCACTTGCTCAAGGATCGTTGGGTATTGGCTGTTTCAGGTACTCACGGTAAAACCACCACAGCGACCATGTTGGCATGGATTCTGGAGTACGCTGGGTTGAAGCCTGGTTTTTTGATTGGTGGCGTTCCGCTCGATTTTGACTGCTCAGCTCGTTTGGGAGAGACCGACTTTTTTGTTATCGAGGCAGATGAGTACGATACCGCTTTTTTTGATAAGCGATCTAAATTTGTCCACTACAACCCAAGAACACTGGTGATTAATAACTTAGAGTTTGATCATGCAGATATCTTTGATGATCTTGCAGCGATTCAGAGGCAGTTTCATCACCTCATGCGTTTGGTGCCTGCTACTGGGCGAGTGATCTACCCCTCGGATATTCCGGCAGTCGAGCAGGTGATAGAGCAGGGGTGTTGGAGTGAGTTAGAGTCAACTTCAATGAATCCTGGTCACTCTGGTGCTGCAATCGGTGAGCAAGAGTCTGGTGGTCAGCGTTTTCAAATTTGCGTCAAAGAGACGGCCCCTGTCTGGGTTGATTGGGAATTGACCGGTGAGCACAATCAACGCAATGCACTGCATGCTCTGTTGGCAGCAAGACACGTTGGCATTACCCCCGAAGTGAGTGCGGAGGCATTAAGCCAATTCAAAAGCGTGAAGCGCCGCATGGAGCTGTTAGGTCAGTTCTCAGGGGTCTCTCTGTATGATGATTTTGCTCACCATCCGACGGCTATTGCGACGACCTTGCAAGGTATGAGAGCGAAAGTGCACGATGAGAAGTTGATTGCCATCATCGAGCCAAGGTCTAATACCATGAAACAAGGCGTATTTAAGAGCCAGTTAGTTGAATCCGCCGCGCAAGCTGATACTGTTTTTTGGTATCAACCGGATTCTCAGGGGTGGTCTTTAGAGAATCAGATTGCTGGCTTTGACGGGCAGGCTGTATTTAATAGCATTGATCTTCTGCTTGAGTCTCTCGAATCAGAGCTACAACACAACAGTCATATCGTAGTGATGTCGAACGGTGGATTCGAAGGCATTCACGAGCGAATTAAACAACTCCTTATTTCGACGACACATTGAGGTGAACCGTGGCAGATTTTGACTCAAGAGTAACCCTAGCCATTACCGGAGCTTCGGGGGTTCAGTACGCACTGCGTTTGATGCACTGCTTGGTTCAGCAGAACGTTCAACTCTTTGTGATGGTCTCCAAAGCGGCTCAAGTTGTTGTCGCGGCTGAAACAGAGCACAGCTTGCCAGGGACTCCTGATGCTCAGCAGCAGTTTTTTACTGATTTCACGGGTGCTAAAGCGGAGCAGATTAAAGTCTTTGGTAAAGAGCAGTGGTTTGCTCCTGTCGCTTCAGGCTCAGGCGCTCCCAGTCAGATGGTGGTCTGTCCCTGTTCAACAGGAACACTGTCAGCCATTGCGACTGGGGCCAGTAATAATCTGATTGAGCGTGCTGCGGATGTTGCCCTAAAAGAGCGTCGATCACTTATTTTGGTGCCGCGAGAGGCTCCCTATTCTGAGATACATCTTGAGAATATGTTGAAGTTGACCCGCATGGGAGCGGTCATACTGCCGGCGTCACCAGGTTTCTATCATAAACCCACCACGGTCGAAGATATGATCGATTTTGTGGTCGCAAGGGTGTTGAGTCAGCTCGGTTATGATCAATCGATCATGCCATCCTGGGGCTCAGATTTAATTTAAGAGTAATATTATGACGAAGGTTCTAGCACTAGATACTTCAACTGATGCCTGTTCAGTCGCCTTACTAAACGGCGAACAGCGCACTTGTCGGTTTGAAGTGGTACCCAGAGGGCATACCCAACTGCTGTTGCCGATGGTTGAAAGTGTTCTTGAAGAGGCCAAGCTATCGGTAAAAGAGCTTGATGCGATCGCTTTTGGGCGCGGGCCAGGGTCATTTGCCGGCATTCGTATAGCAACAGGAGCAACACAGGGGCTAGCAGTCGCCTTTGATACTCCTGTGATCCCCCTATCGACCCTTGAGACCTTGGCTTATCAGGCGCTTGCATTATGCCCAGAGGCTGGCTTTATTCTATCGACTTTGGATGCCCGAATGGATGAGGTCTATTGGGCAGTCTATAAGGTGGAAAATGGCACAATCCTTGCTTTGACTGAGGAGCAGGTGACGGCACCCTCAGCCGTTGTTCTGCCTGAAAAGGTTTCTCAATGCGTAGCAATTGGCCCAGGCCTTAACTACTTGGATCAGTTGAATTCATTAGTTCAAAACGGTTTGGGTAGGGTGTTGTCTGATCAGTACCCTCAGGCTGAGAGTATGCTCAATATGGCAGTGTCAGCTCTAGAAAGGGGTGATCAAGTGCCGCCTGAAGAGGCTTTACCCGTTTATGTTCGAGAGGGCACTTGGAAAAAAAGGAGTGAGCAGTGACGCTCAGTGATTGGATACATACTCTGATATTGGCCCTGATACAGGGGTTAACTGAATTTCTACCGATCTCAAGTTCTGCACATTTGATTCTACCCTCCCAGCTGTTTGGTTGGAGTGATCAGGGATTAGCATTTGATGTTGGTGTTCATGTTGGCACGCTGACGGCTGTCATCATCTATTTTCGGCGCGAAGTGGTGTCGATTGTGGCAGCGTCAACATTAACTCTGGCTGGTAGAACCTCGGATGATGGGAAACTTGGTTGGTTTGTAGCATTTGCGACGATCCCAGCTGTCATAGCAGGCCTGCTGTTGGGCGACTGGATTGATACCTATGGTCGATCCATTTTGGTTATTGCTGGCACCACCATTCTATTTGGCCTTGCACTCGGTTGGGCAGACGCTACCAATAAGGCGACGCGTATTATGAAAGAGCTCGGCTTTAAGGATGCTATTGTGATTGGTGTAGCTCAGGCCATCGCTCTCATTCCTGGAACCTCTCGATCGGGTATCACCATTACAGCAGCGCTTATGTTGGGATTTGACCGTCAAAGTGCCGCTCGTTTCTCATTCTTGCTCTCAATCCCAGTTATTCTGGGGGCAGGGTTATTGAAGGGTAAAGAGCTTATCGATATCGGCGCAGACGCGCATTGGCAGATGATTGGTGTTGGTGCACTCGTAGCGGCCCTCAGCGCTTGGGCGTGTATTCATCTGTTTCTGAAGCTGCTTGATCAAATCGGCATGCGTCCTTTTGTAATCTATCGTTTGATTCTAGGTGTTACTTTGATCGCAGTTTGGGCTTTGACTCGCTGATGATTGGTCTTTCCGTTGAGTCTCATGAACTGCTTCCGGAAGCCGAAAAGCTTAGCAATGGCTTAAATCTTCCCTTGGTAAAAAGTGGTCAATCAGGTTCTGAGTTCGACTATCTACTTCAGGTGGGATTTGATGGTCTGTCGCTGGTCCAGCTTGGCCCTAAAGCGCCCGGTCCTATTCGAGTAGACTTTGAATCGGGTGCGGTGGCTCATCGTCGTCGTTTTGGTGGCGGTAAAGGGCAACAGATTGCTAAGGCTTGTGGCGTATCCTCTGCATTTACCCCTTACATAGCCGATCTGACCGCTGGGCTGGGTCGTGATAGTTTTGTGCTGGCGACCTTAGGTTGTCGTGTGGATATGGTGGAGCGGGTGCCAGTAGTTCATGCGTTGTTGAGAGATGGGTTGCACAGAGCTCAGTTCTCATCCGATCCAGAGTTGCAGGAGATTCTGGCCAGACTCTCATTAAGTCACCTCCAAGCGGTTGAGTTCCTTCAAACGACCTCTAATCAGTACGACGTGATCTATCTCGATCCGATGTTCCCTCACACGGATAAGTCGGCTCAGGTGAAAAAAGAGATGCTAGCCTTTCGCTCGCTTGTGGGTGCCGATCAGGACAGTGCAGAGTTGCTAGACGCCGCTTTGCAACATGACCCAGCAAGGGTTGTTGTGAAGCGACCAAGAAAGGCGCCTATTATTGAAGGACCGAAGCCTAGCTATGCATTAGAGGGTAAGTCTGGGCGTTTTGATATCTATGCGAGACGCAAGTTAGGCAGTTAGTTTGTTAACCGCTAAATGAGTCGATTAATAGTGTGGTGGTGGCACATCCGCCGCTGGTGAAAAGCCACTATTATCAGCGTTCTTAACACGGTCGTTCAGAATCATAATCATGCGTCGCAGTTCATCCAGCTCTTTCGCTTGGCGAATGGTGATTTCACTCAGTTGATCGATCGCTTCCTCTTGAAACGCTATTCGACTCTCCAGATCATCTAAACGACTGTTCGATTCACTCATAATTTCGTGTTCTTCTTACTCTTTGGGTTAATTTATCCGCCGTAAACCCCTAAGTTGTTGAAAAAATATAACTAATACGTTATATCTCACTTTCTGTGCGGGTTTTTTAATGTCGTACAGAGTAATTTGTTTGTTCCAAAAAATACAAAGAAATATTTCCAATGGGTGGTTAATCAGTGATTAAAAATATCATTATCAGCGTAATTGCAGCCTGTGTTATCGCAGCTGCTGGTCACTTCTTTAAAGCGGAATCGCACTACTTACCAGTGCTTGCCGTTTCGTTTGTGGCTGTTTTCATCAGTACTCTTGTGGCTAGCTCTGGCTCCGCATCAGCATCTCAATCTTCACGTCGTGTAAACGGTGCGGATGAAGAGGATGACATCGATGATGGTCGTGAAGTCGGTACTGTTAAGTGGTTCAATGTTTCTAAAGGTTTCGGTTTTATTACTCGTGCCAATGGAGATGATGTTTTCGTTCATTTCCGTAACATTCGTGGCCGTGGACACCGTTCATTAAACGAAGGCCAACGTGTTCGTTTTAATGTGCACGACAGCGATAAAGGTCTTCAGGCTGAGGATGTCTCTATCATCCGTGAGTAATGAATAAGATGTCTCACACAAGGGTAGCTCAAGCTACCCTTTTTTATGTCCAGGACGGACGGTATACAGCGATTCCATGGATGGAAATGAGCTGTGAATGTCCAGGACGGACGGTATGCAGCGATTCCACGGATGGAAAGGAGTTGTGAATGCCCAGAATGGTATGCGTATTCATTTTCTACTCAGTTAAGTGGGTTAGAATAACTTCTATGAAAATCTATCCTCTACTTTTTTTGTTCCTCAGCTCTTTGGCGTCGGCAGACACTCAATGTATGCAGAATTATTTTGCATCCAGAGTCGGCGAGACTCTTGAGTATCGTGTTGAAATTGATGGTATTCGGGCGAAAGGGGCTCGAGCGATCTCTCAATCAGATTCAGGTCAGTTCACATTGCTTCAGTCTGTCTCTGTTCTACTGGCTTCGCTAGAGGAGGAGAGCCATTTTATTGTTGATGAGCAAGGCATCGTTCCGATTAATTACCTCTTTGAACAGCAAGGGCTTGGGGCGCGTAAAACGACCATTCAGTTCAATGGCGCAACGGCTGAAGTGAATAGAAAAGGTAAGACGTCTCAGTTGGAGCTTCCGCAGGGTTTTCAGGATCCTTTGACCTTCATCCTTCAGCTTCAAGCAGCGACTAGTTGCGGTGAATCTATTGAAACGCTGAAGATACCTCTTGTGAAGTCGAAAGGGGTTTCGGAGGTTGTTTTTGTTAAAGGTGAGGACTCTTTAATTAAGAGCCGTGATAAGGATTTGGTTCTGGAAACTTGGCAAAGGGTCGATGGTGATAAAATTGAAAAGGTCGGCTTAATTCCTGAATTAAATAACCTTCTGTACTCATTTGAGCAACGAGAAGGAGAGAAGATCAATCGCCTTCAGTTGATTGATCTTCGTTAGTCTCTGCTGATTTTTGTGCAGCCTGCTGCTTTTGCCATGCGGCTCTATCTGCATAGTAGATATCCCAAACGCAGGGTTCACAACCACTTTCGCAGCAGTCGTAATCCCCTGGTGGAATCGGCTCCTGAAGAGAATCTATTGAGCTCATCAGCCAATAATCTTCCCAGGGTTAAGAATCCCTTTTGGATCCAGAGCGGCTTTAATACTGCGCATGACGGCCAGCTCAGCATCGCTCCGGCTTAGGTGAATATAGGGCTTTTTACTCAGTCCAATACCGTGTTCTGCCGAAACAGAGCCTTTGTATTTCTCTAAAATCTTATAGACCACGGTGTCGATCGCCTTTTTATCGCTGACTGGACCTACACAGAAGTGAATGTTGCCATCGCCAAGGTGTCCAAAGGTTAGGCAGGTCGATTCAGGGAACTGCTCTGACAGTGCCTCTTTGACTTCGTTTGTGTAAGCTTCCATGTGACGCAGCGGTAGGCTGATATCGTAAGGAATCAGTGGGCTGAAGGCTTGAACCATCGCCTCAATGTCATCTCGAACTGCCCAGAGTGCCGCTGACTGCTGCTGACTTTCGGCAATCACAGCATCGACAATGACCTCTTGTTCTAGAAGTTCGCCAAGAACCTCAATGAACTGCTCTTTTCCGCGAGTGTCATCGACACACTCTGACTCTACTAGGATGTAGTAGGGTAGGGAGTCATCAATAAACTTTTGATGATTACCGGTTTCGTTAACCATAAAGCTATAGAAACTGTTCCACATCGCTTCAAATGCCGAGAGCTTACCTTCAAGTTTCTGTTTCAGCGTGTTAAGCAGTAAGAGTGCGTTATCAAAACTCTCGACGCCAACCAGTGCGGTTTGACGTGCTGGCGCTGAAGGCCAAAGTCTCAAAACGGCGCGTGTGATAATACCTAGAGTTCCTTCTGAGCCGACAAACAGCTGTTTTAGGTCGTATCCGGTATTATCTTTCAGTGTCTCTTTAAGATTGGTTAGGACGGTGCCATCGGCTAGCACCACCTCTAGACCGAGAACTTGATCACGTGCCATACCGTAGCGAATAACCTTATTGCCACCGGCGTTGGCTGCAAGCATTCCTGCAACCTGTGCTGAACCCCGAGCACCCCAATCTACTGCAAAAAGGAGGTCGTGCTCGGCTGCTGCATTTTGAAGATCCTCAACAACCACACCGGCTTGAACGAGCACAGTGGCACCTTGGGTATCTAACTGCTCAATGGAACGCATGCGCTCAAGGCTTAGAACAAAATCCCCTTCAGTCGCTTTGGTCGCGTCCGCTAAGCCGGTCATGCCGGCTTGTGGAATGATGGTCTGATTTGCCTCGTGACACAGGGCGAGCACTTTTGAGACCTCTTCCGTCGACGCGGGTCGAATCACCGCTTTCGCCGGACAGCTGCCTTTACTCCAACTCTCATTAGGTCGTTGAGCAACACGCTCGTCGGTGATGAGACCTTTATCACCTACAATGGCGTGGATTGCATTCAGTAGTTCAGACATAGTGTTTACCTGTTAGTCGCAAAGAGCATCCAGTTTAGATTTAAGTATGCCGGTGACCGCACCTGGGTTGGCTTTGCCGCCGGATGCTTTCATGACCTGGCCCATAAAGAAACCAAGCATTTTGCCCCGTTTCTCTGGTTCAGCAGCTTTATACTGTTCAACCTGTGCTGTTGCATTGGCAATGACCTCGTCGATCATGGTCTCTATTGCACCGGTGTCGGTGACTTGCTTCAACCCTTTGGCTTCAATCACTTCGTCAGCTGTACCGCCTTCGTTCCATTGGATTTCAAAGACTTTCTTAGCAATGTTGCCAGAGATGGTGTTGTCCTTGATGCGAACTAGAAGACCGCCTAACTGCTCTGCGCTAACGGGGCTGTTATCAATGCTCAGATCGGCTGCGTTTAAGTTTTTGGCCAACTCTCCCATCACCCAGTTGGCAGCCAGTTTGGCATCACCACAACACTCAACCACTGACTCAAAGTAGTCCGCTTGGTTGCGATAAGCTGACAGAACACCAGCGTCGTATTCAGATAGAGCCAGTTCACTGATGAAACGCTCTTTTCGTGCGTCCGGCAGTTCTGGAAGCGTTAGACGAATGGCTTCTACATAGGCATCATCGACCACGACAGGAAGTAGATCTGGGCAAGGGAAGTAACGGTAGTCGTTAGCATCCTCTTTCGAGCGCATGCTTCGAGTCTCGTTTTTGTCTGGATCGTAAAGACGAGTCTCTTGTACTACTGTGCCGCCATCTTCTATTAGGTCGATTTGACGCTCTACCTCGGTGTCGATTGCACGCTCAATGAAGCGGAACGAGTTGATGTTCTTCAGCTCGGTGCGAGTACCTAGGGTGTCACTGCCTTTAGGGCGAATGGAGACGTTACAGTCACAACGCATTGAGCCCTCGGCCATGTTACCGTCACAGATGCCCAGATTAGTTACTATCGCATGGATCTTTCGAGCGTAAGCAGCGGCCTCTTTAGAGGTGCGCATATCGGGTTCAGAGACAATTTCGACTAGAGGTGTACCGGCTCGGTTAAGGTCGATACCGGATTGGCCGTGAAAATCTTCGTGTAAGGATTTTCCGGCATCTTCCTCTAGGTGAGCGTGATGAATACGAACACGACGTTCGCCATCTTCCGTTTCAATATCGACGTAACCTTCGCCAACAATAGGTGCTTCTAGTTGGGTTGTCTGGTAACCCTTGGGAAGATCTGGATAGAAGTAATTTTTGCGCTCAAAAACGGCACGTTTACCGATTTCGGCATTAATCGCTAAGCCAAACATGATGGCCATTTTCTGTGCGCCATCGTTGAATACCGGCAGTGTGCCCGGCAATGCCAGATCAACGGCGCACGCTTGTGTATTGGGTTCGGCACCGAAGGCAGTGCTAGCACCTGAAAATATTTTCGTATTGGTCGCGAGCTGAACGTGGATCTCTAGACCGATAACTGTTTCCCATTCCATATCGATCTCCTTATGCCGTAACCGGTGACAGGGTGTGCCACTCTGTATTTTGTTGGTATTGGTGAGCTACGTTCAATAGGCGAGCTTCGTCAAAGTAGTTCCCTATCAACTGAAGGCCAACAGGCAAGCCGTTTACCTGTCCACAAGGTACGGACATACCGGGAAGACCAGCCAGGTTTAACGACAGTGTGAAGATGTCCTCCATGTACATTGCGACAGGGTCATTCACTTTTTCACCAATGGTAAACGCAGGGCTTGGTGTTGTCGGCCCAACAATGACATCGACCTCTTCAAAGATGCGCATGAAATCTTGTTGGATCAAGCGGCGAATCTGTTGAGCTTTGTTGTAGTAGGCATCGTAGTAGCCGGCACAGAGTGCGTAGGTTCCAACCATGATGCGGCGTTTAACTTCAGAGCCAAAGCCTTCGCCACGAGTCCGTTTGTAGAGGTCTTCCAAATCTTGTGGGTTCTCGCAACGGTAGCCGTAACGTACGCCATCAAACCGTGATAAGTTTGACGATGCCTCCGCCGGAGCAATGATGTAGTAGGCCGGAATCGACATGCGTGTATTCGGAAGGCTAACCTCTTTGATTGTGGCGCCCAGCGATTCAAGCTGTTTGATCGCTGTCTCAATTTGAGCCGCCATTGCGCTGTCTAAATCGGCACTCATAAACTCTTTTGGAACTCCGATTTTTAGGCCTTGAAGCGAGTTGTTGAGTGACGCGGTGTAGTCCTCGGTCGGTTGTGCCGATGAGGTTGAGTCCATTGAGTCCTGTCCCGCCATGACATTCAGCATCAGAGCGCAATCCTCAGCGCTGCGAGCCATTGGACCGCCCTGATCAAGCGAAGAGGCGTAGGCAACCATGCCGTAACGAGAGACGCGTCCATAGGTTGGCTTGATGCCGGTAATGCCACAGAATGCTGCCGGTTGGCGAATTGAACCACCTGTGTCAGAGCCTGTTGCGGCGGGTGTTAGTCGTGCTGCGACTGCAGCAGCAGAGCCACCTGAAGAGCCACCCGGTACACGGCTAATGTCCCAAGGGTTTTTACAAGCGCCGTAGAAAGAGCTCTCGTTGGTTGATCCCATCGCAAACTCATCCATGTTGGTTTTACCCAGCATTACAGCGCCTGCTGATTTGAACTTGGCAACTACGGTAGCGTCATAGGGTGACTCAAAGTTGTCCAACATTTTGGAGCCACAACTGGTTTTGACACCCTCTGTACAAAACAGATCTTTGTGTGCGATCGGAAGTCCTGTGAAAGGGCCTGCAGTACCCGCTGCAAGACTCTCATCAGCTGCTTTTGCTTGCTGCAGAGCCAGTTCAGGGGTGGTGGTGATGAACGAGTTGTACTCGCTGTCACAACGGTTGATGCGATCGATAAACGCTTGGGTAAGCTCAACACTGCTCACAGTGCCATTGCGAAGGTCTTGAGCCAGTTCGCTCAGTGTTTTTTCAAACATATCTCTAATCCGAATCCTGTTACTCAATGACTTTAGGGACAAGGAAAAGCCCCTCTTCAACAGCTGGTGCAACCGCTTGAAGTTTATCTCGTTGATTCAACTCGGTAACTTCGTCAGCACGCAAGCGTTGGACTGCATCCAGTGGGTGTGCCAGTGGTTCCACACCGTCTGTATCAATCTGCTGCATCTCATCAATAAGATTTAAAATGCTGCTTAGGTTTTCGGTGTAGGCCGGAATATCCTGCTCGTTCAGCTCTAAACGGGCAAGATGGGCAATACGTTCAACATCGGAGCGATCGATGGACATGCTTAACCTTCTTTCTTTAAATGGTGTGATTGAAACTATTTTGCGGCTGTAAGAAGTGGAAAATAGTTTCGTAAAAACATTGTGATGGCGCGTAATCTATCACATTTGCGCCTTGCCCAAAATCCCCGTCGTTGCTAACATTCTTTGATTAATGAATTGGCTTCTAAAGTCATCGCTTATAAGGTTTTAAATCCAATGTTTAAAAAGATTCGTGGTCTCTTTTCTAGCGACCTTTCCATCGACCTGGGAACTGCCAATACGCTGATCTATCTTCGAGATAGTGAGATCGTGCTAGATGAGCCATCTGTAGTGGCTATCCGCCAGCAAGGCAACCAGAAGACCGTAGCGGCTGTCGGTACCGATGCAAAAAGAATGTTGGGTAGAACGCCAGGCAATATTACCGCTATTCGTCCATTGAAAGATGGTGTTATTGCTGATTTCCACGTGACTGAAAAGATGCTTCAGTACTTCATCAGTAAAGTTCACAACAACAGTTTTCTTCGTCCATCGCCTCGTGTTCTGATTTGTGTACCTTGTAAGTCAACTCAGGTTGAGCGTCGAGCAATCAAAGAGTCTGCACTAGGTGCAGGTGCTCGAGAGGTCTACCTAATCGAAGAGCCAATGGCGGCTGCGATCGGTGCTGGTCTCCCAGTTGATGAGGCAACTGGTTCGATGGTTGTCGATATCGGTGGCGGTACCACTGAGATTGCGGTGATCTCGTTGAGCGGTATCGTCTACTCTGAATCTGTTCGTGTCGGCGGTGACCGATTTGACGAGGCGATTGTTACTTACGTTCGTCGGAATTATGGAAGCTTGATTGGTGAAGCGACAGCCGAGCGAATCAAACAAGAGATAGGTACAGCCTACCCAGCACCTGAAGTGCTAGAGATTGATGTGCGTGGTCGTAACCTTGCTGAAGGTATCCCACGTATGTTCACGCTTAACTCGAACGAGATTCTTGAAGCCCTTCAAGAGCCTCTCCAGTCGATTGTTCAAGCCGTTAAAGGTGCACTAGAACAGTGTCCACCTGAATTGGCAGCGGACGTTGCTGAGCACGGTATTGTTTTGACAGGCGGTGGTGCACTGCTAAGAAATCTTGATCGCCTTCTGACGGAAGAGACCGGCCTTCCAGTGATTGTGGCAGAAGATCCATTGACCTGTGTGGCTCGTGGTGGCGGTAAAGCACTTGAGATACTGGATAAACAGGGTTTTGAGTTACTGTCACGTGACTGATCTTTAATAACGGCAACGCGAAGGGTTTAAAGTCATGATCTTTAAAAGTGGTCCGTCGCGTTTGCTGTTTACTCTTCTCATAATCGTAGCGCTCTCTATCGTTGCGCTCGATCTTACCTTCAATAAATTTCGTGAAGGCAAAGCCTATCTAAACCTTGTTGCTACCCCCTTGCAGTGGTTGGTGGATTTGCCAGTCAAAATGGCAGGTGGCGTTTCAGATGTGGTGGTCAGTCGAGCCACACTGATTGCAGAGAATGATGAGTTGCGAACAGAAGCCATTCTGCTAGAACAAAAAGTGCTACAAAACGCGACTCTTGCCAGTGAAAATCGCCGTTTAAGAACTTTGCTGAATGCTCGCCAAAAGGTGGAGGAAGAGGTTCAGATGGCAGAGTTGATAGGCGTTAGCTCTGACCCTTTTCAGCATGAAATATTGATTAACCGCGGTGAACAGGATGGAGTTGTTATTGGGCAACCTGCACTGGACTCCGGCGGTATCATGGGTCTTGTCGTTGATCTTGCGCCCGTCACCAGTCGAGTCATGTTGGTGACTGACTCTAGATCCTCTGTTCCTGTTCAACTGTTACGTACGGGTTTCCGTACCCTTGCGCTCGGTAGTGGATCCACTACTGAGCTCAAACTGGACCACATCCCCAATACTGAAGATATTCGTATTGGTGACCTACTTGTTACCTCTGGGTTGGGCGGCGTCTTTCCAATGGGTTACCCCGTCGCTGAGATAACCGAATTTAGACAGGAGCCTGGTCGCTCCTTTGCAGTGGTCAGAGCAAGGCCAACGGCAACGCTTGATAAGAGCCGCTATCTGCTTTTGGTTCAGCAGGTGAATGGATTAAAGAGGTTGGAGAGTGAGTGATCAAGCCTCTGGTGGTGGCTTTTTTGTCACACTGGCTACTTTTCTGCTAGCAATAACGCTGAGTCAATTTCCTTTGGATAGCTCTTTGCAGTGGTTCCGGCCAGACTTCGTTCTGTTGGTTCTTTTCTTTTGGCTTATTTGGGCCCCCAATCGTGTTGGCTTAGTCTATGCGTTTTTTATTGGGCTATTACTGGATTTAATGCGAGGCTCAGTGCTCGGTTTAGGTGCTCTATCTCTGACTCTGATTGCCTTCATTACACAGTTACTGCACAGTCGGTTAAGAGTGTTTCCAATGCTTCAGCAGTCCTTTGTGTTGCTGCTGTTGGTGGGGCTGAATCAATTGATCTACTATTGGATGCAAGGTCTGGTTGGAAATTCTGCTGATACACTGCTGTTTCTTTTGCCGGCTTTGACCAGTGCGCTTCTCTGGCCATTCGTGTTTATGACTTTGCGTCGCTTGGCACGATCCTTGGATTTGAACTAATGAACGTGGTTTTGGCCTCTCAGTCACCTAGGCGACTAGAGTTATTAAAACAGATAGGGATCTCTCCAGAAGTTCATCCGGCTCATATCGATGAGACACCACTTAGCGAGGAAACACCTGAGGATTATGTAAACCGCCTGGCACGCAATAAAGCCAAAGCAGTTGCAAAACACTACCCAGGGGCTCTGGTAATAGGTTCCGATACCAGTGTAGTGATCGATAATCAGATATTAGGGAAGCCTGAAAGTCCTGACCACTTCTTTACTATGTTTAAACGCCTGTCGGGTAATCAACATCAGGTTATGACGGCGGTCGCTATTACTGATGGTCAACAGACTCGCAGCGAAGTGGTGATTACTCAGGTTAGCTTCTATCCTGTCAATGAGAGAGATATGGAGCGCTATTGGTTCAGCGGAGAACCTCAGGATAAAGCGGGTGGATATGGCATTCAGGGCATGGGTGCACTGTTTGTCAAAGAGATTAAGGGAAGTTACAGCGCAGTCGTGGGTTTGCCGATCGCTGAAACTGGAAAGATTTTAGAAAAATTTGGATTCTCAGCGTGGACCCAAGGGTCTGTTGAGTAAGGAGTAAGGTTTTGGGTGAAGAGATACTAATTAACTTCACACCGATGGAGACTCGAGTCGCAGTCATTGAAAATGGCATGCCGCAAGAGATCTATGTTGAGCGTGCAAAGCGTCGCGGGATTTTAGGTAATATCTATTTAGGGCGAGTGGTTCGAGTGCTTCCGGGCATGCAGGCTGCATTTGTCGATGTGGGGCTTGAGCGAGCTGCTTTTATACACGTTGATGAAGTGGTTGATCAGTCTCTGACACCGGATGAACGTGCTGCTCTTTCCATTGCTCAGGTGTTGCGTGAAGGCGAATCACTGCTAGTACAAGTGACTAAAGATCCTATTGGCAGTAAAGGAGCCCGCCTGACGACCCATATATCTCTTCCATCACGCTATCTGGTCTTAATGCCAGATGCCTCTCATATTGGGGTCTCTCAACGAATTGAAGATGAAGAAGAACGAGATCGCTTGAAGCAGATTCTCAGATCTGAGTTGATCAATTCTGACGATGAGACAGCTGAGCCTGAGTATGGCTACATTCTGCGCACCGTCGCTGAGGGTGTGACAGAGTTGGAATTAAAAGCCGATATCAGTTTCTTGCATCGCTTGTGGGAGAGTATTCAGAACCGAGTTAAGGGGGCGAAAGCGCCGGCAACCGTCTATGAGGACCTGCCGCTCAATATGCGAGCACTCAGAGACATGACTCATTCTGAAATTGAACGTATCAGAATTGACTCTAAAGAGACCTTTCAGCGTGCACAAAGCTTCGCTCGCACACTAGTTCCTGAAATTGAATCGAAGCTGGAATACTACCCAGGTGAACGTCCTATTTTTGACCTCTTTAACGTTGAAGAGGAGATGGAGAAGGCTCTGGGTCGCAAGGTTGAGCTTAAGTCGGGTGGCTACCTGATCTTTGACCAAACCGAAGCGATGACCACGATTGATATCAATACCGGCGCTTTTGTCGGTCATCGCAATTTGGAAGAGACGATATTTAAAACCAATTTGGAGGCTGCGACGGCGATTGGTCGACAACTGAGGCTTCGTAATTTGGGTGGCATTATTATTATCGATTTTATCGATATGGAAGACCCAGAACACCAGCGTCAAGTTTTGCGAACTCTTCAGCGACAGCTAGATAAAGACCACGCTAAATGCAAAGTGACTGGCGTATCCGAATTGGGGCTGGTTGAAATGACGCGTAAACGTACTCGTGAGAGTTTAGAGCAGGTTCTGTGTGAAACCTGTGAGACCTGTTCAGGTAGAGGCATGATTCGCACGCCTGAGACGGTGTGCTATCAAATCTTTCGAGAGATCTTGCGTCAACATAGGGCCTACGATACCGACTCCTATTTGGTCATTGCGGCTAAAGCCGTGGTTGATTACTTGCTGGATGATGCATCAGACCATGTCGCTGAACTGGAGTCGTTTATTGGGAAAACGATTCGCTTCCAGAGCGACACTCACTACAACCCAGAACACTTTGATGTGGTTCTGAGGTAGCGGGGAATTCATGGTTCGGCATACGCTTTGGGTCAGTTGGTGGGTTTTGATGGTAGCAGCACTGTTAGCCATCTTGCTAACGGCTGTGCGCTTAGCCTTCCCTTTGCTGGGCGATTACCGAACCGATATTGCGGCTCAGCTTAGTCAATATCTTGGCGTTGAAGTCTCGATAGGTGAGCTTGAGACTGGCTGGCGCGGCCCCTATCCAACTTTTGAGTTTAAAGAGATCCATTCGGATATCGACTACCTCAAACCAAAGCAGATCGAGTTTCACCTCCAAAACATCTCGTTTGAATTGGATCCATGGCGTTCATTGATTGATGCTGCACCTATTTTTCAACGGGTCACGGCAAAGGGGTTGAACGTAAAATGGCGTCAGTCTGAAGGGCGGTGGTTAGCTGACTCGAATCAATCAAAGACGGATAATCGCGCAATCGATACGTTGATTGCTATTCTATTTGAACAGCCTTCCATCGAATTTTCTGAATCACAACTTCATCTGATTCCAGAATCAGGTCGCTCTCGTTTCATCAATCTGGACAATATGTCTCTTGAAAGCAGTGAAACAGAGCATCAATTGAGCGGTAGTTTTTGGATGCCAGTGTTGGGTCAAGATAGTCGCATGCGTTTTGCGATTCAGCACCAAGGTCAATCCACAAACGGTCAGCTACTATTACCTTTCTATGTTGAACTCGATAACATTGGCTCAGAGTTGGCCGATCTTGCAGGTGTCGAACAGCGCTTCTCTATTAGTGCGAATGTGCGGCTATGGGGGCAGTTGCGTGGCGCCAGTCTGGATTATCTTGTCGGTAATTTATCAGCCAATAGCTTGCAACTTGTACTGCCCGATGAGCTTGGTGAGCTGGCACTAGAGCAGCTTTCAACAAATTTCTCTGTTCAGTCGGTTGATCGTGATTATCAGCTGCAACTTCAAGACTTTTCAACCCTCTATCAAGGCAGTGAATTCTCACTGCCACCGACTGCGATCGATTTAAGTACTGGCGTCAATGGTTGGATGGCTAATCGAATTCAACTGGCTGAGCTTAATCTATCAGACCTGTCGGCTCTTGCGCTTAACCAGCCTTTGGGTGATCAAAGCAGAGAGGTGATTAAATCGCTCTCTCCCGGTGGTTTAGTCAAAGGGTTAACCGTTGATCTTAGCCAGGGATTTGAAAACCTCTCTGTGGTCGGTGAGTTGTCAGATGTGTCGGTCAAATCCTGGAAAGGTTCACCTGCTGCATCACAGTTGAATGGTTCGTTTTATGTTTCAAGTGACCGCGGCTGGGTAGATATTGACAGTCAGCAGCTTGTCATGGAATTCCCAACGGTCTACGACTGGGCATTGCCGTTTAATTTTGCGCAAGGACGTGTTAACTGGCAGCTCCACAGTGATTATGTGGCCGTTGGATCTGATCTATTAGAGCTGGGGTTGAATAACATCCGAACACGAGGCCAGTTCTCGATTGATCTACCCTATGATAAAGAGCAACAAGCGCTACTTAATCTATCGATGGGGCTTAAGGGCGCAATAGCCCGAGAGGCTCTACTGCTAACTCCGCCTAAGGTTGTCGGTGAAGGGCTTTATAGCTGGTTAAACAGAGCGCTGATTCAAGGTGATGTCAAAGAGGCCGGTTTAGTTCTGGTGACTCCGACTAGGCTTATGGCTGATAGACCTAAGCCATTGAGCGAGCTCTACGTAGCGGTAGAGAATACAACACTAGATTATCAATCACCCTGGCCCGTGTTGAACCGGGCCCAAGCCATCATTCATGCTCGAGATGGGGCAGCTCGTGTTCAGTTAGAGCAGGGCAGTGCTGCAGGTACTGAGATCGGTTTTGCAGATCTTTGGATGGAGAGTGGGTCGGGTGAACTCGAGACCTTGTTAGCGATTGAGGGTTCAGCTTTTGATTTGAACAGCCTATTTCACAGTGAGGCGTTGGCCAACAGCGTTGGCAATAAGCTAGTGGATTGGCAGCTATCGGGTAGTCATAAATCTTTAGTGGATCTATACGTTCCTCTCAAAGGAGGGGCCCCTAAACTGCAGATTCAATCCGAGCTGAATCGTGGTGTCTTTATATCTGAAACTCAACGGGTTGCCGTAACGGATATAGATGGCACAGTTAATTTTAATTTGGCAAGTGGACTGTCGGCTGAGGGTTTGAAAGCAAGCTTCTTAGGTCGAACATTTGATGTTGATATCTCAAATGACTCAACCGCAACTGATATTCAGATTGCCGGTCGAATCGATTCTCATAGGTTAATGCAATGGGCCGGTATCCCACTGTCAGGTGTCATCTCGGGTGAAATTCCACTCAACTCGACATTAAAACTCTGTTCTAAACAGTGTCAATCGACTCTAAAAGTGGAGTCTCAATTAACCGGTACCCGAGTAGATGCTCCAGACTATTTAGCACATCAATCTTCCGATATTAGCCGCTTGAGCCTACTGATGACCCTGCACTCATCACCAACAATACAGCTTAATTATGCGGATCGTTTAAAGGCTCACCTAAATTTAGATTCACCCTTAACCGGTAATATTCGTCTAGGCGGAAATCAGGCGAGCTATAAAATATCTGATCGCCTTCACATTGATGGATCCCTTCCTTCAATTGAAGTTGAGGAGCTACTTGGGTTTATTGATGCTCTATCAGAGCCTAAAAATGGAACTAAAGAAAGGCTTTCCGTTACAACAGCCATCGAGATCGGACAGCTGAATGTTGGAGCTCTTAAATTTGAGTCAATCCTTGCTGAGGCGAGCAATCCTAACGATCGGTGGTCTATTGCACTGGATGGCCGTGATATTCAGGGTGTTATAGATTACAAGCTTGCTGATTCCAGCTTGAACTTAAATCTTCGCCACCTTCACCTGCGCACACCAGAGAGCGATCCATCGATATTAGAACCAGAAGTTCCATTGCCTGATCCGACACCCATCGAGGTGATTAGCAAAATACCTTCAACCAACCTTCTGATTGAAAATCTTGTGTGGAATGATGATCATTGGGGTCGTTGGACAACCCATCTACTTCCATCCGGCAATAGCCTCTTGATCGATCAATTGGAGGCCGATGTCGCAGGTATCA
The DNA here is from genome assembly GCF_013283365.1 of Marinobacterium sp. xm-d-530. Taxonomy (GTDB): domain Bacteria; phylum Pseudomonadota; class Gammaproteobacteria; order Pseudomonadales; family Balneatricaceae; genus Marinobacterium_E. The sequence continues at coordinate 139,819 of NZ_WBYM01000001.1, read as the reverse complement.
GCATAACCGGACAGGGTATCTGGTCAGTCGGTCAGGGTGAACAGAGTCGCATTGCTCTTAGCGCAAAAGGCAGCAACCTTGCTGACTATCTTGAATCAATGGGTGACCCAAGAGCGATAGAGACCAAAAGTCTCTCCGCTGAGTTTGCACTGAGCTGGCCTGGAGCGCCTTGGTCATTCAGTCGTTATCGCCTAGGAGGTGATCTGCAATTTGACCTTCGAGACGGGCAGATTACTGAAGCAAAAGGTAACTCAGCGCTTCTTCGATTGTTTGGAATACTCGATTTTAACAATCTATTTAAACGTCTGCGCCTCGATTTTAGTGACCTTTATAAATCCGGTATCACCTTTGATAAGTTGGTTGGTAAGTACCATTTAGAGGATGGGGTTGCTAAGACTCAAGAGCCACTCATTATGAGAGGCGCTTCGGCCGATTTGACTGCAGAAGGCTCTTTAAATCTTATCAATAGAACGGTGGATAAACGGGTTGATGTGATTTTGCCACTGACAGGCAATACACCCTTGGCAGCGGTTCTACTTGGGGCCCCTCAGGTGGCAGGAGCCCTGTTTCTTATCGATAAGTTGATTGGGGATAAGATCAACGAAGCGACTAAACTTAGCTATTCAATGACAGGCCCATGGAGAGAACCTGTGCTTGAAATCATTAATAAGAGAGATCGTTAAATGTTACTCTCAAGACTCGTCATCTAAGTCACGAAGGTACTGAAATACCTTTCTGAAATTGGCCGGTGGCTTGTTCTCTTTGCGCTCTTTTTGAGCATTTCGAATCAAAGCTCGTAGATGCTGCATATCGCAGTTTTCAAACTTCTCCATCACCTCAGAGAGCGCTGACTTGTCTCCGGCTATCAATCGTTCACGCAACTGCTCAAGTGCATGAAATTTCTGGTTATGAGCAGCGCTAGCTGAGTCGAATTGGTCAATGGCGACACGAATGGCATCGGCATCCTCTGTGCGCATCAATTTGCCGATGTACTGAAGTTGACGTTTTTTCGCACCATTTGAGGTGATTCTTGTCATCTCTGCACAGGCCTCTGCGAGGCGTTCAGACATGGGGACTTTCGCTTGTTGATCAAGTCGTAACTCAGTGATGCGACCACCCAGTTTTTGAAGCTCTTCAGCTTCCCGTTTAACTTGGCTGCGGCTGACGAGTTCGATCTCTTGATCACTCTCTTTTGAAAAATCTTTACTGCTCATAATTAACCGTAGAAAAAGGTAGCTAGTCCAAGGAAGGCAAAAAAGCCTACCACGTCTGTAATGGTGGTGAGTAGAACACCCCCAGCTAGTGCTGGGTCGATTCCCGCCTGCTTAAGGGTCAGTGGCAAAAGGCTGCCTGCCATCGCGCCCGCGACGAGATTGATCACGATGGCCATTGCGATCACTATACCGATCGTCATGTCTTGGAACCAGAGGACAGCAATGGCGGCCACTACAACAGCCCAGAGTGACCCGTTGATGATGCTAACGATTAACTCGCGGTTAAACAGCCAGCCAATATTGTGTCTTTCAATGTGTCCAAGTGCTTGGCCGCGAATGACAAGAGTGAGGGTTTGACTGCCGGCGATGCCACCCATTGAGGCGACGATTGGCATCAGTACTGCCAAGGCTACAACCTGATCGATGGTGGCTTCAAACAGGCCAATGACGGCCGAGGCCAAAAAAGCGGTAATCAGGTTAATTCCTAGCCAGACTGCACGACGGCGACTGGTTTTTAGTACCGGAGCAAAGGTGTCTTCATCCTCGTCCAGACCGGCCATGCTCATCAGTGAGTGATCGGCGTCTTCTCGAATGACGTCGACTACGTCATCGATGGTGATACGACCTAGAAGCTGTCGATCCTCATTGATAACAGGGGCCGAGATCAAGTCGCGCTGTTCGAAGATGCGAGCTACCTCTCGTTCAGGAAGATCGGCAGGGATTGCATGGTCATTCTCGGTCTTCATGATTTCACGAACCAGCATCTGTGGGTCTGAAATAAGAAGTCGAGTAATAGGAAGTACACCGATTAGTGCGTTGCGTTTGCGACTCACTACGAAAATACTGTCGGTACTGTCAGGAATCTCACTGTGTCGACGTAGATAACGAAGCGCCGTCTCAACCGTAATATCAGGTCGAATGGTTACCGTATCGGTATTCATCAGACCGCCGGCCGTATCATCAGGATAGGAGAGTACCGCTTCAACACGTTGGCGATTCTGCAAATCCATGTTTTGCAGCATCTCTTGCATGACCGTGTCAGGAAGTTGCTGAAGAATATCGGCTAAGTCATCGACATCGAGTGACTCTGTCATCGCCAAAATTTCTGCCGCGTCTAAATCGCTGACAATTTCAGCCTGAATATCTTCACCGAGGTGTTGTAGAACCTCACCCTCTATCTCTGGGTTGAGCAGGTTCCATACAATGCGACGTTCGCGAGGAGGGGTTTTCTCTAGAAGGTGAGCAACTTCCACAGGCCGCATGCCCTTGTTGAGCATGTAGCGAATCTGTTTGAGATTATCTGATTGAAGGGCTTCGCTTAACGTATCTAGAGCGATCGGTGCTTCGTCCGTACTCATGCAGCCCTCCTTTACGAGTAGGTTAGTCTCTACTCATCTTCGTCAAAACGGTTATTTATGATCTCAATCACGGCATCCATCGCGGCGGATTCATCAGCGCCATCCGTTTGTATGATTAGATCTGTTCCTTGGGATGCAGCCAACATCATAATGGCCATAATGCTTTTAGCATCGACTGTTTTGCCATCTTTTGTGATTTTGATGTCACAACCAAACTTACCTGTTACGCCAATAAGTTTAGCCGCTGCACGCGCGTGTAGTCCCAATTTGTTGATTATAGTAACGTTTTTTTCAATCATTGCGAAACTTATTCTGATAATTCTCGATGGCGTACTTGGATGTTATCCATTCTGTCAGCAAAGCGAGATGCAAGGCTCTCCGCAATGTATACAGAGCGATGTTGGCCGCCCGTGCAACCAATGCCAACAGTAACATAGCTTCGATTATTTGTTTTGAAATGGGGAATCCACTTCACAATGAACTGCTCTATGTCATTAATCATTTCATTCACTTCATCGGAAGCGTTGAGAAATTTTTTAACCGGTTCATCTTTCCCAGAGAGAGGGCGCAACTCTACAAACCAGTAGGGGTTAGGAAGCACCCTGACGTCAAAGCTGAAATCAACATCTAATGGAACGCCGTGCTTGAAGCCAAAGGATTCAAACTGCAAAGAGAGCGCTTGCTCTTTACGCTGTGCTACCCTCAATTTAATGGTGTCACGCAGTTCATAGAGTGAAAGCCGAGTGGTATCAACTCTCATGTCTGCAGAACTTGCAATGGGCTCAAGCAGATCTCGTTCTAAGGCTATTGCCTCTTCCAGTCCAATATCTTGGTTGCTCAGCGGGTGTTTTCTTCGAGTGGCGCTGTATCGTTTCAATAGGGTCGCTTCTGATGCGTCAAGATAAGTGATCTCGATGCCTATGTCTTCTCTAGCCCTCAAGGATTCCATGATCTCTGGGAAGGCTTTTAGGTCTGTATGCTGGTTGCGGGCATCAATGCTCACAGCAATCAGGGGTGCGTTATTCTGGTCGTTAAGCATCTGCTCGACCAACGCTGGCAATAGCGTCGCCGGTAGGTTGTCTATGCAGTAGAACCCAACATCTTCAAGTGCTTGCAAGGCGGTACTCTTCCCTGAACCACTGCGACCCGAGATAACAACGACTCTCATGATTAGACCTTTGATAGCTCAGTTGCTTTATTGAGTAGGGCCTCAGAATTCGTGCAGTCTCTAAGTGAATTAAGGGCTTCGGGCTTGCTGAACAGCTCGGCTAAACCAGCCAGTGTCTTAAGGTGCTCATCATTTCCATCATCGGGCACGATCAGTGCGCAGACAAGATCGACCGGCGCTGAATCGATTGAATCAAAATCGACACCGCCATCGAGTGTGATTAAGCAGGCGGATGCTGTTGAACAGCCCGGAATTCGACAGTGGGGTATACCCACGCCAGAGCCAATTCCTGTACTGCCTAATCGTTCACGATTAAGAAGGCCTGTAAAAATTTCATCTTCTGTTACGCCATCAACTGAAGAGGCCAGCTTTTCGCTGGCCACTTGAAGAAGGCGTTTTTTACTGGCGACTGACTCCCGGCAGGCGGTTGTTTCAGTCGTCAGTAGGTCACCTAGTTGCATGTTGTCGTTCGTTTATTTGTGAGATTTCATTTTTTCTTTATGCTTGATGATTTGGCGATCAAGCTTATCCACTAAGCCATCAATCGCTGCATACATGTCATCATGCTCATCAGAAGCGACCACTTGGCCACCGGCTAAGTGAATATCAGCCTCGGCTTTTTTACCCTGCTTTTCGACACTGAGAGTAACTTGTACATTCTGAATGTTGTCGAAGTGACGTTCTAGCTTATCGAACTTGTTACGTACGTATTCACTTAGAGCTTCAGTCAGGTCTACGTGATGACCAGTAATATTTATCTGCATATGACTTCTCCTCGTCTTAGGCGGAGTGAAAAAATGAGGCCGCCTACCTCAATTAAACCAAACGCTTTCTCTCATTTGAAGGTGGAATGTTGAGAACTTCGCGATATTTAGCAATGGTTCGTCTTGCAACATTCACCCCCTCTTCATCTAGTAGTGTAGCAAGCTTACTGTCACTTAGTGGCTTGCGAGGGTCTTCTTTTGAAATTAGTTTTTTAATGATTGCTCGGATCGCAGTTGACGATGCACCACTGCCGTCACTGGTAGCCACCTGACTCGAAAAGAAATACTTCAATTCAAAGACACCGCGCGGGGTGTGCATGTATTTTCGAGTTGTAACACGGGAGATGGTGGATTCATGTAGATCAACGGCTTCAGCAATATCGTGAAGAATAAGAGGCTTCATCGCCTGTTCACCCTGCTCGAGAAAACCGATCTGTCTGGAAACGATCTCCGTTGAAACCTTTAAGAGGGTCTCGTTGCGGCTTTGTAAGCTTTTTATGAACCAGCGTGCATCCTGGAGATGGTCTTTTAAAAATTGGTTCTCCGCGGAGTTGTTTGCACGTTTAATCATGCCTGAGTAGACATCATTGATACGTAACTCAGGAACTACGTCGTTATTTAAAGTGAGTGTCCACTCCCCAGCGCGTTTACGCACGATCACGTCCGGTACGATGTAATCAGTATCACCCAGATCTAAAGAGTCTCCTGGTGTTGGGTTAAGTGATTGAATCAACCTAACCACCTCTGACAGTTGCTCCTCTTTGAGCCTCATACGGCGCATCAAAGATTTAAAATCTCGACTGCCCAACAGGTTTAAATAGTCGGTCGCTAGGCGCAGTGACTCTGCGCGCCAAGGTGTCTCTATGGGTAGCTGTCTTAACTGGATTTTCAAACACTCTGCAAGATCACGGGCACCGACACCGGGTGGGTCAAACTGTTGAATGCGGTGAAGTACTGTCTCCACCTCATCCATTTCCACTTCAAAAAAGAGTTCAGGTAGTTCCTCTTGGCAGTTAAGAAGAATGTCCTGCAGATCGGTGATCAGATAGCCACGATCATCGATAGAGTCGATAATCATCTCAGCAATGTATCGATCAACATCGTTGAAATTAACCAGATTCAGTTGCCAGTTAAGGTGGTCTTGGATGGTTTCAACCGCAGCGTCATTATCACCTGGCATCCAATCATCATCACGATTGGAATTTGAAGAGCTTTGGTAAGTATCGTCCCATTGACTGTCGGTTGAAAGCTGTTCAGGTATGTCATCAGTAGACCAGCTATCTTCCGGCTGAGACGATTCGAACGTCTCTTCGATCTCTGAATTAGATTGGGTCTCATCTAAGGTTGATGACTCTTTTTGCTCAATGCTTTGAGAGTTCTCTTCACTCTGATCTTCTTCATCGGCTACCTCCAGTAGTGGGTTACTATCGAGTGCCTCTTGAATCTCTGTCTGTAGCTCTAAGGAGGAGAGTTGCAGCAATTTGATCGCTTGCTGCAATTGTGGGGTCATGGACAGGTTCTGTCCGACTTTGAGCTGTAAAGAGTGCTTCATTAAAATGATAATTACTTAAAAGTGTGAGAGTTACAAGCGAAAATCATTGCCCAGATAAGCCTCTTTAACGGCTTGATTCATCATGATCTGCTCAGGCTCACCCTCTGCAAGAATGTTACCCTCACTAACGATGTAAGCCCGTTCGCAAATGTCGAGAGTCTCTCTGACATTGTGATCGGTTATCAGGACGCCAATACCTCGATCTTTAAGGTGCCTGATGGTCTGTTTGATGTCGCTGACAGAGATGGGGTCTACACCAGCAAAAGGCTCGTCCAGTAGGATGAAGTCAGGGTCGTTTGCTAGGGCTCTTGCAATCTCAACTCGGCGTCTCTCACCCCCAGATAGGACCATCCCTTTGGACTCTTTGATGTGAGTGATATGGAACTCTTCTAGTAGAGATTGAGCTTTCTCGTGTTGTTGATCTTTGGTCAGGTCTTTTCTCTGCTCCAGTATGGCCATCAGGTTATCGTAGACACTCAGCTTTCTGAATACAGAGGCCTCTTGCGGAAGATAGCCTAAGCCGCGTTTTGCGCGCTCATGAATAGGCATTCTAGTGACGTCGTCGCCATTGAGACGAATGTTGCCTCGATCCGCTCTGACCAGACCTACAATCATATAGAAGCAGGTTGTCTTACCCGCACCGTTGGGCCCAAGCAATCCGATAATCTCACCAGGCTCAACAGTGACGGACACATCTTGAATAACAGAGCGTCCTTTGTAGCTTTTGGCTAGGTGAAGGGCTTCGAGTGAACTCATGGTTAATTATCTTTTTTAGGCTGAAGAACCATTTTGACACGCTGGCTTCCGCTCTCACTGCTAAAGGCTTTTACTTTAGAGTTCGCCATGTCGTAATTAATTTTGGCGCCAGTGAACTCGTCACCACCCTGAGTCACTCTGGCGTTCCCCGTAATTAACAGCAGTTGAGAGCTTACTGTGTAATCTAGAGTTGAGCCCGTTGCATAGGTAATCTCTTGGTCCAGTTGAGGGCGTTGTTCGAAGTAGGCTGGAGCACCTTTTGAGATAATCTGATTGATGGTGTCATCATTACCACGTAACAGATCGACGGTTTCACCTTTAAGCACCATTGATCCCTGGGTGATGATGACGTTGCCTGTGTATCGAGTGACTCCTTTGGCCTCATCAATATTAGCTGAGTCTGCCTCTACGTAGATGGGTTCGTCTCGATCGGTTGGCAGCGCTAAAGCTGATCCACTAAGAACAACTGTAAAGGCTAGAAATAGGTTACTGGTCAGTGCTCGAAGCGACATAGGCCCCCCTCACGGTTGAATGAAGATCTAAGGTGTTTAATTCCGTATTCAGTGTCATGCCAACCCCTTTGGTTGAACCCTGGTTGTTCAGAAATTCGACGGCTACATCACTGGTCGCCAGATTCTGTTCTGGAAAGTAGCTCAACTGCTCTGTGAAGAGTGCAGTGTCTTTCTCAGAATCTGGATTATGGTGAAGCTCTACACTGCCTTCAAGGTCTAGTTGACTGTTGTCGTCAGCAAAAAAGCCCAGATCAGCATTGATGGTGTGTTCAGTCGTGCCATCTTGGCGATAGCCTACTGAGAAAGGTGTTGTTAACTTCATCTGTTCTGAGTTAACTAAATGCTCTGCTCGCGGAGTGTGGGTGACAGAGCTTAGATTGCCCGCTTCAGACCAACGAGTAAGAGTGGCGTCTATTACAAAAAAATCAATTCTGTTCGGGTTCTCTTTTAGGAGTACGCCCTCTTCAATATCGCCTTGATTCAATAACAGTGTGAAGATCAAAAAAAGAGCAATCAACGTCGACGCAATGGCTAATCGAATTTTCGCTCTGAGATTAGTGATCACTTAAATCGCTCCAACGCGTTGTCTAGCGTACCTTGGCAAGCCATGATCAATTCACACAGCTCACGTGCAGCTCCGCGACCGCCTGATTGAGTCGTAATATGATCAGCGTTCTCTTTTACGAGCCAGTGACCGTTCGGAACGGTGACCCCAAAGCGTGCGGCTATAATGGCAGATAGGTCAGGTAAGTCATCGCCGATATAGGCCGTGTTTGAAGCGTTAAAACCGGTGTTTTTCCAAAGCTCTTGAAGCGCGGTCAATTTATCTTCTCGGCCTTGCTGTATGTAATTGATGCCCAGTGACTCAGCGCGTTGGATGACTTGATTAGATTGTCTACCGGTAATGATGGCGGTTTTTACGCCGGATTCCGTTAACAGCTTAATGCCAAGGCCGTCCAGTATATTGAAGCTCTTAATCTCACTGCCATCGGCTAGGAAGCTAAGATTGCCCTCGGTCAGTATGCCATCAACATCCATCACCAGTAGTTGAATGGGTTTGATTAGTGCTATCTGTTCTTCTGTTGGATTGGGACGCATTAGATGACCCCTGCTTTTAACATATCATGCATGTTCAATGCCCCAGCAACTCTCCCTGTCTCATCTAAAGCAATGAGTGCATTAATTTTTTTATCTTGCATGATCTGTAAAGCTTCGGCGGCTAACATCTCAGGCGTCACCGTTGTGAAACTCTTTGTCATGACAGAGTCGATTGAGGCTTGATTCAGATTAACGCCTTGGTCAATGGCACGGCGGAGGTCCCCGTCGGTAAAAATGCCAAGAGGTTGGAGTTCTTCATCCACAACGGTTGTCATTCCCAGGCGTTTTTGGGTGATCTCCAAAAGCGCTTCTTGAATGGGAGTGCCTGGTGCAACTGAGGGAACTTCGTCTCCAGAGTGCATTAAATCACTCACTTTCAACAGCAGTCGACGACCCAGCGCACCGCCGGGGTGTGAAAAGGCAAAATCTTCTGCACTAAATCCTCTCGCCTCTAAAAGAGCCGTTGCGATCGCATCGCCAAGCACCAGTTGTGCGGTTGTACTGGAGGTGGGGGCAAGATTAAGTGGGCAAGCTTCGCGTTCGATAGGGGTCACAAGGCTGATATCAGCACTGGTTGCCAACGCTGAATGGGGTTTAGAGGTGATTGAAATGAGCGTAATCCCTTTGCGTTTAAGCAGAGGTAAAATAGTAACGACTTCGTTGGATTCACCTGAGTTGGATAGGGCAATGACAACATCTTCTTTCGTGAACATGCCCAGATCGCCATGACTCGCCTCGCCTGGGTGCACAAAAAACGCGGGTGTTCCGGTGCTTGCTAGAGTTGCTGCTATTTTGGTGCCAATGTGCCCTGATTTGCCCATGCCAGTCACGATGACACGTCCTTTGCAGTTCAAAAGAGAGTGACAAGCTTGGTTGAACGCCTCTCCAAGAGAGTCATTTAGGGCTTGTATAGCCTCTTGCTCAATCGAGATGGTCTGTTTGCCTGCGCTCACGTAATCGAATCGAGTGGTATTGGAGTCGGACAAGGGTCGAGATCCTTAAGTTCGCGTTAATACTGTTTAATTTACAGTATATTACTGTTTTTATAAGTGACTGTCCGGTAAAGAGTCTCGATATTTTTCTCTTAATCTAAAGGTCTGCTTGATAAGCTATGTTTTTAGACTAGAATTCTACCAATATTTTCTATTTATTCATCGATAGGCACTGATGGCTCAATTAAATGATACACATATCGAAGTGAGTAATCTCAGCTTTTGGCGTGGTGAACGAAAGATTTTTGATGATCTATCGTTAACCATTCCTCGCGGCAAGATCACAGCGATCATGGGGCCCTCAGGAACGGGAAAAACGACCCTTCTTAAATTGATTGGGGGGCAGCTTACGCCTGATCAAGGCTCAATTAGAGTCGACGGTGATAATGTTCACGCTCTTTCTCGTCGCCGTCTCTTTGAGTTAAGGGCAAAAATGGGGATGCTGTTTCAGAGCGGTGCTCTATTTACGGATATGACAGTAGCTGAAAATGTCGCCTTTCCTTTGAGAGTTCATACAGATCTGCCCGAAAGCGTTGTTCGAGATCTGGTTTTGATGAAGTTGAATGCTGTCGGCTTGCGAGGTGCCAGTGAACTTAAGCCAGCTGAGTTATCAGGGGGTATGGCAAGGCGGGCTGCATTAGCTAGGGCAATAGCCCTTGATCCGGATTTCTTGATGTATGACGAGCCCTTTGCAGGACAGGATCCTATTGCCATGGGCGTTCTAATTAATTTGATTTCTCGTTTGAACAGGGCGCTTGGTCATACATCGGTCATTGTTTCGCACGATATCCAAGAGACCTTGAGCATTGCAGACTACGTCTATCTTATCTCTGATGGAAAGGTGCTGGCTCAAGGTGCACCTGATCAACTCAATGGTTCTGAAGATCCGCGCGTTGAACAGTTTATGAAAGGTCGACCTGATGGCCCCGTTCCTTTCCACTTTCCAGCTCCCTCTTTTAAAGATCAGTTGTTTGGTGACTCACAATGATTCAGTTCCTACAAAAATTGGGTGCTAAAACTCTTAATCGCGTGGCTGCAGTGGGTCGTGCAGGGCAGTTATTGAGTCAATCTTTGATTGCCAAGCCGGCACCCATGATGATGTTGCCGCTGTTGATTCGGCAGCTCTATTTTATTGGTGTCCTATCGCTGGTCATTATCATCGTCTCGGGTCTATTTATCGGAATGGTACTCGGTTTGCAGGGTTACACTATTCTGGTGGATTACGGTTCAGAACAGGCTGTAGGTCAGATGGTGGCACTGTCGCTGGTTCGTGAGTTGGCCCCTGTGGTTACTGCACTGCTGTTTGCTGGACGAGCGGGTTCCGCGGTCACAGCTGAAATTGGTTTGATGAAGGCTACCGAGCAGTTGGCCTGTTACGAGATGATCGGTGTCGATCCAATGCGTCGCATTATTGCACCGCGTCTCTGGGCGGGATTTATCAGTATGCCGTTACTGTCGATGATCTTTGCGATCGTAGGGATCTGGGGCGGATCTCTAGTCGCTGTTGACTGGCTAGGTATTTTTTCTGGAAGTTTCTGGGCCAACATGCAGGCTTCAGTCAGCTTCTCCGAAGATGTTTTAAATGGTGTGATCAAATCGTTGGTATTTGGTTTTGTAGTGATCTGGATAGCTGTTTTTCAAGGTAATGACTGTGTGCCAACGTCAGAAGGCATCTCGCAGGCAACCACTCGCACAGTTGTCTACTCGTCGCTGGCTATACTAGGGTTGGACTTTCTTCTAACCGCAATGATGTTTGGAGATTTTTAATGCGTATTCGTGCCCTCGAAATTAGTGTTGGCGCACTTATCCTTGCCGGTATGTTGGCTCTTGTCGCTCTGGCAATTAATGTTAGCGGTTTAAACCTCTCTCAGAAGGGGGGTGGCTACACCGTCTATGCTCGCTTTGATAATATTGGTGGCCTAACTGAACGTGCAAAAGTCTCCATGAGCGGTGTTCAAATTGGTCAGGTTTCAGCTATTCGCATTGATCGTAAGCGTCTGATGGCTGAAGTGGAGATGCAGATCTTTGATGATGTTGACTACCTTAGCATTGATAGCTCAGCGCAAATCTTAACGGCAGGTCTTTTGGGGGAGAAGTACATTGGTATTACCCCAGGGTTTGAAGATGATCTGTTGGAAAATGGTATGACCATTGAAGATACGCAGTCAGCATTAGTGCTTGAAGAGATTGTTGGTAAGTTCTTGTTCAATAAGGTGAGTGAGTAACATGTTAGGTCGTTTATTTCTTCTGGCTGCACTCTGGTTGGGGGTGTTAACCCCTGCGCAGGCAAATTGGGACTCCGCCAGTCAACTGATGGAGACAGCGACTGCGGATATGCTCGCCTTGGTCAATGATGAGCGCCTTCGACAACCAGAGAATATTGATGAGTTGATGGGTGAGATCGATAAGTTGGTCGGTGAGTCGGTTGATTTTGAGTACATTGCGAAATCGATCATGGGTAAATATTACCGCCGTGCCAGTGACAGAGAGGTTGCTGATTTCTCGGTCGTTGTGAAAAGTACTCTGCTTAGGACCTATGCTAAAGCGGTGGTGGGATTCAACTTCAAAGAGTTTGAAATCATTCCACCGGTTGAGCCGAGCCCAGATCCCGACAAACAGATCGTCAATGTGAATGTCTCTGCGGAAGATGGAACGGTTTATTCTCTTCTTTATTACATGGTTTACAAAGATGATCGTTGGTTATTGGTCAATGTGGTTGTCGATGGTATTAATCTGAGAATTACGTTCCGTAACCAATTTGCTGGCTTGATGGAGCAGCATGGAAAAATTGCTAAAGTGATCGAGCAGTGGTCTGAAGCGATGTCTGATAAAGTGTCAGGTGCCTAATGGATCCGGTGTTTAAGATTCAAGGTGAGTTGACTCGTAACACCTACAACCAAGTTGTTGATCAGGTTTTCTCAGCTATTGCTGCTGGAGCCAGCACAATCGACCTATCTGATGTAACGAAAGTCGATAGTTGTGCGGTTGCGTTGTGGGTAGATATCAGTCGAAAAAACTCCAATATTGAGTGGGCTAATCTTCCAACTCAGATGGAGACCATTGCGGACCTAGTGGGCGTTGATATTCAATAATCTGTAGAGTTTGTTTCGAATGCATTTATAGGGCCTTGATAGATGATATCAGGGCCCTTTTTCGTTATTATACGCGGCTAAATTTAAGGATTATCTGGAGATTACTATGCACGCCGATGAAGTGAAGCAACTGGTTGAGAGTCAGCTTGAGGGTTGTACGGTCCATACGGCGGGCGAAGGCTGTGATTTCCAGGTAACGGTTGTTGGTGAAATGTTCTCCGGAATGAGTCCGGTTAAGAAGCAGCAAGCGGTATACGCTTGTTTGACTGATCAAATTGCATCAGGTGCTATCCATGCTGTTTCCATTAAAACGTTTACTCCAGATCAGTGGGAGTCACAGCAGTAATTAATCTGCTTAGGTAATCAGATGGATAAATTAATCATTGAAGGTGGCGCTCGTTTAGACGGCGAAGTGTGGATCTCTGGTGCAAAGAACTCTGCACTACCGATTCTTGCTGCAACCCTAGTCGCTAGTGAACCGGTCACTATATGCAATCTGCCGCACTTGCATGACATCACCACCATGCTTGAACTGCTGCGTCGCATGGGCGTTGAACTTACTGTGGGCGATAAGATGAGTGTGGAGCTTGATCCCACTACGATCACCGAATTCACAGCGCCTTATGAGCTGGTGAAAACCATGCGCGCTTCAATTCTCGTGCTTGGACCTCTATTAGCGCGACATGGACGTGCGCAGGTTTCATTGCCTGGTGGTTGTGCTATTGGTAGTCGTCCGGTCGATCTTCACCTGCGTGGCTTGGAAGCGATGGGGGCTCAGATTGAAGTCATGGATGGCTACATTGATGCTCGTGTTGATGGCCGCTTGAAAGGGGCTACGGTCTTTTTCGATACTGTGACGGTTACCGGTACCGAAAATATCCTATCAGCTGCAGTTTTGGCCGAAGGTGAAACGATCATTGAAAACGCAGCACGTGAACCCGAAGTGGTCGATCTAGCCAACTGCCTTATCGCTATGGGCGCTAAAATTTCGGGCGCTGGCACAGATACAATTCATGTACAGGGCGTAGAGACCCTAAAAGGGTGTACTCACTCTGTTATGCCGGATCGAATTGAAACAGGAACTTTTCTTGTTGCTGGCGCAATCACTTCAGGTCGAGTGCGTACCCGCAATACTCGCGGTGATATTCTTGAAGCGGTTCTGAAAAAGCTTGAAGAGGCTGGCGCCAAAATTACACAAGGTGATGACTGGATCGAGCTGGATATGGAGGGCCGCCGTCCAAAAGCGGTCAGTGTTACTACAGCTCCTTACCCGGCGTTTCCGACCGATATGCAAGCTCAGTTTGCAGCGCTCAACAGCATTGCTGAAGGTGTGGGTCGCATTAAAGAGACTGTCTTTGAGAACCGCTTTATGCATATCCAAGAGATGATTCGTTTGGGTATGAAAGTCATTGTTGATGGCAACACGGCAACCATTGAAGGTGTAGAAAAACTTAAAGCGGCACCGGTTATGGCGACAGATCTTCGAGCATCAGCAAGTCTTGTACTCACTGGTTTGGTTGCAGAGGGCGAGACTCCAGTGGAACGTATCTACCATATCGACCGTGGCTATGAGTGTATCGAAGAGAAGATGCAGTCCTTAGGCGCTAAAATTCGCCGTGTTCCTGCTTAATAATTGGATTAGTGATGAAAGAGCAATTAACCATAGCGCTGTCTAAAGGTCGAATTCTTGAAGAGACCCTACCGCTTTTTGCAGCAGCGGGCATAGAGCCGACTGAAGATATTTTTAAAAGCCGAAAGCTCATCTTTGATACTAATCACGAGAATATCAAGCTAGTAGTGATTCGTGCGACTGATGTTCCAACCTACGTTGAGTATGGTGGTGCTGACATGGGTGTTGCCGGGAAAGATGTATTAATGGAGCACGGCGGGGCCGGACTCTACGAACCCTTGGATTTAGAGATCTCTACCTGCCAACTGCGCGTAGCAGGAATGAAAGATGCTGAAGCGGTTGAAGGTCGCATGCGTGTCGCTACCAAGTTTGTCAACGTGACTCGTGAATACTTTGCCCGTCAAGGACGTCAGGTCGACATTATTAAGTTATACGGTGCGATGGAGTTGGCTCCTATCATGGGTTTGGCCGATCGCATCGTAGATATCGTCGATACCGGTAACACATTACGTGCCAATGGCTTAGAAGCGATGGATCACATAGCGGACATCAGCTCTCGTCTGGTAGTAGGGCAGCCCTCTATGAAGATGAAATACGATCTGATTCAGCCAATTCTTGATCAACTAACACAAGCGGTTATTGATAAACGTGGAAAGTAATATGACTTCTCAAGTTAAACGTCTTAAAAGTTCACAAGCCGGTTTCGATCAGCAACTTGATGCGATGTTGGCTTGGGAGAGTGTCTCAGATAAAGCCGTCAATGAGCGTGTTGATGACATCATTGCTCAGGTTCGAGCTAGGGGGGATGAAGCGGTTGTTGAGTTAACCAATCGTTTTGATCGTACCTCAGTGTCTGACATTTCTCAGTTAGAGATGTCTAAAGCTCGTTTGCAGCAGGCACTTGAGGCTATTTCGCCAGAACAGCGTAATGCACTTGAAGTGGCTGCTGATCGTGTGCGTTCATACCACGAACGACAGCTCTCTAACTCTTGGCAGTACGAAGAGGCTGACGGTACTTTGTTAGGCCAGAAAGTAACCCCTATGGATCGCGTAGGTATCTACGTTCCTGGTGGTAAGGCGGCATACCCCTCTTCAGTATTGATGAACGCAATGCCTGCGAAAGTAGCCGGTGTTGAAGAGATTATCATGGTTGTGCCGACGCCGGATGGTGTTATCAATGAGATGGTTTTAGCCGCCGCAGCGATTGCGGGCGTCGATCGTGTCTTTACAATCGGTGGCGCACAAGCAGTTGCAGCTCTCGCTTATGGAACACAGACAGTGCCTCGAGTCGATAAAATCGTCGGTCCAGGTAATATCTATGTTGCTACAGCCAAGCGTGCGGTATTTGGTGCTGTTGGTATCGATATGATTGCAGGACCTTCTGAGATTCTTGTGATTTGCGATGGCAAAACGGACCCAGATTGGGTTGCGATGGATCTATTCTCTCAAGCAGAGCATGATGAAGATGCTCAGCCTATTTTGATCGCAACGGATGCCGATTATATTGATCGTGTTGAACAGAGTATTGCCAAATTGCTACCTACGCTTGAGCGTGAGCAGATTATTTCAGCATCTTTAGCAGATCGTGCTCTATTGATTGAAGTTGCTGATTTGGATGAAGCGGCTGCACTCTCCAATAGAATTGCGCCAGAGCACCTTGAACTCTCTGTTGAAGACCCTGTCGCCTTAACTGAAAAGATCAAGCACGCTGGTGCCATCTTTATGGGTCGCTATACGGCAGAGGCTCTAGGTGATTATTGTGCGGGGCCTAACCACGTTTTGCCTACTTCAGGTACTGCGCGATTCAGTTCACCATTGGGAGTCTACGACTTCCAGAAGCGCTCATCACTGATCATGTTCTCTGCTGAGGGTGCATCAGAGATGGGCAAAGTCGCTTCTGTATTAGCGCGAGGGGAGGGTCTAACGGCTCACGCTCGTTCTGCTGAGTATCGAATCAAGGACAACACTTAACTTATTGCTCCAAGCTGATGGTTATCGGCTTGGAGGTCTCTCACTGGTTGTCACCTCAAGTACCAACTCTTTGTTGTCCCTGAAGATCTTCATCGCTGTCACATCACCCGGTTTCACGCGAGCAATCTGATTCATTGATGCAACTCCTGAACCTTTAACGGGTTCACCGTTGATCGCTAATAAAACGTCACCTGGTTGTAGGCCTGCCAGCTCCGCAGGGCTATTGCGATAGATGCCGGTTAATAACAAACCTTTGATGTCTCGTTTCAGACCAGCGGCCTCCGCCTCATTTGGAAGCATCGGACGAGCTTCCACACCGACCCAGCCGCGAATGACTCGGCCATAACGGACTAGATTGGATAGCACATCTATGACTTGCTCCGTTGGAATGGCAAAGCCAATACCCTGTGAGCCACCTGATTTAGAAAAAATGGCAGTATTGATACCAACCAGATCGCCGGTGGCCGTGATCAGTGCACCGCCGGAATTACCTGGATTAATAGCAGCATCGGTCTGAATAAAGTCCTCATAGGTATTCAGCCCTAAGCTGTGTCTGTCCATGCCAGAGATAATTCCCTGGGTAACGGTTTGCCCAACGCCGAAAGGGTTTCCGATGGCCAGCACAACATCACCGATCGCTACACTGCTGGTTGGAACCAGTGTTATGCCGGGTAGATTCTCTAGGTTTACTTTTAGCAGTGCCAAATCTGATTCTGGATCGGTGCCGACAATGGAGGCCACTGCCTCACGTCCATCAATTAACGAAACGATGATCTGTTCAGCAGCAGCTACAACGTGGTTATTGGTCATGACGAAACCATCTTTGCTGATAATAACGCCAGAACCTAGACTTTGAGGAAGTGAAATCTGGTTGTTCTCATTAGTCTCTAAAGAGCGCCCATAAATACTGACAACCGATGGCGCTGCCTTCTTAACGGCTTCAGAGTAGCTTGTAATCAATTGCGGCCCAGCTTGATCTGCGGGTGTGTTGATCAGCTTAATTTCGGTACTGTTAGAGCCGCTGAGCTGTGGGAAGAATTGAACGATCAATACTGCCGCTAGAATGCCAGCCAGTGTTGGCCAAACCAAGGTGTTCAGATACTTGCCCATGTTAAATTGCTCTTACCAGGTTGTATTGATTACTGATTATAAGGCGATAGCGGGGTAAGATGTAACTTGAACACTATTTTTCTAAGAGGTATCCAGTGTCTGTCGCGTTGAAAGATCTTGTCAGTTACTGCAACGACTATTTATCCGTTGATCGGTTTAAAGACTACTGCCCCAATGGATTGCAAGTTGAGGGTAAGAGAAATGTCTCGAAAATTGTCAGTGGTGTTACAGCAAGCAAAGCGTTGATTGATGCGGCAGTTGAGGCCGGTGCTGATCTTCTGTTGGTTCACCATGGTTACTTTTGGAAAGGGGAGTCCGAGCCATTGACCGGCATTAAAGGCAATCGTATTCGTACCCTGATGAAAAACGATATCAGCCTATTGGCTTATCATCTGCCTCTCGATGCGCATCCTGTTGTGGGAAACAATGCTCAGTTGGCTGAGATTATCGGCATTCAGATAGAAGATGGCATGGATCAGGGTAACCCGTTCAGTGTGGGGAATGTTGGGTCAATATTTCAACCAATGAGTGCTCAATCTTTCTCGGATCTAGTCTCCACGAAGCTTAGTCGTCAGGCTGAATTGATTCTGGGTGACGATCGTTCAGTGCAACGCATTGCCTGGTGCACCGGATCGGCAGAACGCATGATAGAACGTGCTGATCAGCTTGGGGCTGACCTCTTCATTAGTGGCGAGATCTCTGAGCCAGTGGTTCATTATGCGAGAGAAGCGGGTATTCACTACCTGTCAGCCGGACATCACGCAACGGAGCGATACGGTGCAAAGGCGTTGGGAGAGCATTTGTCGAAAACCTTTGGCATCGAACATCAATTTATCGATATCGATAACCCCGCCTGATTTTGACTGGCTGTTTAGGCAATAAAAAAGAGCGCTTAGGCGCTCTTTTCGTCTCGGTTGTAAACCTTGGCGGGGTCCGCTGGGTTCTCAACAATTTCAGAGTGAAGTCCAAAGCTATCTGACAGCGTGCCAGGTTCATCTTCTCTCTTCGGAGCGTAGTCTAGTGGCATAGAGAGAGTCGGTGGCTCTGCTTGAGTTTTAGAGGCTGTAGACTTGTCTTCCAGTTGACTGCCTGCACTGCTCTTTAGACTAGCAACCAATTTTTCATCACGAACCAGTGTTTCAGCACTTTCAGCTAAATGCTGATGCACTTTTTGGTATTGGTTGGTTAAGCCGTTCACAAGTTCAGCTGTCTTGCTGAAATGTTGGTTAACTTCATCACGGTAGCGCTCTAAATCAAGCTGAGCTTTCTCAAGATCGTTCGCAAGTTGTACTTCACGTGAACCGTTAGTGCCACTACGGCCAAACAAGAAACCCAATAAAGTACCGATAATAAGCGCAGCGATTGCAATAACCCAAACAGTATTCTGATCCACGTTAACTCCTTTGTGTGACTCAAGCTCTATCCGATAAGAATAAATGAAAGTCGCGCTAAAGCCCATGCTAAACTGGAGGCTTAATTCAATTATTGCTCAGTAATAAGTATTAATGAGGCTAGTTTTGCTGCTGCGCTTTCTGATTATTCTACTCATTCCTGCTTCGGCTCTAGCAGACCTTCGGTTGGTGGTGTTGTCGCCGGACCTGACTGAAAATATTTATGCACTGGGAAAAGGGGATTGGGTTGTTGGTAGGGTTTCTGCCGCTGATTACCCTAAAGAGCTTCTAGATATTCAAGTGATAGGGGACTACCAATCGCTCGATGCCGAAGCGATTGTGAAGTTAGATCCCGATTATGTATTGGCTTGGAAGGGGGGGAATCCCGAACGGCAGTTAACTTACCTTGAATCTCTGGGTCTGAAGTTGGTTCGGATTAAGGGGGATACTCTCGCTGAGATTCCTTCTCAGCTAACTGAGTTGGGTATTTTGCTGAATGCAGAGGCAGAGGCGAGTAATTTGATTGCCGAGTTTAATCGCCGCTTGGCCAGCAGCGCCGTCAAGGTAAAAGAGCCTAAGAGAGTCTTTTACCAACTATGGTCAGATCCGATGCTCACGCTTAACGCCCAATCGGTGGTTTCAGAAGCTGTGGACCATTGCGGTGGCGTTAATATTTTCAAAGATCGGCCTGAAATGGCACCGCAAGTCAGTATTGAATCAGTCATCAGTATGAATCCAGAGCTAATTTTAGCATCCGATGGTCTTCCTGATACTTGGCAAGAGGCTTGGCAGCAGTGGCCATTTCTTGAGGCGGTTAGGCACCAGAATCTCTATAAAATCAATTCCGATTATCTTCATCGTTTGACGATGAGAACCCTAGATGGAGTGGATGAGGTTTGTGAAATTTTGAGTCGCTCAGATTAATGACTAATCGGTCGACTCATTTTTGGGTTTATCGATCATCCCACCGATAAACAATTTGGTGTTTTCCCAAGCCTTTTTACCCAGATCTTTTGCTTGATCAGCCGTAAAGCCTTCAATAAAGGATTTCGACTCTTCTAGTGCTTCTTCACCAAACTCTTTCGCTTTACCCGCCCCGATTTTAGCCGAACAGAGAGTTCTTTCAGCAACGCAACGTGAGATACAGCCTGCTTTCTCTGCATCATTGGTAATGAAGCGAAGTTTACAGGATGCTTCGCACACATCTTGATCAAAGGCACAGTCTGCATAACTGGTTGTGGTGAATGTAAGAAACGTAAGAAGGGCCAGAAGGCGCATGGTTGGGTTCTCGATAGATTAATTTTTAGGTGAACGTTGTTGCCAGAGTATCTCTTCTTGTCCATCGCGTCGAGCTAGGACTCTGCCTAGTACAAACAGCAGATCCGACAGGCGGTTTATATAGGCTATGGCTTGCGGATTGACGCTACTCTCCTGTGCTAGCTCCACCAAGCCGCGTTCAGCTCGTCGGCAGACCGCTCTGGCGAGATGAGTGTGAGCCGCGTCGGGTGTTCCGCCTGGAAGAATGAAATTCTCTAGTGATGGAAGGGTGTCGTTGTAGTGATCCAACACCTCTTCAAGCCAATTAACCATCTCGGGTGAAATAACCACATAGCTGTCATCAGCAATGGCAATCTCACCACCAAGATCGAACAGATCGTTTTGAATTCTGCGAAAGATTGGCGATAGATCATCAGCTTCTGAAAGGTGTGAATCGACCACACCAATCAGACTATTTAACTCATCAACAGTACCCATCGCTTCAACACGCGGATGTGTCTTATGCACTTCTGCCCCAGTGGCGAGGCGGGTAGTCCCTCTATCGCCAGTGCGTGTATAGATTTTGGTAAGTCGGTTAGCCATTATTTATCTCGTTTAAACAGTCCTTGCTTTTAGCTTACTGCGGTTGGTACTGGATAGAAAGAAATGCTCCAAACGGAACAGCATCGTATCCGTATGCTAGCTGATAATTATCGTTAAAGAGGTTTTCGAATTTGAGTGCTACTTTCCAGTCAGTACTAACTTTTTTGTTCAGTGATAAATTGAAGGCTGTATATGGTTTCAGAGTTTTTTGAGTATACGGGTAGGTATTGTAGTCGAAGTCAGAGCGGTCGCCTGAGTGGATAGCCTCGGCTTTCCAGTCGTACCCCCAATCAAAGCCATTTAGGCTAAAAGTGCTGTAGTTTTGTGCTCTTCTGGTGAGCCTAGAGTTATCTGATTTATTTCTAGGGTTTTGATTCACATGGCTGAAACTTAACTCTATATCACCAATGAAACTTGAAATTTCTAGCTCATAACCTGAATTTTTTGTTTTTTCGATATTCTCGTAGCAATTTGAGGAACATGGCCAACTGCCGGTATATAAAATTGCATTGTTAGTGTCAGTGTTGAATTTGACTAATCTGGCAGTCAATATATCGAATGTCTGTTGTAATCCTATTTCGTAGCCTTTGTGTTCTTCAGCTTTCAATCCTGCTGTATTTGATAGCTCAGCAGTATTTGGTGCTCTAAATGAGGTCGAATAAAGCCCAGTTACTTTAGTGCTTTGAGTGAAGCTGTAACCAGCTCCGACAAGCCAGGTGTTTGCTTCATTTGAAATGTTTGATCTGCCTAAGTCTGAGTCGATCTCGTCATGACGAATGTTTACTTGATAATCGAAGCTCTTTCCTAATAGACCGTGGTAGCCAGAGAAGTAGCTCAAAGAGTTTCTATCAAGCTTTGAGCTGCCATTATTGTATTCAGCCTGGACTGAGGAGGCTCCAAAACTGAAGGAATCTGAGCCTAAGGATAGTGTATTTATCAAATTTATACTGATTTGATCGCCGTTGTTTTTACTACTTTGGACCGCATTCTTAAAGCTAGCGTATTCATACTTTGAGCTTGTTAAAGACAATTTTGAATTTACATTTTTGATAGCTTTTGTGTTTAGGTAAACAGTGATGTCTTGACTTGTTTGATCGCTGTTATGTAAATCTGTTGAGCTCTCATAGTCAGTATCATAATTAACACTGTTTACTATTCTGTTTGTTTGAACGCCAACTGCGGATTTTGAGTCGATACTTTTTTCTATTGACGCGAAGATAGATGTTCGGTCGTAGGGGTCTTTGTCTGGGTTAGCGGAAGGTTGTTGTGCAGTATTTATTGATGAATCGTTTGTAGTTTCAAAGTGCTCTAATGAAAAGTTGTAAGCCAAGTCTTTTGAGTTACCGCTGTATCCTAGGTTAATTGCAGATGTGCCTCGTGAGCCTATTGTAGTTGAAACAAAAGGGGCTGATTTTTTAGAGCCTTTTATGGTGAAGATGTTTATTGCACCGCCTATGGCTGCTTCACCATAAATTGCGCTCATGTTGCCGCGCAATATTTCAATTCGTTCAATCTGGCTAGTCGGTATATCTACTAGCTTTAGGCTTCCATATTGATCAGTCTGCATTCGGATTCCGTCTACAAAAACTGCAACATTCTTGCTGGCCTGCCCACGCATGAAAATTGAAGAAACAGTACCAGGTCCGCCATTTCGGCCAATTTCTATCCCAGGTTCAGATTGAATCAAATCAATCACCGTTGCTGCAGGCGACTGTTCGATTTCCCAGCGGGTTATTACGCTTGCTGACGGAAGTACTTCGGCTAAATCTTGCTCTACATTAGCTGCGCTGGTGATGGTTTTGGTGACGAGAATAGTCTCTTCAGCAACTGCAAAAGAGGAAGCAGTCGACGCTGCCAGTAAAAGGGTCGTAAATAATTTCATGATCTCTCTCGATGCGCCCACCGCGCATGGTTGGATGGAATTGAGAGTGGGCCGGTATCCGGGCTTGGAGGTCTCTATTTCAACGCCTTCCCAGCTGTCGCCAGTGGCATGATGTTGAAATAACCGTCCTTACCGTTGCGGGGGCAGCGCCAGTTTTTCACTGAACTTCCCGTTTAACCCTATTAAAGGGCACCTACTCCGATGAGTGACGCGCATTTTATCAGCACGACTAGGTAAGGCAACTTGAATTGATTCAAGCGATGTTGAATGCCATTCACTCCTGTAAACGATCGGCAAGCGTTAGGCTTTGGATGGTCTTAAGCATTTCTTGGTTATAGGGAACATCGACGGCGTACTTTTTAGCGAGGTCCACAATGGCCCCGTTAATATGCTCAATTTCTGTGCGTCGACCCTTTGCGACATCCTGCAACATGGATGACCGGTTTTTATAGGTTAATTCGGCAACGCTTCTAACTTCTTCAATCAGTGGAGTGTGACGATCAATTCCCGTCTTGAGCTCAAGCTGCTCAATTTCCTCTGCCAGGTTGGTAGTCAGTTTTGCCCGCTTCTCAGTCGAAAATATTTCGCCGTTAGTGCATTGATGGATAGCAGTGACAGGATTTATACAGCAGTTGATAGCGACTTTTCGCCATAGGATGCTATCGATATCATCGATCCAGTCGGCCCCACAAAGCGGTGATACTTTACTATCTACTTTTTTATTAAGGTTTCCGATTAGCGTATTGCCATTTGCCGCATGAACCGTATGGAAAGGTGCTAGATTAAAAGCACCATCGGTCGTACTGGCAAATAAAATGTTGTGATCTGGAAAGGTCTCTTGAATCGTCTGTTGTACACCGTAGCCATTGATCATAACGACGATGGTGGCATCGCTCGCTAACTGATTCTTAACCCTGTTAATGGCATCAAGTGCATCAAACGCTTTAGTCGTGATTAGTAAATGTGTAATGGTGACTGAGAGATCTTCTGCCCAGGTCGCTTTGCATTGAACCACACTTAACTCTTTATTAGGGCTCTCAACACGAAGTGATTGTCCATTGCGATTGAATGCGTCGACCTGCTCAGAGGAGCGGAGTACCAATGTGATCGCTTCGCCTTGTCGATGTAATCGATCAGCCCAAAGGCTGCCAATCGCACCTGCACCAATAATATGCCAAGTCACACGTACCACTCCTAATGAAAAAAGGTATTATATCGACCATTCATTCGTTTTAAGAGAGGAGAGGGCGATGCCATCGTTCGATATTGTTTCTGAAGTAGATTCTCATGAAGTGGCTAATGCGGTCGATCAAGCGAATCGTGAGATCTCAACACGTTTTGACTTTAAGGGCGTGGATGCCAGTTTTGAGCTAGATGGTGAATCGGTTAAAGCGGTAGCTGAAGCGGACTTCCAGTTAAAGCAGATGATCGATGTACTGCGAGCAAAGTTGGTTAATCGTAAGATCGATCCAAACTGCATGGACATTCAAAAAGCTGAGCAGAATGGTAAACAGGCTCGCCAGAATATTGTTCTTAAGCAAGGTCTAGATCAGGCGGCGAATAAGAAGCTAGGTAAGTTGATCAAAGACTCAAAGCTGAAAGTTCAGACGCAAGTGCAAGGCGAACAGCTGCGTGTCACCGGTAAGAAGCGTGATGACCTTCAAGCGGTGATGGCGCTGTTGCGTGAGTCAGATTTTGAACTGCCTCTACAGTACAAAAACTTCCGCGACTAGAGTTCGCGCTCAATAAAAAAGCGACGTCTGAAAAGAGGTCGCTTTTTTGTTTCAGAAGGGCAGAGATCAGCTTTGCTCACGTTGATTCTGTTCTAGAGTCTTAGCTTGAGCTACCTCTAGTTTGTCGCGCAGCATCCAAAGCATGACCAGTGATGGAATGACCATCAAGAAGGTGATGACAAAGAACAGTGACCAGTTACCATCAAGTCCATCTACCATGGTGCCACTGAAGCTTGCCAGTGTTGTGCGACCGAGGTTACCCAACGACGCGAGTAGGGCGTATTGAGTGGCACTGAACGCTCGTCCTGTCAGTGCTGTTAGGAAGGCTACAAAGGCAACTGTTGAGAAGGCGGTAGTAAAGTTATCGACGATAATGGTTGCTGCAAATAGCCACTCTACTGGCCCAACTTCTGCTATCAGTGCGAACATTAAGTTAGATGCACCCATTGCGATACCACCAATCATAAGCCCTTTAAGCACACCAAAGCGAACGTTGATGGCACTGCCGATGAGTGTGAATACTACCGTCGCTATCCAGCCTAGCATCTTGGTGTATTCACCAATCTGCTCGTTGGTAAAGCCAACCTCTTTATAGAAGACCACTGACATTCGGCCCAAGAAAGCCTCGCCAATCTTAAACATAAAAATAAAGGCGATTAGGGTGATGGCTACCGATAGACCGTTTCGGCGAATAAAATCGGCAAAGGGTTCAATGACCGTAACTGCAAACCAACTGGCGAAGCGACCTAAACCAAAACGGTTTTGGTAGTTCTCTTCCAGTTTGCTCTGAAGGTTGGAGCGGCGATCGACCGGCTCACCCACTAACAGAGTAAATACCATTAGTAGCCCCATGATCACTGCCATAACACCGTAGACACCGTTCCATCCCATTGAGTCTGCATTCACGAAGGCTAGGTAGCCTGGAAGCGAGTAGCCAGTCCACCAGCCGACAACGGCCATGGCTGAAGCGGGCGGCATCTTCGTGGTTTCATTGATATCAAACTGGTCGATACGAAAGGCATCGACTGCAATATCTTGGGTGGCAGATGCGATGGCAATCATCAATGCGATCAGTGAGATGTAGAGCATGCCCGGCACTTTGCCAGACTCTGTGGTTGGTTCTCCCATCGCCGAATAGGCACTGCTTGGGTCTGCCTGAGTGATCAGAAGAATCATAAACAGCATGATGCCCTGACATAAAAATATCCAAGAGCGGCGTTGTCCTAAACGACTTAAAACCGGCAGACGAACACGATCGACCAAAGGGGCCCATAAAAAGTTAAATGCATAAACGGCAAAGATAGAACCGAAGAAGCCGATGGCGGTTCGAGATAGGCCTTCATCTTTGAGCCAACCGCTCATGTTGGAGCCGATTAGAACCCAGGGGAAGCCGGAGCTACACCCCATCAAGAAGACCCAAAGTAGGCGCTTATCTTTATAAACTCGAAGGGTGTCGATCCAATTTGTTAGCATTTTTTCTAGCATCCTTAAAATGTAAATTTGATGCTATCAATTTGTGTATGAACGGTAAATGAAGCAATAAAAAAGCCGGCAGAAGCCAGCTTTTTTAGAGAGCGATTCGAATTAGATTCGAAGACCGCCATCAACCTCGAAACAACGACCTGATACATAGTCGTTTTCAAGGATGAAAGAGACTGTGTGAGCGATCTCTTCAGGTTTGCCAAGACGTTTAGCCGGAATGCCTGCAGCGATTTTCTCACGTGCTTCCTCTTTCATTGCCATAACCATCTCAGTACCGATGTAGCCGGGTGCAATCGATGCTGCACGGATACCGTAGCGAGCAAGCTCTTTCGCCCAAGTAACGGCCATCGCTTCAACACCTGCCTTAGTCGCGGTGTAGTTGGTCTGGCCCATGTTACCACTGCGCGAGATAGAAGAGATGTTGATAATGCAGCCTTCTTGCTTGTTTTTGATCATTTGTGCAGCAGCTTCACGTGCACAAAGGAAAGTACCAGTAAGGTTTACATCCATTACTAGGTTCCACTGATCCATGCTCATTTTCGAGACGATTTCGCCATCTTTTACTTTGATGAATAGACCGTCACGTGTGATGCCAGCATTATTAACAAGGCCGTTTAAGCCACCCATATCAGCAACAATCGATTCGAATAGAGCTTCGACTTCCGCCTCTTTAGAGACATTGCATACGTAAGTGCGGCCATCGCTGCCAGCAGCTTTTACCTGATTGAGAGTCTCATCAAGGTCATCTTGGTTAAGGTCTACCAGTGCAAGACGTGCACCTTTATTTGCTAGCTCAAGTGCCATTGCACGGCCAAGACCACGACCACCACCAGTGATCACTACTACTTTATCTTTTAGATCCATTTCCGGACTCCTACCAACAATCTAATATTTTCAGCGCTTAAAGCTGATTGCTGCCTGTTTTTATTTTGCGTTGCAATTATTTTTGCGTTGCAGCTAGTGCACTGCACAAACTAAGCCTTCTGCAGTGCAAAATCCATAGCTTTTATGGAGTTTTTTTAAAATTGAAAAGAATTGTTAGTAGAGTGGAGGTTTAAGCCCGTTTTTGTGCATTTAAGTCATTGAATTTATTGTTTATTCAAGTTGGTTATACCCGCCATCTAAGGTATTAGACATAGGTAAAAGATCACTGCACAAAAGTGATATTGCGCTGCGAAATCTCGGTTGTAGCCCATATGTAAATAATTGCCTGAATGTAAATTTAAGTTAAACCACCTGTTGTTCTCTTTAGATTTCTTTTAAGCCTTGATAGCCTTGGTTAAAACAGAGCGAGAACAGCATGCCAATACTCTTTATTATCTTTATCGTAATCCCCGTTATTGAAATCACTATCCTTATAAAGGTCGGTCAAGCGATTGGTGGCTGGTATACCGTTGGCCTGGTTCTTCTGTCAGCGTTTATCGGGGTTAATATGCTGCGTTATCAGGGTGTGACGACTCTGCTAAAAGCTCGCAGTCGTATTGAGAGTGGTGAGATTCCGCTATCAGAAATGCGAGATGGGATATTGATAGCGATAGGCGGAGCCCTTTTGGTTACTCCTGGGTTTGTGACTGACGTGATTGGTTTCTCCTGCCTGTTGCCATTCACTCGTGGCTTGTTTTTTAATCTTTTCGGACAACGCATAAGTGATGCGTTTACCAAGAGTGGTGGGCAAGCACACTTTTACTCATCGACCCAGAGCTCCCAGGATACCTTCTATGAAAATAGAAGTGACATCATTGATGGTGATTTTGTTGAGGTGAATGACCCATCAAGCAATAACGACGACAAACGATTGCACTAATTTACACTGGGTTGTCTATTTATAAGTCCTGCACTTTTGTCATGTGGCTTGCTTAGACCTAAGTTGAAAATTTAAATTTTTTTCAACTTGGGTGTTGAAATCTTTTCCCCCCTCCCCAATTAAATATTTCACCTAAGAATTGTCGGTGAATTATTGGTTCACTGGCTTTAAACAAAAAACCAACATCGTATTGGATCCTAGATTCAGGAGAAGAACCAGATGAAAATTCGTCCACTTCATGACCGTGTAGTAGTTCGTCGTAGCGAAGAAGAAGCTACTTCGGCTGGCGGTATCGTATTGCCAGGTGCAGCTGCAGAGAAACCAAACCAAGGTGAGGTTGTCGCAGTAGGCGCTGGTCGTGTCACTAATGATGGCCAGGTTGTTGAGCTATCTGTCAAAGTCGGTGACAAAGTGATCTTTGGTCAGTACGCGGGCACTAACACTATCAAAGTAGATGGTGAAGAGCTGCTGATCATGCAAGAGAGCGAAATTTACGGCGTATTAGAAGCCTAATTCGTTTTACTGGTAAAGAATTGAATAAATTAAAAGGATTCTAAGAAATGTCTGCTAAAGAAGTACTCTTTGGAAATGATGCTCGTCAGGGCATGCTTGCTGGCGTAAACGTTCTAGCAAATGCGGTTAAAACAACTCTAGGCCCTAAAGGTCGTAACGTTGTACTAGAAAAATCATTTGGTGCACCAACAGTGACTAAAGATGGTGTCTCAGTCGCTAAAGAGATCGAACTTAAAGATAAGTTCGAAAACATGGGCGCACAGATGGTTAAAGAAGTAGCCTCAAAAGCTAACGACGTTGCTGGTGACGGTACTACAACTGCAACTGTTCTAGCTCAAGCGATTGTTAATGAAGGTCTTAAGTCTGTTGCAGCGGGTATGAACCCAATGGATCTTAAGCGCGGTATCGATAAAGCGGCTGCTGCTGTAGTTGCTCAGCTTGCTGAGATGGCTGTGCCATGTGCTGACTCTAAAGCGATTGCTCAGGTTGGTACTATCTCTGCAAACTCTGACGCTGAAGTGGGTAACATCATTGCAGAAGCGATGGAGCGTGTAAGCCAAGACGGCGTTATCACCGTTGAAGAAGGTTCTGGTTTCGAAAACGAACTAGACGTCGTTGAAGGTATGCAGTTCGATCGCGGTTACCTATCTCCTTACTTCGTAACTAACCAAGACTCTATGGTTGCTGAACTAGAAGATCCATTCATTCTTCTAGTTGATAAGAAGATCTCTAACATTCGTGAGCTGCTTCCAGCACTTGAAGGTGTTGCTAAATCATCACGTCCACTTCTTATCGTAGCGGAAGACGTTGAAGGTGAAGCGCTAGCGACTCTAGTAGTTAATACCATGCGTGGCATCGTTAAAGTCTGTGCTGTTAAAGCACCAGGTTTTGGTGATCGTCGTAAAGCTATGCTTGAAGACATCGCTATCCTAACAGGTGGTCAGGTGATCTCTGAAGAGGTTGGTCTGAGCCTAGATGCGGTTGAACTTGAGCAGCTTGGTCAAGCTAAGCGCGTAGAGATCAGCAAAGAGAATACAACGATTGTTGATGGTGCTGGCGCTAAAGCTAACATCGACGCTCGTGTTCAAGCGATTCGCGTACAGATGGAAGATACTACGTCTGAGTACGACAAAGAGAAGATGCAAGAGCGCGTTGCTAAGCTAGCAGGCGGTGTTGCAGTTATCAAAGTCGGTGCAGCAACTGAAGTTGAGATGAAAGAGAAGAAAGCTCGTGTAGACGATGCACTTCACGCAACTCGTGCGGCTGTAGAAGAGGGTATCGTTCCTGGCGGTGGCGTTGCTCTGATTCGTTCGCTTCAGGCTGTCGAGAGCCTTGAAGGTGATAACCATGATCAGACAATCGGTATCCAGCTCGCACTTCGTGCAATGGAAGCACCACTTCGTCAAATCGTATCAAACGCGGGTGGCGAGCCATCAGTGGTTGTTAACGAAGTACGTAATGGTAAGGGTAACTTCGGTTATAACGCAGGCACTGAAGTCTACGGCGATATGCTTGAGATGGGTATCATCGACCCTGTTAAAGTAACTCGTTCGTCGCTTCAAGCAGCCGCATCAATTGCCGGTCTAATGATCACAACTGAAGCGATGGTTGCTGAGATTCTAGAAGATAAGCCAGCTATGGGCGCTCCTGATATGGGTGGCATGGGTGGTATGGGCGGCATGATGTAAGCATCCCCCAACAATTTAAAGCCCCGATCGGTTAGCCGCTCGGGGTTTTTTATGTCTACAATTCAGTAGTTGAAGAGGTTCTTTATACCGCTAAGTTTTTGTATTTACTTTAATATTTTTATTTTGGTTATAGGTTGGTTTGAGATTTCATATCTTGAAAGAGTTTTCCTAGTACATTGGTCTAAATCAACCTTTAGTAGGGTAGTCACTCAGTGTTGACTCTAGTACTTTGCAGTTTCCGATTGTAATAAAAATAAACCCAACAACGGAGTTACAAAGTAATGACTGATAAGACTCAAGGCGTTTCACGCCGTACGGTACTTAAAGGCACTGCAGCTTCTGCAGCGGCTATCGCAGTACCAAGCTTCTACATCCCAACTGCATCTGCTGCTGGTTCGTTCCGTAACGACCCTAAAGCTTCAGGTAAGTGTGTCCTAGGTTTTAACGTACCTCAATCAGGCGCATACGCAGATGAGGGTGCAGACGAACTACGCGCATTCAAACTTGCTGTTAAACACCTTAACGGCGAAGGCGATGGCGGCATGATGAACACCATGAAACCAATGAACCTTAAAGGTAACGGTATTCTTGGTATGAAAGTTGAGTACGTAACTGGTGATACTCAGACTAAGTCTGACGCAGCACGTGCATCGGCTAAACGTATGATCGAGAAAGATGGCGTTATCATGTTCTCTGGTGGTTCATCATCAGGTGTAGCTATCGCAGTTCAGGCCCTAGCTGAAGAGATGGGTACCATCTTCATGGCAGGTCTAACGCACTCTAACGATACAACTGGTAAAGACCGTCGTCGTCACGGTTTCCGCCACATGTTCAACTGTCACCAGTCTGCACTGGCGTTGCGTCCTGTACTGGACAATGCATACGGTAAAGACCGTCAAGTTTATCACCTGACAGCTGACTATTCATGGGGCTGGTCACAGCAGGACTCTATCGAGAAGGGTATGGCTGCTGAGTCAAATTGGCAGACAGTTGCCAACGTCAAGACACCAGTAGGTGCAGGTGACTTCTCTCAGTACATCACACCAATCCTAAACTCTGGTGCAGATACTCTTGTATTGAACCACTACGGCGGTGACATGGTTAACTCTTTGACTCAGGCGATTCAGTTCGGTCTGAAAGATAAGCAAGTTAACGGTAAGGACTTCCAGATCATCGTTCCTCTATTCTCTCGTCTAATGGCGAAAGGTGCGGGCGACAACATGAAGGGCATCCTAGGTTCTACTAACTGGAACTGGAAGCTAACTGACGAAGGTTCTAAAGCATTCGTTAAGTCGTTCGGTCAGGAATACGGTTTCCCACCATCACAGGCAGCTCACACTTGTTACGTACAGACTATGCTTTACGCAGATGCTGTTGAGCGTGCAGGTACTTTCGATCCACAAGCAGTTATTGCTGCTCTTGAAGATCACGAGTTCGATGGCATGGGTAACGGTGCTTCTCTATACCGTAAAGCGGACCACCAGGTAATGAAGAATGGCCTAGTTGTACGCGGTAACATGAACCCAACATCTGACTTCGACCGTCTTGAAGTATTGGATGTGGTTTCACGTGAGAAGCTTACTTACGATCCAAACGAAGGCCCATTCGCCGGCGGCGCTCAGTGGTCTTAATCCAAGTGTAATTTTAATTACACCTTGGCACGCGAAGGGGTCCAAGGGACCCCTTCGTTTTTTATTAGCTTTTTTGGAGATTCATAGCTGTGGATGCAATAATCCTCCAGATCTTGAACGGTCTAGATAAGGGTGGTGCTTATGCACTGATTGCCCTAGGTCTAACGTTGATTTTCGGTACCTTAGGTGTCGTGAACTTTGCTCACGGTGCTCTTTTCATGTTGGGTGCTTTCGTCGCAGTTTCAGTTCGCGAAGTACTTACTATTTCAACAAAAGTTAAAGATGAGTCGGTTACCTTCTTTGAAGCATTCAAAGAGATCCCATACTTAGAGCTCTGGCTCGGTGATACGGGTAGAGCCATTATCGACTGGTCTGTTCCAATATCGATTTTAATCGCTATACCTATCATGCTTGTGATTGGCTTGGTGATGGAGCGTGGTCTAATTCGCCACTTCTACCGTCGCGCACACGCTGATCAGATCCTTGTAACTTTCGGTCTTGCGATCGTTATTCAAGAGATCATCAAAGCTATTTACGGTGCAAACCCGATTCCACAGCCAGCACCAGAAATGTTTGAGGGTACAGCGAACATCGGCGCACTCCTCGGCTTAGGTGACAATATTGTCTACCCGAAATGGCGTCTTGTTTATTTAGGCTTTGCTGCGATTATTATTGCTGCAGTCTTTGCCTTCTTGCAGTTTACTACCTTTGGTATGGTGGTTCGTGCCGGTATGGCGGATCGTCAAACGGTTCAGCTGTTGGGTATCAACATCACCAAACGTTTCAGTATTGTCTTCGGTCTAGCTGCGGTCGTCGCAGGTTTGGCAGGTTTGATGTACACACCAATACTCTCTCCTAACTACCACATGGGTATGGACTTCCTAGTTCTATCGTTCGTGGTTGTAGTAGTGGGTGGTATGGGTTCACTACCGGGTGCGGTAGCGGCAGGTTTCCTACTCGGTATCCTCCAATCGTTCGCATCGATGAACGAAATCAAACAAATCATCCCAGGTATCGACCAGGTAATTATTTACCTAGTTGCAATGATCGTACTGCTCGTTCGTCCACGTGGTCTAATGGGTCGCAAGGGTGTAATGGAGGACTAAGATGCATATTGATAAATTTACACCTAAATCAGACATGATGATGCTGCTTGGCTTTGCAGCAGCCGTCTTGCTAATGCCACTTTGGCTTCAGCCATTTGGCGCAGCCTACCCAGACTTGATGCAGCGTTTCGCTATTTTCGGTCTGTTCGCAATTGGCTTTAACATTCTATTCGGTCAGACAGGTTACCTGTCGTTTGGTCACGCAGCGTTCATCGGTGTGGGGTCTTACACAACGGTTTGGATCTTCAAACTGTTTACACTGAACATCCTACCAGCGATGGTTGCCGGTGTTGTGGTGTCAGGTATCTTCGCCCTGATCATTGGTTTCATCTGTCTTCGTCGTACAGGTATCTACTTCTCGATCCTGACACTGGCTTTAGCTCAGATGAGTTACAATCTTGCTTACTCTGTACTAACACCTATTACGATGGGTGAGACAGGTCTGCAGGTTGAAGCGGCTGACCCACGTGCTTGGGATGCGCCTCTAGCTGAAGGTGCTGTACCTCGTACCAACCTATTCGGCATTGAGATGACAGACTTTGGTGGCCTAGCAGGCTTCTATATCTGTGCAGCATTCTTGATTGTTGGTTTTTACGTTGCTCTACGTATCACTCGTTCACCTTTCGGTTCGATGCTACGTGGCCTTAAAACTAACCAAAACCGTATGTCATACACAGGTTTGAACACTCGCCCATATGCACTGGCAGCGTTTGTAATCTCAGGTATGTATGCGGGTCTTGCTGGTAGCTTAATGGCAGCGATGGACCCTCTTGCGGGTGCGGAACGTATGCAGTGGACTGCATCAGGTGAGGTTGTTCTTATGACAATTCTCGGTGGTGTCGGCACATTGGTTGGCCCGTTCCTTGGTGCGGTAGCTATCAAGTACTTCGAGAACATCTTCTCTGCTATCGATGGTGCAGTTCTGACTAGTGCTCTAGATTTCCTACCAGACTTCTTGGTTTCTGGCCTTGTTCCAGTACTGTCTCTGTTCGTAGGTAAAGGTTGGCACCTAACGCTAGGTCTAATCTTCATGCTGGTCGTTATCTTCCTGCCTGGTGGCATCATGGAAGGTTACCGTCGAATCAAAGCTCGCTTCTCGAAGCAGGGCGAAGAGTAACTCAAGCTAACAGGATATTTATATGTCAGTACTAGAAATCTCTGGCGTAAACAAAACATTCGGTGGCTTGAGAGCACTGGATGACGTCAACTTAAAAATTGAAGAGAAAACCGTTCATGCGGTCATCGGTCCGAACGGTGCCGGTAAATCAACACTGCTGAACGCAGTCATTGGTAAGTTGATCCCAGATAACGGCACGATTTCGTTCTCTGGTAACAGCATGATTGGCCTTAAGCCACATAAGATTAACCAGTTGGGTATTTCGCGCGTATTCCAGACTCCTGAGATCTTTGCTGATCTTACGATCATGGAAAACATGATGATCCCACTGTTGGCTCACCGTGATGGCGAATTCAAACTAAATGCTTGGAAACGTTCTGATCAGGATGCAGACTTACAAGAGAAGGCTGCTAAATACCTAGAGTATGTCAACATGCTAGGTAAATCTGATACTCACGCGGGCAGCATGAGCCGTGGTGATAAGCGTCGTCTTGAGTTGGCAATGTGTCTCTCTCAAGAGCCAAAACTACTACTTCTTGATGAACCAACCGCGGGTATGGCGCGTGCCGATACCAACAACACCATCGATCTATTGAAGAAGATCAAAGCGGATGGAATGACCATGGTCATCATCGAGCACGATATGCATGTAGTCTTCTCACTCGCTGATAAAGTGAGTGTTATGGCGGCAGGTCACGTGATCGTTGAAGGTTCTCCAGATGAAATTAAAGTGAACCCTAAAGTTCGTGAAGCATACTTGGGAGGAGCGGAAGTATGACCAATACAGTCGCAACTGAAGCCGTTAGAACTCAAAACTTGGGTACACCGGTTACCTACTGTTCTATCCACGATATTCATGGTTACTACGGTGAGTCGTACATCGTTCAGGGTGTGAGTTTCAATATCCATGAGGGTGAGATTCTTGCTCTACTTGGCCGTAACGGTGCCGGTAAAACATCGACGTTGCGTACCATCGCACGTTGTGATGACCCAGTATTGAAAAGCGGTGAGATCTGGTTGGATCACCAAAATATTCACGAAATGACAGCGTATGAAGCGTCACAAGCGGGTATTGCGCTGGTTCCTGAAGATCGCTGCATCATTCCTGGTTTGACGGTTGAAGAGAACCTACAGCTGGCTCAAATTGCGCCTCCTAAAGGTTGGAATATCGAACGCATCTACGAGCTATTCCCTCGTTTGGGCGAGCGTCGTAACCAAGAGGGCGTCACGCTTTCAGGTGGTGAGCAGCAGATGCTTGCAATCGGTCGAGCGCTCTGTCGAGACATCAAAGTTCTTCTTCTTGATGAACCTTATGAAGGTCTGGCTCCGGTTATCGTTCAAGAGATTGAGCGTACCCTGCGTGAGATCAAAGAGCTGGGTATTACTACCGTGATTGTCGAGCAGAACGCAATTGCTGCACTGAAGCTTGCAGATCGCGCAGTGATCCTTGATACCGGTAACGTTGTATTCGACGGAACCGCTCAAGAAGTTCTTGATAACGAAGCACTTCGTAACGAGTACCTAGCGATTTAATCGCGCTCTTATCAGTACTCCACCTGTGCCCAGCTTTGCTGGGCACTCTTTTTTGGGGGGGATAAAACTGGTACTGTATCCCTTTCTAATTGAGTAAGAACCATCTTCAATGTCTGAACGTCGCGAACCAGGATTCAATTTAGATCAACTGGCCGAGCCAGTGCCCACTCTTGAACCTGAAAAGCAAAAACCTCAAGTGCCTAACAACCCCACTAATGCCGCTGTTAAGTCCTCCCCTAAAAGTAGTGCCTTAGCAACGGGTGTCGCTGTTATTGCGCTGCTAGTGGCTGTAGCTATGGCTGTATGGAATTTCCAACTGACTCAAAAGATGGATCAACAATCCGTTCTTTTGGAACAGATGAACTTATGGCTTGAGAGTACCGATGCAACGCTGACGAAGACAACCACTTCGGCTTCCCAGTCAGGTGAAACCCTCTCTTCTCGATTAGAACAGCTTAATGGTCGTGTTGAAGATCGTATTAAACATTTTGACTCTGAGATCGCTAAGCTTTGGACCGTTTCGTATCAGCGCAATAAGCCTCAGCTAGAGAAGCAGGGCAAGACGATTGAAGCACAAGCTAAACTGATTAAATCTCAGGCTGAATCGATTAAAAGCATTCAGTCAGGTGTGGATCAAGTTCAAGCACAAGCTAAAAAGAGCGAAGGGTCAGTTAATAAACTGTCCCAATCAGTATCAGAATTTGATAGCAGTTTGCAAAAACGTGACCAGCAGCTATCCAAACTTAATGACCTAGTAGCCAGTAAAGATAAGCAGATCGCTCAATTGAGTGAACGGGTAGCTCAACTCAACAGTGATCTCGAGTTTCAGCTCTCTATTGAGCGGGACGAGAGAGCAAGGCTTTCAGAGCAGCTTGAACAAGTTAAGGCAGGTTCCAATTCCAGTGATCTTGATGGCCGTTTAGCGACCATTGAAGATCGCCTCCGCTCCATTGATTCAAGCCGCCAGTCGGTCAATGCAGAACTACTGAACATCAAACAACAGCTCAATACGCTGCTGCTTGAGGGAGCTATTCGTTAGTTGAATTATTCGCAACTGATCAATACTTGTCCAAATCCTTGCCAATGGGCACAATACGCGCCACATGAAATGGGGCTGAGTTAAGACGTGAAGCTAAGATCCTTTTTTGCTTTACGCATTCCTGATAGAACGGCTCGAGAGCTAGCTAATCTTTCTGATGAGCTGTGTCAGTTTGATCTAGGGCTGGACGCAACCTGGTTTGATTCTTCTGGCTATCACCTGACGCTCTGCTTTTTGGGAGATGTCAGTCTGGAACAGATAGAACAGCTTGAGAAACGCGCTACTGAAATAGATTTTGGCAGTCGTTTTAAGGTTCAGCTTGATCAGGTCAGTTACTATGCTGTCAACCCAAGACTCTCCCTGATCGCGGCGATGACCGCGCAGAATAGTCAGCTAACGAAGCTCCATGAGCAGTTAGTGGCGTTAGCCGAAGAGGTTGGCATTGCTCGTAAAGATCAGAACTTTATGCCTCATGTCACCTTGGCACGCTTGCCAGCGGACAATCGATTTGCTGTCGACAGAGAGTTACCACCTATCGATCATAGCCTGCCGGCTGACTCGATTGTGCTGCTTCAGAGCATTGAGGGTGATCATGGCAGTGTCTATAAGCCGCTTTTCGAAGTGCCACTTACACGCTAAACCGTTTAACCAATTTTGAGAACATGATGCGAAAACCCGAGCTTTTGTCCCCTGCAGGGACCTTGCGAAATATGAAGTATGCCTTTGCCTATGGTGCTGATGCGGTCTATGCCGGTCAACCGCGCTACAGCCTTCGCGTACGTAATAACGACTTTACTCTTCAGAACCTTGAAGAGGGGATCAATATTGCGCATCAACTGGGTAAAAAGTTCTTTGTCGCCAGTAACATTCTGCCGCATAACTCAAAGTTGGGTACCTACATGAAGGATATCGATCCTGTTGTAGCGATGAATCCTGATGCTATGATCATGTCCGATCCTGGCTTGATTATGATGGTCAAAGATAAGTATCCAGATCTTCCGATTCACCTCTCTGTTCAGTCGAATACGATGAACTGGGCTGCAGTGAAGTTCTGGGAGCGAGCGGGTATTGAGCGAATCATTCTGTCTCGTGAACTCTCGCTAGATGAAGTGGCTGAAATACGTCAACAGTGTCCGGATATTGAGCTTGAGGTCTTTGTTCATGGCTCACTCTGTATCGCCTACTCAGGTCGCTGTCTGCTATCGGGTTACATCAACCACCGAGATCCAAACCAGGGTACTTGCACAAATGCTTGTCGCTGGAAATACGATGCTCATGAAGCTCAGGAAGATGAGTCTGGTGATGTGGTTCCCGTTCAGAGCTTTGATCCAAGCGAAGAGAAGCAGCCTGCCCTAGGTGAAGGTAAGCCATCAGATCAGATCTACCTGCTCCAAGAGGAGACTCGCCCTGGCGAGTATATGCCGGCCTTTGAAGATGAGCACGGTACCTACATCATGAACTCAAAAGATCTGCGCGCCATTCAGCACGTGCATCGTTTAACGGAAATGGGAGTCGACTCTCTGAAAATTGAGGGACGCACTAAGTCGCACTACTACGTTGCCAGAACCGCGCAAGCTTACCGTCAAACCATTGACGATGCAGCGGCTGGTCGCCCATTCGACAAGGGCCTAATGGATGTCCTTGAGAATCTTGCGAACCGCGGATACACCGAAGGTTTCTACCGTCGTCATGTTCACGATGAATACCAGAACTATGAAACGGGTAACTCTGTGGGTGTGCATCAGCAATTTGTCGGTGAAGTGGTTGAGCGTGACGCGGACTCTGGCAAGCTTGTTATCGATGTGAAGAACAAATTTGAGGTGGGTGACACACTTGAGTTGATGACCCCTCAGGGTAATCGTCGCTTCAAGCTCGATGAGCTGTATGACAAGAAAGGTGCTCGAGTCCACGTTGCCCCAGGTTCTGGACACCGTGTAACGCTGCCACTCGACTTTGATACCGATATGGAATACGCGCTACTGATGCGTGATCTTCCAAACGCTCCAGAGAGGGCGTAAATGTTAGCCGGCTAGCAAGCCGGCTTTTTTGTCTCTACAGGTTCTGCTTAGCCGTTAGACAAAGTGTGGTCATCCTAACTCGATTGGATGATGTATAATCTGGTAGCACTGCAGGGGTGGAGCCCCCTGGTTATCACTATAAATGGAGTTTTCCAATGAGCGTTATTCGTCAAGACGACCTTATTGATAGCGTTGCTGATGCGCTACAGTTCATCTCTTACTACCACCCAATCGACTTTATTGAAGGTGTGCACGAAGCCTACCTGAAAGAGGAGAACCCAGCCGCTAAAGATGCGATGGCGCAGATCCTAATCAACTCACGTATGTGTGCCGAAGGGAAGCGTCCTATCTGTCAGGACACCGGTATCGTTACGGTATTCCTTAAAGTGGGTATGAACGTTCAGTGGGATGCTTCAATGAGCGTCACTGATATGGTCAATGAAGGTGTTCGTCGTGCCTACATGCACCCAGACAACGTTCTACGCGCCTCGATTCTTGCTGACCCTGCCGGCAAACGTCAGAACACCAAAGACAATACTCCTGCTGTTATCCATTACGAAATTGTAGAGGGCGATGAGGTAGAAGTTCATGTGGCTGCTAAAGGTGGTGGTTCAGAGAATAAATCGAAAATGGTGATGTTGAACCCATCTGACAGCATCGTGGATTGGGTGGTTAAAACAGTACCGACTATGGGTGCTGGTTGGTGTCCACCAGGTATGTTGGGTATTGGTATTGGTGGTACTGCCGAGAAGGCAGCAGTCATGGCTAAAGAGTCTTTGATGGACCCAATCGATATTCATGAGCTACGTGAGCGTGGTCCACAGAACCGAGTCGAAGAGCTACGTCTAGAGATCATGGATGCGGTCAATGAGCTGGGTATTGGTGCACAGGGTCTTGGTGGTCTGACAACGATTCTAGACGTTAAGATCATGGACTACCCAACGCACGCGGCATCTCTGCCAATCTGTATGATCCCAAACTGTGCTGCGACTCGCCATACACACTTTACTCTGAAAGGTGATGGGCCGGCTGTGCTAACGCCGCCAAGCTTGGATCAGTGGCCAGAAGTGACCTTTGAAGTCGGTGCTAATACACGCCGCGTCAATCTAGATGAGATCACACCTGAGTCGGTAAAAGAGTGGAAGGTTGGTGAAACTATTCTGCTTAACGGTAAGATGTTAACCGGTCGTGATGCTGCCCATAAGCGCATGGTTGAGATGCTCAATAACGGTGAAGAGTTACCAGTTGATCTGAAAGGGCGATTCATCTACTACGTGGGTCCTGTCGACCCTGTCCGTGATGAGGTTGTAGGCCCTGCTGGCCCAACAACGTCAACACGTATGGATAAGTTCACACGTCAGATTCTAGAGTCAACGGGCCTATTGGGGATGATTGGTAAATCAGAACGTGGTCCAATCGCTATTGATGCGATCAAAGATAACCAAGCTGTTTACTTAATGGCTGTAGGTGGTGCAGCGTACCTTGTATCTAAAGCGATCACTGACTCAAAAGTGCTAGCCTTCCCAGAGATGGGCATGGAAGCGATCTATGAGTTTGAAGTCAAAGATATGCCGGTGACTGTGGCTGTAGATGTGAATGGTGAGTCTGTTCATACATCTGGTCCAGCTAAATGGCACGACATAATCGTTAAAGCGAAAGGCTAAACGAAAACTCACATTAAGGGCCGCGTTTATCGCGGCTTTTTTGTTTGTGGAATATAGAAGGCTTGCCGTGTGTCACTATTCTCGCTAAAGTCCCTTGATTACATGACTGTTTGGTTAAGTTTTAATGTCTCAAGATTCACAACCCGCTACTGCGCTTCGCATGATCGATATTCATAAATCCTACGGATCCCTGAACGTTATCAAAGGGGTCTCACTGGAGGCGAAAGATGGCGATGTGATTTCTATTCTCGGTTCGAGTGGCTCGGGTAAGAGTACGCTACTGCGCTGTATTAACCTGCTTGAAAATCCAAGCAAGGGTGAGATCTATCTTGGGGATGAGAAACTTGAGTTGGTGCCATCTAAGAGTGGCGAGTTGCAGGCTAAAAGTCGAAAGCAGCTTGAAAATATGCGTTCGCGTATCGGTTTTGTATTCCAGAACTTTAATCTCTGGCCGCACCGTACTGTGTTAGAGAATATTACAGAAGCTCCCATTCAAGTTTTAAAACAGTCTAAAGATGAGGCGGTGGGGCAGGCAAAACTGATCCTAGAGCAGGTCGGTCTCGTAGATAAGATCGATGCCTATCCTAGTCATCTTTCAGGTGGCCAGCAGCAGCGTATTGCGATAGCACGTGCTTTAGCGATGGATCCACAGCTGTTATTGTTCGATGAGCCAACTTCAGCGCTTGATCCTGAGTTGGTCAATGAAGTGCTGGCGGTCATGCGGGATCTGGCCTCACAGGGACGCACTATGCTGATAGTAACCCATGAAATGCGCTTCGCACGTGATGTTTCGAGCCAGGTTGTCTTTCTTCATGAAGGACATATCGAAGAGCAGGGAACACCAGAGAAACTATTCGAAAATCCTTCATCTGCAAGGGTGAAGGCCTTTATGTCGAGTCATCAATAGGACAGTAGATCCTAATAGGAGAAAATAATGAAATTAAAAAACCTCGTCGTTGGTCTTACTTTGAGTGCTGTTGCAGCCTCTTCAGCTTTCGCAGGCGATAAAATCCGTATCGCTACTGAAGGTGCATACGCGCCTTTCAATATGGTCGATGACAAAGGTCAGCTTCAGGGCTTTGACGTAGATATCGCTAATGCACTTTGTGCTGAAATGAAAGCAGACTGTACGCTAGTGGCACAGGATTGGGACGGTATTATTCCTGGTCTTATGAGCCGTAAGTACGATGCAATCATCGCATCAATGTCGATCACAGAAGAGCGTCTAAAAGTTGTCGACTTCACTAACCCATACTACTCAAACGTTCTCGCTTACGTGGGTCCTAAAGGTCAGTCTATGGGTGACATGAAGGGTAAAACGCTTGGTGCGCAGCGTGCGACTATCGCTGGCCAGTACCTTGAAGACAACATGTCAGGAAGCGCGAGCGTAAAACTGTACGATACTCAAGATAACGCATACTTAGACCTTGCTGCCGGCCGTCTTGATGGCATGCTGTCAGATAAGTTCCCAGCATACGACTGGCTACGAACTGATGACGGCAAAGGCTTTGAGTTCAAAGGCCAGGATATCGACATCGACGATAAGATCGGTATCGCAATTCGTAAAAACGATGCTCTAAAAGAGAAGTTCAACAAAGCACTTCAAGCGATTGTTGATAACGGTACTTACGCGAAAATCAACGCTAAGTACTTCCCATTCTCGATCTACTAATCGGGACAGGCTGTGCCTAAATGGCGCAGCCAATATCTTACTCTATGTTTGATCTTCACGGCTTCGGTCACCTTCTTTGGGAGGGTGCCTGGATAACTATTCAGCTTGCGCTCGCTAGCCTATTTTTTGGCCTTATTATTGGGCTTGCTGGTGCCTCTGCGAAACTATCCTCGATTGCGCCACTTCGCTGGTTAGCAACCGGATACACAACGCTGATTCGTGGAATACCGGAACTGCTTTTAGTGCTCACCATCTACTTTGGTGGCTCGATGCTGTTGATGGCTATCGCAGAGCGTTTTGGTTATACAGATTACATAGAGGTGAGTGCTTTTGCAGCGGGTGTCACGGCGCTCTCTATTGCATTTGGTGCCTACGCTACTGAAGTTTTTCGAGCGGCTATTCAAGCGCTCCCGAAGGGCCAGTGGGAGTCAGCCTATGCTTTGGGCTTGCCTCGCCTGACGACCTTCTATCGAATTATTCTGCCCCAGGTTTGGCGTCTTGCGCTGCCAGGTCTTGGCAACCTTTTCCAAGTACTTCTAAAAGATACCGCACTCGTCTCTGTTGTTGGTTTGAACGACATTATGCGACAGGCCTACGTTGCGACGGGGTCTACAAAAGAGCCGTTCACTTTCTACATGGCAGCCGCACTGATCTATCTTGGTCTCACGGCAATATCTACTTTGATAACTACTTATCTTGAGCGCGCATCAAATCCTGCTGAGAAGAGGGTTGCAGCATGAACTGGTCATGGGATGTGATCTGGGAATATTTTCCACGCCTCTTTGATGGCGTTTGGTTAACACTAGAATTGGTTCTCTATTCAGCCTTAACGGGGCTAGCGATTGCAGTGCCTCTTGCGCTGATGCGTGCCTCTAAAAATCGCTTAGTTTCTGCGCTTCCTTGGGCATACATCTATTTCTTCCGTGGCACGCCGTTATTGGTCCAAATATTTTTGATCTACTATGGCTCAGCTCAGTTTGATCTCATTCGAAATACATCCCTTTGGGAAATTTTCAGTGAACCCTTCTGGTGTGCACTGATAGCGTTAACGCTGAACACTGCAGCGTACAGTGCTGAGCTTGTTCGTGGTGCAATCCAGTCTATTCCAAAGGGGGAGATTGAAGCTGCAGAGGCTTTTGGTATGTCGAAACTGGTTCAGATACGACGTATCGTCCTGCCTCGTGCTTTCGGTATTGTGCTTCCTGCTTACGGGAATGAGTTAATTCTGATGTTGAAGGGTAGTGCGCTCGCCTCAACCATTACTCTGTTGGATCTTACGGGTATGGCGAGAACCATTATTGCTCGTACTTATACCCCGCTGGAGATCTTTTTTGCGGCAGGTATGTTGTATCTTGCTATCGCTGCGCTATTTATTTTGGCGTTCCGGTTTATTGAGCGCTGGCTAAATCGCTATCAATACCCGCGATAACTTTTATCGATTCTGAGCAGATCTTCTAACTGCTCTCACGTATAATTTCACCATACTCATTAGATCTCTGGATTGATCATGCAAGCCACTCCAACAATCACCTCGATTGCTCAGCGTAACGATGCTCCGCACGCACCGTTTTTGCCGCTGTCTAAAGCTGAGATGAAGAAGTTGGGTTGGGACCAGTGTGACATCATTATAGTGACCGGTGATGCCTATGTTGATCATCCATCGTTTGGTATGGCCATCATTGGCCGTCTGCTGGAGTCGCAGGGTTTCAAGGTAG
Source organism: Marinobacterium sp. xm-d-530 (assembly GCF_013283365.1). GTDB lineage: Bacteria > Pseudomonadota > Gammaproteobacteria > Pseudomonadales > Balneatricaceae > Marinobacterium_E. The sequence goes on along the minus strand of NZ_WBYM01000001.1, from coordinate 96,754 downwards.
GTATTATTGCTCAGCCAGATTGGCAGAGTGCTGAGGCCTTTAAAGTATTGGGTAAGCCTCGCTTATTCTTTGGTGTTGCGGCGGGTAACATGGATTCTATGATCAACCGTTATACGGCCGATCGTAAAATTCGTTCTGATGATGCCTATACGCCGGGTGGTAAAGCCGGTAGCCGACCTGATCGTGCCAGCATTGTCTACAGCCAGCGCTGTCGAGAAGCTTATAAAGAGGTTCCCATTGTATTGGGAGGTATCGAAGCGTCACTGCGTCGTATTGCTCATTATGACTACTGGCAAGACAAAGTTCGTCGCTCAATACTGCTCGACTCCAGGGCGGATATATTGCTCTACGGTAATGCTGAACGTGCCATTGTTGAAGTGGCTCAGCGAATGTCAGCCGGCGAATCGGTTGGCGACTTGACCGATGTCCGAGGCACCGCTTTTATTCGCACGGATACGCCCGAGGGCTGGATGGAGATAGACTCCACTCGTATCGATAGACCGGGCAAAATTGATCGAATGATCAACCCCTATGTTAACACCCGAGACCTTGAACAGTGTGCGTTGGAAAAGGGTTCCAAAGAGGAGCCTGAGGCTGATGAAGTTCAGGTTCTGCATATTGAACCTAAGGTGCACCTTGATCGCAGTAAAACAGTCATTCGCATTCCCCCATTTGAAAAAGTCTCTAAAGATCCTGTTCTCTACGCTCATGCGAGCAGAGTACTCCACTTAGAGACAAATCCCGGTAATGCTCGCGCGTTAGTCCAACAGCATGGTGATCAAGAGGTGTGGTTGAATCCACCTCCGATTCCATTGACCACTGAAGAGATGGATTTCGTTTTCGGGCTTAACTACGCACGTGTTCCACACCCGATCTATAAAGGGCAAGAGATCCCTGCCTACAAGATGATTCGGTTTTCGGTGAACATCATGCGCGGCTGTTTTGGCGGTTGTACTTTCTGCTCCATTACAGAACACGAAGGGCGCATTATTCAGAATCGCTCTCACGAATCGATTTTAAATGAGATTGAAGAGATCAGAGATAAAGTCCCAGGCTTTACAGGGGTTATCTCAGATTTAGGCGGGCCAACGGCCAATATGTATCGAATTGCCTGTAAGTCACCGGAGATCGAAAAGTCCTGTCGTAAGCTCTCTTGTGTCTACCCGGAGATATGCCACAACTTAAATACTGATCACTCCTCATTGACGGAGCTTTATCGCAAAGCACGCAAAACAAAAGGGGTGAAGAAGGTGATGATTGCGTCAGGTCTTCGCTACGATTTGGCTGTGGAAGACCCTGAATACGTGAAAGAGCTGGTGACCCATCATGTTGGTGGTTATCTAAAGATCGCGCCTGAACATACTGAACGAGGTCCGCTCGATCATATGATGAAGCCGGGCATTGGTACTTACGATGCGTTTAAGAAGATGTTTGAACGCTTCTCTAAAGAGGCAGGGAAGGATCAGTATCTGATTCCTTACTTCATCGCTGCGCACCCCGGTACCACTGACGAAGATATGATGAATCTCGCTGTCTGGTTAAAGCGCAATGACTTTAAAGCGGATCAGGTGCAGGCGTTTTACCCTTCACCGATGGCGACCGCTACCGCCATGTACCATACCGGTCGTAACCCTCTGAAACGTCAAAGCTACAAAAAGTCTTCAGAGCGGGTTGAGACGGTCAAAGGTGAAAAACAGCGTCGTTTACACAAAGCATTCCTACGCTACCACGACCCTGAAAATTGGCCGCTGTTGCGTGAGGCTCTGAAGTCGATGGGACGTGCTGACTTGATAGGCGATGGCCCTAATCATTTGATTCCTTCAAACAATTCAGAGGGTGATCAATATAAGAGTCCGCGCCGTAAGAACGTTAATAAGCAAAGTAAGAGTGTTAAAAAAGGTAGATTATTGACTCAGCATACAGGCTTGCCACCTCGTGGTAAGGCTAAAAAAGGGTCATCTAGCGTTAAAAAGCGGCAAAAAGCGTAACATTGATAAAAAATAGTTGTATTCGGCACTAACTGGATTAAACTTAACTCAGTTGTTTACGTTGTGGCGTTTGAAACGTCCAGAGAAACAAGTTGCACTAGAGCTTAACCCTAGGGTTGGCTGGAACACCGAAAGTAAAACTTCGCATCTGATCTTCTGCTCCTTTTCCACTCTGAACTAAGCACTAATTTTGTTAGTTTTGAGTGTTGTGTCATCGTTTTGTCACTTCATCCTGCTAATAAATAACTGGGTTACAAGATAGGCTTGTAATTTAGTTCGCGGCACAGGTCGCACTCAGGCCAAGTCATTGACTTGGTAGATAACTCCCCTCGGGGATGCACTAAAGTTCCTAAATGGGACAGGATTAAGAGGCAAGAAATGTCAGAGCAGCTAACTGGTACAGTTAAATGGTTTAACGACGAGAAAGGTTTTGGTTTCATTCAGCAGGAGAACGGTCCAGACGTATTCGTTCACTTCCGTGCTATCAACGGTACTGGTCGTCGTACACTAGCTGAAAACCAGCAGGTAACTTTCGAGGTTACTCAGGGCCAGAAAGGTCCTCAAGCTGACAACGTAACTGTTGTAGCATAAGAGTAAGATTCTTAGAAAAAAGCGCCATATGGCGCTTTTTTTGTGCCTGTCAGATTAATTACAGACTTTAACCCGACTATAATCTAACGGTCTTTTTCTGGAGCCTGATATGGATCTCGATCCTCAAGTCGATCAACTGATTGAGTGTTTTAATACTCTCTTTTTGGAATCCCTTAATACCGAACTGGTTCGCGGTGATGGGGAGCCTATCTACTTGCCTGCCGATTCCGATTATCCTCATCATCGAATTATCTTTGCACATGGCTTCTTTGCAAGCGCATTGCACGAGATTGCTCACTGGTGTGTGGCGGGTCCAAAAAGACGACTGCTTGAAGATTTCGGTTACTGGTACAAGCCAGATGGCCGTACAGAAGAAGAGCAAGCCGAGTTTGAGCGAGTGGAGGTATCCCCTCAAGCTTATGAGTGGATTCTAACGGTATCGGCGGGTCGAAAATTTCATTTCAGTGCCGATAACCTCTCTCAAGGGTTAGGAGCTTCAGATAGCTTTAAAGAGGCTGTTCTTAACAGGGTGCATCAACTGCTCGACAATGGAATGAACCCACGCTTGAAAGCGCTCAGCGAAGCTCTGAGAACACTCTATGCTGTGGAGCCTCTGAGTGTCGATCAGTTCCAATTAGAGAGTTATTCGTGCGCCAGTTAAGCATCACTGCAACCGATTGGCTTTTACAGGCCAAAGGCGATGACTGGTCTCTCTTTGCTAGCGTTACTAATCGCTTTAACTATCTAAGATTGACGCTGCCGACAAAAGAGTATCTTTACGCTGAAGGTGAGCAGGAACTGGGTCAATCAGATCGAGGTGTGTGGGTGCTCGGTGTATTTGATCATGTCGAGCAGTTACAGTACTTTCTTGCGTTGCATAACGACAACCCATTAAAAGTGCCGGCGCTGAAAATTGAGCAGAGTTGGCCAGTGGTGGCATACCAAGAGCAATCTCTAATGGATTATCCACACTACTCAGGGGTCTATCGTGTCGGTTTCAAATCCTATCGGGTGACTCAAGAGATAGACGGATATCGGGTGGAGTATATTGACGGTTATAAAGCGGCACTGCTGGGAGTGTTGGAGTCAGAGGTTGATGCCTGTCTAGCACTCTACAGCCACTTCGACAGTCGTACCCGTGGCTGTAAGATGTGCTGATCGATCAATGCTGCATATCCTGCTTCATCTCTTTTTTCATACCAGGCTTTTGAATCATTTTGACGGGCACTTCTAATGCTTGGCTAGTTCCATCACTGAAATTTAATTTCAGATCGATTGTCTGATCGATGGAGAGTGGCTCCTTTAGTCCGATAAACATCACATGTAGGCCGCCTGGTTTCAAATGAGTGGTGCTGTTTGCTGGCAGATCAATGGCAGGAATTTTTCGCATACGCATCACTTCACCATCTTTGATATGAGTATGCAGCTCGACCACTTTAGAGATAGAGGACTCAGCTGAAACCACTTGAAGATCGGCACCACTGTTTTTGATATCCATGAATGCGCCGGTCATTTTCTGGCCCGGTGGAACAGCACGCACACGCGCATCTGAAATCTCGACCTCGGCCTGGGCAAGGGTGCTTGTTAAAAGTGACGCGATTAACAGTTTTTTCATCTTAGTTTCCTACTGCAAGATGGAACGGATTTTCTCAACAAGTTGGTTGGGATTGTTGTGTGAGACGCTTCCTAGAAACTCACCTTGTTGATCGATTAGATAGATTTTAGAAGAGTGGTCGACGGTGTAGCCCATCGCTGAATCAGGCTGCTCGACCATTCGATAGTAAGCCCCGTACAGTTTAATCGCGCTGTCGATCTGCTGACGGCTGCCGGTCATACCAAGAATGAGAGGCGAGAAAAACTGAGAGTAGACCTGTAGCTGTTCCAGTGAATCCCGATCAGGGTCGACGCTGTAAAAAATGGGTTGAATTTGGTTTAGTTGCTCATCATCGAGTTCATTGAAAGCAAACTTCATACTGGTTAAAGAGGTGGGGCATATATCGGGGCAAGAGGTGTAGCCAAAATAGAGCAGTACCAACTTGCCTCTGAAGTCACTCAGTGACAGATCGCCATCAATACTTTTACCCTGAAACTCACCACCCAGCTGAATCGGTTGGTAACTGTTATTGGGCTTTAGGTAAACCAAGCTAACAATGACGGCTGCCAATATCAGCATCACAATAACGAGTAGATTTTTATTGCGAGTCTTCATCGTGCGTCAAACCTCAATTCAACAATCTCTTGTTTCGAATCCGTTTCAAAAATCACCTTTGCTAGCCAGGTCATCGTCCCTGTGGTGCAGACGGCTAACTGAGTCCGTCCCTGCCAAAGGTGTTCACTCTTTTCCATTTCAAACTGGTTAACGCCCATGTACATATCGGCGCCTTGCAGATCGACCCAAACTCGATTGATCCCAGGTAGATCAGTTTCAGCCGTCAGAGTCATATTGTTCAGAGATCGAGCTGGCATCGGTCCCAGTGTAAAGCGGTACCGAATATCATCGTTAACGACTTCGCATCTGCCGCTGTTGATATCACAATGTGACACCGGTTTCGGTCCCAAAAAGAGTTGAGAAGCCCAAGTTAAAAGTACTATGGAACTGATCAGGAACAGACTGATAACGATTCGCTTAGGTGGATTAGTCACTTAAATTCCTAACTCTATTTTGCGTATGTTTTCATGCTCGAGCCTAACAGTGAACCAACTTTACGTTTATTTACACGGCTTTTTACACCGGATCAGTGGTATCAGTTCAGATCGCACTTTTATCGATAGGCCGTATAATACAGCTCTTCAAAAGGGGTGTTCATGATAAAGCTCAAAAAAGTCATTGTTGCAGATGAGAATATGCCGGCCGTTGAGACATTGTTCTCCTCCTTCGGTGAAGTTCGCCGTGTGGCGGGTCGCTCAATAGAACCCAGTCAGTTGGCTGAAGCTGATACGCTTCTCGTACGTTCTATTACCCAAGTTAATGCACAGTTATTGAGTGAGACTAAGCAGTTAGAATTTGTCGGTTCGGCGACCATAGGTATGGATCATATGGATTCTCACTACTTGACTGAGCGCGCAATTCCCTTTTCTAACGCAGCAGGCTGTAACGCCGATTCAGTTGTGGATTATGCGCTAGCAGCTATTTATGAATATGCCGAACAGAGAGCCTTAGATCCACGGAATCTCTCATACGGGGTGGTCGGTGCTGGTAATGTTGGCTCTCGGTTAGTTAGCCGTTTAACTGCGCTGGGGGTTAATGTCCTTGTATCAGATCCCCCTCGTGCTCTTCGGGACCCAACCTTTATAGATACCCCTCTCGCGCAGTTAATGGCCCAGTCGGATGTTGTCTGTTGTCATCTGCCGTTAACCAACAGCGGTGAGCATGCAACCCATCACTTGATTGGCGAGTCGCTTTTGCAGCAGCTGATTCCAGGAGCACTGCTTTTAAATGCAGGACGGGGGCCCACCATCGATGGTGAAGCGCTCTTAAGCTTTGCCAAGCAGAGAACCGACGTCACCTTGGTGATGGATGTGTGGGAAGAGGAGCCGACAGTCGACCGTGAATTGGCCTGTCGTGTGTTGATCGGTACGCCCCATATAGCGGGTTACAGTTTAGAAGGTAAGTTACGCGGAACTTACATGCTTTATGAGCGTTACTGTGAGATTTTGGATCTTGAGGTTTCTGTCTCTTTCGACAGCCTATTTGTTGATTATCCAACCCCAATGCTTGAATTAACTCGACAAACAACCGTTCAGCAAGTGATTCAATCTGTCTACTCCATAAAAGAGGATCATCAGCGTTTTATGGACTCTTTGACCCCTGCGGAAAATCAACCTAAAGCCTTTGATCAATTGAGAAAGAGTTACCCGGTGCGTCGAGAGTTTTCATCACTGAAGCTGACCGGTCAGACGACAGGCGCAATGAAAATTCAGCTTGCAGCTCTAGGGTTTAAGGTGGATGAGGTGCAGGCATGAAGTTTCGATTAGGCGTTTTAGTTAATCCTTATGCCGGTATTGGTGGTAGTGTTGCATTGAAAGGGAGTGATGGTGAAGCGATCAGAGATGAGGCTTTAAGCCGAGGTGCTCAGCAGCTTGCTCCGGTCAAAATGCGTCACGCCCTTGAGGCCATAAAGAGTGATCAAATTGAGCTGTTTACCTGGGGCGGTGCCATGGGTGAAGAGTCAATTAAAGAGTTAAAGTTAGAGTGCCTTGTCTTAGGTTCACCGCAGCACTGGCCGACCAGTGCAGAGGATACGTTGATCGCTGCTAGAGCAATGGTTGACGAGGGTGTCGATCTCATTCTGTTTGCGGGTGGTGACGGTACGGCACGCAATATTTATGAAGCCATTGGGCAACAGGTGCCTGTCCTTGGCGTTCCGGCGGGTGTGAAGATTCATTCAGGCGTCTATACCCTGACCCCTTCGCTAGCAGGGTCATTAATTACTGATCTTATCGAAGGGCGTCTGGTTCGCATGGAGCAGGCTGAGGTTCGCGATATTGATGAGTCTGAGTTTAGGCAGGGCCGAGTTCGTGCAAAATATTATGGCGAACTGCTTGTGCCTGCAGAGCATCAGTATGTGCAGTCTGTGAAAGAGGGCGGCAAAGAGGTTGAAGAGCTTGTAGTCGCTGATATCGCGGCCGATTTTGTTGAGCAGATGGATCCCGAACTTCTCTATGTGATGGGATCCGGCACAACCGTCGCGGCGATCATGGATGAGTTGGGACTCGAAAATACGCTGTTGGGTACCGATCTTATTAAAGATGGAGAGGTTGTCGCTAGTGATTGTTCAGCACAGCAGTTACTTGAGCTAGTGGGGGATGCGCCTTTCAAGATTGTCATCACACCGATTGGCGGGCAGGGGCATCTTCTTGGTCGCGGTAATCAACAGTTGAGTCCTGAGTTGATTCAAAAGCTGGGACTGCAAGGTCTCTATGTCGTTGCGACACGCTCTAAAATCGTCGGACTTAATGGGCGCCCGCTTATTATTGACAGTGGTGACCCAGAGCTGGATCGAAAACTAACCGGTGTGGTGACGGTGCACACCGGTTATCGAGACGCCGTTATCTACCGAGTCGGTATTTAACGACGGTTTTGAAGAGCTTCAATACGAGCCGCTAAAGGAGGGTGGCTCGCAAACATCTCCATAAAGCCCTGCTTCTTGATGCTGCTGATGCCAAAGGCCGTTAGCTGTCCGGATAGCTCTTGCGCTTGACCCGATTCAGCCTGCAGTCTCTGCAGAGCATTAATCATGCCCTGCTTGCTTGCTAGGTCTGCACCTGCTTCATCAGCTCGGAACTCACGGCGACGCGAGAACCAAGCCACAATCATATGAGCAAATACGGCAAAGACCATCTCGGCGATAAAGGTCGCGATGTAAAAGCCTATACCAACACCGCCTGAGTTGTCGCCACGGCGCAAGAAGCTATCAACGGCGTAACCGACGATACGAGCTAAGAACATAACAAAGGTATTGATAATTCCTTGAATCAACGACAGCGTAACCATGTCGCCATTCGCAACGTGACCTACCTCGTGTGCCAGTACCGCTTTCACTTCATCGGCTTTGAATCGCGATAAAAGACCGCTACTGACCGCAACCAGTGCGTTGTTCTTATTCCATCCAGTCGCAAAGGCATTCGCTGCATTGGATGGGAATACCCCCACTTCTGGCATGCCAATACCGGCTTTTTGAGCCAGTTCTGCCACCGTTTCAACCAGCCATTTCTCCTCGGCATTGCGAGGTTGCTCAATAATTTGAGTGCCCGTTGTTCTCTTCGCCATCCACTTAGAGATAAACAGAGAGATGAATGAACCGGCAAAACCAAACACTGCACAAAAGGCTAGTAGAGCGCCAAGGTCTAGGCCGTTCGATGTTAGGTATGGACCAACGCCAAGGATGTTAAGCGTCAAGCTGGCCACCAGAATGATGGCAAGGTTGGTCGCTAAGAAAAGGATTATTCTGAGCATTTAGGTTGCTTCCTCAAACAATTTATCTATTAACACAAATTGTGGCGAAGCAACCTAAATTCAACCTTAAAGGTGAACTCTTAAAGGTTAACGACGCGAGCTTCGATAGCGTTACGCAACTCTTGGTAAGAGTCGATGTTCTCTGGTGCGAAATAGAGTTTGTAGTAGACCTTTTCACGCACGCGGTTGATCCCTTCACGACTATCACCGGTCATCGATGCGTAGGTGTGAGCCATTTGCAAGTGAATGACCAGAGTGCCTGCCGGTTGAGTAAATGAGTGTCCCGCTAGGTCAACGCGCTGGCGCGGTTCATGTTGTGAGTAGAAAGAGATCTCACCAATGTGCGCCATGTTGATTAGAAAGTTTGATGTGATGTCCACAACCAGCTTCTTATCCATGCCGTTGTGGTTCATCTTAATACCGCGATCTTTTTTGATCTTTAAAAACATAACTACTCCTGTTAGTTAGTCGCACTATAGTCGCTAATTGTGACAGTGATACGACATGGCTCCATTCCGTAGAGCTCGGGTTACTGTTTATAGGTTTTCAGGAAGGTGCCAATTCTAGAGATGGCATCTTCCAAGAGTCTTGGTTCCGGTAAAAATACAATCCTAAAGTGCTGAGTATCCGGAAGGTTGAAACCGCTACCATGCACAATGAGCACCTTTTGCTGCTGAAGTAGATCCAGTGCGAATTTCTCATCGTTGCTGATGGGATGGACCTCGGGATCTAACTTCACAAAGCAGTACATTGCCCCTTTGGGTTTAACGCAGCTGACACCGGGGATCTCATTTAGCATCTTGTAGGCGATATCTCGCTGATCGCATAGGCGACCACCAGGAACAATCAGTTCATTGATCGATTGGTAACCGCCTAGCGCGGTTTGAATGGCATTCTGCGCCGGAACGTTGGCACACAGGCGCATGTTCGCCAGCATCTCTAAGCCTTCGATGTAGTCGGTTGCCGTGTGCTTAGGTCCACTCATAAACATCCAGCCTGAACGGAAGCCCGCTGCACGGTAGGTTTTGGATAAACCGTTAAACGTACAGACCAGCACATCATCAATCAGTGATGCGATCGAAGTGTGTTTCGCTTCGTCGTAAAGAATTTTATCGTAGATCTCGTCAGCAAAGATGATCAGATTGTGTTCACGCGCTAGTTCGATAATCTCTTTAAGGACCGATTCTGGGTACAGCGCACCAGTTGGGTTGTTGGGGTTGATCACTACTATCCCACGGGTGTGCTCAGAAATTTTGCTGCGAATATCCTCTATATTTGGGAACCACTCGCGCTCCTCGTCACACTGATAGTGAACCGGTATACCCCCTGCTAGGCTGACGGCTGCGGTCCATAGCGGATAGTCTGGTGCAGGGATTAACATCTCGTCGTTATCGTTGAGAAGACCCTGCATTGCCATCACGATCAGCTCTGAGACACCGTTCCCAATGTAGATATCTTCAATGGTGACATCTTTGATGCCTTTGCGTTGTGACTCCTGCATGACCGCTTTACGAGCTGCAAACAGCCCTTTTGAATCACAATAACCCTGCGCGCTTGGCAAGTTGTAGATTACGTCTTGAACAATCTCGTCAGGGGCATCGAAGCCCCATGGGGCCGGGTTACCGATATTCAGTTTTAAAATTTTGTGGCCATCCTCTTCCAAGCGTTTTGCTTCTTGAAGGACAGGTCCACGAATGTCGTAACATACATTGTTGAGTTTGTTGGACTTTCTAATCTGAGACATCGGTAGAGCTCTTCTCACGGGGAGATTAATTTAAAGGGGATCGATTTGAGTAGAATACGTCGTACTACCAACGTGTTGATAAGCAAACCGTGTTAGTTGTAACTATACGACTTTGCTCGGTTTGGGTATAGAGTTTACCGAGCTCTTAGAGAGGTTTTTCACAATGCAATATGATGATTTAAAAGACGATGAGTACTGGCGAGATAAATTGTCACCTGAAGAGTTCTACATATGTCGCCAGAAAGGGACAGAGCGCGCTTTCACTGGGGCCTATTTTGATGAGAAGCGATCAGGTCTTTATCGCTGTAAATGCTGTGATGCTGAACTCTTTGATAGCTCTCTGAAATATGATTCTGGATGTGGTTGGCCTAGCTTCTTTGATGAGTTGGGTGAGGGTAGGGTGGATCAGCATCCCGACCATTCACATGGTATGGTGCGTACAGAAATCACCTGCAGTCAGTGTGGATCTCATTTGGGGCATATATTCCCCGATGGTCCACAGCCAACCGGTGTTCGCTACTGTGTTAACTCTGCATCTCTTAACTTTGAACCGGATCACTGATGAAACCTTTTTCACACCTTCTGCAACAGGCTAAGCATTTTTACCCCGATTGGAGCGATGCCGAGCTGCTGGGTCCACGGGCGGCTAATCAGACAGAACTTATGGCAACACCGGACGATCGTATATTGTCGGCGATGACCTGGCGTATCTTCTGTGCAGGGCTCAAGCGCTCGTTAGTGGACGGTAAGTGGCCCGCTTTTGAGAAAGCATTCTTTGGTTTCGATCCTGAAAAGGTCTCGTTGATGAGTGATGATCACCTTGATGCCTTAATGCAGAACAGGGATCTCATTCGCCACTTTGGAAAAATTAAAGCAACTCGTATCAACGCTTTGATGATTCATGAGGTCAGTCAAAAACAGGGTAGCTTTGGTCAGTTTTTGGCTGATTGGCCGGTCGAGGACACCGTCGTTGGCTTATGGGCCTATCTGAAAAAAGAGGGATCACAGTTGGGTGGTAACTCAGGAGCCTATGCACTTCGAATTGTCGGTCGCGACAGTCCAGTCCTGACAGATGATGTAGTGGTCGCGTTAAAGGCGCAGGGCGTTGTTGATAAGCGTCCCTCGGCTAAACGTGATCTACTTCTGGTTCAAGAAGCATTTAACCAGTGGCGTAGCGAATCTGGCGTTGATCTGTGCCAAATCAGTCGTCTTTTGGCTAGGTCGATTGGTTAATCGATCTCCTAATCAGTTGGGTCACTGGTGATGGATACAATTCACCTGGCTGAGAAAGCTCTCTAGATCTTCAGCAATGACACTGAACTTTTTCTGTCCTGGCTTCTCTAGAAGCACACGACCTGTGTCGCTCTCCACCGAAAGAATCTGATCGCCATCCGGTTCAGTAGTAGCAAAGAAGAAGCTGATGTTTTGTCGCAAGCGTCTTTTGTTCAGAGCATGGCCAATGAGGTTCTCTCTTAAGCGCTCCAGATCCTCAGGGTTCCAGACAAAGATGAGACTTAATTCGCCCTCGGTATGGGTTGCTAAGATGGGTTGTGACCAATAACTGGTGTAGTAATCAATGATCGATTGGGGAATCTCTATCTCTAGAGCTTCTGAAAGTCGCTCAAACATGTCCAGAGTCGAGTTATTGATAGGGCTGGGTAACCACTCAGACTCTTGGTCAACCTCATAGCCTGGCAGCAGTGCAGGGCTCAACCAATCCTCTTCAACCAGAAGTGTTGGATTACCCTGTTGTTTGCATTCGGTTTTGAATTCGTCGAAGAGGCGAGTCAATTGAGCGGTAACGGCGGACATGTCATTTCTCTCTAATTTATCCAGCGCGTAGGTTAACAAATAATCAACCTTCAGTTTGGTTTAAAAAAATCGCTATTTTTTAGAAAAATATCGGATAAAGGTTTGACTCTGATCGAAAAGCCATTAAAATTCGCACCCTGTTCTTGAGCAGCAATGCTCAATTACTGCTGGAGCGGTAGTTCAGTTGGTTAGAATACCTGCCTGTCACGCAGGGGGTCGCGGGTTCGAGTCCCGTCCGTTCCGCCATTTAAGAACTTACAGGTTAGAATATCTGCCTGTCAGATCTTAAGAACTCAAGGGTCGCTAAGTTCCGTGAGTTTAGTTTTTTATGAGATTGCAGTCCTCTAATTCTGCACATCTTGTAGGAGCGATCTTGCAAAGGTCGCGATTTTCGCATCGTCTTCGACAATGCTCCTACAGATACGGCGCAAGCCACCGTTATGGGCGAATAGCTCAGTTGGGAGAGCATCTGCCTTACAAGCAGAGGGTCGGGGGTTCGAACCCCTCTTCGCCCACCATAACGGAGCGGTAGTTCAGTTGGTTAGAATACCTGCCTGTCACGCAGGGGGTCGCGGGTTCGAGTCCCGTCCGTTCCGCCATCTTTCATGAATTGGTTTGAAAGATTACGTCGCAAGACAAACCACCGTTATGGGCGAATAGCTCAGTTGGGAGAGCATCTGCCTTACAAGCAGAGGGTCGGGGGTTCGAACCCCTCTTCGCCCACCATAACGGAGCGGTAGTTCAGTTGGTTAGAATACCTGCCTGTCACGCAGGGGGTCGCGGGTTCGAGTCCCGTCCGTTCCGCCATTTACGAGTTCGCAGTTCTCTGATTCTGCAGCTTTTGTTGGAGCGATCTTGAAAAGGTCGCGATTCATCGCATCGTTGATGACAATGCTCCAACGAATTAGCACACGCCTACGATATGGGCGAATAGCTCAGTTGGGAGAGCATCTGCCTTACAAGCAGAGGGTCGGGGGTTCGAACCCCTCTTCGCCCACCATATCGAGTTCTGATTCATGCAGACACCTTCAATCTCTATCGAAACTATAAATCTACCTAACGGCTTTAGTTTTGATTTATTGCGTCTAGATCAAACTGATCGTCTGATTTCGGGCAATAAGTGGTTCAAACTGCTCCCTAATCTCTCTAAACTCAACCTTGGTGATCTAGTGGCCAGCTTTGGAGGTCCTCACTCCAACCATATTCACGCACTGGCCTACGCGGCACAGAATCTAGGGCTTAAGTCGGTTGGTTTTATTCGCGGTGAACCTCAATCCACACCAACACTTGAGGATGCTAAAGCCTGCGGCATGCAGTTGATATTCATCGATCGTGACACCTATCGTGAAAAGCCTACTCAGTCGCTGGCGGATCAATATCAGTTAATCAATCCCTACTGGATACCGGAAGGGGGAAGTAATCATAGCGCCGTCGAAGGCTGTGCCTCTATCTGGCATCAAGCCTGTTTGCAGAATCGCGTCTACGATCAGGTCTATGTGGCGGTGGGATCTGGGGGAACTTTGGCGGGTTTAGTCGCTGGAGCGCCTGATGGAGTCGAGCTGATTGGGTTGTCTGCTCTAGGAAGCCTCGCCGACCTAAATGAACGTGTCAGTGAGCTGCTGACACAAGCAGGTCATCTTCAAACGGAGCAATCCGTGCAGTGGTCTATTGAGGTGGCTCTGCAGCAACGCTATGGCAAGGTGACTGCTGAACTAGCGGCCACTCAGGTTCGAGCTCAGATTCTAGGTCTACTGCTAGACCCAATCTATACCTTGCGAGTATTCCACTATCTGAATCGTCAGTATCTCAAGCATCGTTTAACAGGGAAGCGTCTACTGATGGTTCATACCGGAGGTTTGCAAGGTCTTAGGGCTCAGCAAGAACGTATCAACCGTCTGGCAAATGAGTTTGTCGGCCCTCTCCCTTTTTAACGGCTTTTAACACCTAGGTCGGCTAACGTTCTCCCTCTACAAGCTTTATACTGCTGTCTAATCATTCATTGATATCCGCAGGGAAACGCACAGGGTATGTATCAATTTCGCAATATTGGTCTTATAGGCCGCTTAGGAAGTAAAAAAGTCATCGATACCATGAAGCAGCTCATTCGCTTTCTTGAGCAGCGTCATTTGAACATTGTCATTGACGATAAGATTTCAGAGCTAATGCCTGGCCATGGTCTGCAGGTCTCGCCGCAAAAGCTGATGGGCGAAGTGGCTGATCTTGTGATCGTAGTGGGTGGTGACGGAAGTCTGCTTGGGGCTGCACGCTCATTGGCGTCGTCAAATGTGCCTGTGTTGGGTGTTAACCGCGGTAATCTTGGCTTCCTAACGGATATTAAACCTGAAGAGATCGAAGAGATGGTCGATCAGGTTCTAGAAGGCCACTACGTAGTTGATAAGCGTTTCTTGCTGGATGTCACCGTGAAGCGCAATGGCGAACCCATCGCCGAGACAACGGCCCTTAACGACTGTGTGTTGCACCCAGGTAAAGCGACTCGAATGATTGAGTTTGAACTCTGGATTGAAGGTCAGTATGTCTACACCCAGCGTTCAGATGGTTTGATCGTCGCAACACCAACAGGATCTACCGCCTACTCACTGTCAGCCGGTGGTCCTCTGATGCACCCTAAACTGGACGCGTTGGTCTTAGTTCCAATGTTCCCGCATACACTATCAAGCCGCCCAATTGTGGTAGACGGTAACTCTGAGCTGAAACTGGTGATCAGTGAAAATAATGAAACATACCCGTCCGTAGCCTGTGATGGCCAAAGTAACATCGCTTTGGCGCCTGGTGATACCGTGACGATCAGTAAGAAGCCACAAAAGCTGCGCCTGCTCCACCCAGAAAACTACGATTTTTACAGCACCTGCCGGACCAAGCTCGGTTGGAGCTCAAAGCTCTGGGATAAGTAGTTTTGCAGAGACAGGGTATAGATTTAATTGGCGATATCCACGGCTGCGGCGAGAGTTTAAAGCTTCTGCTCAACCGCATGGGATACAGGGAAATTGATGGTGCATACCGTCACCCTAACCGCCGCGTTATTTTCCTCGGTGATGTAATCGATCGTGGTCCACGCATTGTTGAGACCTATGAGATCGTTCGGGCCATGGTGGAAAAGTCGGGCGCCGAAATTGTCATGGGTAACCACGAATACAACTACTATTGTTATAAAACGCCTAAGGGTGATGGTAGTGGTGACTTTCTTCGTGAGCACACGCCCAGACACCAACGCATTGTTCAAGAGACTTTAGATCAATTTGCTCATCGTCAATCGGATGAACAAGAGCTGTTGGATTGGATTGAGTCGATTCCACTGTTCATCGAGCATGATGATCTGCGAGTGGTGCATGCCTGTTGGCACTCAACCTTGATCAACCGTTTAAAAGAGCGAGTAGGTTCTGCTCCAGTCGTGGATAAGCAATTTCTTTTGAACTCTGTCAAACCGCACAGTTTTGAGTTCTTGGTCATGGATCGATTGACCCGTGGCACCCATTTGCGACTGCCCAACAATGAAGTGATGATCAGCAAAGATGGATTTAGACGCCACTTCTTCAGAACTCGTTTCTGGGCGCAAGAGCCTAAACGAATGGGGGATGTGGTGTTTCAACCTGATCCTTTGCCGGAGCATATAGCTCGTACCGAGCTAACACCCGCTGATTACGTGGATCTGCAGTTCTATTCGCGCGATGAACGGCCACTGTTTATCGGCCACTACTGGTGTGAAGGTGAACCTAAACCGGTTGCCGATAACATCGCCTGCCTAGATTACAGTGCGGTTAAATACGGTAAGTTGGTGGCCTACCGATTCGATGGTGAAAAGACGCTCGATAGCAGCAAGTTCATCTGGGTCGATGTCGATGCGGAGTTCCCGCGCTAGTGGTTCCTGTGGTTAAAACCGATCTAACGGTCGATCTAACAGAGTTCACCCAATTTTTATGGGCTAACGCCATTCCTCATCGGGTGGTGGAAGAGGGTGACAGCCAAACACTCTTTGTTGCGGCCCACATTAACCGCGAAAAAGTCCTCGAACTCTTTCAATATTGGCGAGAGGGTGGGGATCTCGCTAGCATCAATGTGCAAGTTCACAACCCTAAAAGCCGATCCCCCTTTAAAATTTCAGAGCTAAAACAACTGCCTGCGACGGCTTTACTGATTTTCCTATCGGCCATCATCACGCTGCTCATCGATTTCGGTGGCAATGCCAGCTGGATGGTGAGATTCAGTTTTGCCGACTTTACACTCAGCTCCAGCCAGATTGAGTATCACACACTGAGTACTATGCTCTCATCGGGAGAGTTGTGGCGGATTTGGACTCCGATGTTTATGCACTTCTCTCTGCTACATATCTTGTTTAACCTGCTTTGGGTCTGGATGATCGGTGGTTCGATAGAGCGCCTTCAGGGGACGACCCACTTCTTGCTGCTGGTGCTTTTCTCGGCAGCTCTCTCTAATCTGGCTCAGTTTTGGGTGACGGGCCCGCTCTTTGGTGGCCTCTCTGGTGTCGTCTTTGCTGTGTTGGGTTACACCTGGTTATGGGATCAATTGAGCAGTAGGCCATTGTTTAGGCTCCCTAAAGCGCTGTTTGGGTTCATGATTTTTTGGTTGGCTCTGGGATATACCGGAGCGCTGGAATTCATAGGTTTAGGGGCTATTGCTAATACCGCTCATTTGGCCGGTCTGCTGTCGGGTTTGGCCTTCGCACTGATTAGCCGAGTTTGGCTGCCCAAATCCTCTTAAAAGCCAGTATCAAAAGCCCTCTCAAACGATCCTCACTATGGTATTCTGAACGCTTGAAATTTGAATGAATGGGTAGCGGTTTGAATTACGAAAAAATGATCGAAACCATGACGCCTGATGTCTATCAGGCGCTCAAAGTGGCCGTTGAAATTGGTAAATGGCCCAATGGTGAAAAACTATCTCCTGAACAGCGTGAGACCAGTATGCGTGCGGTCATTGCCTATGAGGTGGCGCGTGATATTCCAGAGGATCAGCGTGTAGGTTTCATCGATCGTACTCGTCCTGATGGAAAACAGCATGGTTCGGATCCAATGCAGCCTGACGTGTTGAGAATCCTAACCGATGACTAATGACGCTTTATCGCTGCGAGCAGAGGGTATATTGGAGAAGATGCGAGTGCATCTCGACTCTCCTGTCCGTTATGAGCTATCCCTGAACGGCGAGGCTGGTCCGTTAGTGAATGATTTTATTGGCCAACCCATTCGCCTTGAATACATCGGACAAATCAACTGCCTCTCCTGTGGTCGTAAATCCAATAAAAGTTTCAATCAAGGTTTCTGTTACCCCTGTTTCAAAAAACTTCCGGGCTGTGACACCTGTATCGTTAAGCCTGAAACCTGTCACTTTGCCGAAGGAACCTGTCGTGATGAAAGCTGGGGTTTGAAGAACTGTTTTGCCCCGCATATCGTCTATCTTGCCAACTCTTCAGGGCTCAAGGTGGGCATTACTCGCCAAACCCAGATCCCGACTCGCTGGATTGATCAGGGTGCTGTGCAAGCACTTCCGATTATGGAGGTCGATAACCGCCTGCAGTCAGGTCTTGTTGAAACGATATTTGCTAAACAGGTGGCCGATAAAACCAATTGGCGTGCCATGTTGAAAGGCGATGTTCTGCCTCTTGATCTGAAACAGGAGCGCGATCGTCTGTTTGAACTCTGTGATGAGCCCTTGCAACAGCTCATCAGTGCTCAATCTGGCGATGCGATCCGTAAGCTGGATGCAGAGGTCGTTGAAATTAACTTCCCAGTGCGTAACCACCCCACCAAGGTAACCAGTTTTAACTTTGATAAAACGCCCATTGTAGAGGGCATCCTAGAAGGGGTTAAAGGCCAGTACCTCATGTTAGATACGGGCGTGATCAACCTGCGCAAGTTTGGCGCGTACAACATTAAATTTTTCGCGTGATTGGAGAGACAATCTTGAGTGAACAACCCAACACAATTTATCTAAAAGATTACCGTGTTCCTGAATTTTTGATCGACTCAGTAGCGCTTCGTTTTGAGTTGGATGAAGAGGAGACGTTAGTCTTTGCAACATTGCAGATGCGTCGTAACCCCGACTCTCATCTCCGCAATGCCCCTCTGATTTTAAACGGTGATAAAGACCTGCAGCTCAAACGACTCTGCATTAATGACCAACAGGTGCCTGAAGGCGAGTATAAGGTAACGGCTGAGTCACTGACGATTGAGGTTGTTCCTGATCAATTTACTCTGCAAACGCTCTGTCGCATCCAGCCACAACTGAACACTGCATTGGAAGGGCTCTACCGTTCGGATGGAGTCTTCTGTACCCAATGTGAGGCAGAGGGCTTTAGACGCATCACTTATTACCTTGATCGCCCTGATGTGATGTCCCTGTTTGAGACAACCATCATTGCTGATCCCGAACAGTATCCCGTGTTGCTATCCAACGGTAACGCCGTTGATAAAGGGGTCACTGATGACGGACGTCACTGGGTTACTTGGCAGGATCCACACCCCAAACCCGCCTACCTATTTGCTTTAGTGGCGGGTGATTTAAGCTGCATTGAAGATCAGTTCACAACAGCCTCTGGACGTGAAGTTCAGCTGCAAATTTTTGCTGAACCTAAAGATCACGACAAGCTTGCCTATGCGATGGACTCCCTAAAGAGATCGATGCGCTGGGATGAAGAGGTGTATGGCCGTGAGTACGATCTTGATATCTACATGATCGTGGCCGTCGACTTCTTCAACATGGGTGCGATGGAGAATAAAGGCCTCAATATCTTCAACACCAGTTGTGTATTAGCCAGTCAAAAGACCACTACAGACCTTGGGTTTCAGCGAGTAGAGGCGGTGGTTGCTCATGAGAACTTCCATAACTGGTCAGGCAACCGTGTCACCTGTCGTGACTGGTTCCAGTTAAGTCTTAAAGAGGGCTTTACCGTCTTTCGTGATGCGGAGTTCTCGGCCGATATGAACTCGCGAACCGTGAAGCGAATCGAAGATGTGACACTGCTGAGAACGGCACAATTTGCTGAAGACGCTGGCCCCATGGCGCATGCGGTGAGACCGGAATCGTTTATCGAGATCTCAAACTTTTACACGCTGACCGTCTATGAGAAAGGCGCAGAAGTGGTGCGCATGATCCATCAGCTTTTGGGTGAAGAGACCTTCAGAAAAGGGACGGATCTCTACTTTGATCGTCATGATGGCCAGGCCGTTACGACGGATGACTTTGTGGCCGCGATGGAAGAGGCTTCAGGGCGCGACTTAACACAGTTTAAACGCTGGTATTCACAAGCAGGTACTCCTGTGGTTGAGGTCTCTGATCAGTGGGATGCTGCATCAGGAACCTACCAGCTGACCTTTAAACAGAGCTGCCCAAGCACTCCAGGTCAAGATCATAAAGCACCCTTCCATATGCCCATCCGTTTTGGACTGCTCACACAGGAGGGGACGGAACTCTCTTCAGGTGTTTTGGAACTTACGGAAGAGGTACAGAGCATTAGTTTCGAAGGCCTTTCTGAACAGCCAACTCCGTCTCTGCTTCGCGGCTTCTCAGCACCGATTAAGTTGCGTTTTAACTACACGGATGAGCAACTGCTGCATCTGATGCGTTTTGATACTGACGGCTTTAACCGTTGGGAGTCGGGACAGCGCTACTTAGTGAACAAACTGCAAGCAGGCATTGCGGGTGCGGCGGTCGAATCCAACGCAGCGCTTTTAGATGCTTGGCGAGCGTTACTGGAAGATGAGTCCTTAGATGAGGCGATGCTCGCTAAGTTATGCACCTTGCCGAGCGAAGCCTATCTGAGTGAATTAGCTGAGGTCATTGACGTTGAAGCGATTCACGCGACTCGTAAAGCTTTTGTCAAAGCACTAGGCAAAGCCCTAGCACCAGAGTGGTTGGCAGTCTATCAGCGTTGCACCTCTAAAGAGGCTTACCAACCAACTGCAGATCAAGTGGCTAAGCGCAGTCTGAAAAATTTAGCCTTGAGTTACCTGATCGCGGCTAACTATGAAGGCGCCATTGAGTTAGCAATGGAGCAGTTCAACAGCGCTGATAATATGACCGATCAACAGTCTGCACTGGCGGCACTGGTTCACTCTGAAGATGCCCAAGCAGCTAAACAGGCGCTTGCGGCATTCAAGCAGCAGTGGTCAGGTGAAGCGCTGGTGATGAACAGTTGGTTCTCACTGCAGGCCTGTGACTCCAAAGAGGGCGCTCTGGATCGAGTTAAAGCACTTGAAAACGATGAGCTATTTGATGCAAAAAACCCCAATAAACTGCGCAGTCTGATTGGTGCTTTTGCCAGTGCAAACCCAGTTCAATTCCATGCGCCGGATGGCTCGGGTTACCAATACTTGGCTGATTGGATCATTCGCTTGAATGAACAGAACCCTCAAATTGCATCGCGAATGTTAACGCCTTTAACTCGCTGGAAGCGCTATACTAGTGATAAGCAAAAGTTAATGAGAGCTCAACTGGAACGCATCATGAAGCAGAAGGCGCTGTCGCCCGATGTTTATGAAGTCGTCAGTAAGAGCTTGGTGTAATAGGAGTCATCGGTATGGCTATCTCTATCGATTCTGCGATTAAGTTTGATCTGCAACAGAACTACCGTCGTTACCTGAACTTTCTAGATCAGTACGGGGCTGAAAACGATGCACTGAAAAATGCGCGAAGCTCTAAGGTCTGGATTGTTGCATTGGTGCTACTGATTTTCGCTCTAGCCTCTGATTTCTTCTTAGGCGCGAGTGCTGCTCTGTTTGGTATCTTCTTCTATCGAGTCGTGATGGCTTGGTTGGAGGTGAGAAAAGCGGAAGAGGGGCGTGAACAGGCAGAACGCTGGTTCTCGACTAAGGGGTTTAAGTTCGAAGGACGCGTACTCTTCTTCAAAGAGGACGAAATGCTGGAAGAGCCTGTAGATCCTTTTGATGAGCGAATCTACAAATAGTCTCAATCCCAAAGGGGCAGATCATTGATCTGCCCCTTTTAGTTTAAGCGTTATCCTCAAGGATCATGTCAGACGCTTTCTCTGCAATCATAGTGATCGGTGCATGAGTATTACCCGAGGTAAGGGTTGGCATCACTGAACCATCCACTACGCGCAGACCGTCAATGCCGTGCACTCTCAATCGCGCATCCACAACGGACATCTCATCACTGCCCATTTTTGCGGTGCCGACCGGGTGGAATATTGTTGTACCGACATCACCTGCGGCCTTCGCGAGCTCTTCATCCGATTGAAACTGTGCGCCCGGTTTTAACTCAATTGGATTAAATTCACGTAAACGCTGAGTCGCCATTAGCTTGCGAGCGTGGCGTAAGCTATCTGCTGCAACCTTGCGATCGCCGTCCGTCGAAAGGTAGTTCGGTTTAATTGCTGGCGGAACATTAGGATCGGTCGATTGAATATGACAGGTACCGCGGCTCTCTGGACGCAGGTTACAGACCGAGACGGTGATAGCCGGAAACTCGTGCAGATCCTCACCGAATTTCTCAAGCGATAGAGGTTGAACGTGATACTCAATGTTCGCCGTAGCATGCTCATCCGAGGATTTAGTAAAGATACCGAGCTGACTGGGGGCCATTGACATTGGGCCTGAACGTTTTAAGAAGTATTCAGCCGCAATTTGCGCTTTACCCAACAGGGTTGACTGCCACTCATTCAGAGTTTTTGTGTTTTCAACGGTGTAGATGGTTCGCAACTGTAGGTGGTCCTGTAGGTTTTCACCGACACCAGGGAGCTCGTGCACCATCTCGATTTTGTGCTCCGCTAAAACCTTGGCAGGGCCAATGCCAGAAAGCTGTAGAATTTGTGGCGAATTGATCGCACCGGCACTGAGCAGTAGCTCTTTATCGGTCGTTACGCTCGCAACTTGCCCGTTAACGATGAGATCAGCACCCACAACGCGTCGGTTTTCAATGCGCAGCTTGGTGACTTGAGCGTGAGTCATAATGGTGAGATTAGGACGTGCTTTAACGGGGTTGATAAAGGCTTTGCGTGCATTCCAGCGAATGCCATTTTTTTGGTTAACTGGGAAATAACCTGAACCCTCATTATCACCACGGTTGAAGTCTGAGGTTTTCGGTACATCAACCTCTTCAGCCGCCTCTCGAACGGCTTCTAGAATCGGCCAGCTCAAGCGCTGCTCTTGAACGAACAGTTCCCCTTTATCATTGTGGAACTCATCAGCGGGTTGGTAGTGTCGTTCAGAGCGTTTGAAATAAGGAAGAACCTCTTGCCAGCTCCAGCCTTCATTGCCTAATGATGCCCACTCATCATAGTCACGCTCTTGCCCACGCATGTAGATCATGCCGTTAATCGAAGAGCAGCCGCCGAGTACTTTACCGCGAGGGTAGATGAGTGAACGCCCATTAAGACCCTCTTCTGCATCGGTCGAGAAACACCAGTCAGTTTTCGGATTGCCTATACAGTAGAGGTAACCCACTGGAACATGGACCCAAAACTGGTTGTCACTGCCACCCGCTTCCAGCAGAAGCACGCGGGTGTTTGAATCTTGGCTCAAACGGTTGGCTAATACACAGCCGGCCGACCCAGCCCCAACGATGACGTAATCGTAAGTTCCAAGATCTTTGACAGCATACATGGCGTTATCCTTTCTATACTTATTGGTGTGTTCACTATCTTATGATTATTTGTGCAGTAGTTTTTGATTATTTTGCTAGTTTGCTGTGCTAAATTGCACAAATGATGGATGATAAATTGAATTGGAACGATCTGCGTTACTTTCTCGAGGTCGCTCGCGCGGGTCGTTATTTGACTGCAGCAAAACGAATGGGCGTGAACCATACAACGGTGTCGCGTCGAATATCCGCTCTTGAAGATGCGTTGCAAACCCCACTGTTTGAGGCGGATGATAAAGGCTTGCACCTCACTCCGGCCGGTGAAGCTGTTTTGCCTCTGGCTCAACAGTGTGAAGACATTACTGTCTTGACCAAAGAGAGAGCGGCTTCAGATCAGCGATCCCTATCCGGGAACCTAAGAATTGGGGCGCCAGATGGTTTGGGAAACCTCTTTATAGCAAATCAATTAACCCATTTTGTCCATCGTAACCCTGATCTAAACCTACGCTTGGTACCCGTTCCACAGAGCCTTAACTTGATGAAGCGTGAGGTGGACATAGCGATCACATTGGAGCCCTCTGAGAGGCGGGATATTCATTGTAAGAAACTGACGGACTACCAGCTTTTTCTCTATGTAGGTCGTGAGTATCTGCAGAATAATTCCGTAGATTTAGAGGATATTGAATCGGTTAAACAGCACCCGTTTGCCGGTTATATTCCCGATATACTCTACACTGAGCAGTTAGGGTTTAACCGATTGATCGATGACCAACTGATTGAGCGCTTTCAGGGGGCAACGGTGATGTCCCAATTCCAGTTTATTGCTAATGGTGGAGGGTTTGGGGTGTTACCCCATTATATGGTGCAAGATGACCCGCGTTTTGTTCAGGTTCTGCCAAAGGAGATTAGCTTTATACGAAGCTACTGGCTGCTGACGCCACTAGAGCTGAGGCGTCGCGCCAATGTGCGTTCTATCTCAACTGAGTTAGAGCAGTTAATCGCGCAGCACAGAGATCAGTTTTTGCCACGCTCCTGAAGGTAACGCTCGACGGTATCGACAATCGCTTGGGTTTGAGGGTCGATCTCTAGGTTGATCAGATCACCTACCTTAGCTTTGCCAAACAGTGTGCGCTCCAAGGTTTCTGGGATTAGCCAAACAGAGAAACGGTCATCCGTTACTTGCGTCATCGTCAAACTACAGCCATTCAGTCCGACAAACCCTTTATCCAATAGATAGGGTGCCCATTGGCTCGGACGATCAAACTCAACTCGGCAATTGGTCTCTGTCTTTTCGATCGCTGTTATCGCTACTCGGTCGCAAATATGGCCCGACATTAGGTGCCCACCAATCTCATCGCCAATCTTAGCGGCACGTTCAAAATTGACCAGTGACCCGACCTGCAAATCGCCAAGGTTGGTCAGTTCTAGTGTCGATTGGATCGCATCAAACTTGGCTCTGTTACCTTCAAATGAGGTAATCGTTAAACAAGTACCATTAAGTCCGACGCTGGCTCCGATCTGGAAGTTATCACAACAGTTTTCCGGGAACTCAAGCTGCAGTGTCATAAAATTATCGGCTGGGGTTAGAGCAGTGACAGTCGCCACACCTTGAACAATACCAGTAAACATTATCGATTCTTCCTTTAGCTTTAGCAGTCCGAACGCTAGCATGGGACGTAGATAAAGCAAACAGTTAAGGGTTTAACAGCATGCACATTCTTTTGACAGGCGGTACAGGGTTTATTGGTGATGCAGTCGCTAGGGCGCTCGTCGCTCGAGGTGACAGAGTCACTCTATTGATTCACAAACGACCCTCGACTGTGCCCGGTGTTCAAACAATCTCAAATTTGTCTGACCTGAACACCGCTGTCGATGCCATTGTCAATTTAGCAGGCTTACCGATCGCCGATAAACCTTGGACTCACTCGCGAAAAGTGGCCCTGCGTGCCAGTCGTGAAGGAGTTACGGGGCAGTTAGTGCGTTGGATTGCTCAACAAGAGGTTAAACCCAAAGTGCTAGTCAGTGGCTCTGCGATCGGTTTTTACGGGGCGACTCGCAGTCATCAGGCGCTTTCTGAGGCGGATCAACCTCTGGTTCAAGACTTCTCCAGTGAGCTTTGCAAAAGCTGGGAGAACATTGCCTTAAGTGCTGAACAAGAGGGTGTCAGAGTGGCGCTACTGAGAACAGGCATCGTGCTTGGTAAGGGTGGCGCCCTGAAGAAGATGCTACCTGCCTTTAAACTGGGCTTAGGTGGTCGCATTGTCGACGGCCAGCAGATGATGTCCTGGATTCATCTAGACGATCAGGTCAACGCCATTCTATTTTTGATTGATAACCCAGATGCGAGTGGGCCTTTCAACTTGACCGCACCTAACCCAGTTTCCAACCAAGTCTTTACAGAGGAGCTTGGCAGAGTCTTGAAGCGTCCAACCTTTTTCCCAATGCCAGCTTTTATGCCCAAGTTGATGCTTGGCAAAGAGGGGGCTGCACTGCTGACTGAAGGGGTGGCTGTGATTCCTGCGAAGTTGACTCAGCACGGATTTGATTTCAAATACCCTTCACTGGATCAAGCATTAACCGCTGTTATCTAATCCTTTAATCTTTGGGTGAGCGCTTTTCAGACTCGAGCGTTTGAATCTGCTCCAACGAAGTCACCGCTTTATTGAGGTTTTGTTCTATTCGCTCTAAACGAGCTTCAAGCATCTGAAGGCGTCGCACCATAGCGTCTTCCCGGTCATTTTTCTCCTCTTCATCTTTTTCGATAAAAAAGACAGAGAAACTAGCGGTCAGCATTGAAAAGATCGCGATGCCAACCAAAATCAGAAGCATGCCAACGATACGACCCTCAAGGGTGGTTGGAACAAGGTCGCCGTAGCCGACGGTTGTCATCGTGACCCAAGCCCACCAGAAGCCATCGATCGGGTTTTTAAACGCCGGATCCAGTCCAGAGATGAGGAAGGCGGCTAGGATCAGAAATCCCAGTGCGATCGCCAGAGTTACTCCAAGGTTATGCCGGCCCAACACCGAGCGAAGGTCGCTAGATAGGCGTGTGAATATACTGGCAAAAATCAGCAATCTCAGCGATCTTAAGACGCCACTTTGTAAGCCTAAAGCGTTCAATAAAATCGGTATTCCGGTTAGCACGATGACCAGACTCATCCAGTTGCCTTTTAGGTATCGTAGTCTGTTGTCTACCAACGCCAACATAACTACCAGATCTAAGGTAAAAAAGCCCCAGATCACCCAGTCGTTGAGACCGATAATGGCGAGCTGTTCGTGATGGTTTGTGGTTTGAAAATACCAGTCGATCAGTATCCAAAACGCCAGAAATAGGAGTGGCCACTCAAAGAGTCGTCCCCACTGTTTGGCTCTGTGGTTCTCACGGACATCAACGCCTTGGACCCCTAAAATGCCCATTAAACGGTTGTGCTTATTGTGCTGAGTCACCGGTTGATCTCCTAAATAGATAGATGAATATTATTTATGACACCGGTGACTTAAGCAAACTGTCATTCAGAATGACCACTCTGTATAATTCGCCCAACTAAAATTTCGATTGGATAATCATGTTATACGACCTAGCCCGCTCTTTGATGTTTCGCTTAGATGCCGAGAAGTCTCACGACCTTGCACTGAGCAGTATGAACTTGGCCGCCGATCTGGGTATGCCGAAGCTTCTTGGTGCGAAAATGGTGGAAGCACCAACAGAAGTCATGGGCATTCGTTTTCCAAACCCCGTTGGATTAGCGGCTGGTCTGGACAAGAATGCGGGTGCTATTAACGGTTTGGCGGCTATGGGTTTTGGTTTTGTTGAAGTCGGTACCGTGACTCCTCGTCCTCAACCGGGCAACCCTAAACCCCGTCTATTCCGCATACCTGAGCACAGCGCGATCATCAATCGCATGGGGTTTAATAACCTGGGTGTAGATCGACTGATCGAGAATGTTGAGGCGTCGAACTTTAAAGGCGTACTGGGTATCAACATTGGTAAGAACAAAGATACCCCTAATGAAAATGCGGCCGATGATTACCTAATCTGTCTGCGTAAGGTCTACCCCTACGCTACTTATATTACGGTTAACATCTCCTCCCCGAACACGCCGGGTCTTCGTGATCTTCAGCAGGGTGATAGTCTCAACCTTCTTTTGGACATGCTGAAGAATGAACAGGCCCGCTTGGCAGGTATTCACGGCAAATACGTCCCGATCGCGATCAAAATTGCGCCCGACATGGATGAAGAGGGTTTCGTAACGACCGCTAATCTTCTCAAAACTTACGAGATGGATGGTGTGATTGCGACCAATACCACCATTGAACGAGGTGGTGTAGAGAGCTCTGAATTTGCAAAAGAGGCGGGTGGTTTAAGTGGTGCTCCAGTACGCAACCTATCGACTCGTGCTATCCAAATCTTGGCACGTGAGTTGGATGGTGCTTTGCCTATCATTGGTGCTGGTGGTATCACTGAAGGTTTTGACGCTGTCGAGAAGATCGAGGCGGGTGCTAGCTTGGTTCAGGTCTACACAGGCTTCATCTACCGTGGTCCTAAACTGATCACTGAAGCGGCTGAGGCGATTCGTGATCGTCGTTTGTTGGGACACCGTTAAGCTCAACGCTTTGACACTGAATAGCCGCTATCGATTAGCGGCTTTTTTGTATTTATAGAGCAGTGTTAGCGGGATGTGGCATAAACTATGATCCTCGGGATGACGTGTCAGTCGGTCCTGGTGCTCGTCATCACTTTTGACATAGTTGGATAGGGGGAGTACCTCAATAGTCAGCTGTTTATAATCCTCGCGGCTTTTGAGTATTCGGTGTGCCTCGTCCAAGTGTTCGCGCTCTCGACTGTAGATCCCCGTTCTGTATTTGGGACCAATATCTTGGCCTTGTTGGTTGATGCTGTAGGGATCGATTATTTCAAACAAGCACTCGATCAGCTCGCCTAGCGCTATCTGTTCAGGATCGAAGTCGATATGTACACACTCCGCATAGCCATCGTACTCAGCGTCTGTCCTATTAGACGTGCCATTGGCTCGGCCTGCTTGCGTGCTAATGACGCCAGGAATATGCCTCATGAACTCTTGGACACCCCATAGGCAGCCTCCAGCGAAGTAAATCTGTTCCATTCGTTCTGCTTAACATTGGTGTTTAACTGTGAAGTGAGGATCTTAAAACGAAAAAGGCTCCTATGGGTATCATTAGGAGCCTTACTTGATTAAATGTTGTTAGTGATAACTTGGATTGACCTGTATCGCTGAAACACCTGATTGGCCATTCCAGTGGGCTTCTCGCCCTTCGCGCCATCCTGTCATCCAGTGGCTGCGTAAGTCTGTCGTAGATACCGGACAATCTGACTGTGATTTACCCTCCAGTCCGGCAGTAAAACCGCGTTTGTATAGTGAATTGCTACGTTCTCGTTTTTGTCTTTTCATATATACGCCTCGTATTGAGTGAGTATCTGCTTTCGCAGTGATGTTTTGGCGACAACAATTGGTAGTCACAGTTTAGTAATAGACCAGATTGGCAATTTAAAGTAATTGTATTGCTCAATTTAAATTCCCCTTCTAATAGATTTAACCTTTTCGCTTCAGCAGCAAAGTCGGCTGAATCAGTAACTTACAGATGAAGCGTAATGCTTTAAAATAGGGACAATATAGCGGATGAAAATTTTTCATTTCATTCGGCGTTAACCAAATTGAGTGTTGAAATGAAACTATTCGTTACCTGCCCTAAGGGCGTTGAGTCTCTACTGCTAGCCGAGTTGAAGTCGATCGGTATAGAGGGGTTAAAAGAGACTCAAGCAGGGGTTCAGGTAGAGGGTGATCTCGCCACAGCCTACACGATCTGTTTGTGGTCACGTCTTGCAAACCGAGTACTGCTGCTCTTGAAAGAGGCTGATGCGACCTCGACAGAAGCTCTCTATAACGACATTAAGTCGATTAATTGGCTGGAGCACATCCGGGCTGAGGGGACTCTAGCCGTTGATTTTAACGGCCGTAATGAGTCGATTAATAACACCCACTTTGGCGCTCTTAAAGTGAAAGATGCGATTGTTGACTCCGTTCGTGAAGAGACCGGCAGTCGTCCCTCTGTTGCCAAACAGTACCCTGATCTGCGCATCAACGTTCATCTGCGCAGAACGACAGCTCAGGTAGCAATTGATCTATCGGGTGAGAGTCTGCACCGCCGTGGATACCGACTTCAAACCGGCGCTGCGCCGCTTAAAGAGAACCTTGCAGTAGCGTTATTGATGCGTGCGGGTTGGCCCAATCAAGGTGACTTTAAACAGCTATTTGATCCTATGTGTGGTTCTGGAACCTTAATCACTGAAGCGGCATTGATGATGGCTGATATTGCGCCGGGTCTGTTACGTCGTCGCTGGGGCTTTGATCGTTGGTGCCAACACCAGCCGTCTATCTGGCAAGAGATCTACCAAGATGCAAAACAGCGCCGTGAAGCAGGGCTAAACAGAGAGGGTTACCCTCGATTAAGTGGTTTTGATGCTGATTCGAGCGTTCTGCAGCGTGCAAACAACAACGCTCAAGCCTTAGGTGTCGAGTCACTCGTCCATTTTGAACGTTGTGATCTGGCCAGCTTGTCACTTCCAACGCCAGAAGATAAAGGGTTGTTAATTACTAACCCTCCATATGGCGAACGATTGGGTGATCGTTCAAGCCTAAGATTTTTGTATAGCCAGCTGGGTGATTTCTTAAAAGCCCAAGCGCATCACTGGCGTGTGGGTGTGTTCACTTCAAACCCTGAGCTTGGCAAGGTGATGGGGCTGCGTGCAGACAAGCTCTACAAGCTCTTTAATGGCGCACTGCCCAGTCAATTACTGCTTTTTACTGTCTACCCACAAGAGGGTGTGCCGCAAAACAGTGCAGATTCCAATTTGGATGTTGTGCACCAAGATAGTGCATCTCTATCTGAAGGGGCGCTGATGTTAGAGAACCGACTTAAGAAAAATCTTAAACAGCTCTCTAAGTGGGTGAAACGTGAGTCAGTTGAGGCATACCGAGTCTATGACGCTGATTTGCCAGAGTACGCGGTCGCTATCGATCAATACGCTGATCAGATTGTGGTTCAGGAGTATGCGCCGCCTGCGAAAGTCGATCCTGTAAAGGCCTTTAAGCGACTTCAAGATGTGATGGCCGTTGTAGGAAGAGTGTTTGCTTTGGGCACAGACTCGATTGTATTGAAACAACGCAAGCGTCAGCAGGGCAGCGATCAGTATCAACGACAAACTGAACAGGGTGAGACGCTGACGGTACAAGAGTATGGCTGTCTGTTCGAGGTCAACCTAAGAGATTACCTAGATACAGGTCTTTTCCTAGACCATCGTCCTGTTAGGCAACAGATTCAGTCTCTCGCTAAGGGTAAACGTTTCCTAAATCTTTTCTGTTACACCGCTACCGCCAGTGTCCATGCGGCTGCCGGTGGTGCGATCAGCACGACCAGTGTCGATATGTCGGCAACCTACCTCGATTGGGCCCGACGCAATTTTGAACTGAACAAACTGGATGCTAAACGTGCTGATTTCGTTCAAGCGGACTGTATCCAGTGGCTTGATCGCCCTCGTTCAGAGACCTTCGATCTCATCTTTATGGATCCACCGACCTTCTCTAACTCTAAGAGAATGACTGACATCCTAGATGTGCAGCGTGATCACGTCATGCTGATTAAAGGGGCAATGGCGTTGCTTGAACCCGGTGGTCTTCTGATCTTTTCAAATAACTATCGTCGTTTTAAGTTGGACTACGAGCAGCTCGACGCTTTTGAGATTGTGGATACATCTCATCGTACGATTGATCCTGATTTCAAACGTAACTCGAAGATTCACTTCAGCTTTGAGATCCGCCATAAGGCATAAAATTCGTTTAATGCCCAAAGTTGGTACGCTACTTGCTAACTAATGCACAGTCTTGCAGCACGGAGTTTGCTGAAAGTGAGTGATTAGTTTTTAAGTTATTGAAAGTAGATAGAAAAAACATTTTATCTTTTTTTATTAAGCCGTCTAAAACTCATCGCATAGTCATTAAATGCACCAAAAGTGTGCATGAAATATAGAGCTGCACCCTATATGTGCATTTCTAAGCAATTTGAGGAGATTAAGGGTGGAAACGATCAACAGTGCCGTTGAAACACTGGTACAAAGTTCCAATACACTATTCATTTTGATGGGTGCCATCATGGTATTCGCGATGCATGCTGGCTTCGCATTCCTTGAGGTAGGTACTGTCCGTCATAAAAACCAGGTCAACGCACTGGTTAAGATCATGACCGACTTCGGTTTCTCTGCAGTGGTCTACTTCTTTGTTGGCTACTGGATTGCCTACGACGTCACCTTCTTTGCCGATGCAGCCACTTTAGCGGAAGGTAACGGCTATGAGTTGGTGAAATTCTTCTTCCTAATGACCTTTGCGGCAGCGATTCCTGCAATTATCTCGGGTGGTGTGGCTGAGCGTGCTCGCTTCTACCCAATGCTTATCGCAGCTGCACTCTGTGTGGGTCTAGTCTACCCGTTCTTCGAGGGCATCATCTGGAACGGTAACTTCGGTTTCCAGGGCTGGCTTGAAGAGACCTTTGGTGCAGGCTTCCACGACTTCGCTGGTTCTGTCGTAGTCCACGGTGTCGGTGGTTGGATCGGCCTAGCGGCTGTTTTGGTTCTAGGTTCACGTAAAGGTCGTTACCGTAACGATCGTGTTGTGGCGTTCCCACCATCAAACATTCCATTCCTCGCTCTAGGTGCATGGATCCTATGTATCGGTTGGTTCGGCTTCAACGTGATGTCGGCTCAAACACTGGACGGTATCTCTGGTCTGGTTGCAGTCAACAGCTTGATGGCAATGGTCGGCGGCATCATCGTTGCGACCCTTCTTGGTAAGAACGACCCAGGCTTCATTCACAACGGTCCGCTTGCGGGTCTTGTTGCGATCTGTGCTGGTTCTGACGTTCTACACCCAATTGGCTCGCTGTTTGTAGGTGGTATTGCCGGTGCACTATTTGTTTGGCTGTTCACACTGGCTCAGAATAAGTGGAAGATCGATGACGTACTGGGTGTATGGCCTCTACACGGTCTATGTGGCGCCTGGGGTGGTATTGCAGCAGGTATCTTCGGTAGCCAAGCACTAGGCGGTCTTGGTGGCGTAAGCCTAGGTGCTCAGGTTGTGGGTACTCTTGCAGGTATCGCAGTGGCCTTGATCGGTGGCTTCCTGGTTTACGGTATTGTGAATGCAGTAGCGGGCATCCGTCTGGATGAAGAGGACGAGTTCCGTGGTGCGGATCTAAGTATTCACCGTATCGAAGCCACTTCGGATGATCGCAAATAAGCGATTGATCCCGTTGCTCTAGGGAACCTGCGAATAAGTCCATGGCATCTCAGGCTTACAGTCGAATTCATCATCAAGGCGTGGTTTCGAAGGCCTAGCGGGCTAAGTCAAGAAAGCGCAACACAGAGGGTGGATTTGACTGTAAGCCCCCAAGGGCGTGGCCTGCAATATGCATCTACGGCGTTGCTCCTCTTGCTAAGGGCTACGGCCATTAGCGGCGAGAAGCGCCTTGTATCTGCACATTTCAGGTCTCGCTGAGATACTATGGACTTGTTCGCAGGTTCCCTTGCAACAATCACAAAAAAGCCGAGTTACTTAACTCGGCTTTTTTAATGTTAGATCGATGGTGGATTAGTGGTGGTGACCGCCAGCTCCATGAACATGACCGTGCTCAACTTCTTCAGCGGTTGCTTCACGTACTTCAACCACTTCAACATCAAAGTTGAGCGTTTCACCAGCAAGCTGGTGGTTGCCATCAAGAGTGATCTGGTCGCCTTCAACTTTAACAACGGTTACAGGCTGCTCCCCCCAAGGTGTTTGAGCCATAAACTGCATGCCAACATCGATATCATCAACGCCTTGGAACGCGCTGCGATCAACTTCTTGGATCAATTCATCACGAATCTCGCCATAGCCTTCAGCCGGTTCAACGGTAACCTGAAGTGCATCACCAACCGCTTTACCAGTTAGGGCGTTTTCTAGACCGGGAATGATGTTTTGAGCACCTTGTAGGTAGACAAGAGGATCCTGTCCTACAGAGCTATCAATCGTCTCGCCCAGAGCATTGGTAAGAGTGTAGTGAATAGAGACAACAGTTTTGTCAGCGATTTGCATCTTTCTCTCCTTATATTGGAGATGCAGACCATTAGTGAATCGCAGTGCTCCGTGAATGTAGGCGACTATGCTAACAAACTACAAGGGCAGGTTGTAGGGTAAATCACCGATGACTAAGAGCCGATGACAGGCTGAAGCCAGTCACGGTTACTCCGTAGATAGTTCAAAGCACCGGTGACAGTAATTTGCTCCTGCAATTACCGCATACAGCACATCCGTGTACTTAACAGGTTTCAACCTGTCATCCTCTGTATCGGTCATCCGAAACCTCTATCTGAGCGTAAATATTGAAGTAAAAATCAACACCGAGGCGCACAATGAAGCTTATGAAAATATTAACCCTACTGGCAGCCGTTTTTGGCTTTAAAACAGCCTCAGCTGATACTTGCACTAACGTGCTGAATCATACCGTTCGTGAGCTAGCCGGTGAAAAAGAGGTCAACCTCTGCGAAGAGTACAAAGACAAAGTGGTCTTGATCGTCAATACAGCCAGTAAGTGTGGTTTTACCGGGCAGTATGAAGGTCTTGAAGCGATGCATGCTAAGTACAAAGACCAAGGCTTTGCAGTGTTAGGTTTCCCTAGCGGTGATTTCGCCAATCAGGAGTATCGTGAGGAGGGGCAGATCAGAGAGTTTTGTCGTTTAACTTACGGTGTTAAGTTCCCGATGTTTGAGAAGTCAGTGGTTCGTGGGGATCAAGCGAGCCCTCTATGGGCGGATTTGATTGCTGCGACAGGAACCGCCCCGAAATGGAATTTCTACAAGTACCTGATTGGCCGTGATGGTAAAGTCATTGATGTCTACTCAAGTGTCACATCGCCCGAAAACAGAGGCTTCATTAATACCGTTGAAAAGGCCATTGCGGTAGAGCCCAATTCATAGGATCAATATGCCAAGGATAGCTATTATCGGCGCTGGTTTAGCCGGTGCTACACTCGCCAATAGACTGACCACTTCAGGTTTTACTGTTGATCTGTTTGAGAAATCACGAGGAACGGGTGGGCGTTTAGCCTCTTCTCGCGTGGGTCAACTCTCTGCTGATCTAGGTGCTCCCTATCTAGATGGCTGTTCCAGCGAGTTTGAGCGTTTCTTAAATGCCTATGTCGACACCGGTGTGATTGAGACCTGGAGTACCACGCGCTCGGATTTTAGCCTCACACAACATGAGTCCGTTGAGTACAAGATCGGCGCGGGTCGTAACAGTCTGTTTACTCGTGAACTTCTCAAAGGTACTACTCTACACACTGAAACCCGTATAGGTGTCGTGTGGAGCGATAAGCAGGGTGTACTGATTCGAGATGATCAAGGTGAACTGATCGACTATTTTGATGCGGTAGTTGTTGCCGCGCCCGCGCCACAGGCGGTGCCACTTCTTGAAACCTCACCACGCTTTGCTCATCGCGCTGAGCAAGCAGCAACCTCAGCCAATTGGATTGCACTGTTTCAGTTAGAGACGCGACCATCGCGCTTAGACGGAGTCTCTGTGATTGAGGGAGAGCATCCAGAGTTCTACCGTATCGTGGTCGAGAGTGACAAACCTGGCCGAGAGGGGCTGTTGGTTCGAGTTGAAATGCGTGAATCTTGGAGCGAATCACACATTGATGATGATCGGGGGGCTCTGCTGAAAAAAATAGAGGGCTTATTGTCTGATTGGCTGGGTGAATCGATAGAGCCTAGCGCCTCAAAAATTCACCGTTGGCTCTACAGTCGAACTCTGCAGAGTGCTCAATTAACGGAACCTTTGTGGGATGCTGAACTTTCGATTGGCGCCTGTGGAGACTGGATTAATGAGCCCGGTTTGGCAGGAGCTTGGAAGAGTGCCAATGAATTGGCCGATGTCATTATTGACTCTTATAGTACAAGCGGTAGTCTGTCCTAACACCCGCATAGTTAAGATGGCACAGATTGATTGAGTTCGAATATACCCTAGAGCGATCCAGTAGACGTCGAACTCTGTCGATTCAAATCGATAGGGGTAGAGTCGTTGTCAAAGCACCACTATTCATTAGTGAGGCTGATATTCACCAATGGGTTCTGAGCAAACAGGCCTGGGTCACGCCTAGGCTAGTACAACAGCAGAAAGCATTGAGTAAGCACTCCATTGATCTGCATTCAGATACTCTGGTCGTTAATGGCATCAACTACCAACTTGAGAAGGTCTCTCAATTAACACCCGAAGAGCAAAGGGTTTGTCACACTGGCCGTTGCGTCAGGGTTAAAGTCAATGCGCGCTCAACAGACCAGTCGATCAGACGCCAGCTTCAAGCTTCGCTAAAGGGTGCTGCCCAACAACAGTTGATTGCACGTACAGAGCAGTTAGTGGGCTTTACTGGTTTAAAGCCCTCATCCGTCAATATCGGTAGCTATACGAGTAAATGGGGGCAGTGTTCGAGTCGCGGTGAGATCTCGCTTAACTGGCGATTGATACACCTTTCACACACTCTGCAGGACTATGTAATCATTCACGAACTCTGTCATTTGAAAGAGATGAACCACAGTCCACGCTTTTGGGCCCTGGTCAGCCGCTTCTTTCCAGAGTATCAATTGGCCAAACAAGAGATAAAAGATCGCTTCGCCTACTTAAAGTGGTAGAAGTAAGTTGTTAGACTGGCGTGACTGTTTATTAGAGGTGTACGGTGCAATCGTTTCTATTTTCGACTGAAGATGATCGTGGTGGTGTGATTTTGTGTGATATCGACACCCTTGAAGAGGTCGTACCTTACCTTCAAGCACGATTCAAAGGTGTTATTCGTGTCGAGCAGGGGCGTCGTGCATGGACCATTGAAAATGGGATCGCAGACTTTACGCCACGTCCCATTACCGATGAAGACTTAGCTTAGCGGCGACGCTTTTTCTGGCTGCGCTCTTCGATACGAATCGGCTGCAGAACAGGCTTTTTAGACTGAATATTTGTGCTGATGATGTACAGTGCTGCAGCAATACACAGAGCGCCTAGAATAACCATTTCCATAATCACTTCTCTCTGTTTTTGTTAATTAAAACCACTCATCCTGTCTCTTCTTACGACGAGGAAGGTGGGGAAGGATCAATCCAACGACCAAACCTGCTAAGGCGATCAGTCCGCCATGGGTTAACCAGCGCATTAGGTTTGATTGATCCATATTAGCGACTTGAAACTCAAGTTCGCGAATCCGTTTATCTTTGATGACAAGCTCTGTGGTCGAGTCAGTCGCTTCATCGCGGTAGCTTGCCAACTCTGTTTCGAGTTGGGTAATTTGATCGTTTCTCTTTGCCAAATCTTCACTAAGCGACGCGACCTGCTGCTTTAGATCCGGTAGCTCAGTTTGTAGAGCTGTCAATTTACTTTGCCCCTCAGCTAGGTAGCGAGTGAGAACATAACCCTCTTTGCCATCGGCCAGTTTAATCTTGGTGTAATCTTTGCCGCGCTCTAACAGAGTAACGGGATCGCCACTGCGAACTCTAGAGACGATGCGGTATTCGTAAGAGGGACCGCTGTGCATGAAGAGTTGAACATCATCGGCGATATGGTAATCAGCCGCATAGAGTGGGCTTGACATAAGAAGAGCAAATAGAGAAAAAAATGAACGCATAGATGGGAAACTGCTTTACCTAGGTTATAGTGTAGATATGGGGGTGAATTTATCACTATCAACCTTACCCGCAGCTTAAATTTAGCCTTTTGGACGATTAACTATGCCTGATTTGCAATCTCTTATGGATACCTACTTAGTCCCTTGGTCTATCAATATCGCCACGGCTTTGGCCATCTTTGTGGTGGGTCGTTGGTTGGTCAAATTTGCAACCCGACTGCTTGAGAGAGGGCTGCACCGTTCATCAATGGACAATATGCTGGTCAACTTTGTCCGCTCCGTCATCAGCATTCTGTTGACGCTGCTGGTTATCGTTGCCGCGCTGGGTCAATTGGGTGTTGATACCACCTCATTGATCGCTCTGGTCGGTGCCGCAGGTTTGGCAATCGGTCTGGCACTGCAGGACTCGTTGAAAAACTTTGCTGCGGGTGTCTTGCTGATCTTCTTCCGCCCATTCAAAGAGGGTGACTTTGTCGAAGTGGCTGGCATATCCGGCGTAGCTGAAGAGATCACGATTTTTAATACGGTGATGCGTACCGGAGATAACCGCGAAGTGATTGTGCCAAATGGTTCGATCTATTCAGGGATCATCACGAACTACAACCGTAGACCGACACGTCGTATCGATATGATCTTTGGTATCAGTTATGACGATGATCTGCGTAAAGCAAAACAGATCTTAACAGAGGTTGTGACGGCCGATAGTCGAGTCTTGGAGGATCCTGCCCCTAAAATTGCGGTATCAGAATTGGCCGATAGCAGCGTTAATTTCATTGTGCGCCCATGGGTTAAAACCGAAGACTATTGGGAGGTCCGTTGGGCACTGACTGAAGAGATTAAAGTGCGTTTTGATGCTGAGGGAATCTCCATTCCTTACCCGCAAATGGATGTTCATCTTAAAAAAGAGGAGGCCTAAAGCCTCCTCTGATTCTTTACCCTGCGGGTACTAACTCTCATCAGTTGAGAGCCCCAATCGTGCTTTCAGTGTCTGGTTTTCATGGGTTAGCTTCTGTATCTCCAAGCGATGTCCATGAATCACTTCGTACTGACGATCAACCTTCTCCTCTAATACCTTGTTCGCATTTTTTAGCTTAGCGAGCTCGTTGTTAAGCTGTTCGTTATTGTCTTGCAGCGACTCAAACAGAGGGCTGTTTTCGGTTTCTGAGCTGCTCAGCTTTAATTCGCTAGCAATGTGAGAGAAGAGCGCTTTCAGATCGGCGGATTCTCGGTCAGAGTAGCGAATAGACTCTTCAATTGCTGAATGTGCACCTGCTGCACCGATAGATCCGGCTAATCGTTGCTCGAGTAGTCGATGAAACTCCATCAATTCGACAATGGTGAAATGAGTGCGAGCACCTAGCTGGAGGTCCGTCAAAATGCTGCCAAGTACCTGATCCGCCGCATCACTGCTTAGAAAACGGTTGAGAAGAAGCTCAGCCTCTTGGGTTTTCGGCTCACGCTCAATATAGGCTTCAAGCCCAGTGGGGCGGGCATTGCGATATCGGTCCGTTAACATCTCGTTAGTGGCGTTAAACAGCTCTTCTGTCTGAGCTCTCTCAACCTTACGAGGCTTGTAGAGTTTACTGCCAACCACATACAGCGTGATGTTAAACAAGAGTGACCAGAATACGCCGTGGGCGAGTGGGGGTAAAAATTCCAGTCCAAACAGTGCATTAGGACGCAGCCATGAGTGGCCAAACAGTCCATTCGTCATAACACTGGCATCGATCCAGCCCTCACCAACCATAGGCGGTAGCACTAAGGTGAAGCCCCAGAGAATAAAGCCAGACAATAAGCCCAGTGCTGCGCCTAAACTATTCCCTTTACGCCAAAATAGACCGATTAACCCAGCGGGTGCTAACTGCAGAACTGCCGCGAACGAGATTAAACCCAATGCAACTAACAAGTAAGGTGCATCGAGTTGGTTGGCAAACAGATGGGCAATTAACGCAATGCCTAGAATGAGTATCCAGCGCAGATGGAGCAGTGAGGCGCCTAAATTGAGATCCGGTTTAAAACGACGCCAGATGGGAATCACCAAGTGGTTTGATGTCATCGTCGCTAGGGTAATTAGGGTAACGATGACCATACCCGTGGCGGCGGCGAATCCGCCTAGGTAACCCACCAGGGCCATCACCTCACTATTAGCGAGCTTAGGTATCAATAGAACGAACTGATCACCAGAGCTTTTTGGAAGCCCGAGCAACAGCCCGGCCAGTGCGATAGGAATAACAAATAGGTTGATGCCAAGCGTGTAGATAGGAAAGAGCGTCAGGGCGCTCTTGATGTGTGTCGTACCCGGATTTTCAACGACCGTGACATGAAACTGTCTTGGCAGCATCAGGATGGCGGCTGCGCCTAGTATGATTAGGGCAACCCAGGTTAAGAAACTGTCCGATCCACCAAAGCTGTAAACCGACTGTAAGTTGGCCTGCTCCGCTTGCTTGAGGAGATCGTCAAACCCATCAAACAGACCAAAGGTGACAAACAGACCCAGGGCAATGAAGGCAAACAACTTTACCAGACACTCGGCGGCTAACACGGCAATAATGCCCTGGTGACGTTCAGTCGGATCAATTTTTCGGGCACCGAAAAGAATCGTAATAAACGCGAGCGTCAGTGTGATGATGGCAGCCGACCAGCTACCTTGGGTTGCTGAGTCGTTGGTCAGTACATCAAACGCACTATTGATCGCACGCAACTGAAGAACGATGTAAGGCAGCAGCCCTAGAATCGCAATGATGGTCACCAGAGCGGCAATGCGCTGAGAGCGTCTGTAACGCGTTGATATGAAATCGGCAATGGACGTTAAACGAAAACTCTCTTTGGCCAGAACCATTTTTTTGATCGCTTTGGCACCAAAGAGTAGACCTAAAATGGCACCGATATAGATGGCAAAGAACTGGAGTCCGTTCTCGAGCGCGAATCCAACGCTGCCATAGAAGGTCCAAGAGGTAAAAAAGACCGCTAATGAGAGGGCGTAGATGGGTCCCTGGAAGCTAAGACCAGACTGTTTCCTTACCTTACGCTCAACAAAAATCGCTAATGCAAACAGAAGAGCCATGTAGAGCAGAGCAATGCCTGTAAGGCTGGCAGTAGAAAACACGATCAGTGCTCCTTGTTCTCAGGGTGTGAACAGCCGCAGCTTTGTTCGGCAAGTTCTTGTTGATAACTGCTCTCAAGCTCACTGCCTGGAACCGGATCTATCCCACCATCAGACCCTGGATGGCAGCGTCCAATGCGTTTTAAACCGAGCAGTGTGCCTTTGAGGGGGCCGTACAGTTGAATCGCTTCGATCATATAGCTAGAGCAGGTTGGGTAGAATCGACAGCGCGGACCCAGTACAGGACTGATGAACAGTTGATAGAACCGAACCGTCAGTACGAGAAGATGTTCAAAAAAATGTTTAACCACACCGGACTCCTTATTGACGCAATGGTAGTCCTTTAACGCCAATAAACCAATCCGGTGGGGTCCCAGAAATAGAAAGAGTTAGGCCGCTTGAGAGGCCTTTTTCTCATCCAGTTGTAGTGTCTCAAGCGTTTTAGCCCGCACCGTACGAAGAAGATCGCTATTGGTCGCCAATGATTCACCGTAGGATGGAATCATCTGTTTTAGCTTCTCGGACCAGTTCGACTTCTGCATGCGCTCAGCAAAGCACTCTTCGATGATCGAGATCATCGTGCTGGTTGCCGTTGATGCACCCGGTGATGCGCCCAATAGTGCCGCTATCGAACCATCAGCTGCAGAGATCACCTCTGTACCGAACTCTAGCTTACCCTTGGTTTCATTGCCCGGTTTGATGATTTGGACACGCTGACCGGCGTAAGAGAGTTCCCAATCGTTCTCTTCAGCATCTGGGAAGAAGTTGCGAAGTGACTCTACACGTGAACCGTGCGTCTGCATTACTTCACTGATTAGATATTTGGTCAGATCCATGTTGTTGCGGGCAACTGACATCATTGGCATCAAGTTGTCTGGGCTCAATGACATCGGCAGATCCATCAACGAGCCATTTTTTAGGAACTTAGTAGTGAACCCTGCAAAAGGACCGAACAGCAGTGCTTTTTCACCATTGATAACACGGGTATCCAAGTGGGGTACTGACATGGGTGGCGCACCAATGGGGGCCATGCCGTATACCTTGGCTTGGTGACGCTCGATGACCTCTTTGTTCTTACAGATCAACCACTGACCACTAACTGGGAAGCCGCCGTACCCTTCACCTTCAGGGATGCCAGATTTTTGCAACAGAGGTAGAGCTCCACCACCGGCACCGAGGAAGACAAACTTCGCACGGACTTTGTAGGTGTCTGGCTTAGCAGAGTGTTTCAGTTTGACGCACCAACGGCCATCCTCTTCCTGTTTAAGATCTTGGACTGTTGACGACAGTTTGAGTTCGAAGTTGCCACTAACTTCAAGGAAATTGACCATGAAGCGCGCAAGTTCACCAAAGTTAACGTCCGATCCATATCGCACGCGAGTAGCAGCAATCGGCTGGTTATCTTCGCGGTTTTGCATCACTAGAGGCATCCACTCGCGAATTT
Source organism: Marinobacterium sp. xm-d-530 (assembly GCF_013283365.1). GTDB lineage: Bacteria > Pseudomonadota > Gammaproteobacteria > Pseudomonadales > Balneatricaceae > Marinobacterium_E. Next base: position 55,813 of record NZ_WBYM01000001.1, on the reverse strand, counting down.
GCTCAGGATCTTCGCTGTACTCCATCGCCTCAAAAAGAGGGTGCTGTGAAAGTGCTTGGTGGCGCTTACGAAGGAAATCGACGTTATCTTCACCCCAGACAAAACTGCAGTGGGGCGTTGTGTTGATGAACTTCTTAGGATGAGGAAGCGCACCTTTATTCACAAGGTATGACCAAAACTGCAAGCTGATCTCAAAACATTCGTTAATTGAGAAAGCTTTGCTGCAGTTAATTGAGCCGTCAGCCTGGCGAGGGGTGTAATTCAACTCACAATAGGCTGCGTGCCCAGTACCCGCGTTATTAAGACCATCGGTGCTTTCGCTAGCCACGTGGTTGAGACGTTCGACCATCATCATTTTCAGATTAGGGTCCAGCTCCTGGAGCATAACGGCAAGCGTCGTACTCATCGCTCCTGCGCCAACTAACAATACATCTACTTCTGAATCCATAACTCGACTACCATCTGTGTGTTGAACAAATGTGCCTTACGACTCAATCTCCTATAAGCTTTTGGCAAATAGGCCTTGGAAGTGAGGCGGTGGGTAACAGATAAATGTGTCACCCATATTTCAGTGGTGCCAATTATATTGCGCCGCATCATGGTTTCTAGTCTCTATCGCCTAACTGTTTTGTTATACAGCTATGACAGATAACTATAAGCCACGTAGTTACTGGACTTCGGCGAAATGGACGGTTTTTCAAGATAGACCAATGTCTCAGATGGATGTATCCAATGATCGACTTAAAAAGTCTAAAACCCCTTGAATTGTGGGGATTTGTTGAAGATGCGCTGGTGGAAAAAGGGCACCCTTGGAGGGTGTTTACTCTCTCTACAGTGGATGATGCTGGTCGACCGCAATCACGCTCTGTTGTCTTAAGAGAGATCGAATCGAATAACTGGCTTTTGCGTTTCTATAGTGACTCCCGATCACCAAAAATTTTGCAGCTGCAACATAATCCAAATGTCTCACTCTGCTTCTGGAATCCACAGTTAAAACAGCAGTTACGAGCTGAAGGGTTAGCGACGTTAATGAGTGACAAGGAAGCCATTGATGAACGTTGGGATAGGGTCAAAGAGGGGCCGACGGTTGCGGACTACACGACCAAGTTACCACCGGGTTCAGAAATTGATCCACTGGTGGAATTTGTCGAACAGAACTGGTTCTGTGTGGTGGAGATTAAGATCAGCTCGTTTGATCTTCTGCAGCTAAATCGCGAGGGTCATCAAAGAGTGGCCGTGACCCCAGATGGAGTCACAGCACTGGTACCCTAAAACGGGATGTTTAGAGATGCTCTTCGGCGTATTCGGCCAGTTTAGAGCGGAAGATTCCCTCAAAGTGAACGCTGGCAGAGCCCTCATAGTCTCTAAAGCGTTCAACAATGTAAGTTAAGCCCGACGTGAGTGCTGTTAGGTAGTTTGAATCAATCTGGGCCAAGTTTCCTAGGCAGACCATCTTGGTGTTTTTACCACAGCGAGTCAGGATCGTTTTCATCTGTTGCGGCGTTAGGTTTTGGGCTTCATCAATCAAAACAATGGCGTTCTGAATGCTTCGCCCACGTATGAAGTTGAGAGACTTGAACTGAATGTTAGCCTTCTCAATCGCATACTTAACACTGCTTTGCGGGCGTTCGTCCTGTTCGTGCATCGCTTCTAAGTTATCGTTAATCGCACTCATCCATGGAGTCATCTTCTCCTCTTCGGTGCCTGGTAAAAAGCCGATATCTTCAGCGACCGGTGGCGTCGAGCGAGTGACAATAATTTTATTGTAGCGACGCTGTTCAATAACCAACTCCAGAGCACTGGCTAGGGCAACCAAGGTTTTACCCGAACCGGCGGACCCAAGCAGAACGGCTAGATCAATATTAGGATCCAGCATCGCTTCCATGGCAAAGGCTTGTTGAATATTGATGGGTGAAATGCCCCAGCAGTTTTGCTGCATCAGGTTTTGGTAGCCCAGATCCTGAAGGATGACCTTGTCACCTTCGACACGGCTGGTTTTAGCGGCAAAATCCTGCGAGTCGTCCCAAATATATTCATTAGGGTAGGTCTCTGGCAGCACCTCGCGGTCTACTCTGTGACAGGTGTGCTCGTTTTCGTGATAGCTTTCAACGGAATCAACCCCCTCCCAAAAAGGGGTCTCTAAATGAAGATGGCCCGCAGGGAGTAGATCGATGTCCGAGACGAGCTGGTCGGTACGGTAATCCTCAACGCGTTTTAAGCCAGCTCCCATCGCCTTAAGACGCATATTCAAATCTTTAGTGACCAGAATCACCTGGCGCTTAGGAAGCACTCGCTGTAAGTGAAGGGCGCAGTTAATGATTCGGTTGTCTTTATTGTGGTCTGCTGGCAAGAACCCTTTGTCATGAGCCAGTTCATGATCAGGGTAGATGGAGAGCTTACCAAATACGATCTCGCGCTCTTTACCATCCAATAAAATCTGCACACCGTCTAGAATCTCTGAAGGGTCTTTGGCGTTGCTCAGAATTTTATCAATTTCGCGAATCGCAGCACGCGCTTCTGCCGCTACGTTCTTCTTCCGATCTTTGATGTCGTCGAGCTCTTCAAGCACGGTCATCGGAATGGCAATATCTTGCTCTTTAAATTCGACAAGACACTTGGGGTCGTGCAACAGCACGTTGGTATCAAGGATATAAAGCTTGGATGCGCTCATTGGCGGTTCCTTCTGCAGCAGAGAGGGATCGATGAAAAACTCACCGATAACTTTAAACTAATCGATGCATTCGCCTTTGGCAAATATGTTCTGCCGATTAGCTGAATGTCATCTATCCTTCATGTATAAACGTAAATAATGACATCGTGATTACGCGAAGGAGAGTGTTATGAGCGATCTATTTGTCAGTGCCAGTGTCAAACCTCTTGAGAGTTTGGATATGCTCTCACCCTATGAAGTAGAGCGTATTCGGGATCGAAGCGATTCTGGGCTATACCCTCTATTTCGCCAATGCGCTTTGGCGGTACTCAACTGCGGTAGTGAGATGGACTGTACGGCCGAAGTGCTTGAGAAATACCAAGATTTTGATGTGCACATCGTCAATAAACACCGTGGTGTGCAGCTGGATCTGATCAATGCACCAGCGTCGGCTTTTGTGGATGGTGAGTTGGTCGATGGTATTCGTGAGCACCTTTTCTCGGTGTTACGAGACCTTGCCTATGTAGTAGACGAGCTTAATGATGTCTGTGAGGGCTTAACGCCAGGTGAGAAACTGACCAATACAGTATTTCACATTTTAAGACACGCTAAATCGCTAAGACCCAACATTAAACCCAACATTGTGGTCTGTTGGGGCGGTCACTCTATTGCTCGCCATGAGTACGCCTACACCAAAAAAGTGGGTTACGAACTGGGCTTAAGAGGCCTCAATATCTGTACCGGCTGTGGCCCGGGTGCTATGAAAGGTCCAATGAAAGGGGCCACCATTGCACACGCTAAACAGCGCATTAGCGACCCAAGATACATAGGCATTACTGAACCCGGCATCATTGCGGCTGAATCGCCCAATCCGATTGTCTCTGAACTGATTACCATGCCGGACATTGAGAAACGCCTAGAAGCTTTTGTGCGACTCGGTCATGGCGTCATTGTATTCCCAGGCGGAGCGGGCACAGCAGAAGAGATTCTCTACATGCTTGGCATCTTGCTTCAAGAACAGAATCGCAATGTAGAGATGCCCTTTATCTTTACAGGCCCTGCAGGTAGCGAGGCCTACTTCGAGCAGATCGATCAGTTTGTTAAAGCGACGCTCGGTGAAGAGGCCAGCAAGCTGTATCAGGTTGTGATTGATCATCCGTCGAAAGTGGCTGCATTGATGAAAGAGGGTCTCAACCGAGTCACCGAACAGCGTAAAGAGTCCGGTGAGGCTTACCACTTCAACTGGCAACTGCAGATACCTTACGAGTTGCAACTGCCTTTTGAACCGACACACGACAATATGGCCGCGCTGAATCTTCACAAAGGTCAGCCGATCTCTGAACTGGCGTCAGAACTTCGTAAAGCACTATCGGGTATTGTCTCAGGCAACGTTAAAGAGCCTGCTGTTAAAGCGGTTGCGGAAAAGGGGCCTTTCATCCTAGATGGCGATCCCGAGGTGATCACTGCACTCGATAAATTGTTGAATGGATTCATTGAGCAGCGTCGAATGAAGATTGATTTTGCGGGTTACGTTCCCTGCTTTAAGCTTGCTAGTTAACTTAGAAGGATGACTGGCTTTAGCCTGTCATCCGCAATCCAGTTAAGCTCCATGTTTTGGAAAGCTCCAAAATAGAGGTCAGACCCCGGTCGTTTAATCAGTTATACTTCCACTAGCTTAAAGACAGGGAGTCGCTATGTGTGAGTTAATGGGTATGAGTGCTAATGTACCCACCGATATCTGTTTCAGTTTCGCCGGCTTGATGCAGCGTGGCGGTGGTACTGGACCGCACAAGGATGGATGGGGTATCGGTTTCTACGAAGGAAAGGCTCAGCGAGCCTTTCATGATCCGATACCCAGTGTCGACTCACCCATTGCTCAGTTGGTCTGTCACTACCCGATCAAAAGCAAGAACGTCATCAGCCACATTCGCCAAGCCAATGTAGGTTCAGTTAATCTAGAAAATACCCACCCATTCAGTCGCGAACTCTGGGGTTTCACCTGGACCTTTGCTCACAACGGACAGTTGAATCCGGTGATTTTTGATTGGCCTCTGTGCTTTTATAAACCAGTGGGTACCACCGATTCGGAGTATGCCTTCTGTTGGTTGTTGGATCAGGTGCGACTAGCCTTTCCAGAACCTCCCCAAAAAACGGAACCTCTGTTTGAATTGATTACCCAGTGCTGTCATAAGCTTCGTGCGCTAGGGGTTTTCAATATGTTGCTGTGTGACTCCGACTGGCTCTTCACCTACTGCACTACTAAATTGCACTGGATTACCCGGCGCGCGCCTTTTGGAGTGGCTCAGCTAAAAGATTGTGATTTGACGGTCGACTTCAGGGGCGAGACTCAGGAGAACGATATCGTCACAGTGATCGCGACAGAGCCACTGACCGATAACGAGGTGTGGCAGCCTATTCAGACAGGTGAAGCCCGGGTATTCAAAGAGGGAGAGACCTGCTTCTATCGCAGTGAATAAGATGTCTCAATTGCCCCTCTCAATAAGCAGCCTTTCGCAACTGCCTCAATGGCTATCAAATCAATACGCCAATGTACCTGCCGTTCGGGAGGGTAACACACAGATCTCCTTCTCTGAGCTGAATGGTCACTGCCGCGCCGTATCACAATGGTTTGTCGAAATTCTAAACCTCTCAGCAGGGGATAGGGTCATTGTTCAGATGCCCAATGGTGCTCACTACCCGCTGCTGTTAATGTCGCTTTGGCGTGCCGGTTTGGTACCGGTCTGTTTGACAACCTCCGCTGATATCACCGAGTTAGAACGGGTCGCGAAACTGACGCAAGCCAAGGCACTGATTGCCTGTCACTCACACTCTAACTTAGCCGAATTAGCAGTCCGTCGAGGCCATGGCCTAACCACTGTAAGCTGCTCCCCTGAAGACTTTTCAAATTGGTTTCTGTTTCCACTTAAGCGACTTTGGCGCCATATACGCAAACGCTCACCCAATTTGGCGGATTTTCAATTTCGTGAAGCGATTGTCTATCACTCAGACTCCTTGATGCTCAGTGCACGATCAGAGGTGGATGAGGTGGCAATGATACAGCTGACCAGCGCTACCACGGGGCAGGCAAAAGCGGTGCAATTGAGTCACAGAAACCTGCTCAGTAATGTTGGGCAGTTAAATCATCGGCTTGTAGATATCGGTATCTCTGGCCCGCAAAGATTACTGATGCCCTTGCCGATCTATCATAGCTACCCCTCAATGATCTGTTTAATGACCTGGTGTCAGGGTGGGGTGGTTGAGATGGCATCGGATGTCAAAGAGATCAATCACATTGCAGAGCTGTTTGATCGTTTTCGCCCGACCCTGTTTGCCGGTGTGGCTCCACTCTTTATGGGCTTAGTACAGCATCCGCTCTTTCCTCAACTCGACTTCTCAATGCTCAAATGCACTCTGTCAGGTGGTGCACCACTCAATCAAGCCATTGGTGATCAATGGCAAGCGATCACTCACTGCGTTATCTCGCAGGGCTATGGCCTAACCGAGTGTTCACCCGTTGTGACGCTGGACTCGAGTGGCAGGTTCGTGACCGGCGCAGTCGGTCGACCGCTGCAAGAGACTGAGGTACGTATTCAAGATGAGTCTGGCAGTGAACTGCCTCAAGGCAGTGCAGGAGAGATCTGCATTAGAGGCCCCCAAGTGATGTTGGGGTATGCCGGTCAAGTTGACACCCAGTTTGAGCAAGGTTGGTTTAGGACAGGTGATATAGGACGTGTGGACCCAGATGGTTCACTGCATATGATTGAGCGCCAGTCTGATGTCATCTCACTGGTTGGAAACTTTAAGATTTACCCCTCTGAAGTCGAAGCGCTCATCTCCCAGCACCCTGACATCACCGATTGTGCCTTCGGCAGTTATCAGGAGGATGGCGAAATCAAGCTCCGTCTATTCGTAGTGACCAACAACCGTCGTTTGACGCAGAAAATGATCCGTAACTACTGTCGTCAACGTTTAACGGCCTATAAAGTCCCACATCTTATTGAGCTGAGACGGGCTCTGCCCCATAGCTCTGTCGGTCGAGTATTACGATCGGGACTGGTTGATTAACCCTAACCCTTGGGCCAAACCAACTATTTAATCGCTTCTCTGGCAGCCTTTTTACCAGTTGGGTAAAATTCGCGGCTATCAAAAATTATGAGTCCCATTGTGCATCCGACATTAAAACCGTTTATTGACCGCCTCGAGCGTTGCCAAATACGCGACCAATACCCTATTCGTCGTGCATTGGAACGACTCTCCGAGGCAGCAGAAATCGATGAAACGGCACTGCAAAAGGCGGTTGAACGCATAGAGCGATCGGAAGCGATAGTGGCGCAGAAGACCGAAAAAGCTCTGCTACCGATCGACTACCCAGACCTGCCGGTGACGGGTGCACGCCAAGAGATACTCGATGCAATCCAGCATAACCAAGTGGTGGTGGTCGCAGGTGAAACCGGGTCCGGTAAAACGACCCAGTTGCCAAAACTCTGCCTAGAGTTGGGGTTAGGCTGTAAAGGGTTGATTGGACATACACAGCCACGACGATTGGCCGCGCGCACGGTTGCCAGTCGTATTGCGGATGAGTTGAAAACTGAATTGGGCTCTAGAGTCGGCTATCAAGTTCGATTTCACGATCAGGTTGGCGAAGAGACTCAGATTAAACTGATGACGGACGGTATCCTTCTGGCCGAAACTCAGCATGATCGATACCTGAACAAATACGAAGTCATCATCATCGATGAGGCGCATGAGCGCAGCCTCAATATCGACTTCTTATTGGGCTACTTCAAACGAATTCTGCCTAAACGCCCCGATCTTAAGTTGATCATTACCTCTGCAACCATCGATGTGCAGCGTTTCTCGAAACACTTTGGTGATGCCCCTGTGATAGAGGTCTCCGGAAGAACCTTCCCGGTAGAGACACTCTACCGCCCATTGAACGAATCCACGTATGAGGATGATGAGGCGAGTGGTGATATTCAGCAGGGCATTCTCAACGCTGTCGATGAACTCATTGCCATCGACAGAGCTAAACCGGGTGGTATGCCTGGCGACATTCTGATCTTCTTACCGGGTGAGCGAGAGATTCGAGAGAGTGCAGAGAAATTGCGCAGGGCTGATCTTAAAGATGTTGAGATCATGCCGCTCTATGCAAGGCTGTCGTTAGCGGAACAGAACAAGGTCTTTACCTCGGGTCGCTCAGCAGGGCGTCGTATCGTGTTAGCCACCAACGTGGCAGAGACCTCCGTGACAGTGCCGGGCATTCGTTATGTCATTGACCCCGGTCTGGTTCGCATGTCGCGCTACAGTTATCGATCTAAGGTACAGCGCTTACCGATTGAGCCAGTGTCACAAGCGAGCGCCAACCAGCGTGCAGGTCGCTGTGGGCGAGTAGCTCCCGGCACCTGCATTCGACTCTACTCGGAAGAGGATTTTCTCTCTCGTCCTGAGTTCACCGATGCGGAAATTCGTAGAACCAATCTCGCCTCCGTTATTCTGCAGATGCTGCAACTTCGATTGGGTGATATTGATCGTTTTCCCTTTATCGATCCACCCGATAAACGCTTCATCAATGATGGTTATAAACTGCTTGAAGAACTGCAAGCGGTCGATGCAAAGCGTTCAATCACCAATTTGGGTAAACAGCTGGCGCGCTTGCCTGTCGACCCAAGGATTGCACGTATTATTGTTGAAGCGGGTCGTCAGCACTCACTGCGTGAGATATTGATCGTTACCAGTGCACTGAGTGTCCAAGACCCTCGCGAGCGTCCGCAGAATAAGCGCCAAGCAGCCGATGAAAAACACAAGTTGTTCCATGACGAGAAGTCCGATTTCATCACTCTGATTAATTTGTGGAATGCCTTTGAGGAGCAACGCCTTGAGCTGAGCCAGAATCAACTGCGCAAGTGGTGTACTAAACACTACCTTAGCTACCTAAGAATGCGAGAGTGGCGAGATCTGCATCGACAGCTGCATCTGAGCATCAAGTCGCTTGATCTGAAAGAGAACAGTGAACCGGCCAGTTACGATCAGGTTCATCGAGCAATTATCTCGGGTTTCTTGGGACACCTCGGTTTCAAGCAGGAGCGTGGTGAGTATCTTGGTGCGCGTAACCGCCGCTTTAAAATATTCCCTGGCTCAGGCGTATTTAAGCAGGCACCGAAGTGGGTGGTCGCTGCAGAGATGATTGAGACCAGTCAGCTGTTTGCTCATACCCTTGCCGAGATTAACCCAGAGTGGGTTGAGCCCTTGGCTAAGCACCTCATCAAACGTAGCTACTTAGAGCCGCATTGGGAGAAAAAACGTGCTCAGGTAGTGGCCAGTGAGCAGGTCAGACTTTACGGCCTAGTTATTGTGCCTAAACGTAAGGTGCACTATGGTCCGATCGATCGCGAAGTCTCCCATGAAATTTTCATTCGAAGTGCACTGGTCGAGGGTGAATATCAGACTAAGGCGCCGTTTTTCCAACACAATCGAGATCTTTTAGAGTCCGTTGCCGCGCTTGAGGATAAGTCGCGCCGACGCGATCTGTTGGTCGATGAAGAGACACTGTTTCAGTTCTACTTAGAGCGTCTGGATCAACACGCGGGATCAGATATCGTCAACGGAGCTGGGTTTGAATCTTGGCGCAAAAAAGCAGAACAGGCCTCCCCTAAGCTGCTCTTTTTGACCGAGCAGGATGTGCTGCAACGCTCGGCAGATCATGTTCGAGATGAACAGTACCCAGAAGTATTGTTGATCGAGGGTGCGCCTTTAAAACTGAGCTACAAATTTGAGTTAGGTGCGGTCGATGATGGCTTGAGTATTGATTGCCCTCTGCCACTGCTGCCCAGACTCAGTACCGAACGTCTAGCCTGGCTGGTACCGGGTATGTTGGCCGCCAAGCTTGAGGCGTTGCTACGTGGCCTGCCTAAGGCTGAGCGTAAACAGTTTGTGCCGATCCCCAACTATGTCACTGAGTTAATGGAGAAACTGGCGTTTGGTGATGGTGACCTGTTTGAGGCTGTGTCACTGCAGCTGCTGCGTCTGACTGGGCACCGTGTTCAGGTGGATCAGCTGAAAAGTGTGCAGCTTGAACCGATTCATCAAGCCAATATTCGCGTAATCGATGAACAGGGAAACCTATTAGGGCAGGGGCGTGATTGGTCCGAGCTACAACGTAAACTGGGTGATGCGGCACAGACAGCGATTCAGCAAGCACCTAAACAGAGTTGGGGTGAGACAGAACTAACGGAGTGGAGTTTTGGCAAACTCGATAAACAGAAAACCGTTAAACATGCTGGCGGTATCGAAGTGGAAGCCTACCCTGCACTGATCGATAAGGGTGAGAATGTCGAGCTGACCTTATTGAGCCAGCCCTTGGATGCACAACGCCAGTCACATCGAGGTGTGGCACGTTTGGTGCTGATATCTCTGCAAACTCAGGTTAAAGATATTCGTAAAAGCCTGCCTAATTTGGCGCAAGCGATTCTGCAGGCGGGTAAGAAATATAATGAACGCTTCCTGCAAGAGCAGATCATCATGGCCGCGGCATTGAGCCTGATCGATCAGGATAATCTGCCTACCAGTGAGTCGGAGTTTAGCCAAACTCGAGATCGGGTGAGAGCCGATCTGCATGAGCAGGCCAAAACCATTGCAGCCTTTGTCATAGAACTTCATCAACGCGTGCATCGCATATCGAAGACGTTGAACGGTGAGGTCTCATTAGAGACGGTACCGGTACTGAATGACATTCGTGCGCAACTTGATCGATTGATTGATAAAACCTACCTCACCGAGACGCCACCGCAGTGGCTGGCACATCTACCGCGCTACCTCAAAGCGATTGAAGTGCGATTAGATAAGTACCAAAGAACCCTACGCCAGCAGGTTTTGTGGTCGGATGAGCTGGTTAAATGGCAACAACAGTATGAAGCAGCCGTTGCCAAAGCGCGTGATACTGGCGAAGTGGGTAGCGAGTTGATCGACTTTAAGTGGTGGATCGAAGAGTACCGAGTCTCACTGTTTGCTCAAGAGCTTGGCACAGAATTTAAAATTTCTGAGAAGCGTCTTAAGCAGAGGTTCACAGAAGTTTCTGGATAATAGATCCATTAAAGAATTCTTGGCCTATACTTCATAAATCATTGGTTAGGCGCTAACGGATAATTAGGTAGTTTTTAATGAACGTTTTAAATAAGTTGTTGGCTCTTTTTGTACTGAGTCTGTCACTCAATTCGGTCACAGCAGTGGCTCAAGATTCGGAGTTAAATGACCCTTGGGAAGGCTTTAACCGTGGTGTCTTCAACTTTAATGAATCCCTAGATCGCGCCATTCTTAAGCCGGTTGCTCAAGGTTACCGTTTTATCATGCCAGATGTGGCCGAGCAGGGCGTCAGTAACTTCTTTGATAATCTGCGTGATGTGGTCACCTTCTTTAATAACGTTCTTCAGCTTAAACCCGTTGAAGCAACCCAGGATCTATCGCGCGTTCTCATCAACACCACCATCGGTATTGGTGGTCTGTTTGATGTGGCATCAGCCATGGATATTCCTAAAAACGATGAAGACTTTGGACAAACCTTAGGTGCATGGGGTGTTGAATCAGGCCCTTACCTTGTTCTGCCTCTGTTTGGACCTTCCACTGTTCGTGATGGGGTAGGTATTATTCCCGATATGTACCTAGACCCACTGAACCAGGTTGAGTCTGATGAGCTACGCTACGGCTTAAAAGCGCTGAAAGTGGTTGATAAGCGTGCGTCGTTGCTTGATCGTGAAGGGGTTGTTACGGGTGATCGTTACACGTTCATTCGAGATGCCTACCTGCAGAAGCGTGAATTCGAAGTCAATGATGGTCGTGTAGAGTACAACGCAGACGACTTCTAACAGCAGTTTACTTCACACCTTCGCAGGAGTAGTCTCGGTACTTAATATGTTGCTACTTGTTTGACGAAACCTGCGATGGATTCACAAGAGACTCGAATTTTAATCTACTCCTCGGATACCGAGACCATAGATGCTATTTTTGATCTTTGTGAATTGAGCCAGGTGGATGGTCTTAGATTGGCCACCTGCGCGACACTCGATGCCGTCGAAGATTATCTAGAACACCACTCTACCTCGCTTCTCTTTTTCGATTTCCACTCCTTTCCTGAAACTCAGCAACTCAGTGAATTAGCGCAACGAGTCAGTCCAAAACCGACCATCGCATTTATCTCTCAGCTTGAACAAAACACGCTCGTGCGAGCCCTTCGTAATGGGGCCGATGGTGTGTTCAGTCTTGATGAAGTGCGCAATGACCCGTTAAGTCTGGTGCGCTCATTAGATCGCCAACTAGACCGTGCCATCGCGATTGAATCGGCGCGCTACTTAAGAGATTCACTGAGCCAGAGTTTAGAAGAGCTAAAAGCCGATCAGGATGCGGCTGCGCAAATTCAGCAGCGACTGCTGCCGCCTACTCATCAATCGCTTGATGAATCGCTTAGCTGCGAATATCTGTTGCGACCCTCACTTCTGTTGAGCGGTGACTTTATCGATCTGATTCCGCTGAAAAACGATCAGTATCTATTCTATTTGGCTGATGTGTCAGGACACGGAGCCTCGTCCGCACTGGTGACAGTACTACTGAAAAACATGACCAATCGCCTACAACGAGCCTACTTTAAAGGCGAAAGTGATCGGTTGGAGAATCCACAACAGCTGTTAGAGCACTTCAATAAAGAGATTCTACTGACCAGTTTTGGTAAGCACATGACGATGTTGATTGGTGTGGTTGATACCAAAGCCGCAAAACTGACCTATAGTATAGGTGGGCATCACCCCTCTATGGTGTTAGTGCAGGGCGATAAAGCGCACTACTTAGAAGGGCGGGGAATGCCAGTGGGGCTGTTTGAAGAGCCGCTCTATGAAGAGCACAGCTGCGAATTGGCTTCTGACTTCTCAATCTACCTCTTTTCGGACGGTATTTTAGAGATCATAAAGGGTGACAAACTCGAAGAGAAAGAGCAGAATCTGCTCCGGTTGTGTCAGGCTGAACAGCCCTCTCCAGAGACTTTGTTAAAACGGGTCGTAGATGAAGAGGCGGAGTTGCCTGATGATGTTGCAATAATGATGGTTTCACGTCGATGTTAACGACAGATGGCGGCTTGTTGTTCGCCTTTCAAGATGGCCACTATGTGGTTAAATTTATTGGTGATGTGCGTCTGACGCTCTGCTCAACAATAGATCAACACCTGCGCTCAATGCTCAGTCGAGATGATGTCACTCATACATTGATCGATCTGACCGAGACCACCAATATCGACAGCACCTCTCTTGGACTGATCGCAAAGCTGGCCGTTAAAAGCGCCAAATGTGATATGCCCCGTCCAACCATCGTATCAACCAACCCAGACATCACCAAAATCCTATACGCCATGGGATTCGATCACATCTTCCTGCTTCTAGAAGAGCTGCCCACCAGTAAGAAAGATCTAACCGAAGTGCCATTCGTTCAAGAGTCCGACGAAGCCGTGCGCGCTAAAATCATCGAAGCCCACCGCATTCTCATCGACCTAAACGACAAAAACCGAGACGAATTCAAAGGCCTAGTCGAAGTCCTAGAGTGCCAAAAATAACCCCTGCTCCACCGTAGGAGCGGTCTTACAAAGGCCGCGAGAGCGCTAGATTCAAGCCTCATGGCCTCATCTACGATAAGGCTCCAACGTTTCCTCCCGTTCCCTAGTTGGAGCGGTCTAGAATAGGCCGCGATAAAAATAATCAAGCAAACCCAGAAATTTCATCTAAGCTAAACGTTTCATAGCAGTCAAGGATGAATGTATGAAACCGGGTACCAAAGCCCTTCGCAAAGGGCGAACCTCAATCCCTAATCAGATCTACCATCTAATCGCGACAACAAAAGACCGACGTCCAGTGTTTAACGATTTTCGGTTAGCCCGATCAGCGGTCTATGCTATCAATAGCCAACCAATATCCACGTTAGCCTACGTCGTGATGCCAGATCACATACATTGGTTACTACAGATGGGGCATGACGCTATTGATTTGGGAAAACTGATGCAATCAGTTAAAACATCCGTATCACGCAAGCATTATCTTCGTTTCAGCCACGGAAATATTTGGCAGCAAGGTTTCTATGATCATGCTATCCGCAGTGAAGAAATCATCGAAGATATTGCTAGATATATAATCTACAACCCTGTCAGAGCAGGGCTGGTGAAAACGGTTCGAGAGTATAGCCATTGGGATGCTAAGTGGGTTTGAAGATGAATCGCCTCGTTGGAGCACTTAGCCTTTCTCGTTGGAGCGGTCTTGCAAAGGCCGCGAAGCACTAGGTTTAAGTCCAATCGCCTCATCTGCGATAAGGCTCCAACAGCTCGAGCCGTTTTCTTGTTGGAGCGGTCTAGAATAGGCCGCGAAGTTTTCGGTTTAAGTGCAATTGCCTCATCTGCGATAAGGCTCCAACAGTTAAACCAGCTTAGGAACGCGTTTTAGCTGATGTCTAAGGCGATGCTGTGCATGCTCTACAGAGATCGGGTAGAAGAAAACTTCGGTCCCAGGTGTGGCTTGGGCTAGAAGTGCTAGATCGGCTCGGCAGATCGAGCCGATCTTCATATATCCCCCGATCGTTTGGTGATCATTGAGCATAATGATGGGGTGGCCATCGGCCGGTATTTGAACGGCGCCTAGATTGATACCCTCAGATCGAATACCCCCTACAGGTGGCTTGATAGGGTTATCGGCTATCAATCGGTAACCCATTCGATCTGCCAGTGGAGAGACTTCAAAACGCGTTTGGAAAAAACGATCAAAAGCCTGCCAGTCATAAAGGTGGCTCTGTAACCCTTTCACTAAGCCCAATCGAATCGAGCGTTTAAACTGTGGAATCTGATCAACTGAGAGAGCCACCGAATCAGTGATGGTGGGTTTTGAAAGTGTGAGCTCATCACCAACCGATAATTCACTGCCCAAGCCCTCTCGGGTGCAGGTCGAGGCACTGCCAAAGAGTCTCTCTGTATCAAACCCACCCGATGCCGCTAAATAGAGGCGAGCACCCTCTGACGCGGGTTTGATTTCAAACCGATCACCTTTGTGCAGTTCAATGGTCTGATACTGGTCTACTGGAATGTCGTTAAGAAAGAGGGGTGCTTTTGCGCCGGTGACGGCCAGACTGACCTCACAACCACTGGTAAACGCAAAACCACCCAGCGTGATCTCTAACAGAGGTTCAGATTCCGCATTACCCACCAAAGCATTGGCGCAGCGCATCGCCCACTTATCGGCCGCGCCTGATTCGGTTATCCCTAAATGAGCAAATCCGGTTCGTCCGTTATCTTGAATGGTAACCTGACCGAGTACCTTAGTGATCGTCCAGCTAGACACAGCTGCCCTCCGACAGAGACCAGTGTTCTGGGCACTGTTTGATCCGCTCAAATGTATCCTGATTGACGGAGACAAATCGAACCCGATCGGCAGGCTGAATCAGAGAGTAGGGTGCTTGAGTTGGATTAAACAGCTCAACCGGACATTGACCAATAATATTCCAGCCACCCGGTGACGCAGCAGGGTAGACAGCCGTCTGTTGATCGGCGATGGCAACAGACCCAGCAGGTACATAGACTCTTGGCGTTTCCAGTCTTGGAGTTGCGATGCGTTGGTCTACTTCGCCTAGATAAGCAAAACCAGGAGCAAACCCTAGTGCAAAGGCTCGGTAGTCAGTACCGCTGTGGATCTTAATCACCTGATCAACTTCCAGGCGGGACTGTTGTGCCACACGCTCTAGATCCTGACCGACCTCTTCAGAGTACCAGACCGGTAGGTGGACTAATGTTGAGTTGATCGATTGACCGGCTTCTAAAGGCTCCTGTTGCAGAAGGATTAGAGCCTGTTTGAGCTCGGATTCACTAATTTTACAGACATCATAGCTCAGCAAAATAGAGCTATAGGATGGAACCAAATCGATAAGAATAGGCGCTAGTCGCTCTATAAGTAGTGAGTTGAGCTGCCCAACAGACTCATTTAATGAAACACTCAGCTCACCATCAAAGTAGATCATGATGGCGCACTCTGAGGCGGTCTCGAATCGCCACTGTGCCATTAGATTAGCGCTCGAATCTGTTGCACAACCTTGAGCGCCTCTGGATTATCACCATGCACACAGATTGATTCGACCGGAAAGATCAACGGGTGGCTGTTTTCTGACAGGATAACCCCATCATCAATTAATCGACGCACTTGGTTAATCGCTTCAGAGGCTGCATGGACCGCATGGGCTAGATCTCTGGAGACCAACTGCCCTTGGTCGGTGTAAGCGCGATCGGCAAAGGCTTCAAAGATCAGTTCAATCTTTTTACGATCGGCCAAAGCCGTAAACTTTGGGTGTCTGTCGTTAGCTAATAGCATCAGTTTGAGTGGTTTTGAGCAGCGATTGATAGCATCCAAAACAGTATCAAACAGCTCACTATCCGCCATCATGTCGTTGTAGAGTGCACCGTGTGGCTTCACGTAGTGAATCGGGTATTGCTCCTCTTCAGCTATCTGACTGAGGGTGTCGACCTGATGGGTGATCACCTCAATCAACGCTTCCCTGGGCAGAGTCATAGAGGTGCGGCCAAAGTTTTCAGGGTCCGGGTAGGAGGGGTGTGCGCCTACTTCGACGCCGTACTCTTTTGCGAGTCGCAGGGTGTCGCGCATGGTCTTCAGATCGCCAGCATGCACGCCGCAAGCGATATTAGCCTGATCAAGCAGCGGCATAAGCTCAGCATCCATGCCAAGCAGTTTACCGTTAACGCGTTCGCCTAAATCTGCATTTAATTTCATGCACTCAGTTTAATCGCCCCCAACTTTTGAGTCTATCTACGACTACGTTGGAGCCTTATCGAAGATGAGGCGATAGAAAATCTAATAAAATAAATCGCGGCCTTTATAAGACCGCTCCAACAGGTGGTTTTAGTTTTATCGCAGATGCAGCGATTAGATCTAGAGTGATCCCAGCTTTAGCGAGCTTCCTCTAACGAATTGCAGAATCAAAAACTAATGTCTAGTATAAAGGTTCTATTAACAGGTCCAGCTAAAAGGTTTCTTAATGCGTTTCTCAGAAGATATCGTCCCGCTGAAGGATTTAAAGGTTAATCCAGGAAAAGTGGTCACACATACACAAACAGCCAAACGTCCTGTTCTGTTAACCAGTCGCGGTCGTGGTGTTGCTGTTATTCAAAGCTTAGCTGAGTTTGAAGAGCAGAGTGATCAGTTAGAGTTTGTTAAAGCCGTCGCTAAAGGTTTGTTGGAAGAAAAGCAGGAGAAAACTCTAACCCTCGATGAGCTTAAAGCGGATCTCGGGATCTAAATCGTGCAGATCAAATTCACTTACTCAGCTCGAACGGATCTAAAAGAGATATTGGAACACTTCAAATCTGAAGGTTTAGAGGTGAGAGGCGAAGAGATAGTGGGTGATCTTATTCACGCAATGGAGTTGGTGTTAGAAAACCCTAAAATGGGGCGAGTTGTTCCTGAGTTCCAAGTCGATACACTGAGGGAGCTCATCCGTCCTCCATATCGAGTCGTTTATCGAATCACAGAAAATTGGATTACAGTCGTCAGAGTTTGGCGCTCAGAGAGGTTGATGAAGCCAATTTCAGAGTAGCCTAAAATATCATCGCGGCCTTTGAAAGACCGCTCCAACATTGGAGAGCTGTTGGAGCCTTATCGAAGATGAGGCGATTAGGACTAAAGGTAATCGCGGCCTTTGAAAGACCGCTTCAACAGGTTGTTGGAGCCTTATCGAAGATGAGGCGATTGGATTTGGAATGAATCGCGGCCTTTTTAAGACCGCTCCAACAGTTAGGCCTTTGAAGCTAACAGCTTCTCTAACTTAACCTGATCGATCGCGAAGTTACGAATACCCTCTGACAGCTTTTCAGTCGCCATAGCGTCTTCGTTCATGCCCCAACGGAACGCTGATTCGGTTGGGCCCACTTTGGCATCCTGGCTGCTAGCATTCGCTGCAACGAGACGCTGTTCGATAGAACCTGTCGCAGCAGCTAGCTCTTCAAGTAGGCTTGGACCAATGGTGAGACGATCACAACCCGCTAAAGAGATGATCTCGCCGGTATTACGGAAGCTGGCGCCCATGACAACGGTGTCGTAGCCATTCGCTTTGTAGTAGTTGTAGATACGCGTCACTGACTGCACGCCAGGGTCATTATCACCAGTGAAATCAGCGTCAGGAGTCTGCTTTTTGTACCAGTCCAAAATACGACCGACAAAAGGTGAAATCAGGTAAGCACCAGCATCGGCACAAGCCTGTGCCTGAGCAAATCCGAATAACAGCGTCAGGTTACAACGGATGCCGTTCTTCTCGAGTTCACGAGCGGCTTGGATGCCTTCCCAAGTTGAAGCAATCTTAATTAGCACACGGTCTTTGCTAATGCCCTGCGCTTCATAAAGCTCAATCAGACGGTAGGCCTTTTTAAGTGTCGCTTGAGTATCGAAAGAGAAGCGTGCATCAACCTCGGTAGAGATGTAGCCCGGTACAATTTTAGTGATCTCACTACCAATCAAAACTGCGAGGTGGTCGGTCATGTTAGCCAGCTGCTCACTGTCACTTCCGCCCTGTACTTTAGCCCAGTTGATCGACTGTTCTAGCAGGTGAGCGTACTTAGGATCTTCACTCGCTTTTAGAAGCAGTGAGGGGTTGGTGGTCGCATCCTGTGGCGTGAACTGTCGAATAGCATCAATGTCACCAGTGTCGGCAACGACGGTGGTCATGGATTTAAGTTGGTCTAGTTGATTCATCTATCTCGTCCTTGTAGCTGATCGACTTAGAGTATCGTTACTCTGTTACAAATTTAAGAGCTTCGCGGAAGGTTTCAACACCCGCTTCGCGTTTATGTCCGTTTTCACTGAGATGGCGTCTAAACTGCTTACCACCGCGCTCGCCATGAAATAGTCCTAGCAAATGTTTCACCACACCATAGAGCGAATGGCCATTGGCCATGGCCCGTTCAATGTAAGGGATGAACTGCTCTGCCACTTCGGTTCTAGCAAGCGGTGTGCCAGTTTCACCAAAGAGTCTTGAGTCTACTTGGCTAAGAAGCGGGTAGGGGTTTTGGTAAGCTTCACGCCCAATCATCACACCATCTACATGCTGCAGGTGCTCTTCGCACTCATCCAGTGTTTTGATGCCACCGTTGATCACAACCTCTAACTCTGGAAACCGCTGTTTGATCTTATAGACATTGTCGTAGATAAGCGGTGGTACTTCGCGGTTCTGTTTAGGGCTTAAGCCATCCAGAATGGCTTTACGAGCGTGGATGGTGAAGCTGTTGATACCGCTTTCAGCAACCGTCTCAACAAACTGCTCTAGCAGCTCGTAGCTGTCGAGATCATCTATGCCTAAACGGTGTTTAACGGTCACTGGGATTGATACCGCTGCCTGCATCTCGCCCAAACACTCTTTAACTAATTGAGGGTGTGCCATTAAGCAGGCACCGATCATATTGTTCTGGACACGATCCGACGGGCAGCCCACATTAAGGTTCACCTCATCGTAACCCCACTCTTCGGCAAACTTTGTGCACTTAGCGAGATCCTCAGGATTACTACCTCCAAGCTGCAGTGCAAGCGGGTGTTCCTCGGCGTTATAGTCCAACCAGCGAGCAGGGTCGTTATGAATCAGTGCACCCGTCGTCACCATTTCGGTATACAGCAAAGTATGGCGAGACATCAGGCGATGAAAGAAACGACAATCACGCGTCGTCCAATCCATCATGGGAGCGACTGAAAATTTGCGGGAGAAGCTTGTTGTAGTCATTAAACACACCAAGGTCTGACCTTCGGTCTGACCCTACTCTCTAATTACACTGTATCTGTTGGAGCCTTATCGAAGATGAGGCGATCAGACTTGCAAGAATCGCGGCCTTTTCAAGACCGCTCCAACATCGGTTAACTCAAATCACCAAAACGCGCTGAAATATCGGCAAGCATTGGCAAATCACCACCATTTCGCTCACAGGTTACTGCCGCAGCATGGGCTGCAAATTTTATCAGTTTTGCCGCATCAAGGTTATCCAGATTATCAGGGCCACCTTGTTGGAATATTTCGTGAATTAATCCAGCCTGGAAGGTATCACCTGCCCCAACGGTATCTTTAACGGTAATCTTTGGTGCCGGTGAGTGGAAGTACTCTCCTTTGGCTCCAAAAGCATGCGCTCCGTCACCACCCTGAGTAACAAACACCCAGCGTGGGCCTAAAGCCAAACACGCTTTAGCGTAATCTTCGATGGAACTGCCAGGTGATAAGAACTCGATATCCTCATCGGACATCTTCATTACGTGAGCGATTTTGCCTAAACGATCAATCTTTGCCTGCCATACAGCGGGGTCTGGTTGAATGCTTGGGCGTACATTCGGGTCATAAGCAATTAACGCACCCGCGTTACGTGCCTCACTGGCAAACCACTCCAGTGTGCTTGCACCCGGTTCAACAACCGTGCTGTAGGAGCCTAACGAGATGGCTGTAAACAGAGAGGGATCTGGGCACTGCTCTTGAGTTAAAGAGACATCTGCACAACCATCGATGTAAAAAGAGTAGGCAGGGTGGCCATTTTCGTTGAGAGCGATCATCGCCAGTGACGTGTTGAGATCGCTACTGGCTAAGAACTTAGTCTCTACGCCGTTAGCAGCAAGGTGCCCCGCCAATTTTTGACCCAATGGATCGTTGGAGTTTGCGGTTAAATAACCGGTAGGGTTGCCCATGCGTGCTAGGCCGATAGCGACATTCAGGGGGGATCCACCCACCGTCGCATTTAATGTCACCTGACCAGTAGAGGCAGAATCGCCAGGGAAAACGTCATACAAGGCATCGCCGCAACACAAAAACATCAAAACTCCTTAAGTAGAGCGTTATAACGCTCTATAATGTCAAACTTTAGTTTTATAAGTGGATTTTAACCTCATGGAATGGTTGCTTGATAGTGCTGACGTAAAAGATTGGAAGAGAGTATCACCAACTGGCCTATTTTCGGCCGTTACGACCAATCCACTTCTTATTCAGAGAGCCGGTCTGCACTGCTCAATCGACACCTATAAAGCGCTGCTTGATCAAGCGATGGATCTAGGGTTTAACCACCTTCAGCTACAGGTGTTTGGTGATGATTGGGAAGCAATGGCGGAGAAGATTCTTTCGATCAGTGATAACACCCTCGTCAAAATCCCAGCCAATGAAAAAGGCTTCGCTCTGGCAACCCAATTAGCCGTGCCTGAGCGTACGACCATTACCGGTGTCTACTCAGTCCATTTAGGAGCTGCAGCAGAACGCCTAGGCGCTGCTTATGCTGCGCCTTATTATGCCCGATTGGCTGAGTCGAATCGTGATGTGGAAGTTATCTTAGCTGGCTTGCGCGCTGCCTGCCAGAATACAAAGATCCTAGTCGCAAGCCTGCGCTCGATCGATCAGTTCGAGCATTTGGTCACGCTCGGTCATCGTTGCTTTACGATTCCGGGTGCCTTGCTGAATGATCTATTGAGTGATGAGATGACGGAAGCAGCCATCGCGCAGTTTGAAGAGGCCGCGAAGAGCTGAAATGTCGGTTTAAGATCAGACAACAGTTCTTTATAATTCACGCCATTATTAATTTTCGGATCTATTAAGTTTATGACCGTTCGTACACGTGTTGCTCCATCTCCAACAGGCGATCCACACGTAGGTACTGCCTACATCGCACTGTTTAACCTTGCCTTTGCTCGCCAGCATGGCGGCCAATTTATTCTGCGAATCGAAGATACCGATCAGACTCGTTCAACGCCTGAGTCTGAGCAGGCAATCCTCGACTCTATGCGCTGGTTAGGTTTGGAATGGGATGAGGGTCCAGATGTGGGTGGTCCGCACGGTCCTTACCGTCAGTCTGAGCGAAAAGATGCCTACAAAGACTTTGCGATGCGTCTTGTTGAAGAGGGTAATGCCTTCATCTGTTACCGTACCGGAGAGGAGCTTGATCAGCTACGTGCATCTCTAAAAGAGCAGGGCATAAATCGTGCGCTTAAAGAGTGTGATTTGGCTCTACCTGCAGATGAGGTTGAGAAACGTCAGGCTGCGGGTGCGCCATTCGTTGTTCGTATGAAGGTGCCTGTTGACGGTGTGTGTGAAGTTGATGACATGCTTCGCGGTACCATTGAGCTTGACTGGGCTTTAGTAGACGCGCAGATTCTTCTGAAATCTGATGGCATGCCAACCTATCATTTAGCGAACGTAGTTGATGATCACTTAATGGAGATCACGCACGTGATTCGTGGTGAGGAGTGGATTAACTCGGCGCCTAAGCACAAGTTGCTATACCAGTACTTTGGCTGGGATATGCCTCAGCTTTGCCACATGCCGTTGTTGCGTAACCCTGATAAGTCAAAGCTCTCCAAGCGCAAGAACCCAACTTCGATCCTGTTCTACAAACGCATGGGTTACCTACCAGAAGCGTTGTTGAACTACCTTGGCCGTATGGGTTGGTCGATGCCAGACGAGTCTGAGAAGTTCACTCGTGATCAGATGTTCGAAAACTTCGATATCCAGCGTGTATCACTCGGTGGTCCTGTTTTCGATCAGGAGAAGCTGAGCTGGTTGAACGGCCTATGGATTCGTGAAGAGTTGGATCCTGCTGCATTTGCCGCTGAGTTCCAGAAGTGGGCACTTAATCCAGAGTATCTGATGCAGATTATTCCACTGATCCAACCACGTGTTGAGAAGTTCTCTGATGTGGCACCTTTAGCGAGTTTCTTCCTGTCGGGCATGATGCCAATCACCTTAGAGAGCTTTGCTCATAAGTCGCTTCAAGAGGAAGATGTTCGTCGTATTCTGCAATTTGCAGTATGGCATCTTGATCAGCAGCGCGAATGGGATCGTGACTCACTCTTTAATAGCCTAAAAGGCTTGAGTGATGCGATGGAGTTCAAGATCCGTGACTTCCTATTCCCGCTGTTTGTCGCGATTGCAGGTACGTCACAGTCTGTCTCTGTCGTAGATTCAATGTCGATTCTGGGTCCGGATATGAGCCGTGCTCGCTTGCGTCATGCGTTGGACATCGTCGGTGGCCCGTCCAAGAAGCAGACGAAGGCTTGGGAGAAAGAGTTTCGCTCGATCGTTTAATGAGAAAACCAGACAGGTTTAAATGCCTGTCTGGTGCTCAACTAAGATCTAAACCCCAACTGCTCAGAAATTCGCTCTCCCGTTGCCTTTAGGTCAGCTATCCACTCCTCTTTACGTCGTTCAATGGGGGCTGACACAGAGAGTCCTGCAGCCACCTTTCCGTTACGATCGTAAATCAGCACGCCAATACAACCCACGCCAATTTCGGCCTCTTCATCGTCTAGTGAATAGCCTCGTTCAACCGATTCGTGACAGACTTTTTTAAGGGCGTCGATGTCGCTAAGCGTGTTTCGAGTGTAAGCAGGAAGATTAGTTCGTTTTGCATAACCATCGATACTGGAATCGCCACCCAGGCCTAGCATCAGCTTTCCGACTGCTGTGACATGCAGGGGTGCGCGGCTTCCGATCAGTTGGTTAACGTGCATCATCCGGTTGGGCGTCGCTTTCTCGAAATAGATGACGACATCGCCTTCGCGCAATGTCAGGTTTACCGTTTCGCCTGTCCTATCACGCAGTGCTTCCATGTGGGGCAGGGCAACGGCACGAATATCGACTTCTGAGTGCAAGCCGCTAGTCAGCTGTATCAGCTTTTGGCCAAGGCGATATTCACCATTACCGCTTGCTTCAACGAATTTATTGTCGCTGAGAGAGTGCAAAATGCGGTGAACAGTTGAAGGGTGAAGTCCCGTTTCGGCACTGAGGATCTTTAACTTAACCGGTTTCGAGTAGCGGGCCAGTGCTTCTAAGATTTGAACGGCACGATCGATTACCTGTATTTTTGATCCGGAAGTTTCACTCATTTTGGGCTTCTCAATAATATTGTCATCTAGTTAGTGTATTTTTCATGATGCAGTAAGTTTTTCAAATAGTGAATATTTCATATTGTGAATTTATTTCAGAATGAAAATTATTATCTCTCTCGCACTCTTGAGAGATTAGCAGTTGCAAGGGCTGTTCGGTTTGATTAATATCCTGCTTGCTCTGATGGGGCCTTAGCTCAGCTGGGAGAGCGCTTCGCTGGCAGCGAAGAGGTCAGGAGTTCGATCCTCCTAGGCTCCACCAAATAAAAATGGCTACCGTAAGGTGGCCTTTTTTGTTTGAACTTCACTGAACTCGAACGTATGAATCTTTTATGATCTTTCTAAATCGTTCAGAGGTTGTAGACCAGTCTACAATGTCTACCGGCCAAACTAGGTCACACCGATCAAATGCATCTTTGATCGCAGCAATCTTGCTTAAGCCAAGAGGGGTCTCAGTCATAATAGCTAAATCTAGGTCTGAGTAGGGACGAGCATTTCCAGTTACTCTGGAACCAAAAGCGATGACTGAGATACCAGGGACTTCCGATTCAAGGATGCCTCTTACTGTCTCTAATTCGTGCTCATTGATCCGTAAATGATCTAGATTGAGTTCTGGCATTTGTTCGTTAAGATCTTTTGCAGGTGAACAGCTTCATCAATAAAAGCTGGAATTCCTTCCACTACTTGGATGGCAACGCTTTCGTCATAAGTATGGCTAGTTTTACCCCTCATCTCTCGATAAGTGCTCCAATCTGACCAGTTGCCTTTAATTAATTTCTTATCAGAAGCCGTGCGAATTAAACCCTGAAAACTGAGTTCATTAATACTGTCACTGTTGGCGGAACTCTCAACAAGGTACCGGCGAATCATCTTATGTGCGAGTTCGTACGTGAATTCAAAGCGTTGAATTAAACCGTCACGGACTTGATCGTCTGAGGTATCAAGCTGATAACGCTCCAATCCTTCTATTAGCTTCTTAAGAGCGTTGTTAAATGGTGTTAGATCTAATTCCATAATCATCACATTGTTTGAACTAAGTCTTATTTAAACACACTTTCCACTCAAATTGATGCCCAGACAACTTCAAATAGTTGCCCATAAAAAAGCCCCGGCAACTCAGTTACCAGGGCTCTTTCAAAGCAATTTCAGCTTATTGTGGGATAGAACCTTTTAGGCCTTCTACGTAGAAGTTCATGCCTGCAAGAGTACCATCATCCGCTGTTTCGCCTTCAGCCAACCAAGCAGAACCGTCTTGCTTGTTGATTGGGCCAGTGAATGCGTGGTATTCACCAGAAGCTAGTGCATCACGTAGTGCGATTGCTTCAGCTTTCACGTCTGCAGGTACTGCAGACGAGATCTCGCCGATGCCAACCATGCCAGCGCCGATACCGTCCCAAGTGTTTACTGATTCCCAAGTACCGTCTAGAACTGCTTGAGTACGTGCGATGTAGTATGGTGCCCAGTTATCGATGATCGATGAAACGCGTGGCATTGGACCGTATTCAGCCATGTCAGATGCCTGACCGAAAGTGATTACGTTGCCCGCTTCCTGTGCAGCAGCCTGTGGTGCAGTTGAGTCAGTGTGCTGAAGGATAACGTCAGCGCCTTGCTCGATTAGAGCTTTAGCTGCATCTGCTTCTTTAGCTGGATCGAACCAAGTGTAAGCCCAAACAACGTTGAACTCGACATTTGGATTCGCTTTCTTAGCGTGGATGTAAGCCGAGTTAATGCCACGGATTACCTCTGGGATTGGGAATGAACCGATGTAACCAATTTTGTTGGTTTTAGTCATTTTACCCGCGATGTGACCCTGTACTGCACGGCCTTCATAGAAACGAGCAGAGTAGACAGATACGTTGTCTGCTTGCTTGTAGCCAGTCGCGTGCTCGAACTTCACTTTAGGGAACTTCTTAGCAACATTGATGGTTGGATCCATGTAACCGAACGAGGTTGTGAAGATCAGATCAGCGCCTTGAGCAGCCATCTGGGTCATAACACGTTCAGAGTCAGCACCTTCTGGAACGCTCTCTTGGTAGATCGTTTCAACGCGATCACCGAAGTGCTTCTCAACCGCTAGGCGGCCTTGGTTGTGCTCGTAAGTCCAGCCACCGTCACCCACAGGGCCAACAAATACAAAGCCAACTTTGACTTTATCATCTGACTTCTCAGCAACGGTTTCTTCTTTGTCGGCTTTGTTGAGCGCAAAGAATGCAGCAACAGCAACCGCTACTATTACTACTAGAATTAGTAGTTTATTAAGTTTCATAGGTTTCTCCCTAGTGAGTTTTTTAACCTCAGTTTGAGGCGTGGAACAGGCGGCCAAGGGAGGCGGGTGCCCCGTGATTCCCTTTTGCCGAAATAATGACCAGTACAAGAATTGTTATCAAAAACGGTGACATAGACAAGTACTCAACTGGAATTGCGACACCAGCTGCTTGCAGATTAAGCTGCAGCACGGTGATGCCACCAAATAGATAAGCGCCCAATAGTGCTCGCCAAGGCTTCCAGCTGGCGAATACAACAATTGCCAGTGCGATCCAACCCGCACCCGCTGTCATACCCTCGGTCCACTGTGGGACACGAACCAGACTGATGTATGCACCGCCCAAGCCAGCACAAGCACCACCGAACATGATCGCCATGAAACGGATGCGGATAACCTTATAGCCCAGGGCGTGAGCAGCATCGTGATTTTCACCTACTGCGCGAAGTACCAAACCGATGCGCGTGTACTTAAGAACAAACCAAACGGCTGCCACGATCAGAATAGAGATATAGACCATTGGATCGTGTGAGAACAGCATAGGCCCCAATACAGGGATGTCTGATAGAACGGGAATCTCGAAGGCTTGAAGGGTGGGTGACTTGATCCCTTCATAAGGTTTACCCAACAGCGCAGAGATACCTAAGCCGACTAAGGTTAACCCCAAGCCAGTCGCCACTTGGTTCGATTTAAAGAAGAGCACCAAGGTTGCGAAGATAGTCGATAGCAACGCACCTGCAATAGCCGCCGTTACGAACCCCAGGGCAGGGCTAGTTGTATTGACAGCGGTTATAAAACCTACCACCGCACCGACAATCATCATGCCTTCAACACCTAGGTTAAGCACGCCGGACTTTTCTACGACGGTCTCACCAATGGCAGCCAGCAAGATCGGAGTGGCTGAAACCATTAAAGAGGCGATCAAAAGGACGGGGCTGATTCCTGGAAGATCCATTATTGAGCCGCTCCCAATCGAATTCGGTAGTTGGTAAACATATCCGTCGCCAGCAAGAATAGAAGCAACATACCTTGGAATAGCTGGATGGAGGCGCCGGGAAGTCCCAACATCAACTGTGCTAATTCACCGCCGATGTAAGTCAGTGCCATTAATAGACCAGCTAACAGAATACCCACTGGGTGAAGTCGTCCTAAGAAGGCAACGATGATGGCTGTAAAGCCGTATCCAGAGTTGAAGTCGATGGTGATTTGGCCTGCTGGGCCTGCCACTTCAAACATTCCTGCTAGACCCGCCAAGGCTCCAGAGAAACCAAGACAGAAGACAATTAGACGTGTCGTAGAAACACCGGCAAATTGGGCTGCTTTAGGTGCTTCACCCATTAGACGAACTTCAAACCCACGAATGTGGCGAGTCATCATGACGTAGGTAAAGATCACCGCAATAAATGCACTGATGACGCCCCAGTGCATGCCGGAATTGGCAATCACTTCACCATTGAACGCACTTGGGTACTGTTGCAGGTTGCGTGAACCCGGGAATCCGTATCCGTCAGGGTTCTTTAATAGGCCTTGCGCTACGGAAGCTAGAATCGATTCAGCAACGTAGACCAGCATTAACGAGACGAGAATCTCATTTGTTTTAAACTTGGTTCTAAGAACTGCAGGGATCATAGCCCAGAGCCAGCCGCCGAAAGCGCCAGCAATGATCATTGCTGGGAAAATAAAGGGTGATTCAGCAGGGTAGACGGCCAGTGCAGCAGCGGCACCAAAGATAGCCCCCATAATGTACTGGCCCTCAGCGCCAATATTCCATATGCCCGCTTTAAAACCGACCGACAGTCCAATAGCAATAAGAATGAGTGGGCCTGCTTTAACCAGTAGTTGTGGTCGTGAGTAGGAGGCGAAGTTCTCATCAAACAGTGGATCCCAAAAGATGATGCGGATAGCTTCAAACGGATCTTTACCCAGGGCTGCAAACATAATGCCGCCGGCAATCATGGTAAGGATGACAGCGATAATCGGAGTCAGGATGGTGGTTGTTCGTGACGGCGCTAACCGTTTTTCAAAACGTATCACTGTGCACTCTCCTCAAAAGAGGCAGTTGATCCGCCCATCATCAAACCTATTTGATCCATACCTAACCCTGCAGTGGGAACGATTTCAGAGAGTGAGCCCTCATTTAGCGCACAGAAGTGATCACTGATCTCTAACAGTTCATCCAAATCTTGGCTGATCACTACGACACCCGCACCATTATCAGCAAGGTCCAATAGTTTTTGCCGAATAGAAGCCGCTGCAGCCGCATCGACTCCCCAAGTAGGTTGGTTAATGACCAGCACTTCTGGCTTTTGCAAAACCTCACTGCCCACCACAAATTTTTGTAAGTTACCGCCTGATAAAGAGCCGGCTGGAGTGTGAGTGCCAGGGGTGCGCACGTCAAAGTCTTCAATAACCTCTTCGGCATAGTCATTGGCGCTAGACCAGTTCACAAAACCACTTTTCAAAAGCCCCATACGGCGAGCTGCAGTAATCACAGTATTCTCTTTCAGTGACATGGCAGGAGCGGCTGCATGGCCTAGTCGCTCTTCGGGTGCACTCAGAAGACCTAGCTGACGACGTTTGATAGGGCCTAGCTCACCGATGGGTTCGCCATTAAATTGAATGGCGTTGGCGTTCGTTTTAAGTTCGCCAGAGAGTGCCGAAAGGAGTTCATCCTGACCATTACCAGCAACTCCGCCAATACCCAGTATCTCACCGGCTTTAAGGTCGATATTGATCGATTTAAGTGAAGTGCCAAATTGATCTTGTGAGGACGAAGAGAGGGCTTTAACAGAGAGTATGGTTTCACCAATATTTCGGCTGGATTTAACCGGGTTTGCAAAACTGGCACCCACCATCATCTCCGCCATCTCGCGAGCCGTGGTTTTTGACGGCACACAGGTTGCGACCTTCTCACCATGCCGAAGTACGGTCGCTTCATCACACAGAGCACGAATCTCTTCAAGCTTGTGTGAAATGTAAAGAATGGAGGTACCTTCCTCTTTAAGCTGGCGCAAAGTTTTGAATAGGATCTCGACCTCTTGGGGAGTCAGAACCGACGTGGGTTCATCCATAATCAAAAGCTCAGGGTTTTGTAACAAGCAGCGAATAATCTCAACGCGTTGACGTTCACCCGCCGACAGGGTCCCTACAATACGGTTTGGCTCAAGCGGTAATCCATAGGCATGTGAGACGAGCTCAATACTTTTGGATAGCTCACGTGGCTTGGGTGCGTCATCCATGCCCAGTGCAATGTTTTCAGCAACGGTTAATGCATCGAAAAGGGAGAAGTGCTGAAACACCATCGCAACACCTGATGAGCGAGCCGCGTTGGGCGACACTGGCGAGTAGTCGGAGTTGTTGAGTGTCATTTGGCCAGAGTCAGGTTTAACCAGGCCGTAGATCATCTTAACCAGTGTGCTTTTACCGGCACCGTTCTCACCTAAAAGGGCATGAACTTCGCCCTTTTTGATTTCGAAAGAGACATTGTTATTGGCGACAACACCCGGGTATGCCTTCGTCAGGCCATTAATCTTTAAGAGCGCATCTGCCATTAAATCGCTTTCTCTTGGTGGCTGAAAGAACAGTCGCTGTCTGACTGTCTGGTTAACAATTGAGTAAGAATACCTAGGGAAGGATCATATGTCATCACTCTGTCACTGAGTGATTCTATATTTAGGGGTTAGATAAAGTATTTGGTAACTGGGAAGGTTTTCTTAGTAATTTTAGGCATAAAAAAACACGACGCGTGGTCGTGTTTTCTCTAGATGCTCTCTTTGTACCTAATGAATGGTACCGATGGTCGGACTCGCAAATTTTATTTAAGTTATTGTTTTAAATGGATTTGTATGTCTTAGGGTTAGTGTATTTTGCGGAAAATCTTGCGGAAGTGCTTGATTCATACTCTAATGAGGATTGATAAAGTGCGAACCATCCGAATGAAATACGTTATTACAAGAACAAACAAACTTTACTACCAGCGAGCATATCCCACTAAACTCAGAGAGTTAGCCGGTAAGAAGAACTTCACCTATTCCTTGGGGCTATCAACTGAAGCGACTGATCGTGATTTAAAGAAGGCTGTGCTTCAAGCAGATGAGTTGTTTGATATTGAGTGCAGGGTTATTCAAAACTCAAATGTTTCAGCTTACACATCAGATGATGTTGATAAATTAGCTAAATTGATTTTAAAAAAAGCTGGAGTTGAGCCTGATATTACAGAAACTCACCAGCAGTATGTTTACGATCCTGAATCAAGCACTCCTTATTTTGCAGCCGAATTAATATTGGGTGAGCAGGAGTTAGATAGGATTGGCAGAAAAATTGATGCTGATCAGGCTCTTACTGTTGAGGAACTGGCGCGTAAAAGAGCATTTACACTCCTCGTTACTAAAAAAGGTAAGCGTCCTGTTACCCTTTCCAAACTTTGGGATGAGTACCTGATACATAGGGGGCTTGATCTCAATTCAAGAAATGGAAGCAAAGCAAATAGATATTGGCTTAATTGGCTATCAATTATAGGTGAGCAATACGCAACGAGGGATTTGAACGATTCTATAGCTATTTCTCTCCAAGACTATGCTGATAAGCGAGCGACGGAAGTGAATGAATCTTCTTCAGTAGAGAGAGAGCTAAATGACATTATAGCTGCTCTAAGATTCGGCTCTAAAAAACACCGATTACTCTGGGCTATTGAAAGGCCGTATGTAAGGCCAACTCCAAAAAAACCAAGAAAGCCTTTAACTGTAACAGAGCAAAAATCTCTAGTAACTTCTCTGTTTTTACATAAAAACATGAGTTTGTATGAAGGCAGGATTGCAACTCTGATTCTGCTTTATCTACAGTCGGGAATGATGAGTAGTGAAGTTGCGAGGCTTAAAGAAGATGATATTTCGTTGGATAGTGAAGTGCCTTACATACTCATTCGTAATGCCACTAAATCCGAAGCTAGAAAGCGTCTAGTCCCTGTTGTTTTGGGGCGGAAGATAATTCATAAATATCTCATTGAGACAATTGAATGGCTGAACAGAGTTACAGAAACTACACCGTCTGCGGCCATGAAAAAAACTATAAGAACACTGTCCGGCAATTCCAATGCTACAGGGCACTGTTTGAGACACTCTTTCAAAATGAATGCACAAGCATCAGGAGCAGATGTATTGTCCATAGCATCTATTGCTGGTTGGAATGACTCAAAGCGTTCAGTTAGCTCTCATTTGCTTAACTACGGTCATGAGGGGATTGAGAGCAGTGAAGTCGTCATGAGTCTTTATGAAGCGAATAAGAACATTAACAAGCACCTTATCAGTATTGAGAATGAGATTGGTTTGAGTAGTTGCTAAGTGCGTTAATTTTCTGAACAGGTGAAGGGGGCTGGGGGCGAACCCCAGTCACTGTATTAAGTAATACGCCAAGAAGATTTTTTATTAATTTTTTGTTCTCATAAGTTTAGTGAACTTTGATTATGTTGTTTTCTAGTCAAAACATATCACTAAAATAGTTATCCTTTATTAGGAGATGAAATGTCAGAATTTTTTGAAACGTTAAAGCATTTCATTTCTGTAAAAATGCAAACTTCCCACATATACCAGCCTGCAATGTTAGTTAAGTTGCTCAAGTCATCTGGTGAAGCTAGTACCAAAGAAATTGCTAAACACCTCCTCACTTATGATGACTCCCAAGTTGAATACTATGAAGAGCGTGTAAAGGTAATGGTCGGTGAAGTATTGACCAAAACCCATGGTATTACTGAAAAGTTAAAAGATGGGCGTAATATTTCAGGCTACAAGTTAGCAGGCTTTGATCAGTTGTCCACTAGTGAGGTTAATGAGCTTATAAGCCTCTGTGAGGATCGTTTAAAGGCCGAGTTAAGCCGTAACCGTTTCAAGCATAGAAACGTTCGCAGAATGCCTGTTTCGGGGTCTGTTCGCTATAAAATACTTCAGCGAGCAAAGCATAGATGTGAGCTATGTGGAATCCCCGCCGATCAAAAGGCTTTAGATGTTGATCATATAGTTCCAAAGAATCTTGGTGGGTCAGATGATGAATCCAACCTTCAGGCTCTTTGCTATACCTGCAACCGTTCAAAAGGAGATCGGGATAAAACTGATTTTCGTGACATTGAATCAACATATGCCGAACGAGATAAATCCTGCCCGTTTTGTACTGAGGTGATTAATAGGGTGGTTGAAGAGAACGAGTTGGCATTGGCTTTTCTTGATGGTTACCCAGTGACTCAAGGTCATACTCTGATTATCCCTAAGCGTCACGTCGCTGATTACTTTGACCTAGTTCAACCAGAGCTTAATGCAATCCAACAGTTGATTAAATCTAGGCAATCTCAACTTAGGAAAGTTGATCCGAGCATTACAGGGTTTAATGTTGGAATTAACGCAGGGAAGTCAGCCGGACAGACTGTATTCCATTGCCATATACATTTAATTCCAAGAAGGGACGGTGATATGGATAATCCCAGAGGCGGTGTCAGAGGTGTGATCCCTGAAAAGCAAAAGTATTGAAACTTAAAGCAACTTCAATAGTTTATTTTCGTGACTCTTTACACTGTTGTTGCATGGGTGAATTATGACTCTTTTACAGATCATCCAAATCTATGATTACAGTTCCATCAGCAGAAGTTTGGACGATAATGGAGTTGTTATCTTCACTGAATGATACGGATTCAATGTAAGGGTTGCTTGCAACTTTGGGGCGCACAACTAGATTTCCGTGGACATCAAATACCGCAATATCCAGTGAGTTCTGGTCATAAACATAAAATAATGAACTATCTTGTGAAAAGCCCATGAGTGTGAAGCACTCTCTATGAGTACCCTCGCTCCCTTCAAGAATAATCGTAGATGTATCAAGTTTAGTTAGCTTGTAGTAACAGCCTGTATAGCCTTCCAAAGCAAACCTTTTGTCTGGACTTATTATTGTATTATTTCCAACTAGAGTGCCTTGAGATGGATTGATAGTTGGAGTCGCTCTGGCTTCTTCAAAAGCCAAAATAAATATTAACAACGTTGCGAATGCGCTCACTACACGAGCATCTATGTTTAACGCGACTCCTTTAAGCATATAACCAACCTATCACTACATTTTATTCGGAAATATTAAGACTAATATAACAGACTTATTTGCAATGCGGCTCGTATTAAAACAATATTCTTTTTATCTTCATTTCCTTGAGTACTAAAACGATGCTTACATATTTTTTGATTTTTCTGGCTGTCGGTGCGGTCATCGCTCTAATCCTACGAAGTAAGAAATCGGCCTATGTGCTAATGCTTGTCATTGGTCTGCTATGGGGTGTGCTAAGTGGTATCCAGTGGGGTGCATTAAGTTTTTTTGAGATGTTAATAGGGCACTCTATCTTAAATGCATTACTTAACATTCGAGAGGGTAATGAATCGTTGCCTAAAACAGAAATTGACTCTTTTTCTTTAGAAAATACTGCTTCAACCCTAGCGGATATGATGACAATGACTAAAGGGTTAGGTGGTTACCAGATATCAGATACTGAGGCATTGGCATTAGCTAAACGTTGTGTGGACTTTGCCCACAGAAAATCCCCCGAAATTATGGACGCGAACATAAGTCCTTTTGTAAAAGCACAGTTTTCATGTGTCCTGTATCTAGAATTAAACAAGCTGGATAGTGATCTTGAGGGTTGTTTAAACCGAAGTGCAACGTTTTTAAGTGTAAACATGATTGATCTACTTAATGATGGCGTAAGTCAGGCTGAAGCTAAACTACTGGCAAGAATAGGTGGTGCTATGTCTGGTGATGAAAAGTTATCAGACTACATTATTTAAAGAGGGTGCGAATGTTGAATAGTGCTTACAGGATTTTATCTACATGGTCCTCGGTATTCATTCTATTGATATTGTCTCTGGCTTCACTCAATTCACAGGCTCAAACTCAACCAACCCAAAGGTTGAGTGCAGATGATTATTCTCTTAATTATGATCAGTTGATGATTTGCACTTGGGTGGAGGAAACGTCTTCACTTGTAATGAGGATGCGCCAGAAAGGAAAATCACAGGATTATGTAACTGGTCAGCTAGATGCCCTTATCAAAACAGACAAGGCTTACGATGGTTGGAGGGATATAGCTTCTATTGTTTCGCACAACAATATTGTTTTAGCTTTTGAAGCTGATCAAATGCAAGAGTCAGAGATTGATTGGGCGGCCAAAGATTTTGGTGTGTTTATGTATAACTACTGTCTTATGGGTGAAGTTGTCGGTTGGGATTTTGGAACTGTAGAGTTAACTACTACCCTTACACAAAGGGCATTGCCCCAAAAATATAACCTCTCAACTCCTCAGTTAGAGATGTGCGAGTGGGTTGAAGAAAATGCTATTTCGGCCTTAAAAATGAGAAATCAGGGGCTTGTGGATACTAATGTAAATGATGCGCTCAAAAGAAAGTTCAAAAACAAATACAAACGCATTACGCCCCTCATAGAACAGTTAATTGGTTCGTTAGTACAGGGTGCATATACCAACCCCATTCAGCCTAAATATTTATCAACTATTAGCTCTCAAGATTATGGTGTTCAAAGATACAATCAGTGTGTTGAAGGAAACCTCATCATGTGGAAGTAAAAAAGCTGCAGAAACGATTTTTACTCAGGGCATTTCACTTAGAGATAGTTTTTCCCCCGTAACATAACCATCAATCGTATACGGTATAGATGGACAGCAAGCTGGATCGTTTTCTCTGTACTTAAACCCATCTATTTGTACACGGCCGTTATCAAAAGAGATGTTTATTGCCTCAAATAGCCATTTCCCACCTATGGTTATTGGTTCAATTTTATAGTTTTGAATAAATCCAGTTAAATGCTGACTGTAGGCATTACTACAGGAAAGAGTATCCATATTCTTGTTTTCGCAAGAATATTCCACCGTGAAAATTACTAGGTAGTGATGGTTTGAGGTGTCTGTAATTCTGCTGATTTTATTTTCAATGCCGTTTGCTTCTATTGCATAGTGTTGGATCATGCCCTCTATTTCTGATGTTTTGTGTCTATTTTCATCTGAAAAAGACGTTGATGGCATAGTTGACAAAATAGATATCAAAGATGTTGTAAGAAGATGGTGCTTTATCGTTTTTTTCATGTTCAATGAACTGGGAATTACGCCGTTATTCAAACTCATACCTTAGCTCATTCAGGTCCGCCATTCTGTAACCTTGGAACTCATCAATACTTAGAAATGTAGATAAGTCTAGGATTCTGGAAACCAATAATTCATTTTTACAATTTAGTAAATTGGCATACCAAGGATTTCCTCTTATTTCTTCTTGCACTGAGTCGTTCATGTCTCCCAATGTGTTGAAACAAGCTAGACTTCTATATGTTTCCCATACTGCTTTACTATCGTTAAGTAGTTGAATGGGGTTAATGTCACCAACAAATCTTTCTTTAATAATATTTTCTGTGTGTACAGTCAGCTTTTCGTGAAGAGCATTGAGCCTTTCATTCCTATACTTCTCTTGTTCAATCCAGAGCCAGTTAAGGTTGCTCCACTCTATAGAAATATTTAACTCATCTACTGGCGCTTCAGCAGGGTAATCAGTTAACAGTATCAACAATTGGTAAATTGAAAGGGTTTGAGGTGGGTGAGTTTTATGACAGGTAGCTACACTAGAGTGCCATTCTTGCAGAAACTCATCTGAATATTCGCTATTTGCTAGATGGGACTCTACAGGTGGGAATTGGCATCCATCAAGTTCATCTAGTTCCCCTGCAAAAAGGTTGTTAGTGGTGAAAATCAGAAGTGTCAGATAAAAAGAAATCTTCATGTAGTCGGCCCTATAGTTTAGGAATAAACTTTGCTTTGTTGACTATGTTCTCAGAGTCTTCTAGTTGCATATCAGATGCCTTTTTCTTTAAGCGTTTATGACCTCTTCTAAGTTCTCGCCAGATTTTTTTGGTTACAAGTAGATGCTCAAAGCCTTCCACCGACCTCAGGGTCATTATCCAAATTACATTTCCAGCCACTATTGATGAACATTCATAGTTGTCTTTGAGCTGTAGGTTTAGCATTTGTAATTCGGCTTTGATTTTATGGATTCTTTCCTTTGAGCTGTTGTTTAAGTTGTTAAGGAAGTTGTCTGTTAAGTGTGGGTTTTCATTTCTAGCTATAGCCGCAAAAATTAGATGTTCAGCAATTTCATCATCACTACTAACTTCTAAGAGTCTTAAAAAGTTTTCTAAATCCTTCTTCTGAGTTTTAAAAATGCTTTCTAAAGGAGAATGTTTTTTTTGAATAGCTTTGGTTGCTTCACTACTTTTTTCTACAAGACTATTAGCCCCACTTTTGAAGCCATTGACCATGAAGGCTATTACCAGTGATGTGATGCTTACAAACGTCAAAAATACGCCAAGCATGACAATTACTAATGCAAGAATTTCACTGATTGGTTGAGTGAACGCTCCAAAAAAAATACATATCACCCCAATACCGGATGTTTTTAATAAAATCTTTTCTTCTTGTTTATTCATAAGCTCTAGAGGTTGTTAATGTTGGGCTAATAACACCAAAACTCTTGATCATGCACTCTAATCATTCCTTTCGCATTTTCAGGTACGACTATGCTTGGATGATTGCATCCCATTGATTCAACACTGTAACTAGATTCATTGAACTCAAACGACCAGATGCTATAACGGCAATCCCCAGAGCCTTGGAAATCCATATATGTCTTTACAATTTCTATATCACTATATTTTTCAATTTTTACCTGTTTGTCTGAATAGTATCCACCTCCCTCTTCGGCATATATTCCAAGTTTAAGGGGCGGAAGGGAGCACTCAAACAATAGCTCTTCATTGCTTGCATTGGCACTTACCGAGAAGGCAATTGCGAATATAAAAGTTGGTATCTTAAAGTTCATTTCTGATTACCTATACTCATCTAGTTTTCTGAATTTGCTTGGCAGGATTTAACTGCTTCAAAGTAGCTTTCTTTAAACCCTATCAAGCTAAATGATTCCTCAGGTATATCAAACTTGCTTGCTTCTAATTCTGGTCCATTAATCACCATCTGAAGTCTCTCAGACTGATGTAGAAAGTTCACAAACTCAGGCAGTAACTCAATTCCATTAAAGAGAACTATCTGAATTGTCTTAGTCAGTCTTACAACATAAGTTACATCAAGTTCCACAGGAAAGGATTGATCATCAACAGTCCATGTGAAGTTTACTGTTCTTCCTTCAAGCATTTCTAAGTCGTCTTCATAAGATGAAATGCTCAGCCAAAGCCTATTGCTATTGCAATTATTAGGTCCAAGTATAAGACCGAACTGATTGCCCCAAACAACCTCACCATGGGTTAAAACTCTTACCACACCATCATTGTTAGTTATTTCAAAATTAGGCTCAGAAGGCTCTCCACGAGCTTCTAAGGTGATAAGGCAAAGCGTTAACAGAACACAGGTCAAGTGCTTCACGGAGCGGCTCCAATTTTTGTATATCACAATAGACTACTAGTTCATTATGAAATGTAAGCTGAATAGATTGAAATGAAACATCTTGAGTTAGAAAAAATATACTTAAGGGAGGGGCATATGAAAAAGGCGAATTGCTTCATTAAGACTCACTTCGTTCGTCATTATCACCATATCAGGAGAGGTTGAATCTTAGGCTTTATGTTGGGGGTCTTAAGATAATCGTTAATAACAATTATCTTTACAGTTACTATCAATTAGTTACTTATCAAGAAGGTTATTAGAAGGTTAATAACAAGGTTAATTAGAAGGTTCATGGTAAGCCAGTTGACCCCTTTAGCTTCAATAAATAACCCCTTTAGTTCGTGAGCTGCCCCCTTTATGCTTTCAGATGACCCCTTTATCAGGAATCCTTCTTGCATTACTAAATGTGATGCTGAGGGAGCTTAGCCTCCCTCATAATCTTGCCTAAAAATCATCTAAATCAGCTTCTTGAACGATTTCATTTAGCACATCACTTGAACCAGTTTGATCAACGTTGTTGTTTTCATTATCAGAGTGCGATGTTTCTGATAGCTGCTTAATAAAGTTGATTCTTCCTTCAAGAAGTTTTCTTCTCATATCTGGAGGTGCAGAGGCCAATCTAATCGCATAGTCTTCCCGTTCATCTTTAGGTAACTTTGCTAGATTGATTACTTGGCCATATTCGTCATACACCATTATGTGATTATCTGTTGATTGCTCATATTCTTGAGTATCTTGCTGAGCACTATCAGGGGTGTTGTGATCGTAATAAGGCTCGTAATCAAAATCTACTTGAGGAAAGTCTTCAGGATTCACTTCCATATCATATGAATAGTTTGGTTCAAGGTTTTGGGTATTTCCTTTGTGCTTATTCCTATTGTCCACATCTGACTCAATGATATTTAGTGTGTAACTATTGGAGTTACCTCTGCCATTACCAGTAATCTTTGAGATGAAGCCCGCTACCATTAAGGCATCAATGCAGTTTTTGACTGTTCCCTTGGACATACTGCCCTTGGCCATAAGTGTTTTAATGCTTGGGTTACAAAGGCCAGTAGAGTTGTTCATATGTGACTTCAGAATCAGAGCAATCAGTTTTTGCCTTGATGAAAGGTTAGATGTGAGGATTGATAATTCAAAGCCATTGCGGTGATTGCTGAACGTGTTTTTTTGTTTAACGGTTTGCTTTGTTTGCATTGTATTTCTCCATGACGTCATTGGCGTCAGAGTTGATTAGAAGGGTGTTGATGATTTGTGAAGGAGTCATTGATGCCTCTTCTGAAATTTCATCAAGTTTGTTTGCGGAATCACGGGTAAGTGAAACCTTGATTCTTTTGGTTCTGTTGTTCATTAGGTTTTGCCTGATCAGTAGATTTGTATCAGAGTGGAAATCACTCTAAGAACACATAAGCGAAGCCACTGCTCGCCTTGTCTGACAGCGTTTGTTCAGACTTCATATGTGTTTTTGCAGTGATTTAAGTGGCTGGCGCGCCAGCAAATGTAGTGAGTCGTTTGGTATATGTAAGGGGGAAGGTTTTGAGCAGATTGGCAGTCTAAAATCCGCTCATGGGGTTTTCTTAAAATGTCGGGTTATGAGAATTTACTCTAAAGGGGCGGAATCGGAACATTCACTCTTAAGGGGCTGTTTAAGGTCAGAGTCTTTGTGAATGCGATTTACGTGTGGCTTCATAACTGTCCGAGTCTTTCTAAGATTGAGTATTTTCTTAGTACTCAGCAGTCAGTCAAAATTAGCTTACTTAACTTTGTTGTTGAAAGTCTTACATTGGTTAACCAAAAACTCAGGATCAGCAGACAAGGCCGTACGATTAACTGGTGTATCCTCAATATTACTTTGAGTAGTGACTGGTATTATCTGAAATATCTTCTAGGCTTAAGTTTCCACAACAAACAGGAGCACATGGATATGCTTGCACTAACTATCAAGGACGGTGAAACGCTCTACATCGGCGATGACATCAAGATTGTTATTAACAAAGTTAAAGGTTCGGAGACGAAGCTAGCTGTTGAAGCCCCTAAAAGCGTTAAAGTTCTTCGGGGAAGTTTGAAGGATTGAACTTAGGCATGACGCTTCAAACTTTTGGGGCGCTCATGCATCTTCTAAAACAGTATGGATAAGTTTTCTTGCGGAAAACCTTGCGGAAACTAAATAAAAACTGGAAACTGGAGTTCTAGTGTACTTCCGAAAGCCCCGTAGATTCAGGGGTTGAGATTCTCTCTTAGCAATAACCATTAGGACAATGGTACCGATGGTCGGACTCGAACCGACACGCTTTATAGGCAACGGATTTTGAATTGCGAACCGTCTGATAAATTTCAATAATTTCAATTATTTATATGTATTAAGATTGGGTGTGCTAAATAGTGTGCGAAGAAATTCCGTCTTTTTAAACACTCTGTTTAACCTACACTTTGAACCGATTTTGATAGGGCTTTCTGTGGTGGCTGGCAAAATCCTGCATATCGACTATGCTATAAACTCTTAAATTAATTGTGATTTTGGACGTGGCGAGATTAAGTTTTTATCTAGGTTTGATTAGACAAATGGACTCAGCTGCCCAAGAATTGGGTTTAGGGAGTCTTACGGATTCAGACCGTATTGTACTAATTATTCTTTGGGATGTAGCTGATAAGAACGCTTCACAAGCAACATTAAGCTTTGAGCTGTTTTCTGAACTAACTAAAAAACAGGAGATTGTTGTTTCAAGGTCGCAGTTCTTCAAATCTCTTAAGAAACTGGAGGAAGTAGGTTTGATAACGCGAATCGATGGTCCTCGAAGTGGTACATATCGACTAAAGGCCGAGTAGGTTTTTAAGGTTTACCCGTTTACGTCTAGTTTTCAAATCAGATTTTGCATTTCCGCTAAGGTTTACTGGTGCCCGATAAGCGGAGTACAAAAAAATCCAGTAAAAGTCTGAACTGATTCCATTCCTTAGCATTGTGAAAGACTGGGATTATGCAAATAAGGATTGTTTATGATGAACTTCTTTATGGCTCGTTCAGCAGGCGCATCATTACTTTTGGATGGTTTTGGTAATGTTTTCTCAGCACTTGCTGGGGCATTCCCTCCAGAAACCGCTTATGTTTTAGCTATGCTATGCACATTAGCGGCTATGGTTTTGCCAAAATATCTGAATTAATACGTGCCTAGGTGCGTATTCAGTTAGGCTGGCGCATCGTTTTATATTCAAATTAGTTCTGCAGCATTACGTTTGAGCTCATCATTTACTGTTACATACCTCTGTGTTGTCTGAATGCTTTGGTGTCCAGCCATTTCAGCGAGCACAAATACACTTACTCCTTTTTGGCTCAACTGTGTCAGCCAAGTCCTGCGACCCGAGTGACTCGTGGCGCCGTGTATTCCTGCACGCTCGTACAAGCGCTGTAAGTGCTGTGTGGCTGTATTTGCGCTAAAGCGTGAAGACTTCTGTGTTGAGAATAGAAAACCGTGTGCTGGGCGTCGTGTGAGTCCTGATAGGTATTCACGTAATTGGCGCATCATTTTTTTCGGTAGGAATATTTTTCTAGCTCGCTTACTTTTAGTTCGTTCTTTGTTGAGCGTTATTTCTGAAAGTAGGGTGCCGTCATTTGTGATGATGTCATTGAATCTCAATGCTGCAACTTCACCAATTCGAAGGCCGCAGTAGTGTGTGAGCATAAGCATGGTTATGTCACGCGCTGGGTAGCGACTGCATGCTTGGGTAACGTCGAAAACTTGCTTTAGTTCGGACTTAGAAAGTGTTTTTGCTTGTGCCATATACTTCACCAAAAATGTAACTTTTTCGTGTGTATAGCTTATTTTCTGAGGTTTGTTTTGGGCAACCGAAAAGGGAGTTAGCCAGACCTTTTGCGATTCAATGACTTAGTG
This sequence comes from Marinobacterium sp. xm-d-530, assembly GCF_013283365.1. GTDB lineage: Bacteria > Pseudomonadota > Gammaproteobacteria > Pseudomonadales > Balneatricaceae > Marinobacterium_E. The sequence goes on along the minus strand of NZ_WBYM01000001.1, from coordinate 14,631 downwards.
AGAAATGTAAGAAATTCCGAGTTTTCTTACATTTCTAGAAACAGTGCAAGAAGAGTGTACTTAAAAATTTAGTGCTTCTTTTATTTCATTTATAGCGCGGTCATATGTGTTGCTTGGAATCTTTCTATTGAAATAGATAGCATTAAGTAATTCCTGATCTTCTATCTCCTGTAGAACCTTATCTACGTGAATACTAGCTGGATTCCCTTTAACCATATCCTCTAAAAAATATCCTAGCCCATGTGAGCAAGAGTACTTGTCTTTAAAATCTATAGTTACACTTCTAATCGGCTCGGGCTGACCTTTCCCCTTAGCTTGGGCTGATTTTCGTGCTCGAATTTCGATATCAATAATGCGTCGTGCAAGTTTGATAATGCGCTGTTGCCATGCGTAGTTGCCATCAACACGTTGCTTGTTGCTAAGCACGCTAGATAACCAGAGTGTGTCCATTGAGATCATCAACGCATCGAGTTTGCGAACTAAGCCAACAAACTGGCCAACCTGGGGCGAGCTTATTTTTGCGTTGAAGGTTATCGGATCGGTGTAGTCAGGTACTTCATCGATGCCGTTGGACTCCATCAGTTTGTCCAAACGAGCTTGTTCGTTGTCTACCGCCTTAGCGCAATCCTCGATCAGATGGCTAATGATCTGTTCCACTTCATCAATTTCGTTCTCATCGCCAATGATGCGTAGGATGACATCGATTCCGTAGAGCGCACTGACCGTCCGTCTAAAAACACGGTCAACGACACGTTGTGCCTGTAAGCTGTTAATTGTGAATGATTGTTCAAAGATGGGTTTTGAGTAATTGGGTTTTGCTTGGGCCATAAGTTTGCTCCTGATATGACAATAATCAGTCCCTAGCCTAATCCTCTGTGAGGTAATGGCCTTTCAGCTAGGTGGAAGAATTGAGCATCTTTCTAACTATCCTGTCTGGATAAGACGGTTACACTGACTATCAAATATTGCTGATCTGTTTCAGTGATATCTGCGCCTAAGAGCATGAGCTCAAAGGAAGCCCGCCGCTGAGTATTCTCAGTGGTACTAAGAGGTAGCTAGCCTCCTTAAACAAATAGCCTGCATGTTTTTACATGCTCAACCATGCGTTCCTTACGGTTCGCCTTTTCACCACCCAACTGGGGGAGTTTTCCCCAGTTGGGGTTGACTCCTTCAAAACCAAATTAAGGAGTCACCCATGGAATATATCTTCGGATTTATCATCCAAATCGCAGGCATTATGTTGCTTGCAAAACTAAGCTGGTCGCTTTTGCGATTGCTTGCTCGTCAAAGCGTGCGCCCGTTTCGATTTGTACTTACTCAAATCAAGCGATTGCTCACACCAACACCAAAACGTCGTCCAATGGCAGTGCCTAAAGCTCCTGGTATGCCCCGTTTGACATCTGCGTTTTACAAAGAGCCACATCAGTACGACATGGCTTTACTCGAAATACCAACCTATCTGCGTCGTCAGTCTTCTTTGCCCAGCCGGGTAGAAGCGACTGTGTGCACAGAGTTCAACTAAGACGAGGAGAACATCATGAAAAACCAAGTAACACTCATAGGCTACGTTGGCTCTGAGCCAGAGACGCGAGCCTATCCATCAGGTGATTTAGTGACCAGCATTTCACTGGCCACTTCTGAGAAATGGCGCGACCGTCAATCCAATGAGCTCAAAGAGCATACGGAATGGCATCGGGTCGTTTTTCGAGATCGTGGTGGATTTAAGTTAGGGCTAAGGGCAAAAGATTTGATCCAAAAAGGAGCGAAGCTTTTTGTTCAAGGGCCTCAGCGCACGCGCTCATGGGAGAAAGATGGCATTAAGCATCGATTGACCGAAGTGGCAACGGCCTTCAAATCCGGGTCAGTAAAGGAGCCATCAAAAAGTTACAGAAACAACGCTCAACTCAGCATTCACTTTACAGCCTGACTAGGTTTTTGCTCACTCGATACCATGAAGCACAGATCTCGGTAGAGAAGCGGGACGATTGGCTCTCACATTCCTTCGAAGAATACAGCGTCGATAATCTTACAGTGAGAGGCATCGATGAGGTCATCAACGTTCCGAACATTGGACCTGTCGTGGTGACTCGTCATGCACTGGAACGGTTTGTGGAACGGCTTTCTGACGGTGTACCTAAGCATCCTTGGAAGGCTTTGTGCACTAAGCTGCTATGCTCGGGGCTAACTAAAGCCCAGTTACCAGAAAGTGTCGCTATCCAAAAAGCCAAAAAATATGCACAAGAGGCCGAGTTATGGCAGCATGTGGGGAGCAAAATGTACTTTGTTATGATTACGGGTGACTCAATGAAGACATTGGTTACGGTTTTTGCAGTAAAGTAAGCTAATGTAGTATTCGCACTTTATGAATATTACTTATGTGCCAATTGCAGACATTCCAACTTTAAGGCTGTAAAGTCCGCTTTTAGGTGTTAGCAGAACGCTTTGCTAATTGGCTGCCGCAGCGCAGCGTAGGCAGTCCAGTGGAGGCCACGCCTTTTGTGGCCGGAACGAAATTAAGCAACTTGTTAAGTGGCTTTGATTTTAGCTTTAATACCATCATAGCTCTGTGCGCGCACATTGATTTTACTGCCAGTATGGATCAGAACTTCCCTTGCTCCCATACCACTTGCAAGTTCACGTAAGACACGCTCCTCTATATCGCTTAGCCCACCATCAGTTTTTTCTAGTTGATGCATGATTACTCTCGGCGCGGCTCTTAACTTTGAGCTATTCAAAGTAAAAATACCATGCTGCAATATCTTTTCAGCCAGCATGAAATTTCCGATAAAACTTCTAGTGTGTGAAAAAGGGTTCGTTGTCTGAATAGTTGGCCCCGATAACGATTTAGCTTCTCGACCAATAGCCTTAATCTTTTCTTTTCCCTTTGCGCCTTCTAAATAACTGTGCCAAATAGTAGATCACTCAGGTAAGGGAACTCAATGCGGTTTGCGCGATCAGATCAGTCGCCAAACAAACCAAACCCACAAACGCATTGAGTATGAACAGGATAGCATTTTTATATGGCGCGGAAACCCGCCGATTGAAGAAGATTATTCATAAAACACGAGATAGAGACCTTTGCCGCCGTGCGAATGCCGTCTTGCTGGTGTTGAAAGGTAAAACCAAGTCAGAGGTTGCGAGCCTACTGCAAGCGGGGCGGTCATCGCTTAACCGCTGGTTGAAATGGTATGACGTTGCCGGTGTTGATGGTCTAAAAACTAAAGGCGTTGGTCGCCCCGTTAGGCTGAATCGGGATTTTATCTGTGGCGTGCTGAAAATTTTGCTGAAGTACACGCCAAGGACGCTTGGATATCAGCGTTCACGCTGGAGTACTGAGTTGTTTGCGCTGTTACTGAACAAGTTATGCAACATTCAGATCCACAGTTCAACAATCAGACGCTGGTTGCCCAAAGCAGGAATTGTCTGGCGGCGAGCTGCGCCAACGCTTTATATCCAAGACCCGGATAAAAAGGAGAAACTGGCGGTTATCCGGGAGGCGTTGGCAGATAACAGTATTGACCACCCGGTGTTTTACCAGGATGAAGTGGACATCCATCTGAATCCTAAAATCGGTGCAGATTGGGGGCACCGTGGCGCGCAGCGTAAAGTGGCAACACCAGGACAGAACAAGAAACATTATCTGGCGGGAGCATTACACGGCCAGACAGGGCAAATCGTTTATGTAGGTGGCGAGCGCAAGACCAGTGACTTATTTATTGAATTGCTGGAAAAGCTTAAAGGTCAGTATCGTCGGGCTAAAAGCATTCGGTTAATCGTGGATAATTACATCATCCACAAGAGCAAGAAAACCCAGAAGTGGCTGAGCGACAACCCAAAGTTCAAATTACTGTTCTTGCCGGTTTATAGCCCATGGCATAACAAAATTGAAAAACTGTGGCATGCACTGCACGAGACGATAACCCGGAATCATCAGTGCAAAACATGGATGATTTACTGGAGCAGGTTTACTACTTTATGGACACTGCCGCACCGTTTCCGGGCGGCAAGCATGGATTGAAGCAGGTGTATCACAATTAGGATCAGCTATTTAGCTAATTTTGATGAGTATGTGGTAGAAAACTCAATTGTTTTTCGCGAGCATAACAAGTATTCAAGAATGCTGTTAAATGCGTATCTGTTAGTTGATTCTTTTAAGTTGGCATTGGTAAACCAGTTCATTTCCATTTTTTCACCTGATACTAATAAAGTTGATCAATTTTATCCGATCTATTTCTTAACTTTTATTTTCAGTCTATTAAAGTTGCTCCCGTTGAGTGTTGGATTTGTTTTCATTGCTAAAGGATTAAGTATCAGAGCCGAAAGTGTTCAGAAAATATCTGGTCGTGTAATTAGTGATCTTAGGTCGAGATTTAACCAAAGCAAAAGAACGCATGATGATTCAAGTGTATAGCTTTTAGAATAAGGAGCATTATTGTGAAAATTTTTAGATTGATACTGCTAATTTTTATGGCGTCAAACCTTCTTGGCTGCGAATACATAGGCAAGCAACTCGCAAAACAGAAGTTCGACGAATTACAGCAAACTATCAAAAGTCAGGATCTTGAGATCAAGCAGTTAAAAAAGCGGATGGAGCAGCTTCAGGCTGAAGCGTTAATGTATAAAGAGAAAAGCGAAGAAAACGAAAGACGCAAGAAAAACCTGCAATCTATCTTCACCAGCAATTAACCAGTATTGGGATACCTAAAGGTATTAAATGAAAATCTATCAAGTTTATGACGTTTGGATGGCGCTACGAAAATCAGTAACTAACTTGCTGATTTTAAGTATTATCGCGAGTTTTATTTGCTATTTATTCGATTTTTTGCAAATTTTGCCTGTGTTCCTGCTTGCGATCTTAGGCCAAAGTATAATTATCTACCGGGCGAACCATCTCTATAAAATTGACCAAGTAACTCAAACCTTTACTTTTCCAGCTAGTGACCTTGAAAACAGTATTCTGGCTATTGTGCTAATGCAGCCATACTGGAATTTGATGCGACGAAAATCGGTACAACTTTCTACAATTGAAAATCTCTACCTGGATACTCAGCGTTGGAGCACTAAGCAGCAAGTGGTCACTGGAACAACTGTCAAAGGCAAGACAAAATTCAAACAAACTACTCCTATAATTCTATTCAGCTATTGTATATACTGCACAATCCGCGCTTTTTGTGTTCAGCGTTAATGTTACAGCCGCATTATCTAAGGAAAGTCACGCATGAATCTATCCAAAACGACAGTAAAACCTTTGCTGATCGCTGCCGGTGTTATTGTTGCTCTGTTTGTTATCGCTCAGAGATATTTATTATCTGATGAGTTGCCCGCGGATGTTGCTTCGGGTAATGGCCGGATTGAAGCAACCGAAATTGCTATTTCTGCGAAAACCGCTGGGCGGATCCGCGATATTTTGGTTAACGAAGGTGACTTTGTGACAGCGGATCAAGTGGTAGCACATATTGATTCAGAATCACTTACTGCTCAGCTGCAACAAGCTGAAGCGCAAGAGCGCCAAGCGCTAAATGCGGTTAGTGCGGCGTATAGCCAACTGGCACAACGACAAAGTGAAAAAGCGGCACTGGAAGCGGTATTAGCACAGCGCGAAGCCGAATTATCTGCTGCCCAAAACCGCTCGCGGCGTACTAGCACTTTAGCCAAAACTGGCGCGGCCTCGCAACAAACGGCCGATGATGATCAAGCACAATTGCGCAGTGCACAAGCCGTCGTTGCTGCGGCTAAAGCGCAGATAGATGCAGCAGCATCGGGTATTGCCGCGGCCAATGCGCAAATTCAATCGGCAGAGTCGGCCTCGGTTGCGGCGGCTGCCACCGTTAATCGCGTAAAAGTAGAGCTGCAAGATAATGTATTAAAGGCGCCGCGTGCTGGTCGTATTCAGTATCGAGTAGCGCAAGCTGGGGAGATTGTTGGGAGTGGCGGCCGGGTGTTAAATATGATCGATCTGACCGATGTGTATATGACATTCTTTTTACCCGCCGCGCAAGCTGGGCGTATTGCCATTGGTAGTGATGTAAGCATAGTGCTTGATGCGGCACCGCATGTGGCCATTCCAGCTAAAATTTCTTATGTTGCTGATGTGGCGCAATTTACACCTAAAACCGTAGAAACAGCCAGCGAACGTGAAAAACTGATGTTTAGGGTCAAAGCCAAAATTGATCCCGCATTGCTGCAAAAACATATTACGCAGGTGAAAACCGGTTTGCCGGGTGTTGCTTGGGTTAAGTTAAGTGACGACGCCAGCTGGCCTGCACATTTACCTGAGCGGGTTGCTTTATGACGGTAGCCCGCATTCGGCAAGTTAGCTTACGATACGGGAAAACACTGGCGCTAGATAACATCACCTTAGATATTCCCGCGGGTAAAATGGTGGGGTTGTTAGGGCCTGATGGTGTGGGTAAATCTAGCTTATTGTCGTTGTTATCCGGTGCTAAAGCGATTCAAAGCGGTCAAATTGATGTGCTAGATGGCGATATGGCCAGCAAAGCGCATCGTGAATATATTTGTCCACATGTTGCTTATATGCCACAAGGGTTGGGTAAAAACCTCTATCCCACCTTATCTGTTGAAGAAAACCTGCAATTTTTTGCCCGCTTATTTGGTCATTCTGCGCCAGAGCGGCGTCGGCGTATTGACGATTTAACGCAAGCAACGGGGCTGCAAAAATTTTTAAGTCGCGCAGCTGGCAAGCTTTCCGGCGGTATGAAACAAAAGCTGGGGCTGTGCTGTGCGCTAATTCATGATCCGCAATTTTTAATTTTAGATGAACCCACTACTGGCGTGGATCCGCTGGCGCGTAGCCAATTTTGGCAACTGATTAGCCGCATTCGTCAAAGTCGCCCACAAATGAGTGTGATTGTAGCAACCGCCTATATGGACGAAGCACAAGGCTTTGACTGGCTGGTAGCGATGGACGGCGGTAAGGTACTTTCAACTGGCACACCGGCAGAGATTTTACAGCGAACAGCATCGGCATCGTTAGAAGAAGCCTTTATTAAATTATTGCCAGAAGAAAAAAAACGCGGACATCAACCTGTTGAGATTACGCCATTAAGCCAGTTTGGTGCTGATGATATTGCCATTGAGGCGCAACATTTAACCATGCGTTTTGGTGATTTTACCGCGGTTAACGATGTTAGCTTTAAAATTGCTCGTGGTGAAATTTTTGGCTTTTTGGGTTCCAATGGTTGCGGTAAATCCACCACCATGAAAATGCTTACGGGTTTATTACCCGCGACAGAAGGCAAAGCCTGGCTATTTGGTAAAGAAGTTAACCCTGATGATATTAATACCCGTAAGCGTGTGGGGTATATGTCGCAAGCGTTTTCGTTGTACGGTGAGCTTACTGTAGAACAAAACTTAGTACTGCATGCACGGCTATTTCATGTGCCAGAACAGGATATTCCAGCGCGGGTAGCGGAAATGGTTAGCCGCTTTGATTTAGCAGGCGTGTTAGCCTATTTACCTGAAAGTTTGCCACTTGGTATTCGCCAACGTTTATCGCTGGCGGTGGCCATGGTGCATAAACCTGAGTTACTGATTTTAGACGAACCCACCTCGGGCGTGGATCCTGTTGCGCGTGATAACTTCTGGCGCTTACTGATTAGCTTATCGCGCCAAGATAAAGTGACTATTTTTATTTCAACGCACTTTATGAACGAAGCCGAGCGCTGTGATCGAATGTCGATGATGCACGCTGGTAGAGTACTGGATAGCGATAAACCGGCTTTATTAAGGCAAAAGCGTGGCAAGGATACACTGGAAGACGCGTTTATCGATTACTTGATTGAAGCCAGTGGCTCTGAGTCGCAAGCAGCACCCATTGAAGCTGCATTGGTTACTGCCGAGGCTGTGGATACGGTGGCAAACGAGCAAGTGCCATCTAAAAAATCGTTGTTTAGTATGCAGCGTATGTTTAGCTATATGTGGCGCGAATCATTGGAGTTACAACGGGATCCGGTGCGCAGCACTTTGGCATTACTCGGCTCCTTAATTTTGATGTTTGTGATGGGGTTTGGTATCAGCATGGATGTTGAGGATTTACGTTATGCGGTGCTAGACCGAGATCAAACCGCACTTAGCCAAAGCTATACATTAAGCTTATCTGGCTCGCGCTATTTTGTTGAGCAAGCGCCCATTAAAGATTATGCCGATTTGGATAAACGGATGCGAGATGGCGAGTTATCGCTGGTACTGGAAATTCCAGCCGGTTTTGCCCGAGATATTGAACGCGGAACGCCCGTAGCGGTAGGTGCTTGGGTGGATGGCGCTATGCCGCAACGGGCAGAAACAGTAAAAGGTTATGTGCAAGGTATTCATCAGCATTGGTTGGCCGAGCAAGCTAGAATGCGCACTAATACCAGCACCAGTAGTGCTGCCGGTATAGAAACCCGTTATCGTTATAACCCAGATGTGCGCAGTTTACCTGCTATGGTGCCGGCTATTATCCCGCTGCTGTTATTAATGATGCCCGCCATGTTAACGGCACTGGCCGTAGTACGTGAAAAAGAGCTGGGTTCTATTCTTAATTTGTATGTGACACCAGTAACCAAAACCGAGTTTATGTTAGGTAAACAGTTGCCGTATGTGGCACTGGCGATGCTTAATTTTCTACTGATGTGTTTATTGGCGGTAACACTGTTTGATGTCCCTATTACTGGTAGTTTTATCACCTTGTTATTGGCGGCGTTTTTATACTGCATTATCGCAACGGGTATGGGCTTGCTGGCTTCTACTGTGACCAAAAGCCAAATTGCGGCAATGTTTTTTGCGATGTTGGCAACCTTGATCCCTGCAGTACAATTTGCCGGTTTACTTGATCCTGTGTCATCCATGGAAGGTGGTGGTAGGGTGATTGGTGAGATTTATCCGGCTACTTATATGATTAATATTACCCGTGGCGTTTTTAGTAAAGCACTGGGTTTTAGTGATTTATATGATTCTTTTAAACCCTTGCTGTTAGCGGTACCGGTTATTTTGGGCGTAGCAATTGCACTATTGAAAAAGCAGGAGCGTTAAGTATGCAAGCCTTTGCCAATATTTATCGCTTAGGGGTAAAAGAGTTATGGAGCTTACGGCGTGATAAAATCATGCTGTTTTTGATTGTCTATACCTTTACGTTGTCGGTGTATACCGCTGCAACTGCGATGCCAGATACCTTAAATAAAGCGCCAATCGCTATTGTTGATGAAGATGCGTCACCGTTATCGGCCCGAATTGTTGGGGCTTTTTATCCTCCTCAATTTAATTTACCCGAGCTTATTTCATTGCCAGAAATGGATGCCGGAATGGATTCTGGCCGTTATACCTTTGTGGTAAATATTCCGCCAAATTTTCAAAGCGATATCCTTGCGGGCAATATTACCAATATCCAGCTAAGCACCGATGCCACGCGGATGAGCCAAGCATTTAGTGGTAGTGGCTATATTCAGCAAATTATTATGGCCGAGATCAGTGAGTTTTTGCAGCATCAGCGTGGGGTAAGTACTACGCCGGTAGATTTAGCGCTAAGAGTACGCTTTAACCCAACGCTGGAAAAAGCCTGGTTTGGTTCGGTGATGCAAATTATTAATAACGTTACCATGCTGTCTATTATTTTAACTGGCGCGGCACTTATTCGTGAGCGCGAGCATGGCACTATCGAACATTTGTTGGTGATGCCAGTAACGCCTACCGAAATTATGTTGGCAAAGGTGTGGTCGATGGGCTTGGTGGTATTGTGCGCGGCAGCGTTTTCCTTGGTTTTTGTGGTGCAAGGTGCGCTACAAGTGCCGATTGAAGGCTCGGTATTGTTATTTTTAGTGGGTGTGGCGCTGCATTTATTTGCCACAACGTCTATGGGCATATTTTTGGCTACGCTGGCGCGTAATATGCCGCAGTTTGGCATGTTAATGGTATTGATTTTACTGCCGCTGCAAATGCTCTCAGGTGGTTCCACACCAAGGGAAAGTATGCCTGAATTAGTACAAAATATTATGCTGGTTGCCCCCACCACTCATTTTGTCAGCCAGGCACAGGCCATTCTTTATCGCGGTGCTGGCTTGGATGTTGTTTGGCCGCAATTCCTGTGGCTGGTGATTATTGGCAGTGTTTTATTTGCCTTTTCGTTATCACGTTTTCGTAAAGCTATCACGCAAATGGCGTGACCAGCTATCTGCTAAGGCCAGCATCCGTTTATTTCTTAGTCTTAATTTATTTAATGGCTGCAGTGTCTTCTAAATCGTCGAGCAGGATACGCTTAATCTCTAAAATAGCCGCAGCGGTTTCCTGAACACTGTGGCCAGAGACAATAACTGTTTCAGATACCGCTTCAGGCAGGTGAGCGCTTTGGTAGGGAACTAAGCCATCATCACTGTCTTCTAGCTTTCCATCAGAGTGCGTTCTGGCAATGATAGAGTGATAGTTCACTGTCGAAGATATAGGGAGCGTCGCAGCAGCCAAAATGAAGTCATCATCCGCGTTTAAGTTATCAACACTATTGGGGAGGTAAAGCGGTTTTTTTTGACTTAAGGCGGGATCATCAGCGCTGCCTTGAAGCACATCAGCAAAATCTTCGAGAATAGTTAACGGCAGTTTGATCATGCTTGCGACAAAACGCCCTATTCTTTGTCCTGCGAAGGGGGTGCCTTGGTGAGGCGCGGCAATAAAGATTGCCCGAGACACTTCTGGCATTGGATAGAATTGTAATATTGGCTTAATGTGCGCTTCAATGCGTTGCCGACGTTTGGGTTCGAACTCAACATCCCGGATTACTTCGCTCATCAGGTTTTCACTGGACGATACCATTAACCGGGCGATGACACCGCCCATACTGTGGCCCATAACGACCATGTTTTTTGATGCTGTCGCCGAACCTTGTGGATCATAATGATGAAGCACTGCATTGATAGTATTGCGGATCTCGAAGTGATTAATCGGGATAGGAATATTAGTGGGGTAATATACCTGCCACACCTGAAATTTTTTGCGCAGTATTTCATCACCCATTATTTCATTTGCCACGTTTACCCAAGCTTCAGGGCTACTGGCCAGCCCATGGATCATTAAGATAACCCTTCGGTCCGGATCATATGGCTGCATCAAGTATACATGTGGTTTGTCGAAGTTTTGCTCACGGCCCAGTAAGGTACGTATCGACTGCCGGGCAAAACCCGCCTGAGCCAGCCACAGCCCATAGCCTGCGGTAAAGTGTCCGGCTAAAGGGATATGTTGCTCGTATAGCTCGGTAGCAAAGTGCCGGTAAGGATCATACACAGCGAAAGTCACTTCAGTAGTGGCTAAAATGTCTGCAAGGGAATCACTTTCAAAGCGCAATAAAGCGGTAACAACCGGGTACGGCATCTCGCTCCAGGTTGGTCTGGCTGGTGCGTGATCTTTGCTATCGCTATTTCTGGCCAGAACGCCAGCATTAGTTTTCACGCTTCGATCAGCAACCAACTCTGCGCCAAAACCATCGCGTCGATACTGACTGCGAAGCCCTGTAAAAGCCAGAGAGGGCGCGGCAAATAAGTTATGGATAGGTTGCTCACTTTGCGCAATATTGGTGCCTGAAAAATCTGTTTTGATTACCCAGCCACTCATGGAAAATGGGGCGATGTCAGGACTGACATTATTACTCCGCTCATGCGCTTCAAACAGAATGGTAGCCGTCTCTTGCACGGCTAAATTGTAATAGTCACGTACCTGAGTTTGCCTGTCTTCAAATGCCCGCTCTCCGGCAGAGCGGTTAGTAAAAAACAGATAAGCATAGGCATAGCGGGCGGCCTGTAGCCAGGCATGCAGGCGTGCTTCGGCTGCTTTTGTTTGCGATATTGACAGCGCCTGTTGCACCCAGAGTTCCGACAAAGTAGATAAACGTCTTTCATCATTAATGCCGCTTGTTTGCAGCAGTGCGGCAATGCATTCATGGCCGGGGTTATCTAAATCGAGACAGGCGCTAACATCTAACCCGGCTACTTTTATCGTCTCTATTGACGCTGCGCTCGGTGTGTTGCCGGTAAGCACATCACCCCGTTTAATTCTGATGTACTCGTCAGTATTCATTGAGCGAACTGCAACTGGGCTATCGAACTGCTTTAGGGTACTGCAGGCATTAAGTAAGGCTGAACACAGCAGGATAAAAAATAGCCAGGCAAGTTTGTTAAAGCTTAAGGTCATTACTAATCCTCTTTGGAAATTGCGGCTATATCATTTCTGATCGCACGGGAAAAATTGGGATCTTCGTTTGCTTGTTGCGCGCGAACATTAATATAACCCGATGTTTGTAACTGACTATAGCTATAACCTGGTATTAAAGCGCCCTGATCATAAGCATACTCGGCAAAATGGCCTGACAACAAAAGCCGGTAATCTAGGGGTATACCTGGTGCAATCTGGCGGGCTAGATCAAACACAATGGTTGTACAATTGCTTGTTAGGGTATTGTAAAACTGCGGTGTGGTGCGCAGTGACTCTGCCATTGTCAGGTAACCCAAAAACAGGGTACGAAGTTGCTGCGGGTTTAACGCCAAAGGATATAGATAAACGTCTTCATTTCGGGCGTTACTTCTGGTCAAAATAATGTCCCGTTCGTCTGCGGCAATAACAACTTGCTCAAACTGTCGGAATAAACCACCTATGGCGGAGAAGGATTCATGCCGCTCTTTACGGATCTCTAAAGAAAAAACCAGCTGTTGACCGTTATTAAAACCAAAAGACACCAGGGTGTGCGCAATATGCGGCCCCATCCAATAAGAGAGAATTAAGTCGGCCGAAACCAACTGCTCTAAATTGTAGTGGCGGGTTTGCCAGTTTGCTGTGTAGTCGCTTTCACTACGCCATTTGAAATTACGTACATTATACAGCGTAACCTGGTTACCCTGCATCTCCGATTTAAGCAAATAAGCAACATCATCAGCCCAGTCACGTTGATGAGAGGGGGTAACAGTTTGCCACCAAATGAGTAATATTGCGCCTAAGAGCAGGTAAGCAATCAGCAAGTTGCGCATTCTTCGCCGATATCTATACCCTAGCGTTATTACACAAGCGATACCTAAGACACTCCAGCATGTCAGGACAAACAAGCTTACAGCAAAAGGGAAATCATATAATTGATACCATAGCGCCAGGCTTCCACACGCCGTTGAGATTAAGAGTATCAAGCCAACTAGCAATCGCAACATAGAGATATACATAGAGTTTCCAAAGTTATAGCCAACACCATAGCAACGCAGCTATGTCTAAACCAGTATCTTCGAGACCAACCAGGGGGGCTCGCAACCTAAATAGTTAATCTGCATATTTAAGCCAACAACGGCTTTGGCTTGACATGCTAATTAAACTACGATTAAATTTCGGACTGACTAGAGGCTGTTGATCTTTGCTTAAATTTTATTCAGCAATGCATTGGTAGCCAGACCATGACAAAGGCTAACGCGACATTACTGGCGTAGTTTCTTGCCAGTTTGTCATAGCGAGTAGCAATAGCACGATATTTTTTAATCTTTAAAAAAGCGTTTTCAACCAGGTGCCGGTACTTATAAAGGCACCAGTCCATATGACCATTCCCAGTTTTACTGTTCTCTTTCCTCGGAATATTGGCCACGCTACCTTGAGCTTCAATAAATGCTCGTAAACTATCACTATCGTAGCCCTTATCGGCAGTGACACTTGCTTGATTTTGGGGCTTCTGCTATCAAACTCTGAGCATGGGCGATGTCATGTACTTGCCCACCAGAGATTTCGAAATAAACAGGTAGCCCAGCACTATCAACAGCAAGATGAATTTTTGTAGAATTGCCACCCCGGCTTTTTCCTATCGCTTCGTCTGCACCGCTTGATGCCCCGCAGCTATCCTGATGCGCCTTCACGATGCTTCCATCAATAAATAGCCACTCAGGGTCATTCTCAGACGATATGCTTTGAAACAGTTTTTGAAGTACCCCCTTTTTTGACCAGAGGTTAAAACGTCTAAAAACGGTATTCCAACGGCCGAATTTTTCAGGCAGATCTCGCCATTGGACTCCAGTACGCATCCGATACAGAATGCCTTCAAGCGTATTTCTGTGCTCATACTTATTGTAAACACGCCCCGTGTCTTTAAGTATTTGCTTTAGGGCTTCCCAGGCTTTATCTGTTAACATTGTTCTAGGCATAGCAACGTCCGTTCTCGGTGGTATTTTTGATTTTTGGCGAAACCATTATACCTTGTTGCTATGCCGTCTAATTTTCACTCAAAGATCAACAGCCTCTAGTAATCATGTGTTGAAAAATTATCTCCACATTTTTCAACACACAACTGATTTTTCTCAAAAGCCGAAGATGATAAAAACTCTAATCGTAAGTTAGTTGTAGCCGCTAACGAGCAGCAGTAAGTTTCTCAGGCTATCAAGTGTTGTTGTACAATTTTGCTCGAACACTAAGCCAAACTGGTTAGCTTATTAAGCTTAAACCAACCAAGCAACATGTCCGGTTTTAAGGTAAAGCGGGCATTCGTATGGTGATTGTGTTGAGTTTGACCTCTCCCCCAAAAACTAGACCATGACCTCGATGAGATTTCCATTTAACCTAAAGGGATGGAGATCTCGATATGAAGAAGCGTTACACCGAAGAACAGATCATTAAGGCGATCAAAGAGCATGA
>NZ_WBYM01000010.1 GCF_013283365.1 Marinobacterium sp. xm-d-530 | reverse complement strand
TCGCCATAAATCGATCTCATATCTTGCTTCATCCAGCGTTCTAAACCAATGCTGATTTAGGCATTCGTTTCTAAATTTGCCATTCAAGCTCTCAACAAAAGCGTTTTGAGTGGGTTTGCCTGGCTGAATAAATCCTAGCTGCACAGCTGTCTCTTTGCTCCAAAAGAACATCGCCTTGCTAGTAAACTCTGTTCCGTTGTCACAAATAATCTTTTTAGGCTTGCTACGTGACTCAATCAGCTCCGATAGGAATCTGGCAACTTGTCGTCCACTGATTGATATAGAGACCAACTGCCCAACCATCTCTCTTGAATAGTCATCGACAACATTCAAAACCCTAAATCTGCGTCCGCCAGCTAATTGGTCGGCTACAAAATCCATGGACCAACGCTGATTTACTTCAGTAGGCACCTCTAGAGGCTGTCTAGGACGAGTTAGCTTCTTACGCTTCTTAGTTCTGACCTGAAGTCCTTCTTCCGTATAGAGGCGATATGTACGCTTCTTGTTAATGACTAGTCCCTCAGTCTTAAGAAGACTGTGCAACATCAAATAACCGTAAGCTGACTGCTTTGCAGCCAGTTCTTTTAGCCGATCCCGAAGTGCTGAATCATCAGTTGGCGTGGCCACATATCGAAAGCTCGATCTGCCTAAACAAGCCAGTCTGCAAGCAGCTCTTTCACTTAAGTTATGATGTTCAATCAGATGTGTGACCACCTCTTTACGCTGAGCGGTCTTTACCACTTTTTTGAGAGAACATCCTTCATAGCATCGACCTCAAGTAACTTCTCCGCTAGAAGCTTCTTGAGTTTATTATTTTCAGCTTCAAGCTCACGAAGGCGTTTGGCTTCGTTAACCTCAAGACCAGCATATTTACTTCGCCAGTTGTAAAAGGTTCCAGCTGATACATTTAGCCTACGGCAGATGTCATCTACCTTGGCTCCTGCCTCATGCTCTTTGATCGCCTTAATGATCTGTTCTTCGGTGTAACGCTTCTTCATATCGAGATCTCCATCCCTTTAGGTTAAATGGAAATCTCATCGAGGTCATGGTCTAGTTTTTGGGGGAGAGGTCA